>JAJZEA010000078.1 GCA_021851335.1 Acidobacteriota bacterium | reverse complement strand
TTCCTGCGCAGCGGAAATTATCTGAATGTCGATATCGCCGGTTTGCGGATTCATGATCCGGATTTTCATCCGGGCAGCGCAGGCAAAAGCGCAGACACCGGAGATGCAGAGGATGGAAGCGAAGACGCGATGCACCTGATCGCGCCGCTCGGCACACAGGCATTTACCCTGCCCGCGGGTCGCGTCGTCGATGCCTGGGTGGTGATCCAGAACACGGGCATCGGTCATTCGCTCATTCCCGAGGTGCGCGATCTCTATCAAGCGTGGGTGGAGTTTACGGTGACCAATGGCGCAGGGCAGACGCTCTTTCACAGCGGATATCTGCGTCCGGATGGCTCGCTGGAGCGTGGCGCGCACAGCTTCACCAATCGTCCGGTGGATGTGACGGGCGAGTTTGTGGACAACCACAAGGTGTGGGCGATTCACCTGAATGCCTACGACAACACGATTCAGTCGGGCAGCTCCGCGCTGGTGCGCTATCGTTTCCAGATTCCGCCAGGGCTGACGGGAGCGCTGCACATGACGGCGCGCGTCGATTATCGACATCTTCGCCAGTCTTATATGAACAACGTGCTGGGCAAGGATCATCCGGCGTATCCGGTGGTGGTGCTGGCCGCAGAGACGCGCACGGTGCAGGTGGGTGAAAATCGCACCGGCGCGCCCGATGCGATGGAAAACCAGAACGCCAATCCGGACTGGATGCGGTGGAACGATCTGGGGATTGCGCTGCTCGATCAGCTTCAATATCCGCAGGCCGAGTTCGCATTTCAGCGCGTGCTGGCGCTGCGACCCGACTACAAAGACGGCTGGGTCAACCTGGGCCTGACGTACATCGACTGGGAGCGCTATGACAAGGCGCGCATGCCGCTGGAAAAAGCCTTGAACCTGCACGCGAAAGATGCGCGAGCGCTCTATTATCTGGCGCTGGTGGAGCGTCGGCAGCGACATTCGCAGCGCGAAGTGGCGGACCTGCAGGAGGTGGTGGCGCAGTATCCGCAGAGCCGCGATGCGCGACGCGAGCTTGGCATCTCCTATTATCAGCAGCATCGACCGGCGGATGCGATTGCGCAGTTCCGCGCGTTGCAGTCGATCGATCCGGACGATCTGGCGGCGCACTACAATCTGTCGATTCTCTATCGCCGCGAGGGGCAAAAGGAACTGGCGCGGCATGAGGCGGAGCAGTATACGATCAAGCGCATCGACCCGGGCGCGCCGACCTATTCGCTCGACTACCTTAGCAGGCATCCGGAGATTTCGATCGAGAGCGATCCGTGGCACGTTCATGCCGCTGGAGAGTTGGCGATGCCGACGATTCTCCATACGGTGCAGAGTTCGCCACCGACGCCGAACGGGCAGAAACCATGATTTTCCATCGGAGCGTTGCATGCTGAATTCGTTGGATCGCCGCCGTTTTTTGAAGTCGCTCAGCCGCACGGCGCTGGTGCTTTCGCTGGAAGATATTCTGGCCGTCGCGATGCCGCAGAACCCGTCGGCGCCGGGCCAGAGTGCCGGCGCGGCTTCTGCTCCAATCAAGATTGGACCGCAGGAGCGCAGCTACGACGCAGCGGCGGCGCCACCGCCGCCGGGTCCGAAGTCTCCCATTGAAGGCACACCGCTCGGCGTCAGCTTTGTGGATGTCGCGGTGCAGTCCGGGCTGAACGCGAAGACGATCTATGGAGGCGAATTCAAAAACAAATATCTGCTGGAGACCACCGGCTGCGGCGTTGCGTTTTACGACTACGATCACGATGGCTGGGTCGATCTTTTCTTTGTGAACGGATGGCGTCTGGAGGGTTTCCCCAAAGGCCAGGAGCCGCATTGCCGGCTCTTCAAGAACAATCGCGACGGCACGTTCACGGATGTCTCGGCCGGTTCCGGCCTGGAGCTGAAGACGGGATGGGGGCAGGCGTGTTGCGTGGGCGACTATGACAACGACGGCCTGGACGATCTGTTCGTGACCTACTACGGACAGAACGCGCTCTATCGCAATCATGGCGATGGCAAGTTTACCGACGTGACGGCAGAGGCGGGACTGATCCAGCCGGGGCCGAAGATTCGCTGGAACACAGGCTGCACGTTTGTGGATTACGACAAGGACGGACATCTGGATTTGTTTGTCGCCAACTACGTGGACTTCGACCTGAAGACGGCTCCGCTGCCGGAAGACGGACCATGCACATACAAGGGCATTCTGGTTGCGTGTGGACCGCCCGGTCTGCCGGGTGGGAAGAACATTCTTTACCACAACGACGGCAAGGGACGATTTACCGACGTGAGCGAAAAGTCCGGAATGTGGACGGCGATCGGCACCTATGGACTGAGCGTGGCGGCGTCGGACCTGGACGGCGACGGATGGCCGGATATCTACGTCGCCAACGACTCGGCTCCGGCGACACTCTATCAAAACCAGAAGGACGGAACGTTCCGCGACATTGCCGTGGAATCCGGCGCAGCGCTTTCCGCAGAAGCCAAGCCGCAGGCGGGCATGGGCGTCTCCATCGGCGACTACAATCGTGACGGCAACTTCGACGTGGTGAAGACCAACTTCGCCGGCGACACGGATTCGCTGTATACCAACCTGGGCGATGCCAACTTTGAAGATCGAACCTATCCCGGCGGCCTGGGTGTGAATACGCGGCTGCTGGGCTGGGGCGTGGGATTTTTCGATATGGACAACGACGGCTGGCCCGACATTCTGATGTCCAACGGGCACGTCTATCCGGAGGTGGACCAGTCGAAGTCGGACCTGCGCTACGCGGAGCACAAATATCTCTATCGCAATCTGCGCAACGGCCGCTTTGAAGAGGTGACGAATCAGGCGGGTCCGGGAATCATGGAGAATGCTCCTGCGCGCGGCTGCGCCTTTGGCGACTTCGACAACGATGGCGACATCGACGTGGTGGTGAACTGCATCAACTGGCGTCCGCAGTTGCTGCGTTGCGACTCGACGCTCCAACGCAACTGGATCAAGATCGGCCTGGTGGGGACGAAGACCAATCGCTCGGGCATCGGCAGCAAGGTGATCGTGACGGCGCAGACCGATCCCAAGGCGGAGCGCCCGCTGGTGCAGATGGATGAGCTGCGCAGCGGCGGCAGCTATTTTTCGCAGAACGATCTACGTCTGCACTTCGGGCTGGAGCAGGCGACGAAGGTGACCCAGGTACAGGTGCGCTGGCTGAGCGGGCAGGTCGATCACTTCCGCGACCTGGATGTGAATCGGCTGTACGTACTGCAGGAGGGCGGCACCGTTCTGCGCTCGGTCGAGCTGAAACCGGTGCCGCCGCAAACCGGGAGCCAACGTTGAAGCTCCTCTTGATTGCCGCGCTTGCGCTGGGGACAATTTCCGCGGTGGGCCAGTCTGCCATTGCGCCTTCTGCCGCTGCGCCTTCGAGTCCTGCTCATTCTGCGGCAGCCTGTCCGTGGCTCGCCATCGGAACTGCGTCGCATCTGCTGGGAGTTCCCGCAGTGGTGCAGGTGCAAAGCAAGGAAGATGGCAGTGGAAGCTGCATCTTCCAGCCGACAGAGTCGAAAGCGGAGACAAGGCCCACGACAAGGTCGGAAGCTGGAGCGCAGTTGCTGCTGCGCGTCTCGGCAACGGCGGAGAAGCCGTGCAGCGGTCATGCAAAGCCGTTGAGCGGAATCGGAAATGAAGCCGAGGAGTGCCGTGGAAGAGCGCAACCGATCACGATCACCGGCAGAGTGCGCAACCGATGGTTCACTCTGGAAGGCATGAATCTGCCGTCGGAGAGCGTGCACCATCCCGCGGCGCGATGGGCCGTCGATCCTGCGTCCGAGCCGAGCGCACCGACGCTGCTCGAAGCCGCAGCCGAGCAGGTCGCGGGCAATCTTTACTGAGTCTGCCTGACCACCGCTGCCGACGCGGGCGCTGTGGGCGCAATCTGCCGCAGCAGTGCCTGCACTGGGCAGTTTTCCGGTTCGCAGGCTTCGCGCTGCGCCAGCAGATGCAGGGCCTGTTTTCGTTCCTCCGCAGCAGAGAATGCGTTGAGAATCTTCTGCCGCGTTTCGCCCAGCGCATCCAGCCATTGACCGGCATCTTCATCGAGCAGTGCGTCGATCTCAGCGCGCAGACGCTGCGCCAGCGCGGGACTTTTGCCGGCGGTGGAGATGGCGATCTGGAGATCGTTGCGGCGCACGACGGAGGGATAGAAAAAATCGCAATCCGGAGGATCGTCCACGGAGTTGCAGAGGATGTTGCGCGCACGCGCCAGTTCGGCGACGTGATGATTGACGGGCTGGCGATCAGTGGCGGCGATGACGAGGAATGCGCCGTCAAGGTCGGCTGGCTCAAACTCCTTTGCACGCCAATGGAAGTGCTGCATTGCGGCCGCGGCGGCCAACTCCGCGGATGCCTCGGGTGCGACGACGGTGACGATGCCGCCGGCGCGCAGCAGGCTTTCAATCTTGGGCGCGGCAATGGTGCCGGCGCCGACGACGAGGCATGGGCGCTGCTCCAGTTTGAGAAAGATGGGGAACATTTCCATGAATACCCTCCTCGGCGATGATGACCGAATCTGCGTTATCTTCCATTTGCAGGGTCGAGCGCGTGCGCGGCGGATTTGCCGACGATCAAAACGGTGGGCGCGGGCAACGGCGAAGTCTCCGGTAACGCAGCAAGAGTGGTCCGGCAAATCTGCTGGCCGGGCTGTCCGGCGCAGGAGACGAGAACGATGGGCGTCGAGGGCAGCCAGCCGGCTTGCAGCAGCTCCTGTTGCGTGTGGCGATAATCGGCGCCAGGCATGTAGCGTGCAAGCGTGGTGGCGTGGTGCGGATCTCCGTCGGCAGACGGACGCTCCTCGGCGTGATGTCCGGATTCCAGAATCAGACGGGACGCGCCGCCGCGGTCGGTCATGGAAAATCCGGCGGCGGCGGCGGCGGCAAATGCGGCGCTGATGCCGGGAACAACGCGAAAGGGAACTCGCGCGGCAAGCAGCGCGCGTATCTCCTCACCGGCGCGACCAAAGACGAGCGGGTCGCCGCTCTTCAGGCGGAGGACGCTGCCTCCGGCGCGCGCATGCTCGATCATCAGGCTGTTGATCTGCGGCTGCGAGATTTTCTTGGCCCCGCAGCGCTTGCCCACGTTCACCACCTCTGCCTTTTCATGCGCAAGGGCCAGAATGGCGGGGTTCACGAGGTCATCGTGGAGCATCACGTCGGCCTGTTGCAGCAGGCGCACAGCCGCGACAGTGAGCAGGTCAGGATCGCCCGGACCGGCGCCGACGAGATAGACAGTTCCCGATTCAGCCTTCATGGCTGGTCTCCTGTGGGGCGGCGCGGTGTCAGCTTGTGAGCGGCTGGCTGGCCACAATGCGAATCACTTCGGCTGGCTCGGCGCTGCTGAGCTGAAACGCTTCGCAGCAAGCGGGAACGGCAAGCAGCGCATTGGCGGGCCAGGGAACGGTTTCCTGCTGTGCTGTTTTGACCGTGATGCGATGGCGGCCAGCAAAGAGGTAGCTCAACGCGGGCGCTTCGTCCGGGTTCAGGAGCTGCGAGCTGTTGAGGCCGCCGCTGAACGCCAGCTTCTCGATGCGGAAGTATGTGCTGTCCAGCAGAACGGTGCGATCACGCTGGACGACGGGCGGAATCTTTCCGGCCCGCGTGTGCAGGCGCAGGGCTTCAAGCGATTCCTGAATGTGCAACGGGCGCGGCCTGCCGTAGTCGTAGAGGCGATAGGTAAGATCGCAGTTCTGCTGCGTCTCCAGCAGCACGGAGCCGGGCCAGATGGCGTGCACCGTTCCGGCATCGACGAAGATCATCTCGCCGGTGGAGACGGGCAGCGCATTGAGCCAGTTTTCCAGGGTCTGGTCGTGCAGGCTGGCTTCGATGGCGGCAAGCGTTGCGTCGGGCTTCAATCCGCAGGCAACTTCGGCACCAGGCGCTGCTTCCAGCGCGTACCAGCACTCGGTCTTGCCGCGCGGAAATCCTTTGCGCTGCGCCATGGCATCGTCGGGATGCACCTGAACGCTGAGCTTTTCCTGGGCAAAGAGGATTTTGATGAGCAGTGGCGAATCGGCAGAGGCCACGCCGATCATCCGGGGTGCATCTTCGGCGAAGATTCGGCCAAGCGTCTGCCCTGCAAGCGGGCCGCTGTGCGCCAGGCAGGCGTCGCCGCTCAGCCAGGCCTCGCCGATGGGTTCGCCCGGGGCCATCTCCGGATACCAGGCACTCAGGTCGCGCGTGCCCCAGATGCGGGCGACGAACTGCGGTTGCAACGCAAACGGGGGCAGAGTCTGGGGTGAAGTGGTCACAACTTCATCTTACGTGCGAGACGCGCATCTTTGCGAAGTCGGGCGAAGCTGCCGGATGCAGCCACCGGCTATCGATGTCCGCCGCCACCACCACCGCCGCGCATGCCTCCGCCTACATGAGCCACGCCGCCGCCAAAGCCGGGACGCCCATATCCGCCGCGCCCATATCCGCCGCGCCCATAGAAACCACCGCCATAGAAGCCGCCGCCAAAGCCGCCATACCAGGGCGGGAAGAAGCCAAATCCAAAGGGACTCCAAAGCGGTCCCATGCCGATATAGGTGAAGTCAAAACCGTACGGATCCCAGAACCAGCCCGGCTCAAAGCCGGGCATGTCACCATATTCCTGGGCGAGTTCGTTGTTGGCTTCGGCCAGGTATTGCGAGCGCAGGGTGCTCCAGTGATAAAGATCGTCCTGAGCTGCGGTGGGGTTGAAATCCTTGGGCTTGGCGGTCATGTTGTTGCCAGCGAGCGCAAGCTCATGATGAGCTTTCACCACGTTGTATTTGTCGTCGCCAAGGTTAACGGCGGCTTTGCCTTTGAAGACCATCGCCTGGGGATGCGCGGCGTCGAACTCGTAGTAGCCGGTGTTGAGCATCTGGGTGCGCACGCCGCCGACGAGGATTTCCAGATCGTTTTCCGGGTGAATCTCATCGACCTCGACGGCGAGCTTGCCCTGGACGAGTTCAACCTGCGTCTGCAACAGGCGTGGTGAGACCATGCGGATCGCGCTGTTGTCGTCGGTGCGCAGAAAGACTCCCGGGGTAAGGAGAATCTCCGCGCGACCATCGCCGGTGGTCAGCATCTGGCCCATTTTCAGCACTGCCGTGCCGACCTCCGACTGTTTGATCCGTTTGCCCTGCAGATAGGCTGTGCCTTCGATGTAATTGATGGTGCCAACGCGGGCGATGTCCCGGGTGTTTGTGTTGTTCTGCGCCCATGCCGACAATCCAATTCCAACCAGTGCGACTGCGATCCATCGAGTTCTCATGGCATCCAACCCCCAACGTCTTTCAGACCCAGTGTGCGCGAAAAAGTTGCTTGTGACCGAGTTCGTTCGGATGACAGTCTCGCCAGACGGTACGAGCGCTGTCGGTGCATCGAGTTCAAACGGCCAGGAAAGTGGATTCACTCAGCCTCTCCGCGCGAGCCGGAATCATGATGGTAAGTTGCGCACCGCCTGTTTCCAGGTTGCTTCCAACGATCTGTCCACCATGAGCGGTTACGACGGCATGAACAAAAGCCAGTCCAAGGCCGTACCCGTGTGAGGCGGTGCCTTTGGCGTGTTTTTCAAAAAGGCACAAACCCACTTCCGGCGGGAATCCAGGTCCGTCGTCCCATACCCGTAGGCTCACAAACTCCTGCTCCTGGCGCAGTGCAATCCATACATTGGATCCGGAGGGAAGATGGCGCACCGCATTGTCCATCAGATTGGCGAGCAAGCGCTGAAACAGACCCGCGTCTGCGTCAAGAAGAATCTCTGCGTTTTCTTCCACGTGAAGTTGGATGTGATGCTCCAGCAGACTTGGCTCATACAACTCGGTCA
>JAJZEA010000017.1 GCA_021851335.1 Acidobacteriota bacterium | reverse complement strand
AGTCCGTCTCTGCAGCGCGATTGGATGCGCTGGTGAAGCGGCTTCGCGTGTATTCCATCTCCGATCAGGATGACGCAGGACCGTGGATTCGCAGACACTTTCCTGCGCTGGACTACATGGTTACGCCCAGCATGCCAGACTCCAGCGGCTACTATCTGGCTACTTGGACCGGGATCAGCGGCGATCGCTACTATCGCAACGGCGATGGAGCGGATTTTTCTGTGGTGACCAACGACTGGCTGGACAGGAATATCCGCAGCAAAGGCCCGCTTGGCGCGAAATATCCAAAGTACATGTTCATCATGGAAGGCGATACGCCAAGCTTTCTGAATCTGATCGACAACGGACTGGACGGAGCGATGCGTCCGGACTGGGGCGGATGGGGCGGACGGTACGTTTTTTTGCAGCCCTACGGAGAGACGCATCCAATCTGGACCCAGGGCGGGGACGAGTTTGCACGCACGACATCGCAGGATGCGGTTGAGGGCATGGACGGCCACGAACACGTCTCCGATCAGGCGACGATCTGGCGCTGGCGCAGCGCCTTCCAGAACGATTTTGCCGCGCGCATGGACTGGACCGTTCGCGATTTCGCGCATGCGAATCATCCGCCGATCGTGGTGGTGAATGGCAGCAGCGGCAGCGGACCCATCTTTGTGGACGCCACAGTCGGGCAAACAATCCCGCTTGATGCGTCGGCAACCCATGATCCGGATCATCAGAAACTCAGCTACCAGTGGTTTTTGTACCCTGAAGCCGGACTGACGGGACAGCACGGGGCAAGCGTGGAAGTGATTGGCGGCACCACTGCAGTTGCGAAAGTGCGGGCCATTTCCGCATGCAGTCCGATGTGGATTTCTGGCCTGGCTCCCTGCCATGGTGCCGGAGTGATGCACATCATCCTGGCTGTCACCGATGACGGAACGCCGCGTTTAACCTCATATCGCCGGATTGTGTTGACTGTCCATCCGGCGGAATGATGGAACGGAAAATGAACCCATCCAACAACAGACGGCCCGCCTGGCGTTGCGCTGAAGCGCGCCACCCTGCGGGCCGTGATCTGAAAGACGGACTGAAAAACTAGCGCTGGACGCTGACAACCAGATTCAGCGGAGCCGAGATGGTGTGGTTGTTGAAGGTGGCAGGCTGGAAGCGAGCGCGGCTGATGGCCTGGGCGACGCGGAAGCTCATCTCCGGCGAAAAGGTGCGCAGGACGCGAACGTTCTTCGCGTGTCCGTAAGCATCGATGTCGGCGCGGACGATCATGGAAGCATTGGCGGGCGTGCCCTCGGTGAGGTCAGAGGCCGCGACGTGGAGTTCGGTCGGATTCAAAAGGTGGGGAGCGACGTAGGCCGAAGCCACGGTCGGGTTGGAGGTGGGAACGTCCGTGCTCGGCGCGCTTGCCATGGCCGATGCGGAGAAGACAGAAGATGAAAGCAGAAGGCTTGCGATCAAGAGTCGTGACATTGATTTCCTCCGTTTGAGTTGTACAGTACCCATCACCATAATGATCTCATTATCTATTATTTGTCAACTTATTTTTTTGAATGTATTATTTTCAACGATTTACAGCTATCCTTCGGTGTGTGGATCAAAATACGATAAAAATAAAGTGCTCGCGAAGGTCGAATCCGGCTTTTGAATTGAGATGAGCACACGACCGAAAAGCAGATTCTCCGCGGGAATGACAACCTGGCATTGCATGCAGCAGACGCGGCCTGCGCTCGCCACGGTCAGTGGTTACGCTCCCGGTGGTCGCGCGGGCGGGATGGCTGAGGACGATCCCGGGGCTCAGAAGCGAGACCTGGTGCACCCGCGCCCTTGTTTCTCGCGCCCGGCTTGTAAGGGGATATGGACTATTCTGAGGGTGGCATGAACGAGCAGATGGACGAACAGAACGGGAACGAGTGCGCGGCCTGCGGCGGGGCGGGAATGATGCTGGTGACCGACGCCGAGGGGCGGCGTGTGGCGCGGCCCTGCGCCTGCCAGCAGCAGCTTCGGCAACGGTTTCGCGTGAAGGCGGCGCGGATTCCCAAGCGCTATGAGCATTGCGTCCTCGAGAGCTTCACCGTGCTGCCGTCGGCGGATGCTTCGCTCGGAAGGTCGCTCGCGATGGCGCGGCGGTTTGTCGAGGGCTATCCGGTGGAGACGGAGGGTCGAGGGCTGCTGCTGACCGGGTCGATTGGCGTGGGCAAGACGCATCTGGCCGTGGGCATGCTGCTGGCGCTGATGGAAGAAAAGGGCGTGCCGGGACTGTTCTATGACTATCGCGAGCTGCTGAAGGAGATTCAGCACAGCTATAACCCGCAGGTAAACTCGACCGAACTGGAGGTGCTGCGCCCGGTCTTTGAGGCTGAGGTGCTGGTGCTGGACGAGCTGGGCGCGCAGAAGCCGACCGACTGGGTGTGGGATACCGTGGCGCTGATCCTGAACACGCGCTACAACGACAAGCGGACAACGATCATTACCACGAATTATCCGGATCTGCCGCCGGCAGGAGTGCTGACCGGAGCGGCGGCTCAACGGGCAGCCCGCGAAGAGACGCTGGGCGACCGGATCGGCGAGCGGATGCGGTCACGGCTGGCCGAGATGTGCGTGCGCGTCGAGATGACCGGCTCGGACTTTCGCCAGGGCGCAGGACGCGCCCGCTTTGGCTGAGGGCATTGCATGCGGCAGATGCGCGTTCGCGCCGTGGCGCTTCCTTCGATCGCGGGTGAGCGATGATGGTCCTCGATAGCGGCTCAGAAGCCGACAAGCAAAAGCAGAATGGCACAGAGGACCGCTGCCGGATACAGCCATCCGCCTGATTTGACATAACTGGCGCTGGCCTGACTCGAACGACTGGCCGGGCTGTCCAACTCCGATGCGATGTGGGAAGAAAGCGATGCCATGTTTGAAGTCTCCTGAAGGCTGCCCTGGCTACTGGATTGGACGCTCGCTGTGCCGTTCCCGTTGTGAGATTTATGCAATCTTCATCGCGGGCGGCGGCTGCACTTTGGGTACGCGGCAAAATCGAAATCAGATGGGGTCAATGCGAGTGACGCAAGCAAAGAATGCCGCAAAGCGCGGTGTAAAATTCGCTGGGGAAGCAAAAGAGAGGATCGCGATGGACCACTTTGGAAGCCGCCGCAAAGAGACGAACCGAAAGTGGTTGCCGACGGCGGCTGCGCTGGCGATTACGCTGCTATTGCCTATCGGGTGCAGACGCGCTCCGGCGAGGACCGATGCCGCCTACCTGTCGCAGGTGCGTTTGAGCCACTTCGCGATGAGCGAGTCGTCGAATCTCGCTGGCGGCAAGGTGACCTATCTGGATGGGCAGGTGACCAACGCGGGCACCAAGACGCTGGTGGGCGTGCGTGTGCGTGTGATCTTTCGCAACGCCGCAGGCGAGGCGAGCCAGAATACGACGATGCCGCTGGACCTGATTCGAGCGCGCGAGCCATATATTGACACGGAGCCGGTGGCAGCTTCGCCGATCAAGCCAGGCGAGCAGCGGGATTTTCGGCTGATCTTTGACCAGGTGACGCAGGACTGGGATGGACAGTATCCGCAGGTGACGGTGGCAGGCGCAGAGACACGATAGCAGAGGCACGGTAGACACGGCAGACACGGAGCCGTCCCGAGAGTACACGTAAGAAATGCTCGGTTGAGAAGAAATTACACGGTTTGCAACGCTGCACGGCGCCGGGGATGGGCGTTCGCGGAATCGTCTGAATCAAAATAACTCTATAAAAATGAATACTTTGCCTGCGTAGCCGCGGATCGGTCGAGGTTCCGGCGCGGTTTGGCATCGGGCTTGCTCATAGTCAAAGCGTCAAGGAACACGGGGCGTCGAGGGCACGGGGCATAGCGCCTGCAACGCTCAAAGAACAATTCGTGCACGACTGACAGCCGCTGGAACCGAGCGGCGGCGAACAAGGAGAGAAAGTGATGAAAACGACGGGGAAAGTTCTGGGGAATCTGGGAATGAAGACGGCGCTGGTGGCGCTGGCTGCCGCGATGAGCGTGGCGAGCGCGCAGACGAATGCAGCGCAGACGAATGACAGCGCGCCAAGCGCAGCGACGACGAGCATGGGTTCGCAGAGTGCGACGAATACTCAGCCGATGCAGCCGGCGAAGGAAGGTTTCTGGGGACGGATCAACCCCTTTGCGCGGAAGAAGTGGGTGCGGCACCAGCTTGAGCCGATCCAGGGTCAGGTGGAGGAGCTGAACGGCGCGACGGCGAAGAACGCGAAGGACATCAAGGACGTGGACCAGCGCGCGCAGGCCGGCATCAGCAAGGCGCAGAGCGCAGCCGACGCAGCCAACCAGACGGCGACCGCTGCCGGTGAGCAGGCGCAGCAGGCCAATACGCTGGCCGGGCAGGCATCCGGCACTGTGCAGTCGCTGACGGGCACGGTGAGCGGGATCGACAAGTATACGCAGAAGCAGGCCGTGACGGTGAGCTTCAAGCCGGGGCAGTTGACGCTGACGGCTGAGCAGAAGCAGGAGCTGGACCAGCTCGCGCAGGCGATCCAGACCAAGCAGGGCTATCTGCTGGAACTGTCAGCGCACGCGCCGGGAGCGGGCAGCTTTGGCATTCAGAATTCCGAGCGTCTGGATGAGGTGGTGGAACGCTACCTTGTGACGGCGCACAATCTTCCCATCTATCGCATGCACGCGGTGGCACTGGGCAACGCGACGGAGGACAGTGATGGTTCCGGAGCGAAGCATGTGACGCGCAGCGTGGAGGTGCGATTGATGGAAAACACTTTGGCGGCCATGAGCGGGCCAACTCCCCGGTAAGCCCGCTCTCCGAGGCACGGAATCGTTTCGCACGACAGCTCCCCCGAGGCTGTGCACTCCGTGACTCCGGCGCAGGCCGTAGGCCGCCAAACAAGCTCTCGCACGACGAGAGAACCAAGGCAACTTGGCCCCTGGAAGCTCCAGGGGCCGATTTTTTTGCGTGCTTGCCGAGCTGGCCAAAGGTAGAGTAACCGGAAGTGGATACACTGGAAACGATGCTCAACTCAACAAGCCCGATTCTTGTCACCGGCGGCGCCGGATTCATCGGCTCCCACTTTGTTCTGGACTGGTTTTCGTTCGTTGGAACGCCGCTGGTGAACCTGGACAAGCTGACCTATGCGGGAAACCTGCGCAATCTGGAGCCGCTGGCCGGACGCGCCGGCTACACGTTTGTGCGCGGCGATATTCGCGACCGCGAGCTGATCGACCGGCTGCTCGCCGAGCACCAGCCGCGTGCGATCGTGCATCTGGCTGCCGAAAGCCACGTGGACCGCTCGCTGGTGGGGCCGGGTGAGTTTCTGGATACCAACGTTCACGGCACGTTTGTGATGCTGGAGGCGGCGCGCGGCTACTGGCAGACGCTCGAGGAGCAGGACCGCCAGCGCTTCCGGTTTCTTCATGTTTCAACCGACGAAGTCTATGGCTCGCTGAAGCCGGGCGACGCGCCGTTTGAGGAGACCTTCGCGTTTCGTCCCAACAGCCCGTATGCGGCGTCCAAGGCGGCCAGCGACATGCTGGTCCGCGCCTGGCACAAAAGCTATGGCCTGCCGACGGTGGTGACCAACTGCTCGAACAACTACGGGCCGATGCAGTTTCCCGAGAAGCTGCTGCCGCTGGTGCTGAATCGCGCGATTCACGGCGAGCCGCTGCCGATCTATGGCGACGGAATGCAGGTGCGGGACTGGCTCTATGTGTGCGACCACGCGGCGGCTCTGCGGGTGGCGCTCGAGCGCGGCAAGCCGGGCGAGACGTACAACATTGGCGGATGGAACGAACAGGCAAATCGGGACACGGTCGCGATGCTCTGTGCGCTGCTCGATGAGTTTCTGCCCGACTCGCCGCACCGCCCGCACGCCAGGCTGATGACGACAGTGGCAGACCGTCCGGGGCACGACCGGCGCTACGCGATCAACGCAACCAAGGCCGAACGCGAGCTGGGCTGGCGACCGGAGGAGACCTTCGAGACCGGGCTGCGCAAGACGGTGCGCTGGTATCTGGACAACCCGGCATGGGTCGAGGAAGTGACCTCAGGCGCGTATCGGGAGTGGATGGAGACCAACTATTCAGGACGTTGAGCCGGACGCGTACTCTGGCTCTATCGGACGCATCTCCTTCCCGACACTCGTCCTTTGTGACCCCCGCTCATCGCAAAAACGCGATGAACGGGGCACGGATGCCATCCATATGCAGATGCGCGGGTAGTTGATGCGCAAGGGGGACGAGGTACAGACGCCTCAGCGGGTCGCGGGGGACAGCAGAGAGCGAATGCCGCGCAGCGCCTGGCGTGTACGTTCCTCGTTTTCGATCAGCGAGAAGCGGACGTGTCCGTCGCCGTATTCGCCAAAGCCGATCCCCGGGCTGACGGCTACCTTGGCATCGGTAAGCAGCAGCTTGCTGAACTCAAGCGAGCCAAGATGACGGAACGGCTCCGGGATCTGTGCCCAGACAAACATCGTCGCCCGGGGCAAAGCCACCGGCCAGCCGATGCGGTTCAGGCCCTCGACCAGCACATCGCGGCGCTTGCGATAGGTTTCACATATCTCCGCAACGCACTCCTGCGGACCCTCCAGCGCGAGGATCGAGGCCACCTGAATCGGCGTAAACGTGCCGTAGTCGAAGTAGCTTTTGAGCCGCGCCAGCGCCGCGACCAGCGTCGGATTGCCGACCATGAAACCGACGCGCCAGCCAGGCATGTTGTAGCTCTTCGAGAGCGTAAAAAACTCGACGGCCACATCCTTGGCGCCGGGCACCTGCATCACGCTGGGCGGACGATAGCCGTCAAAGGCGATGTCGGCGTAGGCCAGATCGTGAATGAGATAGAAGCCATACTCGCGGGCCAGCTCGACCAGCCGCGCCAGAAACGGCAGCTCCACGCACTCCGTGGTGGGGTTGGACGGGAAGTTGACGATGAGCGCGCGCGGGCGCGGCGTCATGCGCGGAATCAGGCTCTCCAGCTCGGCCAGAAACTGCTCCTGATTGTGGACCGGCACGCTGACCACGTGCGCGCCCGCGATGACCGGGCCATAGATGTGAATCGGGTAGCTTGGATTGGGCACAAGCACGGTGTCGTTGGCGTCCAGAATCGCCAGACACAGGTGGGAGATGCCCTCTTTCGAGCCGATGGTGACGATCGCTTCGCGCTCCGGGTCCAGTTCCACGCCGTAGCGCGTCTGATACCAGTGCGTGATGGCGCGGCGAAGGCGGGGAATGCCCCGCGAGACGGAGTAGCGGTGCGTGACCGGCTTCTGCGCGGCCTCGATCATCTTGTCGACGATGTGGCGCGGCGTGGGGCCATCGGGATTGCCCATCCCAAAGTCGATGATGTCTTCGCCGCGTCTGCGCGCGGCCACCTTCATCTCTGCGGTGATGTTGAAAACATAAGGAGGCAGGCGCTGAATGCGGCTGAAGACAGGGCGGCCCGAGTCCGTGCGGGAGGATTCGCTCATCGCCTTATCTTAGCCTAGCGGCAGTTCCCGCAAGGTTGACGCAGATGATTTTTCCTGCATCGAAACAAGGATGGAGAAGGCTTCGCAACCCGCTTTGTATCGGCTGACCGCGCCGTACAATCAAGCTGTGGAGCAGTTGAAGGAAACGACGCACCCGCGGATGGCGATTTCGCGGCGGGATGCCGACGAGCGCGGAAAAGTCCGGAAGGTGTGGCAGGCACTGGCAGCCTGGCACCTGACAAGTCTGGATGCTCCCACCGTGGCCGTGGTCTGGTGTGAAGCGCTGGCGCGGATCGTGGACGTGCGGCTGCCGCTTTGGGTGCCGCTGGCGCTGGGACTGGGCACCTGGGCCATCTATCTGGGCGACCGGCTGATGGACGCCAAACGAGCGCTGGCGCCGTTGCGCGAGCGCCACTGGTTCCACTGGCAACATCGCGCCATCCTGGCTCCGGTGGCGGCGATAAGCCTGCTGCTGGCGCTGGCGCTGGTACTGCGAGAGATGCCGACGGCGATCCGCGAACGAAACTCCGTGCTGGCGCTGGCCGCGCTGGTCTACTTTGCCGCCATTCACAGTCGCGGCCGGGCCACAGCGGCGGCCGCAACCGGCGGCAGGCGGCGGACTCCGCGATTGCCGCTGACGAAAGAGACGTTTGTGGGCCTGATCTTTGCGCTGGTCTGCGCGGCCCCGGCGGCCACGCGCTCCGCGCACGGGCTGGCCCTGCTGGTGGCTCCCGTGGCGGGGTGTTTTCTGCTGGCGTGGCTCAACTGCTGGCTCATCGAACACTGGGATGGCGGCGTTTCGGTCGGCGTGGCCCTGCCGCTGGCGCTGAGCGGTCTGGCGCTGGGCGCGGCGGCAGTGGCCGTGGCGTTTCGGGCGCAGACGGCTGGCGCGTTTCTGGCCGCGCTGGGCCTCAGCGCGCTGGCGCTGGCGTGGCTCGATCAGAAGCAAGCCAGTCTGGAGCCGCTGCACCTGCGAGCGGCGGCCGATCTGGTGCTGCTGACGCCCCTGCTGATGCCGACACTGCTGTTGCCTGCGCTGACGCCAACCCTTGCCCTGCTGCTGCGCGGATGGCGATGACCGCGCCGAGGCACGAACCGAAGGACGCGCCGAACTTTGACCGGCTCGCGCGCCCCTATCGCTGGATGGAGTATCTGAGCTTTGGCCGTGCTCTGGAGCGCTGCCGGTTTCACTGGCTCGATCGTCTGCGCGATCGCCGGCAAGCGCTGGTGCTGGGCGACGGCGACGGGCGCTTCACGGCGCGCCTGCTGGCGGCCAACCCCACGATCCATGTACATGCCATCGATGGCAGCCGAGCGATGCTGGCCGCCGTGACACGTCGCGCCAGGCGCGTGGCCGCCGACACGCGTCTGACCACCGAGCAGGCCGATCTGCGCCTCTGGACCGGCCCGGACGCGGCAACCTGGACCGGCCCGGCTTTGCCGCGAGGCGCGGCGGTTGGCAAGCCGCTTGCAAGCAGCGCAGTAGACCTGATCGTGACGCACTTCTTTCTCGACTGCCTGACCACCGACGAGGTGGCGCGGCTGGCGCGGCTGCTCCATATCCAGACGCAGCCCGACACGCTCTGGGTGGTCTCGGAGTTTGCCATTCCCGCCCGCGGCTGGATGCATCCGCTGGCTGCCGCGCTTGTCGCGGTTCTCTATCGCGTCTTTCGTCTGCTCACCGGCCTCGGTCCCCAGCGGTTGCCGGAGTATGCGCAGGCGCTGGAGCGGGCGGGATGGCGACCCTGTGCCCGACGCGAACATTGGCACGGCCTGCTGGTGAGCGAACTGTGGCGCAAGGAAAGACGCAGCGGCGAAGCGCCACAGGCCCGGACGCAGTAGCTAGGGCGCAGTAGCACGAACGCAGTAGCCAGGCCGGTGAAGACTGTCTGTTGGCATGAAGCGGTCGTGAGGCGCTGCGGCCAGGCGCAGAACCACCCATGCCGTCTATGCTGAGAGTGGGATTTCCATGATCGATTTCACGCAGCAGGTCAAGCAGCGCGCCGATATTGTGCAGATCATCGGCGGCTATCTGCGCCTGCGCAAGACCGGCGCGCAGAACTACTCCGGCCTGTGCCCGTTTCACAAGGAAAAATCGCCGTCGTTTTCCGTGCATGCCACGCGGCAGTTCTTTCACTGCTTCGGCTGCGGCGTCTCCGGCGATGTCTTCAGCTTCGTTGCGCGCATGGAAAACGTGGGCTTTCCCGAAGCGGTGCGCATCGTCGCGCAGAAGTGCGGCATTCCGCTGCCCAAGCGCGAGTTCAACTCGCCCGAAGAAGCCGCCGAGGCCGCGCTGCGCCGCCGCCTGCTCGATCTGCACGAGGCGGCGACAGCGTGGTTTCAGCAGCAGCTTGCGGCTCCCGCAGGAGCTGCGGCGCGCGCCTATCTGGCGGGCCGAGGCGTAACGGCCGAGGCGATCCAGACCTTCCGCATCGGCTTTGCCCCAGACAACTTCAACGGGCTGCGCGACCACCTGGGCACTCTGGCTGACGAAGCCACGCTGCGGGCCTCCGGTCTGTTCAGCGCCAAGGATCAGGAGGACAACGCGGGCAATGTGGTGGCCGGGCGGATGTATGACCGCTTCCGCAACCGCGTCACCTTTCCCATCGCCAACGAAAGCGGACGCATCATCGCCTTCACCGCCCGCACGCTGGCCACGGGCGACAAGGCCGGCCCCAAATATCTGAACTCGCCCGAGACTGCGCTCTACTCCAAAGGGCAGGTGCTCTTTAACCTCGACAAGGCGAAGACCGCCATGCGGCAGATGGAGTTTGCGCTGCTGGTCGAGGGGCAGATGGACTGCATCTCGGTCTTCATGCGCGGCATCCAGCCGGTGATCGCCACCAGCGGCACGGCCTTCACAGAGCATCAGGTGGCTCTGCTCAAGCGCCACACCACCAACGTCGTCGTCAACTTTGACCCGGACGCAGCCGGAGCCAACGCGGCAGAGAAATCGATCGCGCTGCTGACCGAAGAGGGCTTCGCGATCAAGATCGTCACGCTCGACGGCGGACTCGACCCCGACCGCTTCATCCGCGAGCGCGGCGTCGAAGCCTACGCCGCCGCCATCCGCGCCGCGCGCCGCCAGAGCGACTATCTCATCGAGCGCGCGCGCCAGCAGTTTCCCGGCGCTTCACCTGAGCAGAAGATCAAGGCGATGAACTTTCTGCTGCCACATATCCGGCGGATACGCCACAAAATTGAACGCGACCAGTTTGCCCTGGACGCCGCGCAGAAGCTCGGCATCGACTCGGCCGTGCTGCGCGAAGAGCTGCGGCAGGCCGCGCTCACGCGACGAGAAAGCGTGCCCACGCGCAGCTCCGGCCTGACGGAAGTGGAGCGAACGCTGCTCCGCGCGCTGGCCTCACACGGCCCGTGCTGGCAGCTTGCCGCCCAGTCGCTGGCGGCGCATCCGGAGTGGTTCCAGCCGCTGGGCAGCTTTGCCGCGTTGCAGGCGCTGGCCGCAGCTCTGGCCGCCGATCCCGCGGCCGATCCCATCGCGGTTGTGGACGATCCGGCCCAGCGCGCACTGCTGGCTCAGGCGCTGCTACAAGAGTCCGAAGCGCCGGAACCCTCGGCCGTCGAGGACGCGCTGCACGGCCTCGCGCTGGCTCGCCTGGAACACGATCAACGCGAACTGCGAACCTCCATCCGCGCCGCCGAACTGCGCGGCGACTGGGCCGAGGTGGCCACGCTCAGCCAGAAAAAGATGCAGATCGACCGCGCCATCCAGCAGATGCACGCCTGACCGCGAGCGCGACTCGCCCCAGCCTTCGCACTCCCTCGGTTGTCCTTCCCGAAGGGAATCTGCCCTTGCCTTTGCTCTTGCCTTTGCTCTTGCCTTTGCTCTTGCCTTTGCCCTTGCCTTTGCCCTTGCCTTTGCCCTTGCTCTTGCCTTTGCTCTTGCCTTTGCCCTTGCCCTTGCCTTTGCTCTTGCCTTTGCCTTTGCCCTTGCCCTTGCCCTTGCCCTTCTGGTTGTCATTCCCGAAGGGAATCTGCTTTTGCTCCCCCGGCGTCCTCCACCCATCCCCCACGCGACCAGCGGGAGCGCCGCACCCGCCGCGAGGCGCGGCCAAAGCCGCGCGGCTGCTGCATGCAATGCCAAATGTAAAAAACCTTGACGGGAAGGGTTGGAATCCTGTATCTTTTCGCGTCTTGTGGTAGTCTAAGTAACTGAAGGACGTGCGTCCGACCGCCCACCATGATGAGCTGAGGCTCCAGGGCAGGCCACACAAGGCCACTTGCGCGAACGATCCTGACCCAGGCAAAGAAACCCGACATCGCTTTCGCGGTGTCCGGATACGGCTTTTCCGCGTTCGATGCGCATCTAATTGCGCAAGAAGATCGACCGGGACAAGCACGACCGGCAGCGGAACGTTCAGGAATTTTAACGCGCAGGAGACGTGAGCGCTTTGGCAATCGACGACAAATTCGAAGACGAAATCAGCAGTTTGATCGACGCAGGCAAGGAAAAGGGATACCTGACCTTCAATGACGTCAACGACATGCTTCCCGAGGACATGCACAACGCCGACGACCTCGACGATCTGATCACCACGATCGGCACGCAGGGCATTGACCTGCTCGACGGACCCAAGTTTGGCGGCGACAAGGACTTTGACCTGGAAGACGGCGAAGACGTGGAGCTGGACCTGACGCCGGGTGCGATGGAAAAGACCAACGACCCGGTGCGCATGTATCTGCGCGAGATGGGCACGGTGCCGCTGCTGACGCGCGAGGGCGAGGTGGAGATTGCCCGGCGCATCGAGCGCGGCCAGATGCGCGTGATGAAGTCGCTTTCGCGCTCGCCGGTGGTCATCCGCGAGATCGTCGCTTTGGGCGAAGACCTGAAGCGCGGCGTGCGCAACGTGAAGGAAGTGGTCACCTTTGACGAGGAAGAGCTGACCGAGGAGATTGTGCAGTCGCGCGTGAAGGCCACGGTCAGCCGCGTGGATGCGCTGACGCGTCACTTGAAAAAAGTGGCGCAGCTTGAGGAAAAGCTGCCCACGCTCAACGTGAAGACCAAAGCCAAGGAAGCGCGCAAAACCCGCTGGACGATTGCGCGCGAAAATGTGCTGGCTTCGCGCATTGTGCGTGAGCTGAAGTACACCCCGCAGGAGCGCAAACGCCTGCTGGACAAGGTGAACAAGACCGTCGAGATCATGCGCTCGCTGGAGCGTCAGATCAAGAGCATCGACCAGAAGCACGATGCATCGAAGAGCGAGGAGCTGCGCAAGGAGTATCGTCGCCAGCAAAAGAACTGCCGCAGCGACCTGGATCGCCTGGAGCTGGAAGCCGGCGCGACGCTCGGCGAGATGCGCCGCACCCAGCGCGAGATGATCCAGGGCGACATGGACGCGGAAAAAGCCAAGCGCGAGCTGATCGAGGCCAACCTGCGCCTGGTCGTCTCCATCGCCAAGAAGTACACCAACCGCGGACTCCAGTTCCTCGATCTGATTCAGGAGGGCAACATCGGCCTGATGAAAGCTGTGGACAAGTTCGAGTATCGCCGCGGCTACAAGTTCTCCACCTACGCCACGTGGTGGATTCGCCAGGCGATTACGCGCGCGATTGCCGACCAGGCGCGCACCATCCGCATTCCGGTGCACATGATCGAGACGATCAACAAGCTGATCCGCACCAGCCGTCAGCTTGTGCAGGAGCTGGGCCGCGAGCCTTCGAGCGAAGAGATTGCCCGCCGCATGGACATTCCCGTAGCCAAGGTGCGCAAGGTGCTCAAAATCGCGCAGGAGCCGATCTCGCTCGAAACGCCGATTGGCGAAGAGGAAGATTCGCACCTCGGCGACTTCATCGAAGACCGGCAGGCCGTCTCGCCGTCCGAGGCCGTCATCGGCGTGAACCTGAAGGAGTACACCTCGCAGGTGCTGCGCACGCTGACCCCGCGCGAGGAGCGCGTGATCAAGCTGCGCTTTGGGCTGGAAGACGGCTCCGAGCACACGCTGGAAGAGGTGGGCCAAAGCTTCCAGGTAACGCGCGAGCGCATCCGGCAGATCGAGGCCAAGGCGCTGCGCAAGCTCCGCCACCCCTCGCGCAGCCGCAAGCTGCGTGCCTTTGTCGAGGGCGTCAAGGAACTGTAACCGGCAAGCCTTTGCACCTCCAGCGGCAGCGCTCGTTGACTCGGGCGCTGCCGTTGCCTTTGTCGTTGCCCTTTTATTGCCATTCCGCAGGGAATTCGCTCTTCGTGCCAACCTTCACCACCCCACCCCGCGACCATCGGGAGCGCAGCAAAAGTCCGTGGCGACCAAAGGTCGCGGCTGCTCCATGCACGCGGCTGCTCCATGCAATGGTGCAGGGAATCCGCTCTTTGCCGACAACCTTCACCACCCCACCCCCGCGACCATCGGGAGCGCAGCAAAAGTCCATGGCGACCAAAGGTCGCGGCTGCTCCATGCAATGGTGCAGGGAATTATTCACTGTTTTGCTAATGTCTTTGTGGAGGAAAAAACCATGAGCGGATGTCCGGAGATCACGATCGACAACCTGAACCCTGAGAAATATGCCTCGCTGCTGACCGCGGCCAAGGCGCAGGGCCTTGACCTGAGCGGAGACACAGGCACGACCCACTATCAGGGGATGGACTTCAACTGGACCTATGACCCGGAGACCAGCACCCTGCGCATGCAGTGTACCGAGAAACCGATCTTTGTCCCCTGCCACATGATTGAGCAGAGGATTCGCGCGCTGGTGGCCTAAGGCGGCCTGAGCGAGACGGCCTGAAAGAGGCGGAATGGCCAGGAGCGCGGAGCGCGAGTCGACGCAACGCGCTGCCTGGCCATCTTCATCCTGTACGCCGACGCGAAGTGATACTCTGTGGCCAGCGCAGCGACAACAGAACCTCACCTCTGGGCTACTCCGGCGAGCAAGGTATTCCTGGCATATCGACAGCCGGTTCCCACAGTCCGACAGAGTGGTCTTCGGTTTCGCTGGGAACGCAGACGCAACGCTTGCCAATGAAGATCCATTTCGACAAATAAAGGACAAGGCGGCCATGGACGAAACCAGGACACCCGCAGAGACGCCAACCGTTGCCGTGTGCATCGGTACCTACAATCAGGCGCAATATCTTGAAGGTGCTATCGAATCAGCGTTATCGCAAACATTTCCCGTGGATGAGATATGGGTCGTGGATGATTGCAGCACGGACGATACACCTGCCGTGATGGAAGCGATCCGCAAGCAGCACCCTCAGATTTTCTACCATCGACACGCGGAAAACATTGGACCGGCGCGCAATCTGAGTTTTGCTCTTGCCCAGCCGAAGACGGAGTATGTTGTCAGGCTGGATTCCGATGATCGTCTGGAACCTGGATACGTTGAGGAACTGGTACGTCTGATGTCGCAATACCCCCGGGCAGGCTATGCGCACTGCAATGTCTGGGAGATTGACGGCGCTGGACAACGTGCTCGACATAGACAACTGAATCGAAGCTCAACTTTTGAATCTTCCGAACAGGCGCTGCGGAGCAACCACAATGGACTGCGGACTGCGGCGAATTGTCTGCTCTTTCGATCGGAAGCGCTGAGGCAGGCAAATTTCTACTTGGACCACCCGACGTGGACAGCGTCCGAGGATTGGTATCTTGCCGTGCAAATGGCGCTGAAAGGGTGGGGCAATGTGTATTCCCAGCAAACACTGTCGAATTATCGACAGTGGGATGACCCAGGTGGTATCCGCGCCTCTCGAAAGGTGATGGAAGTTCAGACAAACACGATCATCTTCCGCGATGTACTCCTTCCCGCATATGAACAGCGCGGATGGGATACAGCCATTTTGCGCCGAAATATGAAGAGGAAGGCGCGCGGTTTCGCCGATGCACTGGATTCGCCGCGTTTCAGCGAAGAAGATCGGGTGAACTATACAAGAATTCTTCGCGAACTTGGTGACGGTTATGGTCTTTCCTTGGCCATCTTCGCTTCGAAGATGGGGCTTACTCCGATCATCCGCCGCTATGCGCGAATGCGTACTGCTCTGAAGGACCGGATCAAACGCCTGATTCGCGCCGCAAGGGGATGAAGCGCAACCGCACTTCCCCGTTGGGCTGGCCGTACAGTCAGGCGGCGGTTCGTGTGGCTTTTCATTCAAAAAACGCCATATGCCCAGTGTTTTGGCCGGAAACACTGGGAGCGAAGATGCTTCAGCGAAGGACTCGGCTGGCAAGCTTGTGACCGTAGTGCATCGCCGGCTTCTCCAGCAGATAGTAACTGCCAAGCGCGCAGGCAAAGGCAGCGAGATAGTCGAGCGGCAAACGCTGGAGCCAGCCGAGCGTCGCCGCCTCTGGATGGAAATGACCGACAAAGAACAACTGCTGCCAGAGATAAAGGCTGTAGGAGATTCGACCGACGAAGCGCAGCGGTGGCAGTTCCAGAAATCGGCCAAGCATCGATTGCGGATTGAGTACGGTGCCCAGCACAAGAATTGGCATCAGCAGTGCCAGACCGAAAATTTGACCGAAGTTTTCCGGCGTCCACGTAATGAGGACGAAGAGCACAGCGAGAATCACCGGCCAGAAGCGGCCGACCCGCTGAAACCACGCGCGGATGGCCTCACGCTGGATGAAGACGGCGATTATGGCCGGGATGAAAAGAGAATCAAGTCGAACGTCCGAATGAAACTGGATCAACGGCCAGGAACGATGCCTCAGTTGCACCGCAAGTGAGATCGCAACCAGAACGATGAGTGCGCTCAGCACTTTGAGGCGATGCTTTCTGCGCGTCAACACGAGAATCGCGGGAAGCAGAAGATAGAAATGCTCCTCCACGGACAGGGACCAGAAATGACCAGTAAACCATCCGCCAGACACGAGATGCGTTCCAAGCAGTCGCGTATAGTTACGAAAAAGAAGAGCGCGCCGAACCAGTCCATGCCGACATGGGGAATGATGGATAGCGCGGAAAGCAACGCCAGAACACACAGATAGAGAATCGCAGGCGGCAGGATGCGAAAGGCTCGGCGAATGTAAAAATGCGGGAGACTGATGGAGCCGAAGCGCTGCTCCTCGGCCAGCAGTCGAGAGCAGATAAGAATGCCGCTGATGGCGAAGAAAACATCGACGCCGACGTTGCCATGCTCATTGAACCAGCCCGTATGATGGCCCCTACTCGATGGAGAAAATCGTGATGCATCATCACAAACAGAATCGAGATGGCGCGTCAGCCGTCGAGAGTGGGCATGTAGCTACTGCTTTTGCGCGCGTCCATCTCCGGGCGTGCGACAGCGGTCTTAGCCATGTTCATCGTCCTTTGCGAGGATGACTTCATTATGGCATGGCGATGCGCAGGCACAGGCTACAGCAAAGCTCGGCGGCAAGGCTGTCGAATGTCTGCATGATCACCCTGCCGCCTGAGCTGGGCGCAAAAGGCCGAGGCGCGCAACCCCTGCTACGCTTCCAGCGCTACCTCCGGATGGGATACGGCTCTGCTTGACGATTCAATCTCACCCCTCCGAGCAAAAATCGCGCACAGGGCAAAAAGTCGCCGTATCCGACCAGCAACTTCGACCCATCATTGGAATCGATGAGCCCCGCACAAGCGACCCGCCAGCAACCTGCTGCTTCCTGGCCGATCTGCCGCTCAGGATAAAATAATTTCACTCATGCAGCCTGCGGAAAATCTCGATCAAGCGCCTGGACGTTCCGCTTCCACGATCTACCTCGACGAAAAACCTTCGGGTGTTTCGGCGCTTCGCTTCGAATCCCGACCCAGGAAGCAGCGCCGAATTGTCTTTGGCTGGTACGGCGGAAAGTTTTCTCATCTCGACTGGCTGCTTCCGCTTTTGCCCAAATGCCATCATTACTGCGAACCCTTTGCCGGCTCCGGGGCGGTTCTGCTCAACCGCGAACCCGCTCCGATTGAAACCTACAACGACATCGATGGCGAGGTTGTGAACTTTTTTCGTGTGCTGCGCGACCAGACCGAACGGCTGGTCCGCGCCATCAGCCTGACACCCTTTTCCCGCGAAGAATATTTTTTCGCCATCTATGATTCTTCTGAGGTCGACCCCGTCGAGCGCGCTCGACGCTTCTACATCAAGGCGCGACAGACGCGCACAGGACTTGCGCAAACCGCGTCAATTGGCCGATGGGCTAACTGCAAGGACACAAGCCGGGCTGGAATGTCCGGCGTCGTCTCGCGCTGGCTCGGCGGGGTTGCCGCTCTCGATGAGATTGCCCAGCGGCTGATTCGCGTGCAGATAGAGAATCGCCCGGCGATTGAGGTCCTGCGCCTCTATGACAGCCCGACAACGCTCTTCTACTGCGACCCGCCCTATCTCCACGCGACTCGCGGAGACGCAAAGGCATATGGCTTCGAGATGGATGAGAACCAGCACCGCGAGTTCGCCTCGGCTGCGAATCGCTGTCAAGGGAAAGTCGCCGTATCGGGCTATAACCACCCGCTGATGGAGGAACTGTTCCCGCAGGATCGCTGGATCAGGACAGCGGGCGCAGACAAGACCATCCACTCGACCAAGGGATCAAGGCAAGAGGTTCTGTGGACAAACTTTCAGCCTGAATATCCAGAGAACCTTTTCGGATGACGCCAGAGCAGATTCTACACAAAGCGTACGAAGAAGCTGCTTCGACACTCACGCAAAGTGTTGTGGACGACCCTGCCATCGGTGAGCGCGTGGACTATGTCTGTCGTTGTATGAGCAACCGTGCCGGGGTGCGACTGCTGATGTCGTGCCTGCTCGCAAAGCTCGACATGCCAGGCGTGGATCTGCGTAAACCCTATACCGAGATTGGTGGGAGAGGCTGCTTTTCGGGGCGCACTTACGACGAACGATACATCACCGCTTTCATCCACCAGCATCGTCTACCCGTAAACCCGACGACTGCGTTCCTGACACCGGTTCTTCGTAACATCAATCATCCGCTGACGACGAATATCGAGTTGGTTGGAAGGCCTCGGGATCTCTACCAAAAGACGTTGCAACTCCTCGAAGACGTCGCCAAAAACCGTGTCCGGGCAGACCGACTCCTTGTAGAAACGGTTCGGATATTACTGGTATTGCGAGATGAAAAACTTGCGAGAATGGCGTCTCTGATCGATGCGCTCAAACACGCGCAGGACGCTTTGCCCTTATCGACCGAGGCTATCGTCGTTCTGATCGGTCAACACTTGGCCTGCCGGAATGCGAGCCGTCTGCCTGTGCTTGTGGTCGCTGCCGCGTATCAGGTTGCCGGACCTTACCTGGCTGAACGGACCTTGCCGCTCAACGCACACAATGCCGCAGACCTTCAAACAGGCGCGCTCGGAGACGTGGAAATCTGCATCGTGGGTGACGATGCTGTTGTCACTGCTTATGAGATGAAAATGAAACGCGTTACCCGCGAGGACATTGACGCCGCAGTGACGAAGATTGCAAAAGCCGCAAAGCGAATCCACAACTATTTGTTCGTAACCACCGATACCATGGATCCTTCTGTCGCCGAATATGCTGCAAGATTTTATGAGGAGACTGGCGGAACAGAGATTGCAATTCTCGACTGCATCGGCTTCCTCCGACACTTTTTGCATCTCTTTCATCGCGCGAGAGTCAGCTACCTGAATGCCTATCAACAACTCGTGCTCGATGAACCCGATTCCGCAGTAAGCCAAACGCTGAAAGAAGCCTTTCTGGCCCTTCGGCAAGTGGCCGAGAGCGGCGAATAGAAGATTCCTGCACATAGAAAAACATCCCTTTGCTCCCGGATGCAGATGCAGTGGTAGTTCCCACAGCCACCCGCTAAAATCACATTGTGCCTCTTCGTTTTGAACTGCTTTCCACGCACACCTCCGGCGCGCGCCGGGCGCGCATTCACCTGCCGCATCGCACCGTCGAAACGCCTGTCTTCATGCCCGTCGGCACGCAGGGCACGGTCAAGGCCGTGCCGCAGGAGACGCTCGAGGCGCTGGGCGCGGAGATCATCCTGGGCAACACCTATCACCTGTATCTGCGACCCGGCCATGAGCTGATCCGCTCGCTCGGCGGGCTGCATCGCTTCATCTCCTGGCCGCGCTCCATGCTCACCGACTCCGGCGGCTTTCAGGTCTTTTCGCTTGCCGGCCTGCGCAAGCTCACCGACGAGGGAGTCCGCTTTCGCTCGCATCTCGACGGATCGAGCCATCTCTTCACGCCGGAGCACTCGATCGACGTGCAGATCGCCCTGGGCGCCGATATCTGCATGGCCTTTGACGAGTGCACCGAGTACCCCGCCACCGAAGACCGCGCGCGCGAATCCCTGCGCGTGACGCATCTGTGGGCTGCGCGTTCGCTTGCCCACTTTCGCGCCCACGCCCATCGCGTTCCCTGGGGCGGACCGGGTTGTGCGCTGGAGGGCCAGACGCAGTCGCTCTTTGGCATCGTGCAGGGCGGCATGTACCCTGCTCTGCGCCGCGAATCGGCTGAGCGGCTGGTCGAGATGAACTTTGACGGTTATGCGATTGGCGGCCTAAGCGTAGGCGAGCCGCGCGAACTGACGCGCCAGGTAATCGCCGAGACGCTGCCGCTGCTCCCGGCCGACAAACCGCGCTACGTGATGGGCGTCGGCTACCCGGACGAGATCGTCGAATATGCGCGCATGGGCGTGGACATGATGGACTGCGTGATTCCCACGCGCGCCGCCCGGCATGGCCTGCTCTTCACCGGCGAGGGCCGGATGAATATCAAGAATCGCCGCTTTGCCGACGACACACAGCCGCCGGACCCGGAGTGCGACTGCCCCACCTGCCAGCGCTACTCCCGCGCCTATCTGCGCCATCTGATGCAGACCGGCGAACCGCTGGGCGGCACGCTCGGCTCCATCCACAACCTGGCCTTCTATCTGAATACGATGGCGCGGCTGCGCGCCGAACTGGCTCCGCCATCCACACTGCCCGGAAAGCCGGTTCCGGAAGCACCGCTTACGGAACCGACGTATTCGGAACCGGCGTATTCGGAACCGACGTATTCGGAATCGGACCCGCGCGACTGATTCATTCTGAAACCGGCGCGCTTTTCTTCGCGCGCACCCGGCGCTTCGCTTCCTGCTGCCCGGCACAATGGAAGCAGCCATGTCTGCCGCCGCCAACGTCGCGCCCAATCCCGCCTCCGCGCGCCCGGCGCCGGAATCTCTCCCGCTGGCCGCGGCACACGCCCATCTTGCCGCCGGTCGGCTGCGCCTGGCAGCGCTCGACTATCGGGCCGCGCTCGATGCCGCCGAGACCCCGACGCGCGTCTCCGCCCTGCTTGGACTCTCGCTCATCGCCCGCCGCGGCAACCAGCTTCCGCAGGCGCTGCGTCTGGCTCAGGCCGCGCTGGAGCTGGATTGCCACTCTGCCGTGGCCTGGGCCTGTTACGGTTCGCTGCTGCACGCCGCCGGCCAGATGCAGGATGCGCAGGCGGCCTATCTGCGCTCGCTGGCGTTGCCGGTGACGGAGGCTGCGCAGTTTCTGCCCGCGCTCACGGGGCTGGGCGACCTGCTGCTGGCTGCGCGCCGCGCGCCGGCTGCCGCCGCCTGTTTTCGACGCGCTCTGGCGCTGCGACCCGGTTCTCCGGCGGCCTTGCACGGGTTTGGTGCCGCGCTTGCCTTGGAGGAAGCCTTCGAGCCGGCGCTCCGCTGCTTTCTGGCTGCGCTCGAACACATGCCCGCCCATGCCGAGTCGCACTTTGCCGCCGGCTACTGCGCGGCCAAGCTGAGCCGCTACGCCGAGGCCATTGCCCACTATGAACAGGCGATCCGGCTGCGTCCCGACTTTGCTCCCGGGTGGGGCAATCTGGCCGTCTGCCTGGCGGCGGACGGGCGCGACTATCTGGCGGTTCCCTGCTTTCAGCAGGCGCTTGCGGCCAACCCGGATCTGCTCTCGGCGCTGCTGAACTTTGGCAATCTGCTGCGCCAGCGCAAGCGCTTTGACGAAGCGCGAGCCTGCTACAGCCGTGCGCTGGCCGTTGACCCGGCCTGCACGGACGTGCAGATCGCAATGAGCTATCTGGAGCTGGAAGGCTCTTCGGCAGAAGAGCGGTTTGCCCGCGCGGAGGCCTGGCTGACTCAGGCAGCAGCGGGCGCAGCCGAGCATCCGGAGGTGGCCAACGCGCAGGGGATTCTGGCGCTGGCCCGCCACAGCGATTCGGGCGATGCCGCCTATCTGGACTCGGCGCTGGATGCCTTTGCCCGAGCTGCCGCGCGGGGACACAAAACCGCCGACTCCAACGCCGGCAATGCGCTGCTGCGCGTGGGGCGCATCGAGGAAGCCGTCGCCGCCCATGCCCGGTCCGTCGCTCGGGATCGGCTGCACCCCGGGGCGCGATATAACCTGGCACTCTCGCAGTTGCGCGCCGGAGACTTTGCCAATGGCTGGGTCAACTACGAGGCTCGGCTTGACTTTCGCGATGTCCACCCGCGCCCGCGTCGCTTTGCCCAACCGCGATGGTGTGGCGAAGCGTTCACCGCCGCGCGCAACCGCCTCTTTGTCTACTTTGAGCAGGGACTTGGCGATACCCTCCAGTTTGCGCGTTATCTGCCGCTCGTGGCCGCAGGCGGCGCGCAGCTCATTGTCGAGGTGCAGCCGCCACTGGTGCGCCTGCTCGATCCCTGGATTCGCTCGCTTGGCGGCGTATGCATCGCCTCGGGCGACTCGATTCCCGCCTTTGACCTGCATACGCCTCTGCTCAGCCTGCCGCTTCGCTTTGCCACCACGCTCGACAGCATTCCGCCGCCGCTTCGGCTGGCGGTTGCACAGGTCTTGCTCGACGAACGGTTTCCCCAGACAGCCCGGAGCGGCCAGACCGTGACGGAAACGCAGCCTGGCCCGCGCGCCATCGGACTCTGCTGGGCGGGCAATCCGCGCTATGCCGCGGACCGCGATCGCTCGACGCGTCTGGAAACGCTGCTGCCCTTGCTGGCCCGGTTTCCTGAAGATCGGTGGTATTCGCTGCAAAAAGGTCCGGCTTCCGAGCAGATTCCAGAGACTTTAGCGCGGCTTTCAAGCGGCAGCGGCACCCGAGGCGAGCATGTCGCGACCGGCACAGAATTCCCATTTCGGGAATTCCCAAAACGGGAATTCCCGAAATGGGAATCACGGCACGCACTGCCTTCCGCCTCGCCTTTTCCTCTCATTGACGCCTGCTCCGCCGACCGCGATCTGGCCGACACCGCAGCCGTAGTCGCCGCTCTGGATCTTGTGCTGACCACGGACACGGTGATCGCTCATCTGGCGGGATCGCTGGGCAAGCCCTGCTGGCTGCTGCTGCCCTGGCAGTCGGACTGGCGCTGGATGCAGACGATCCTGACCACGCCCTGGTACCCGACGCTGCGACTCTTTCGCCAGCCTGCGCCGGGCAACTGGGTGGGCCTGCTGGAGCGGGTCGCGGACGAGTTGCGCGTCGAACCACGCCGCAATCCCGGGTCAGCCTCGCCTCTCAGCCTCGCGCCCCAGGCAGGGCAGGGAGCTTCGGTCGTCGAAACCGCGTAGGCATGGGAGAGAACGCATAGGACTGCGCTGCTGTGCGGGCTGGCGTCGGGACTTGGCCTCAAAACCCGGCTTCAGGGCTTGCCAACGGTTCCCGCTCCGGTTGAAATGTTGGTGGAACTCTTGCCGTTCAGGACGACTACCGTTACCACCGTCGTCGCAGCCGCCACGGTGCCGGCTGCAATCCAGGTGAAGAGATTGGTATGCGGCCCTAAAATCCCATGGAAAAATCCATGGCTTGCAGAGCTGGTTGAGGCTGGGCCGACGACATTCTGCTCGTGAATGATGGCCGTTGTCGTCATGCCGCCCGCGATGGCCGTGACCTGAATGGCAAAGCTGCCCGCCTCTCCGTTGGGCGTCAATCCGTGAGCCGTCGCTCGTCCATTGGCATCGGTTTGGACGCGAAGTGTTTTGGCTCCGTGGAAACTTGCGCTTGCCGCTCGCTGCAGCGCTCCGGATTTGCTTCCGGGCTGGATGGCAAAGATCACCAGAGCGCCGGCGACCGGCTTGTGATTCCTGTCCGTCACCTGCACAATCGGCTCGCGAGCCGTGCGCGCGCGAATGTTGTTGAGCGCGCCTTCGCCGTCCAGAATATCGATCTGCAGGGACGCGCCTTCGACGGCGGCGCCATCTGCGGCGACGGCTGCCAGAGCATCGCCGGGTTGGATCCCGTCAACGGAGCTGCTCCATATCTCAGTACGGCTGCCGCTTCCAGACACGCTCCCGCCTTCGGTCCCGCTCCAGCCAAAAACCGGCTGGGCGACCAGCAGCGCAGAGAGCGCGCAGATCAGTCCTGGTTGCAGGGGTTTTCGGAACAATGCTCGAAGCATGACGTGCCTCTCTGGTCATCCACTCCCGGGATGAGGTTTATTTCGCGGTGATCTGGACCGACGTCCCGGTCGAGTTGGTTAAGGTGATAGTCACAGAGCCGACGGTGGACGCGCTCTGGCTGAGCTGGAACTGCTGGGAGTATTGGAACTCTGACCCATACTGCTGCGATGTCGGAGTCGAGTACCAGCCTTTGAAAAGCGAAACGGCCGGTATGATCAATTCGCTCTCCGCCAGCGAGTCGCCGCTGGCCGCCGTGAAGTCGAAGGTCGCAGAGGTCATATCGCGCGAGTTGGAATAGCCGATAATGTTGACGGTGAGCGTATTGCCGCTGCGGGTCAGCGTAGCGCTGGTAACACCTGGAGCGCTGGGCGGCACTGCGATATTGATCGGTACGATGCTGGACGGCGTCACATCCTGTCCACCCGCCGTGAGCGTGAGCGAGACGGTGATGGTGCCAGAGACCGTGCCGGTTTGAAGCTGGATTACGGGCGTCACCGTGCTGTTGGCTGGCACGGTGAAGATGAGAGTCCGTCCGCCGCTGGCAAACTGGATCGACGGATCATCCACGCCGTCGGCCCCGACAAAGTTCAGCGTGGCGGTGCCGGTCAGCGGCACCGGATAGGCGGCGTTCAACGTAAAGGTCAGCGAAGGCTGCTCGGCGGGCGCTGCCGTGGAGGGTCCGTTGAAGGTGGCCGACGGCGTCGGCGACTGGATCGGCTCGGAGATTGCATTCGAGGTTACCGACTGGCTCGGGTCGGTCACCGTGATCCGGAGCGTCTGCGCGGTTTGCAGCAGGGTCGATGGCAGCGTCGCCGTCACCTGTGTGGCGGAGAGATAGGCGGTTGGCACGGGTGTTCCATTCGCGCTGGCCACAGAGTTGGGCAGGAAGCCTGTACCGGTGAGCGTGATCGTGGTCGCTGGCGCGCCCAGAGCAATGGTGGCTGGGGCAACCTGCGCGATCGCCAGTGGAATCACGGTCAGCGTGGTGCTGGCGCTGCCGCTGGTGTAGTCGACCGTATCGGTTGGAACAAAGTTCGCGGATAGCGTTTGAGCTGCTCCGGGAGAGAGAATCGCGCCCAGCGCCGGCGTATACGTAAACTGGCCGGGAACCGCGCCCAGCGGTCCGCTGGCCGCCGCGTCGAGCTGCGCTGCAGAAAGCGGCGTACCCATCACAATCGGCGCCGGGGCTGCCCATGTGAGCGTGGGCGTGGCCTGGCTCACCTGAATCACCACGCTTCCGGTGACGGTGACAAAATCCACATTATCGGTGGGGGTAAAGGTCACCTGAAGCGTATGGGAGCCTGCCGTCAGGATCTGGCCTACTGCGGCGCTGTATTTGAAGGTGCCTGGAATGGTGGTCACAAACTGGCTGCTGGCGATGGCGTTCAGTTGCGCGTTCGTCAGAGCCGTGCCATAGATCAGCGTAGTCGGCGTGGGTTTCCAGGTCAGGGTGAGCGTAGTCGGAGTGACGGTGAGAGGCACAGGAGCGAGCGCGGCTCCGGCAGCGTAGGCCGTGCTTCCGGCATACGCGGCGGTAATGGCATGCGATCCGGCTGTAAGGCTGCTGAGCGTGAGCGCCGCCACCCCCGCCACGACGGAGGATTGTCCGATCAGCTTGCCGCCATCATAAAAGCTCACCGTTCCGGCCGGGCTGCCGAGCGAGGCGAGCACAGTGCTTGAGATGACCGAAGTGACGTTTGCCGTCAGCGTGACAGGCTGACCATATTGGGCTGTGAGCAGCGAACTGCCCACATTGACCGTGACCGGAGAGCCGTTGACGGGAAGTGTAAGCGGGAGATTGGTTCCGGTGAAGTAGTAGTCGCCGGGATAAGCCAGCGTGAGCGCATTGACGCCGTCGGCGGTTGGAAAATAGTTGGTGGCCAGATTGGCCTTGCCGGTGGGGATGTAGCTGTCGACCGAGAGCAGCGTCTCCCCAGCGGGCAGCGTGAGTACATCCGTGTAGCCATTGCCCTGGAGCGAAGCCAGAAAGAACTGGCCCACCACGCCGCCGAGGATGTTGAGATTGGGATAGTTCGCGCTGAAGTTGCCGTTGCCGTCTCCAGTGAGCACATTCAGGCTCAAGCCGGGCGTTAAAGTGTTGCAGTTGCTCATGCATGGACCGGAGAAGATGAGATCGGCGACACCGTCTCCGTTGAAGTCACCCGTGTAGAACTGAAACGCAATCGAAGGCAGCGTGGAAGTTGGGCCGGGGTTGAAGAGAATCGTGCCGGGCTTGCTTGCATTCAGAAAGGTCGCTACACCAAAGGGCTGCGTCGTGCCGGACTGGATGAAGCTCAGGACAAACGATGGCAGGCCCACCCCGTTCACAAGCTGCGTCAAGGCCAGCGTGTTGTAGCTGTACTGCGCGGGCTGGAGCGGAATGGAATAGGTGGGGGTGTTCGTGGTGCCGCCAGCCACGCCATAGACCGTATTGTTCTGATTGCGATAGATGTCGATGCTTCCGGTGGTTCCGCCGGGGGTATAGTTCAGGAAAGCGACGTCCGGATAGCCATCGCCATCCACATCCGCCACAAGGAACGTAGGCGATGAATCCCCTGACGGAGCGGGGATTGATGTTACCGTGGAGGCGTTGAAGGTGCCGTTCCCATTGCCCGTAAAGACCGAGAATTGCCCGGTGGTGGTCGTTCCCGTCGAAATGCCGACAAGAACCAGATCCAGTTTGCCATCCTTGTTCATATCGGCGGCAAACATCTGCGTGCCGGTCGGATTGGTCAGTGCGTTGGGATTCTGAAAGCTGCCATCGCCGTTGCTCAGCGAGACAATGACATGGGCTACGCCATTCACGTCGGAGCAGTTGTAGGCAATGTCTTGCAGGCCATCTCCGTTGAAGTCGGCCATCAACACACTGTTCGGGTAGTAGCAACTGCCGCTGGCATTGCTCAGCGTGATATCGGACTGAAAACTCCCGGCTGGCGTGGTTCCCAGCAAAACATGTAGTTGGCCGACCCCGTCGGCATAGACGATATCCGGAATTCCGTCCCCGTTCACATCCCCGGTAACCGGCGTGATGGCTGGAGGGACGGCGAGGATTCCGTTGCCCCCGTTGGCAAAAGCGCCAGTCGCCGGATCAAGGAGTAGCCTGCCGTTCCCAACGGCTACACCGTTGTTATTGATCGTGACATTTCCAGAAGGCGCTCCAATCGGCAAGTTGCCGGTGATGGACGCGGCCAGCAGGGAGGGCGAGCCAACCGTGCCGGGAGTCGGCGTCGCGCTGGCGGTTCCGCTGGTTGAAACAAGCGGAGAGACGGTGACCGCCGGGCTGGTGACGCAGCTCGGTCCGGTATTGCAGACCGTTGCGGTGATGGACGTGACACCGGCAGGAATCGCGGGCAGCCGTACCTGAAGCGTGGACGCGGACTCGTAGATCACGGTTGCATTCGCGCTGCCGGATCCCCAGGCAAAGCTGACCGTCGTCGGCGCAACAAAACCGGAGCCGCTGATCAGCACACTTTGCGGCGGCGCGGGAAGATTGATGGCCGGGTTGGTCTGGTAGATCAGCGCGGGAGCCACGCTGTTGACGGCAAGCGGTCCGCTGCCTCCGCTGCCTCCACTGCCGCCGCTGCCTCCGCCTCCGCCGGTTGGGGAGTATGCGATCAACACCGTGTAGGTATTGGAGCTGGCGCTGTTGGACGAACAGGTCGCAGTGCCGCCTGCGGGAATCGCAATCACGTTCACCGAAGCGAAGAAGTATCCCGCGGCAAAGGCGCTGGCAGGAATGGAGTTGATGGAGCTGGCGGGAATGGTCAGGACGGCCGTGCTTGCGCTGGCCGAAATGGGCGCAATCGGCGTCGCGCTGGCTCCATAGCCGGTATAGAAGCAGAAGTCATATCCGCCCGGGCCGGTGGTTGTCGGCAAGGTCCCATTCACCTGCAGGGTCTGGCTGGAGGTGACGCCGGATAGAAACGAAGTCGGCGTGGTGCTCGTGATTGTGTACTGCGCAAACAGCATGCCGGGAGCGGCGAGCGCGGCCAGCAAGACGAAGAGACGGCGGAGCTGGAAAAAACGCGCATTCATGGCTTCACCATCGCGGGAATAAACAGCGTACGCGGCGTGGGTGCCGAGGCATCCACCATCCAGGCGGCAGTGCTCCCGGGACCGCTGAGCGCAAAGGCCGCATTGCCGGCCAAGGCGGTGAGCCGATCCACCTTGCACGCGCAGGCTATACGCATCGGCGCGGTCGCATCGGTCAGGTCCACACGCACCACGCTCGAATCTCCACCGTTGGCCACCACCGCCAGACGACCGTCCGCGGAAGCCGCCACGGCAAACGGCGCTTGAAACGCGTTGCTGGCAAATCGCTGCACGGCGCCCGACGCGCTGCCGGGAATCAGCTCCAGCACCTCATTCTGCCTGTCCATCGCCAGCAGGTCGTTGCCACCTGGCAGAAACGCAATCCCGCCCAGGCCTCCGAGCGTCGTCAACGGCATCGTGTTGCCCGTCAGCAGAGTCAGGGTTGCAGGCCCCGCTCCGCTGGCGGCGACCACCTCGCCCATATCGCTGACCGCGACCGCCGACAGCGCCGCGCCACTGCCAAGCGCCTGCACGCCCACGGACTGCGCCGGTCCGCCCAGACCCGTCAGCAGAAGCGCCGTGCTCTGGCCCGGCACAAAGACTGCGGCATTCAGCCCAAGCGGCGAAAAAACCATCTGGGCCACGCCCGCGACATGCACGCCCCCAAGCGGCATCGGCGTTCCACCGGGAACGCTCATCAGGCTCAGGTCGCCGGATTTGTCTTCGAGAAGAGCTTCGCCGCTTTGGGCCGAGGCTGCGGCTGCAAGATAGATGCCCGGCTCAGCCAGCGGTGGCCCAAACTGCGACGCGCCCGGAACGCCCAGAATGGGGCGCAGACTCTGCTCGCCGCTTGACCACAAAAAGCCCAGTTGAGGCCCCTGCTGCGCGAGCGACGCGCTCGACGCGCTGGTGGGAGTGCTGGTGGAGCCGGAAAGCACATGCCCGCCCCCGCTGCAACTGGTGAGCAGCAGGCAACAGCCCAAGGCAATCAGCATACCGGCACGGGCTGCCGGTCGCAGCAAAGCAAAATAATTCATGAAGACAAGTGACCCCGGGAAAGGAACAACCCTTTGGAAAATACGACTACAGTACGCGAACGATTTCTGGCGGTCAAGCTATATTTTCTGGCGTACCATGTTTAGCTAAGGAATCCAACGCCGTCCCGGATACCCTCGCTGCGAGCGGCCTTGGCAATCCATTTCGCACGTTCATCCGTTCCCCAGCAGTAGAATCAGAGACTTCACCGCGTTCGGAGCCAGGAGACTGCATGTTCGACCGTTGCATTGCCCTGATTTACACCGCTTTGATGTTGCTGGCCGCTTCCCATGCCGCGGCAATCCCGCTCAACGTTGCTTCCACCACGGCCGCCGCCGCCGCCGAAACGCTGCAAATCGTCGTCGAAAAGAAGCTGCCCGACGGCACGGCGCAGACCATGACGCCCACCCATGTCTTTCAGACTGGCGACATCATCCGTCTTCGCCTGGTCAGCCACTTCGACGGCTTTCTGTACATGATGGATCAAGGCTCCTCCGGGCAGTTCAGCACGGTCTTTCCATCCGTGGCCGCGGGCAATGACAACCGCATCGCCGAGGGCAAAACCTACCTGGTGCCGGCCACCGCCGATGGCTGGTTTGAGCTGACCGGACCGCCCGGCTTTGACGTGTTTTACTTCCTGCTTTCGCCGGCCGCGCTGGCCACGCCGGCCGCCAGCAGCTTTGTCTCTCCCGGTCCTGCCAGCTCGCTGCGCCCGCGCTGCAACGATGCCGCCTTCCGCGCGCGCGGCGAATGCAACGACATCAGCGCCGGTCCTGCCGCGCTGCCGCGCAATGCGCCGCTTCCGGCTCCGCTCGCTCCCATTGCCGGAGCGGCTTCACGCGATATCACCATTGTGCGCAAACAGGACGAGGTCACCGTAAAATCCGGTGGCGCGAAGACGGCTCCGGTGATCTATACCTTCCGCCTGGCCCATAACTAAAACTCCATCGCCGTGGCCGCCAGCGGCTCCACGACATGGACAAAACCCTCAGGAATTGCCGATGAAACGTATTCCGTTCTTGCTCTCTGTCCCGCAGGCGCTCTGCTTCATGCTGGTGGCGCTCTGCTCGGTGCTGGCAGCGCAAACCACCCCGCCGCCGCCTGCCCAGAACCCCACCTCCGCCAGCCGCGACATCAAGACCATCGGACCGGCATCCCAGACCAAACCCGTCGTCATCCCGCGCAGCTACGCGCTGGTGATCGGCATCTCCAAGTACAAAAACCTGCCCGCCAGCGCTCAGCTTGAGTATCCCGACCGTGACGCCGAGTCGATCTACACCACGCTCATCAGCTCGGAAGGCGGCCAGTTCCCCGCCGAAAACGTCCATAAGCTCATTAACGATCAGGCGACGGTCGCCAACATCCAGCACGAGCTGGAGGTATGGCTGCCGTCGGTGACCAAGCCCGAGGATCGCGTCCTCATCTACTTTGCCGGACATGGCTTTGTCTCCAGCGGACGCGGCTATCTGGCGGCCTATGACGTCGATATCCACAACATCACGCAGACCGCGTATCCCATGGATCAGCTTGGCAAGGATATCGGCGGACGCATCCACGGCAAGTGGAAAGTGCTGATGACCGACGCCTGCCACTCCGGCGCGATCACGCCGCAGTCCGATCCTCAGTCGGATCGCGGCACCATCAACAGCACGCTGCTGGACCTGCAGAAGTCGCTGTTTTCCCTCACCGCCAGCCGCGACCGCGAGCAAAGCTTTGAAAGCAGCAACTGGGGCGGCGGGCACGGCATCTTCACCTACTACGTGGTCAAGGGCCTGCAGGGCGAGGCGGACACGAACGGCGACGGCGTCGTCTCCGCCGACGAGCTGGCCGAGTATGTCCACTCGAACGTGCGGCTGGCGACGCAGGCCCGCCAGAATCCCACCTCCGAGCGCGGCAGCTTCGATCCCGACATGGTGCTGGCCTACAATCCCACCCACGTCACCGCCGCCGCACTGCCGCCGCCGCAGTACGGCAATCTCATCATCGAATCGAACATGGACAACACCGAGGTCTTCGTCGATGGCATCAGCCAGGGCATCGTCAGCAAAGGCAAGCCGCTGCGCCTGCCCGGCATCGCGCCCGGCGCGCACAGCATCAAGGCTGTGCACATGGGCTATGAGCCGGACGGTCCGCGCGAGGAGCAGGTCTATCCCGGCCAGGACACAACGGTGTCCATCCGCATCCTCATCGTGCGCCACACCGCCAAGGCCGCCATCGATGACCTCGACAAAGGCATCGAGTTCTACCAGAAAGGCGGTCAGGACAACTACAAGAAAGCTGCCGAGAAGTTCCAGGCCGCTCTGGCGATTGCGCCCAAATACTCCCAGGCCGCCGTCTATCTGGGGCGCGTCGACAATGCGCTCTATCAGGATCAGGATGCGATTGCCGCCTTCAAGCAGGCGATCGCGGCCGACCCCGACTCCATCGAGGCTCGCGCCAGCTATGCCGCCGCGCTGCTCGACCAGGGCGATCTGGATGAAGCCGTGCGGCAGCTCAACGTAGTCACGGACCGCCAGCCGGACAACGGCATGGGATGGTATCTGCTCTCGCAGGCCTTTGCCCGCAAGGGCGACTACAAGGACGGCATGACCGCCGCGCAGCAGGCCGTGGCCAAAACTCCAAACAACGCCGAGGCCCACTTCTGGCTTGCCGAGTGCCAGCGCCAGCTCGACATGCCCGCCGACGCCATCGGAGAATACAACCGCTACATCGCGCTCAGCAACTTCGACTCCGGCTTCGGCGGCAAGCTGAACTACTATCTCGCCGGCTATCTCTTCGGCGCCGGCTCCAAAACCCGCGCCGCGCAGACCGACATCTGGCGCGAGCTGCGCGGACAGGCCTATCTGGGCATCTGCGACGCGGAGTGGATGCAGAAAAGCTATGACGCGGCCATCGCCGACTGCCAGCATGCGCTGACCTATATTCCCAAAGACCTCTTTGCCAACTATCGCCTCGGCCTGGTCTATACGCTGGAGTTCAACCAGCACAACTCGCTGAGCCTGCTGGCCGCGGCCAGGCAGCACTTTGAAGCCGTGGTCGCCGCCAATCCCGACACCGACGAAGCCGGGCGCTCACGCAAATATATTCAGATGATCGACCACGCGCTGGCGGTTTCCAACTAGATTCGCGCCACGCCGGTACGCACGCCTCGGCGTTTTCTTTGCCCATCCCATCCGGCAATCCCGTCCGCACATCCCATCACACAAACAGGTTGACCGCAAAGAGCACAATCGCGCCCCCCAGCGCGTACTGCACCGTCCGCAGCCGATCCGCCTTGATCTGCCGCACCAGCGAAACCATCAGCAGCTCATCGCACATGGCCACCAGCAGATCGTTGTCATTGGCTCCCATCAGCGAAGATGTATAGCTTGCGCGATCCTCGCACAGCACATCCTTGGCATCGTTGGTGAGCGTGTGGCGCAACCAGTGATGCGTCCGGTGATGCGCGACATAAAACTTCGGGATCGTTCGCGTGGTGTGCAGCGAGTGGTCGCTGTGCGGCTTCAACACAGGAAAGATCACGCGCATGCAGAAGAACAGCGTGAAGGTCGTGAAGGCGATGAACAGGCTCAGCGCCGCGATCGGCACAATGCCCTGCCCGCTGTGCTTCGATTGCAGCACAACCGCGGCCATGCCGGAGAGCAGCGTCACGCTGAAGGCGGCCTTGGTGTCCAGAAACCGGATCGTGTTCTGCGTGTCTTCGACCGCCTTGTACAGAAACTCCAGGCGGTTCTCGTAGGACGCCAATTCGCTCATTGCCTGCGCTCCCTCGCTGCTGCGTTGATTCCCATCGCTTGCGCGCATCCGGCGCACGGCCCGCGATTCGCTGCCCCTTGACTCTGTATATCTTGACTCTGTCTCTTGACCCAGCCCATGGACTCAGCCATTCAACCAGCCTCTTGCTCTCGACGAAAATCCGCTCCAGTCTAGCAGAACGGAAAAAAGACTTGCGAAGGTCGCTCAGGAACGATACGCTGACCCGGTACTCCGAATCGCTCCAAGGGACAGGTATGCGCAAACGCATCGCAAGCGGATTGGCCGCAGTGTGGATACTGGCGGCTTCGACCTACCTGTTTGCCTGGCAGCAGACCTCTACCCAGCCGCAAGCCCCGGCGCAGCCCGGAATCAAGACCCAGCGCAGCCAGCCTCTCGCCACACACATCCCGCAGCAATCGGCCGACGCCGACGGCGTGCTCCAGGGACTGGTGCTCAACGACTACGGCCAGCCTGTGCCGGAGGTTCTCGTTCAGCTCCGTCGCGAGCCTGGCAGCTCTGGCTCGCCAGGCATATCTGCCCAGTCCCACACAGCAGGCCGGCCCGGCCCAAAAGACAACCCCGGCACGCGCACCGCCGGTGACGGCATCTTTCGCCTGCTCCATCTGCCGCCCGGCAGCTACACCCTGCTGCTCACCCCGCCGCGCGGCCTGACCTTTCGCCAAAGTTCCGTCCGCATCGACGCCGGACAGGTGCTTTCCGTCCAGATTCGCCTGCCCGGCCCCGGCTCTGAGACGCTTCCCGCGCCGCTGCCGCAGCAGCCCGGAGATACGACCCAGCCCATCGATCTGAGCCAGGGCGGCAGCTTCCTCGCCATCAGTCGCCGTCCCGACGCCAACGGAGCCGTGGTCGCCCCGGCCGCTCCGCCGCTCGCGCCAGACTCGGCCGTCTTTCAGGCGATGCCCGACCGCTGGGACGCGCAGATGCCCGACTACCATCGCTACGCCAACATGGAAGTTCCCTACGTCCTCGGCCACTGGTACGATCCCTTCAACCGCAACCGGCTCAAAGGCGACAAGCCGCTCTTCGGGCGCACGTTCTTCAACTTCACCGGCATCGCCCTCACGGCGCTCGACGGCCGACGCCTTCCCGTACCCTCCGATATCTCCACCGCGCGACCCGGCGAATATGGTTTCTTCGGTCGGGGCGGCCAGTTCTTCACCGCGACCACGCTGCTCACCACTCTGGACCTCTTCCACGGCGACACCGCAGCCTTCCGGCCCGTCGACTGGCGCATTCGCGTCTCCACCGCGGCCAATCTCAACTATCTGGCCGCGCGGGAAAACGGCGTCGTCTACCCCGACGTTCGCCCCGGCACCACACGCTTTGACGAGTGGGTCGGCCTGCAGGAGGCCTTCGGCGAGGTCAAGCTGCACGACTTCGGACCCAACTATGACTTCATGAGCCTGCGCGTCGGCATCCAGCAGTTTGTCTCCGACTTTCGCGGCTTCATCTTCGCCGATGAGCAGCCCGGCGTCCGTCTCTTTGGCACGCTCCGCTCCAACCGCTTCCAGTGGAATCTGGCCGCCTTTGACTTCCTCGAAAAAAACACCAACAGCGGACTGAACACCTTCCATCGGCGCGGCCGCGATCTGGCCGTCGCCAACCTCTACATCCAGGACTTCTTCGCCAAGGGCTACACCACACAGTTCAGCTATCACTTCCTGCGCGACAACGCCTCGGTGCATTACGACGACAACGGATTCCTCGTCCGTCCCGCGCCCATCGGCAACCCCATTCCGCACCGCATCGATTCGGAGTACTTCGGCTGGACCGGCGACGGACACATCGGGCGCATCAACCTCACCCACGCCTTCTATCAGGCCTTTGGCACCGATGACTACAACCAGATCGCCGGCCGCCCCAACAGCATCAACGCGCAACTGGCCGCCTTTGAACTCTCGCGCGACCACAACTGGCTGCGCTTCCGCATCTCCGGCCTCTATGCCTCGGGCGATGACCAGCCGCGCGACGGCGTCTCGCGCGGCTTCAGCTCCATCGTCGATGCCGAGAGTTTTGCCGGCGGCGAGTTTTCCTTCTTCAACCGCGAAAGCATACGGCTCACCGGCACCGGCGTAGCGCTCAATGCAGCCGACAGCTTCCTGCCCGACCTCCGCTCCAGCAAGGATGAAGGCCAGTCCAACTTCAACAATCCCGGCCTGTATCTCTACAATGCGGGCCTCGATGCGAAGCTGCTCCCGACCCTCAAGCTCGTCGCCAACGTCAACTTTCTTCAGTTTGCGCGCACCCAGCCGCTGGTCTTTCTCCTGCAGCAGAACGGCATCCAGCGCACCATCGGCACCGACTCCAGCCTTGGCGCCATCTACCGGCCTTTGCTCTCCGACAACATCGTTCTTCTCGGCGGCGTCGCCGTCCTCGCTCCCGGTCGCGGATTCCAGGAAATCTATACCGCGCAAACACTCGTCTCGGTCTTTGGTACCATTCGGTTTCAGTTCTAATTCCACGCTCAGGAGCGGCCCGTTTGCTTCCCCATCTGCCTCCAACCCGAACGGCCCGCCCTGAACCCACGCCTGCTCCGGCGGCAACCGTGACCAGGCTAAATTCCTCGCTCCTTCAAACCGTCCTCCGCACGCCCGCGCTCCGGCGCTCGCTTGCCGCGCTCCTGGCTCTGGCCTCGCTCGGCATTCTGTCCTCGCTCGTGCGCGAACTCCAAGCGCCCGATCCCGTCCTCGCCATTCGCCAGAGCGCGCCGCCCGTCCTCGCTTCGCCTCGCGCCTCGACAGACTATCCGCGCCGCGGAGAAACGCCAGCCGAGGCCGCCACCGCTTCCAGCGGATGCCTCACCTGCCACACCGGCATCGAGCACGCCAACATGCACACGGAGCAGACGGTGATGCTGGGTTGCACGGATTGCCACGGCGGCGATGCGACGATCCGCAATGGGGCCACCGCCAACGCCGCGACACAAGACTCCACGACCCGCAACGCCGCCTACCGCGAAGCCGAGCGCAAGGCTCACATTTCGCCGCGCTTCGCCGAGGATGCCGCGCGCGGCGGTCATCCTGTGCGCGCCTACACCCGCTGGGTTCACGAGAGCCTGGCCTTTGTCCGCTTTGCCAATCCCGGCGACCTGCGCGTCGCTCCGTTCACCTGTGGCGTCTGTCACGCGGCCGAGACGCGCAACGTCAAGACCAGCATGATGACCACCGGAGCCATGCTCTGGGAGGCTGCGCTTTACAACAACGGCGCTTACCCGCTCAAGGATGGCCGCTTCGGCGAGTCCTATGACGTGCATGGCAACCCGGCGCGGGTACGCACATTTCCGCCGCCGACGCCGGAGGAGACGCGCACCAAAGGCATTTTGCCCTATCTTGACCCGCTCCAGCGCTGGGAGGTCTCGCAGCCTGGAAACATGCTTCGCGTCTTTGAGCGTGGCGGCGAAAAACGCAGCGAGATCGGCATTCCCAACCCGGACGAAGTGCCCGGCCAGCCTGACCTCAAGCTCTCGGACCGCGGCCTCGGCACCGAGCTGCGCACCGACCCGGTCTTCCTCGGCTTGCAGAAGACACGTCTGCTCGATCCCATTCTGTCGATGCCGGGCACCGACGACCAGCCCGGCGACTATCGCGCCTCCGGCTGCTCCGCCTGCCACGTCCTCTACGCCAACGATCGCGACCCCGTGCACGGCGTACAGACCTCGCAGTACGGCAACAACGGCCGCAGCATCACCAGCGACCCCACCATCAGCCATCAGGAAAGCGGCCATCCGCTCCGCCACGTCTTCACCCGCAGCATTCCCTCCAGCCAGTGCATGACCTGCCACGTCCACCCCGGCACCAACATGGAGACGACCTACTACGGCTACACCTGGTGGGACAACGAAGCCGACGGCGACCACATGTATCCAGTGCACCAGCACAACCCCGGCCCGCAGCAGATGCACGACGTGCAGGTGCGCAATCCGGAAGGCTCCGCCCCGCGCGGCAAGTGGAGCGATCCCGGATTTCTGGAGCAGGTCGGCCAGCCGGCAACCGTTCCCGGCTCCATCAACTCCACGCTCCACGACACCCAGTTTGCCGACTTCCACTCCCACGGATGGGTCTTCCGCGCCGTCTACAAACGCGACCGCCATGGCCATCTGCTGGACCAGAACGGCAACCTGCTGCCAGACTCCAGTGCCTCGCTCGGCAAGGCCGTTCATCTCGAAGACATCCACCTGCAAAAAGGGATGCAGTGCATCGATTGCCACTTCACCCAGGACGTTCACGGCAACGGCAAGCTCTACAGTGAAACCCGCAATGCCGTCGAGATCGGCTGCGTCGACTGCCACGGAACAATCTTTGCCAGGGCCACGCTGAAGACCTCCGGCCCGGCCAGCGCGGGCGGTGAAGCCAGCGACCTGCGCCGTCTGCGCACGCCCTTCGGCGAGGCGCGCTTCTACTGGCGTAACGGACGCCTCTATCAGCGCTCCAACCTCAAGCGCGGCCAGGAGTGGGAGGTCGTCCAGACACTCGACACCATCACACCCGGCAATCCCCACTACTCGGAGAAATCCCGCCTGGCCAAAACCCTCCAGAAGGACGGCGTGACCTGGGGCAAGCCGGTCGACATGAAGCACCTCGCCCACTCCGACTCGAACATGACCTGCTACTCCTGCCACTCCTCGTGGACTACCTCCTGCTTCGGCTGCCATCTCTCGATGACCGCCAATCAGAAGATGCCCATGCTGCACTACGAGGGCCAGACCACGCGCAACTACACCAACTACAACTTCATGGTCCTGCGCGACGATGTCTATATGCTCGGCATCGACGGCACGGTCACCGGCCATCGCGTCGCCCCGGTTCGCTCCGCCTGCGCCGTCGTCGTCAGCTCGCAGAACGCCAACCGCAACTGGCTCTATCAGCAGCAGCAGACCATCTCCGCGCCCGGCTTCAGCGGCCAGGCCTTCAGCACCTACGTTCCCCACACCGTGCGCGCCACAGAGACCAAGACCTGCACCGATTGCCACGTCTCCGCCCGCGAAGACAACAACGCATGGATGGCGCAGCTTCTCGTCCAGGGCACCAACTTCCTCAACTTCATGGGCAAGTATGTCTACGTCGCCAACGGCCCGCGCGGATTTGCCGCCGTGCCCATTGCCGAAAGCACCGAGCCGCCTGCCGTCCTCGGCTCCGACCTCCAGCATCTGGCCTATCCGGACGACTACCGGCGATTCCTGGCGCGCGACCGCAGGCTCCGCACCGCCTACACGCACGGCGGCAACGACGTGCTCGACCTTCAGCTTCGCGGCGAATATCTCTATGCCGCCGTCGGCGCTGGCGGCTTCCGCATCTTTGACGTGGCCAACGTCGATGTCAAGGACAACTCGCAGCGCGTCAGCTCGGCTCCGGTCTCGCCGCTCGGGCAGCGCTTCTACGTCCGCACCCGCTTCGCCACCGCCGTCGCTTCCCCCTCCACGCTGGCGCTCGACCCGCTGCGCAAGCAGCTTCCCCAGAATGAAGAGCAGGCCATCGCGCCGCTTTACGCCTTCCTCTACGTCACGGATAAATACGAAGGGCTGATCGTCGTCGGCGACCCGAAGACCGGCGTCGGCACGCTGCTCGACGGCAATCCGCGCAACAACTTCCTCAAGCGAGCGCTCACCTTCAACCCCGGCGGACGGCTCAACGGCGCGCGCCGCATCACCCTCGCCGGCACCTTCGCCTACATCCTCTGCGATCGCGGCCTGGAGGTCGTCAACCTGGCCGATCCGCTCCACCCGAAGATCACCTCCGAGATCGGCGCGCCGGTCCTCGACCACCCCACCGGCGTCGCCGTGCAGTTCCGCTACGCCTTTGTCACCGACCACGCCGGGCTGAAGGTCTTTGACCTCACACATCTGGACCAGCCGCGTCCCGTCGGCCTCACCGTGCCGCTCGACGACGCGCGCAATATCTACGTCGCGCGCACCTACGCCTACGTCTCCCAAGGCAGCCACGGCATCGCCATCGTCGATGTCGAGTCGCCCGAACGCTCCCATCTCGACCAGACATTCAACGCAGGCGGCGCGCTCAACGACGTCAACGACCTCAAGATCGGCATGGTCTCCTCCAGCCAGTTCGCCTTTGTCGCCGACGGGCGAAACGGCATGCGCATCGTCCAGCTTTTCTCTCCCAAATCGACGCACGAGTTTTACGGCTTCAGCCCCAGGCCCACGCCGCAGTTGATTGCCACGTGGAAGAGCAGCGGACCGGCGCTGGCTATCTCAAAGGGCGTCGATCGCGACCGCGCCGTGGACGAAAGCGGCAATCAGCTTGCCGTCTTCGGTCGTCGCGGCGCGCGTCCCTTCAACGCAACGGAGCTTGCGCGCATGTACCTGCGCAACGGCAAACTGTACACGGTCACCGATGCGCCGCCCGCGCCGCCACAGGAGATTGCGCCTGGCTCACTCCACGGGGCGAATACGCCGAGTATGGCAAGCTCGTCCGGCGGCAATCGGTAATCGCTCAAGGCGCATACGCTTCGATGACCGATGCGATTCGTGCATCCGTCATTCGTGCATCCGTGATTCGCAAACCGGTTATGGGTGGACCAGCCGCGCCAGCGGCCATCCCTTCACCGTGAGCGCCGCCGTCTCCGGCCCGTGATAGACATGGCACAGGAAGCAGCCGCTCTCCGCATGGCCATTGGCCAGCGCAGATCCCTGCGGACTCGTGCGCCCATCGTGACAACTGCGGCACGTCGCAATCGTCGGCATCAGCACGGCGTGCTCGCCGGTCGCGGTCCGCGTCTGCGTATGGCAATCCGCGCAGGCCACCGCGCGATGCGCCGGATGGCTGAAGACCGCGTTCGTCATCCACTTCCTCGGCTGCGTCACGGTCTGATAGTGCGGCAGGCTGCCGTCGGTCGGCAGCGCGGTGTCGCTCTTGTGGCAGAGTCCGCACTTCTCGCGCCACAGGATCGTCTCGGCGCGCATCACGCTCCCCTCGAGCCACTGCTGCGCATTGCGCGGCGCCGCATTGGCACTCGCGGTCGCCGCCATTCCGGGCAGCGGCTTCTGCTGCGGCCAGGCGCGAATCTCCGCCGCCACCACCTCCGGATGGCTACGCGCAAACTCCGTCAGCGAAGCCACCACAAAGGCATGCACCGCTTCCGGCGACTGGTGCGGCGCCTGCCCCGTCACATGCCGGTCAAACTCCAGCGAATGGCAGCTTCGGCAGCTTGTGTCAAAGTTCACCGGCTGCATGCCGTCGCCCTGCCGTCCATCGGCGCCCACGGTCGCCGTGTGGCAGCTTGCGCAGGTCAGCGTCACCGGCCCGTTCACACCCTTCAGTCCCGCCTTCAGATGCTCGGCATGGTTAAAGACCAGCGCCGTCGCCGCTGCGCGCTCGCTTGGAGCGGCCGTCGGCAGCAGCCGAAACTCCGGATGATTCCCGGCAAAGCTGCTCACCTCGCGCGCAATCGCCACCGCTCCGCCTCGCGTCTCCAGATGCGCATGGCACTGCGTGCAACCGGCATCTTTCGTCGCCGCCAGATGCATCGCGCCCACATGCTCCTCATGGCACGACGAGCAGCGTGGATGCTGCACGCTCTCTGCCGGGTGATGCGGCTCGGCCTGATGGCATCGCAGGCAGGCCGCGTCCGGCACCTGCCGCCGCATGCCCAGCGCCGGCGTCCAGCTTGTCGCCTCCACCACCGGCACGTGGCACAGCTCGCAGCGCTCGCCAAAGACCGCATGGCTCGTCGACATCGGCCCGGCCGAGAGCAGCGTACCGCCGCGCACCAGCGTCGTCGTGCCAAACCACAACCCGGCCGCCAGCAGCGCCGCAGCCGCTAGCCACCACTGCCAGGCGCGCACCGGCGACATCCGCTTGAAGTAGTTCAGGTCGTGCCGCTTGGCAACAATCTTCGTCGTTCTCTTGCGTACGCTCATAGGCTCAGTACCGCAGCGCTCCAATCGCATGGACGATGGCCAACAGAACCAGCGCCGCTGAGATAGGCAGATGCACCAGCAGCCATCCATGCAGCCACATGTGCAGCACCCTCTGGTGATCCAGCTCTCGTTTCTCTTCGCAAATCTCCTCAATCGCTGTCAGCGGCTCCCACGCCGCCGGCAAAAACTCCCGCCGCAGCTCCTCAAACCGCCCATGCACCCAATCCCGATTGGCAAACCGACTTCCCCGCGCGCCCTTCTGCCGCAGATACGGCACCACGGAATCGGCAAAAAATCGCCCAAACGCTTCCGTCTCGTTCTCCATCGTCGGCAGGTCCATCAGAGTATCCACCACGGTCGCGCCCGCTCCGGTCGCCGGAGCCAGCCGCTGCGTCACATCCGCCGCATGGCCCTCCGCCTCAGCCACCAACTGTCCGCAGATCACCGGAATCTGGTCATAGATCGTCTCAAACGGCACCTCGCGAAACATTCGCGTGGGCAGAGTATGCTGCAACCACGCCCCGAAGACACCGCTTGCCACCACCACCACCGTCAGTCCCATCAGCACCGCCGTCAACGCGCCCCGCGCGTGGAACGCCGCATGAAACAGCACCATCGGAAGCGCCAGAAATCCCAGCCAGAGATGCGCCCGCAACCAGATCTTGGCCCGCCCGATGCGCCAGATGGGAAACCGCTTGCGCACGCTCAGCAGCGCCGCAAACAGCATCAGCCCCAGCGCAATCGAGCCAAAGAACAGCCCGATCGGCGTGCCTCCGCCCGGCGTCGCCGTCCCCAACGCATACGGAATGTAGACCGCCGCGCCGACCACCATCGCGGCCGCCGTTCCGATCATCCACGGCTTATGTGTCTCGTCAATCCGCATCGATTCCGCCTTGAGAAAGCCTGCTTCGCAAAATCAAACCCCGAACAATCAACCCTCGCAACATCACTGCCCGCCTCGCATCCAAGCCCGGCAACCCATCCAGGCCCGGCAACCCATTCTGCCCGGCCTCAACGATTCTTGCCCACAAACGCGGCCTCCTTGTCGAGATCCACGCCCAGCACCTGCGCAAAAAACTCATTCGGCTTCACGCGATGCGCCGCATCGTGCGGACACGCATAGACGCAGCTTGGCTCGGAAAGCTCATGGCACAGGTCGCAGCTTGTCGCCTTGCGCACCTTGCCCACATTCGCATCCGCCTTGTCGCTTTGCACATCGTGCAGCGCCACGGCGTTGCCCCGCGCATCAAACTCCTGCACCGTGATATTGCCGTACGGGCAGTTCTGCGCGCACAATCCGCAGCCCACACACCAGTCCTCGATCATCACTTCCAGCGAATTGCGCCGGCGGATCGAACCCACCGGGCAGCCGATCATGCAGCGCGGATCGCGACACTGCCGGCACGACGTCGCCACCAGATAGTTTTCAAACCGCACCCCGTCGCGCAGCAGCCGCGTCACGCCGTCATGCGCGCTCGCGCAGGCCTTCACACACTGGTCGCAGCGCGTACACTTCGTCAGGTCCAGCACCAGCAGGCTCTGCGCATCCATCAGCCCCTGCTCCAGAAACTGCCCCAGCGGCGTATTCTGCTCCCGCGCGCTGGCCCGCGTCCGCTGCAACTGGTTCTCGCGCCGCCGCTGCTCCACCGTCAGCTCAATCTGCTGGCGAACCTCGGGAAATCGCTCCAGCATCGCGTGAAACTCCGGCGCTTCCATCCGCACCAGTTCCACATGATCCAGCGCCACGCACGTCGCCGTCCGCACGCCCTCGCCCATCAGGCCCATCTCGCCAAAATATCCGCCGCGCGGCAGATACGCCAGCACCATATCCTCGCCATTCAGCTTCTGCGAAACCTTCACAAACCCGATGCGCACCAGATAGAACGCATCGGCCGGCGCTCCCTCTTCGCAGATCACCTCGCCCGGCGCATAGCGCACCAGCTCCACCCGGTCACGCAACACCTCCACAAAATCCTCGCCTATCGTCGAGAAGATCGGCACGCTCCGCAGATGCGTCCCCAGCGCACGCGCGCGATAATCCTTCTCCAGCCGCGCGCGGAATGTCTTGTTCTTCTGCATCACGTCCAGCACGTTGCGCAGCATCTCCAGCATCACGCAATCGGTCTTCGCACGCACCGTCGCCGAACGCGGATAGAAGCTCATGCAGGTCATCTCGCCAAAGAGATCCCCTTCATGCAGCGCGGCGATCGGATTGTCATACGGCAGGTCGACCGGCGCGTCAATCCGAATATGCGTCGGCGTATCCCGTTCCTCCTCGCGCGGCTGTCGGCTTTTGGGAATCAGCATCGAACGCATCCGCGTAAACAGCCCCGTCGAAGCCGACTCCGTCGCCACATGCTCGCGCGGCGCGCGGATAAATACCTCCGCCTCGCCCTCCAGAATGTAAAACGCCGTCGAGCCGTTTTCGCCCTCGCGCACAATCGTCTCTCCAGCTCGATATCGGCGCTTGACCACCGATCCCTTGTTCAAATCCAGAAAGGTTCCCGAGACGCCGCGAAAGACCGGAAGCGCGAGCAGCTCCTCGGTTTCCACGTCAAAAATTCCCGGCGTCCCTTCCGGATGCAATCGGCCCTGGCCCAGCACGCGCTTGTTGGTCAGCGCGCCCGTCGGGCAGCTCACCATGCACTCGCCGCAGCTCACGCAGCTTGAATTCCCCATCGGCTCATTGGCGTCAAAGCTGATCGCCGCAAAGTACCCTTTGCCCTGCCGCGCAATCACGTTGTTGTGGCGAATCTCCGAGCACCCGCGAACACAGCGGTCACACAGAATGCAGGCGGAAAAATCCACATGAATCGACGGCGAGGAATCATCGGCCGCCAGCACCGGCACGGCGCGTTTGGCAAATCGCGTCGAGGTCACCCCGCCATGCGCCGCCTGTGTCTCCAGCTCGCAGTCGCCCGTCTGCTGCTGCCGCAGGCACGGCGAAGGATGGTCGCTCAGCATCAGCTCATAGAGCGTCTTCCGCACGGCCTGGATCGGTTCGGTATCCGTCTTGACCACCATCCCCGGCTCGGCCTTGAAGATGCAGGCGGCCTGCAACGCCCGCTCGCCCGTATCCACCACGCAGATGCGACAGACCGCGACCGGCGTCTGGTTCTGCTGATGGCACAGCGTCGGAATGGTCACCCCCGCCATGCGCGCCGCATCAAAGACCGTCGTCCCATGCGGCACCTGGATCTCGTGCCCGTCGATCGTCACCGTCATCGGCTCGCCGTGTTCGCTCAACGTCCCACCCCTCCAAAGCAGATTCCCGCGCGACAGTAGCGATCTTCCAGATGCTCCCGCATCACCTCCGGAAAGTGCTTCATCACGCTTTGAATCGGCGCCGGCGCAATCTGCCCCAGTCCGCAGATCGACGTCATCCGCAGCACCGCCGACAGGTCCTTGAGCATCTGCCCATCGCCCGCACCCACTTTGCCGTTTGTCCACGCCTCCAGCAGGTCCACCAGCTTCTGCGTCCCAATCCGGCACGGCGAACACTTGCCACAGCTTTCATTGCGATAGAAGCGCACCGCCGTCAGCGCCATATCCAGCATGCACGCATCCTCACCGCAGACCACCACCGCGCCCGACCCCAGCATCGACCCCAGCGCCTTCACCTTGTCCCAGTCCAGCGGCGTCTCCAGCAGCTCCGCCGGCAGATAGCCCGAAGACGGACCCGACGGCGCAAAACCGATAATCCGCCTCCCGTCCAGCGCGCCTCCTGCATACTCCTCGATCAGTTGCCGATAGCTGATTCCCATCGGAACCTCGAATACCCCGGGATTCCGCACATGACCCGTCACGCCCACAAACTTCACCCCCGGCGCGCCCTGTCCATAGCCCTTGTACCACTCCGGCCCCTTGCCCAGAATCGTGATCACATGCAGAAACGTCTCCACATTGTTCAGCGCCGTCGGCGAGTGCCACAGCCCCTCGTTGACCGTGCGTGGCGGCTTGTTTCTTGGCTCGGATCGCTTGCCTTCAATCGCCTCCATCAGCGCCGTCTCTTCGCCGCAGATGTAGCCGCCGGGTGAGACAAAGACTTCCATGTCATAGGAAAATCCGCTGCCCAGAATATTCCGGCCCAGCAGTCCCATCTCGCGCGCCCGCTCGATCTCCTTGCGCAGAATCCCGGCCTGAAGCTCGTACTCATGCCGGATGTAAAGATACCCATACTGCGCGCCGACCACCCGCGCGCAGACCATCATCCCTTCGATAACCATGTGCGGCAGATACTGAAGGATGAAGCGATCCTTGATCGTGCCCGGCTCGCTCTCGTCGGCATTGCAGACCACGTATTTCCGCTCGCCCCGGCTCTTCCGACAGCCATCCCACTTGATATGCGTGGGAAATCCCGCGCCGCCCATGCCGCGCAGCTCGCCTTCCTTCAGCCGCGCCATCACCCCGTCCACATCGCCGCTTTGCATCAGCTCGCGAAAGACGCGATAGTGCTCCTGCTCGTCGGCATAGGGATTGCAGTGCAGCGCGATGCCCTGTTCCTCCGGAGAGCGCGGCGGCTCGCTGTGCGCCTCCATCGCCGTCTCCGGATTCTCACGCGTCGCCAGCTCCCGCTCCACCAGCCTCGACGCTTCCTCCATCGTCAGATTCTGGTAGTACCGATCATTGATCGTCACCACCGGCGCATGATCGCAGCGGCCCACGCAACTGATGTCGCGCACACGCACCGCCCCGGCCTGTGGCGCAAACCTCCGCTCCAGCTCCGCCTTCATCCCATGCGAGCCATACAGGTGGCACGTCATGTCGTCGCAGACCCGCACATCCACAGGCGCCGGCGGCTTCAGCCGGAAATACGGATAGAAACTGGCCACCGTATGCACCTCGCGCACGGCCACCCCGCGACGCTCGGCAATCCGCTCCAGCTCGGCGGCTGGAATGAAGCCCTGCCGCGACTGCACGTGATGCAAATCCTCGAAGACGCCGGTCGGCGCACCTCCGGCATCCGAATTTCTTCGCCCCTGCGACTCTTCCATCGGCGTTGGCTACCTGTCCTTTGGCTGCTTGCTGACTCTGAAACACTGTACATCGGAAGACCATCTCGTGGGGTAACAATAATTTTGGTTTACTTTCTTCTCCCCACAATTTATAAACACTGCGAACACTTCACTCCTGCGCCGCAGTAAGGAAACTCCCCGTGGCTTTTGATTTGCGCCGTTTCTTGCCTTCGTTTTCCGTCGCCACAGCGCTGGTCAGCCTGGCGATCTCCGGCTTCATTCATGCCCCTGCCGCGCGTGCGCAGTCTTCCGATTCAGCACCCGCGCAGGCCGCCCATTCCATGCCCGCGTCAACGTCCGCACCCCATCGGCCCAACGCGCACGATGCGCTCTTTCACGACGACGGCCACTACGTCGGACCCGGCTCCTGCTCGGCCGTCGCCTGCCACGGCGGCATCGAACCCCGCTCCGTCACGCGTGTCCTTCAGAACGAATATTCCACCTGGGTTACCCGCGACAAACATGCTCGCGCCTACACATCTCTGACCACCCCGCTCGGCGAACAGATCGCCCGCACCCTCCAGCTCGGACCCGCCGAACAAGCGCAGCGCTGCCTTGTCTGCCACGCGCTCGACGTGCCCGCCGCGCAGCAGGCACGCAAGTTTGACCTCGCCGACGGCGTCTCCTGCGAAAGCTGCCACGGTCCCGCCTCGCGCTGGATCGGGCCGCACATCCAGGCCAACGCTCAGCACACGCAGATGGTCGCGCTCGGCCTCTACGACAACCGCAACCTCGTTCTCCGCACCGAGCGCTGCCTCACCTGTCACCTCGGCGCGCCCGGCCTCAACGTCGATCATGAACTGATCGCCGCCGGCCACCCGGACCTGCGCTTCGAACTCGACAGCTTCACCGCCGTCGAGCCACCCCACTGGGTCGAGAAAAATGCCGACGGCCATCCCCTCAACGATCCGCTCTTCGGCACACGCGCCTGGGCCATCGGCCAGGCCGTTGAGCTTCGCGTCTCCATGCAGCGGCTTGTCCGCGACGCGCGTTCCGGCCCCTGGCCGGAGTTCAGCGAGATGGACTGCATCAGTTGCCATCACTCGCTCACCGGCCCGCTCAGTTGGCGTCAGCGCGCCGGCTATCCCGGCCATCGCGCCGGCGACCCGCCCTACAATTTCTCGCACTACGTCCTCTTCCAGCACATCGCCAATGAAGTGGACCCAACCACCAACACCGAGCTGAACCAGGCCGCCACGCGCGTCGCCCATCTGGTCACCAGCATGAGCACCGACCGACCCGCCGTCATCGCCGCCGCCGCTCGCGCCGCCGCACTCTCCGCTTCGCTCGCCAACGAACTCCAAACCGCCACCTATGACCGCGCGCGCACCGAGCGGCTGCTCCGAGCCATCTCCGCCGACGCCGACGCCATCTCTCAGGACGGCGAGCGCACCGCCGAACAGGCCACCATGACTCTCGACGCGCTCTACATCGCCGACGCCAACGCCGGCGCGCGCAATCCGGAGACACGCGCCGCCATCGACGGCCTCTACAAGCTCTTCAACAATCCCTCCGCCTACAACGCGCCGCAATTTGCCGCACAACTCCGCCGCGTCCATCAGACGCTTCCGTAAGCGACGCACCCAGCCAACTCCACCGCTCCCACCCGCGACCCAAGGGAGCGCAACCGCGCGCACGCGCAGTGGCTGCATGCAATGCTTTGTTGTCATTCCCGAAGGGAATCTGCTGTTCCCCTCTCAACTCCACCACTCCCACCCGCGACCCAAGGGAGCGCAACCGCGCGCACGCGCAGTGGCTGCATGCAATGCTTTGTTGTCATTCCCGAAGGGAATCTGCTGTTCCCACTCAACTCCACCACTCCCACCCGCGACCCAAGGGAGCGCAACCGCGCGCACGCGCAGTGGCTGCATGCAATGCCATGCTCAGTTGGTGGGGTTTTCCGGGAACTTCTGATACGGCAGACGTACCCCGCGCAGCACAAGGTTGTCGGCTCGAATCGACATGGGCGCATCGAATCCGGCTGCTCCCCCGGCTGCTGCGTAATCGTCCTGGTCCACTCCATCGCCGGAGACTCCCAGCCCGCCCGCCAGTTGCCCGTTCACATACAGCGGAAGCGAGCCGGGAAAGAAAACCACTCCGTTCTGGTTGGCTTGGGCCGCCTGCGAACCCTGCGTGCAGGGATTCGCCAGGTCCTTCAGAAAAAGCTGGAAGAACGGACCCGGGCTGGTCCCATTGATCCCGCTTGGATAGAGCGGCTGCGCGCCAAAGCCAATCGTGCGATTGGTCACCGCCGTTCCCGCCGGCACGCCCGGCATATCCACCTCCGCATTCTGACCGCTGAAGTAGATCACGTTCCGCGCTTTGGCCACCGCCACGTCGACCGAAAACATCGTCGCATCCGGCATCCGATAGAGCGCCAGCAGCGACCCATCCAGGTCCGCCACCACAATCACAAATCGCGCCCGCGACCCCACCGGCAGCCGAATCGCCGCGCGCGTCACGTTGGCCGTGGCAATCACCTGCTGCACGATCTGCTGCACCTGGGCCAGCGTCAGCCCGTTGGCAAACTTCGACCCCTGTTCGGCGATCAAATCCCCCTCCGGAGCCTGCCCGGTCCCGGCCATCGGGCCAAGCGTAAAGCTGCCGGCTCCGCTACCCGCGCTCACGCCGCTCGGCGGTGTCGTGTACTTCACAAACGGCAGCGTAAAGCCGCCCACCACCACCGCTCCCGGATACGGCACCGTCGGCGCAAATCCATTCCCAATCGTCCCCGCCACCGCCGCATACTCGACCACCGCGTTGTAGTTGGCTGTCCCCGCCGCGGCCACCACGCCGATGCCCCCGGCGACGCGATTGTTTTTGAAGATCGGCACTCCACCCGGATTCACCGCCGTCTGGTCCGAATCCAGCACATCCACCTTGCCCGTCTGAATCCCCAGTCCCGGTCCCGGCCCATGCAGCAGCCCGGTCACCGGCAGCGACTGACCCGGCAGATAGCTCACGTTGAAGCTGCAACCGCGATTCGTGTTCTCGATCCCGTACAGCGGCCCCGAAGCCGTATTCGCAATGCCCGGCGCAAAGTGGCTGGCGCTGATGTAGCGCACCGTCCGGCTGCTCAGCGGAGCCTGATCGTTCGAAAAATACGCCGCCGTCCGCGCCAGCGCCGCGGCTTCCTCGTCGGCTGCCACCGGCTTGCCATAGTTCGACACCGCTGTGGTCGGCGCGCCCGTCGTCTGATACACCGCCAGAATCGCGCCTCGCCGATCGCTGATCGCAATCACCAGCGGCACATTCACGCTCGCCGCCGCCGCCTGCGCAATCGACTGCACCTCGGCTGCCGTCAGCACATTGTTGGCCGTGCTCGCGGTATAGGGCGGCACGGCCGCGGGATTGGCCCCACTGCCTGCGCAGCCGGCCAGGCTCATCGCCAGTCCGCTCGTCACCAGCGCACTCGCCGTCAGCGCGCTCGCCGTCAGAACTTTCCTGAGCGTGCCACACCGCCACCGGCGCACTCCTGTCCATCGCATTTGCATTCGGATCATGACTTCCCGTCAGGAATCGCCCCGCATTACTTTCTCGTGAAAGGCGTTTCCAGCCTATCGCAACTTGGTTCCACGGTGATATAAAAATCTGCAATGCGCCCTGCCATCCAGCGACTGTACTTCGGGATCATTCTTGCCGCTGTCGCTTCCAGCGCCGTGCTTTTTCTGCGCCGCGCCCCCGCCTTTCAGGACACTGACCACTTCACCTACGACTTCACCATCGACCACGGCGGCCTGCTTCGCTCGTCGCCTCAAATCTTCTTCGTCGACTTCGACGAACCCACCTTTGACCACATTCGACAATATCCCATTCCCCGCTCCACCATCGCCGACGTCATCCAGCGCGTCGCCGCCGGACAGCCCCGCGTCATCGGACTCGATGTCTTTCTCTCGGAACCGCGCTCGGCTGCCGATGATCTCCGGATGCAGCAGGTGTTGACCCAGGCCGGCAATGTCGTGCTCGCCAGCCAGGCCGCCACCGCCAGCCTGCCCGCTGTCCATCCGCTTCCGCTCTTCTGCCAGCCGGAAGACCCCCGCGCCGACTCCGGCTACTGCAAGGACGGTACCCCCGGCGCACTCGGCTATGCGCTTGTGGACATGCCCATCGAACCCGACGGCTTTGTCCGCGACTTCAATCTCTTTTCGTCCGGCGATCCACCCTCGGTCAGCTTTCCGGTCTTTCTCGCCCAGCAGTTCACCGGCAAATCCATCGAGCCAAAGAACCGGAACGCCGCCAGCTTCCTCAGCCACGACGTACCCTACCACTCCCGCGAGCTTTCCACCGCGCTCATCGGCGCCTGGGCGCCCCATCCGGCCACGCACATCTCCGCCTGGGATCTGATGACCGGCAAGCTCGCACCCTCCGTCTTTCATGACAAGCTCGTGCTCATCGGCCAGTCCAACGACGCCGCGCGCGACACCTTTTTCACGCCGCTCTTTCGCCTCGCCGGCCCCGACGGCCTGCGCGAGCGCATGGGTGGAACCGACATTCTCGCCGCCGCCATCCGATCCCTGCTTGACGGCAAGACCGCTCGCCTTGCCCCGGAGTGGATGCAGATCGCCTTCATCCTGCTCACCGCCTGCACGGCCACCTGGTTCCTGCTTGCCTTCGAACTCGGCCACGGCGTCGCGCGGCTTCTGGCTTTGATGGCCGTCTCCTTCGCCGCTCCCACCGTTCTCTACGCCCGCACACACTTCTGGCTGCCCTATCTCGCGCCGGAGCTGGCCATGCTGCTCACCGTCCCGCTGGCTCTCGGACTCCAGTTCGTGCAGGAGAAACTGGCCTCGCGCGAGGCCCGCGCCCAGCGCGAACAGCTCATGGGACTCTTTTCGAGCTACGTCGATCCGGCCGTCGCGGAGACCATCTGGAGCCGTCGCAACGAGCTTTCCCTCGGCGGCGAAGAGCACATCGCCACCGTCATGTTCACCGACATTCGCGGATTCACCGCCCTCAGCTCCGGGCAAACCCCCGCTCAGGTCCTCACCTGGCTCAATCGCTATCTGACGGCGATGGATGAGGTCATCCGCGCCCACGGCGGCTTCCTCAACAAATTCATCGGCGACGGCCTCATGATCATCTTCGGCCTTCCGCTCAGCTCCGGTTCGCCCCAGCAGGATGCCCGCCGCGCCATCGACTGCGCCATGGCCATGATCCAGCGCGTCGATGTGCTCAATCGCGAACACAGCGAAGATCCAACTCAGCCCGCCCTGCGTATAGGAGTAGGGATCCATTCTGGACGTCTCATGGCCGGCAGCATCGGCTCAGCGTCCCGTCAGGAGTATTCCGTGATCGGTGCCACCGTCAATCTCGCCTCGCGCCTGGAAAGCCTCAACAAGCCTTTCAAGACCGAGATTCTCTTCTCCGAAGAGACGCGCGAGCTGCTCGGCGGCGCCGATTACCCCATCGAACCCCTCGGCCCCGCCAAAGTCGCCGGCCTCGAAGAGCCTGTCCCGGTCTTCACCCTCCGGACGACTGCGGCGGCGACCACTGCGCAACCCTCTGCCACCGAGGCTGCGGCCTCATGAACCACCCAACGCAATCACACATGCGGTCACAGCGCCGCCACCGTCTACGCCTCTCAGGAGAACAACCATGAAATCCCGCGCTTCCCTGCTGCTTTCTGCTTCGCTTCTCACCGCCTTGCTTCTCTCCGTCGCGCTCACCCCGCGCGCCGCTGTTGCACAGGCTCCCACCTCGCATCCGGTACGCGTCCGCGCCAAGCTCAGCGGCTTCGATCTCTCTACCAAATCCGGCAAAAGCGCCAACCAGATCGGTGGAGCTTCCCGCGACCTCGGCACGCCGCGCATCTACGCCCCGGCCAGTGCCAAGGACTACTCCCTCAACCCAACCTTCCAATGGGCCACGCCCGACGGAGCCACCCAGGTCACCTTCCGTCTCTCCACCATCAACGGCATTGAACTCTACAAGACCACCACCTCCGCCACCAGCCTCGCCTATCCTGCCGACGCGCCCCCGCTCAAGCCCGGCATGACCTATCGCTGGACCATCGTCCCGGAGAACGACATGCTTGGCGGCGCTCCGGCTCCGGTCACGCTCATGATCGTCGATGGCGCCGAACGCGCAGCCATCCAGGCCGCGCTTGCCTCCTCCACCGATCCAGCCAGCGTCTTCGTCGACCATCGTATCTGGTATGACGCCATCGCCGCCTACAACACCGCTCTGGACAAAAACCCTGACAACCAGACCGCCCGACTCGGTCGCGCCACGCTCTTCAACTCCATCCCCGCCACACAGTCCCTGGCGGACGCGGACTGGAAGCTCATTCCCTAAGCTCCACCCTGCCACACCCCGCGGCGGCGGAGAACTCAACCCCTCCGCCGCTCACACAACCGCCATCCACCCGTTCCATACGGTTCGCCATGACGCCAGTCCACACCCAACCGCCCCTTGCGCTCACCTTCTGGGGAGTGCGCGGCTCCATTCCCACTCCGACGTCTGAAAACCTGGGCCACGGCGGCAACACCGCGTGCCTCTCGATCGACTGCGGAGACTCGATCTTCATCCTCGACGCCGGCAGCGGCATCCGTCCGCTTGGCCGCCAACTGCTCACGCGTCCCACTCTGCCCGAGATCCATCTCCTCTTCACTCACTTCCACTGGGACCACATCCAGGGCCTTCCCTTCTTCGATCCTCTCTACCGCCCCGACGCGCGCATCACCCTCTACTCCTTCCACACCCCGGAAGACCTGCGCTCGATCCTCGCCGGCCAGATGGTCGCGCCCTACTTTCCGGTCGACTTCCAGCTTGTCGCCAACCACCTGCAATTCCGCCAGCTTCAGAACACCACCACCACCCTCGCCGGCCTCACCCTCCAGTGCTTCGACCTGAACCATCCCCAACGCTCGCAGGGCTACCGCATCAGTAACGGCAGCCGCTCGCTGGTCATCGCCACCGACCACGAACACGGCGACCCGGCCGCCGACGCGCGCCTCAGCGCCATCGCACAGGGAGCCGACCTGCTCGTCTACGACGCCCAATACACGCCGCTTGAATATGAGAAGCGACAAGGCTGGGGCCACAGCACCTGGCACGACGCCGTCTCCGTCGCCCGCGAAGCCGGCATTCCCCAGCTTGTCCTCTTTCACCACGACCCGGCCCACAACGACGCCATGCTCGATGCCATCCTCGCCGAAGCGCAGGCCGAATTCCCGGGCACTCTCGCCGCCCGCGAAGGCATGACGCTCCAGCTCAACCCAGCCTGATCTTGACCCATCCTGATTTTGACCCCGCCTGACCGCTCCCCCGGCGTCAGCGCTCCCCACACAACCCCTCCCCACATTCCAGTCCTCGCTTTCCAGTCCCCGCTTTCTGACCCGGTTTTCCACACCATCGCGCCTCCCTGTGCAAACCGAGGAGATTCCTTCCGCCGTGCAAATCTCTGCCGCTCCATCGCCCCGCCCTGCGCGCTTCAAACCCTGCTTTCCTCCAAAACCACCCCGATTTTCACAGCCTCACTGCGGCTCGCTGAGGAGAACGTGGACAAACCTGTACCGCAAATCCCCTTTCATCTCACTTTTCCTTTTCTCCTCAATTCCACAGTCCCGTTTTGGAAAACTCGTACCCTCCTTATCGCCAGTATTCATGCGGTTTCTCGTCTCTTTTCCACTTTTCCTGCCACCGCTACTACTACGGCTGAGAAGAATTCTTTTTCTACAGACGTTTTTCCACCCGTCGCGTCCTTCCGCGCGTCGACAACCTACCGCCTCCACTTCTGTCCCTGTTGTTGCCTCAGCTTCTACCGTTGCCTCTGCCCTTACTTTTGCCTTTGCCGTTGCTTTTGCTTTTCTTGTTGTCATTCCCGCAGGGAATCTGCTTTTGCAGTTCCCCGCGACCCACGAGAACGACCCAACAGCCGCGGCAGCTCCATGCCATGGTTTTCAGCGCCATGGTTTTCAGCACAACAGCGCTCTTTTCCACCTGTCCATTGCGTCCTTCGTTCCGTACAATCAATGCAGGCGACAAGCAGGTTTTCGCCGCAACTCCGCATGGTGTATCGTGGCATCACGCAACCCATGCGTCGTGGAGAGAAGCTTGAGCACAACACTGCTGCACACAGACGCACCCTCTGCCGAAGGAACAGCGATGGAGATCACCGTTAGCCGCAAAGACCTGCTCAACGAGCTGAGCGCCATTCAGTCCGTGATCGAGCGCAAGACCACGATTCCCATCCTCTCCAACCTGCTCATGGAAGCCGACGGCGGCAGCGTGCGCATCACCGCCACCGATCTCGATCAGGCCATCCGCACCTCATGCGCCGCCAAGGTCAAAAAGCCCGGCTCCTGCACCATCCCCGCGCGCAAGCTCTTCGACTACGTCAAGCTGCTGGCCGAGGGCGATGTTTCCATCAAGCTGCTGGAAAATCACTGGGTGCAGATTCGCTCCGGTCGCTCCAATACCAAGATGGTCGGCCTCGGCCGCGCCAACTATCCTCAGGTGCCGGAGATGCCGGAAGGCTCTTCCGTCGCGCTGCCCACAGCCGTTCTGCGCAAGCTCATCAGCCACACCATCTTCTCCATCTCCAGCGAAGAGTCGCGCTACACGCTCAACGGCGCGCTGCTCATCCTCAAGCCGGACTCGATCGCCATGGTCGCCACCGACGGCCACCGTCTCGCCTTCATCGAGAAGACCGAAGAGCCGCTCACCGGCATCTCCGGCGAAAAGCGCACGCTCATTCCACGCAAAGCCCTGGCTGAGATATACGCCCTCATCCAGGCCAGCGAAGCCGAAACCTTCACCTTTGCCGAAGACGATCAGCGCATGTACTTCACCATCGGCCATCGCAACCTCAGCTCCATGAAGCTCACCGGCCAGTTCCCCAACTTCGAGGCCGTCCTGCCGCGCGACAACAACAAATTCGCCATCGTCCGCGCCGCGGAACTTTCTTCCGCCATCGGTCGCGTCGCCCAGTTTGCCGAGGAGCGTTCCGGAGCCATCCGCGTTCGCCTGGAGCAGAATGAACTCAAGGTCTCGGCGCAGTCCTCCGAGTCCGGCGAATCCGAAGACTCCATCGAAACCCCCTACAACTTCGATCCCATCTTCGTCGGCTTCAACAGCTCCTACATGCTCGACTTCCTCAAAGCCATCGGCAACGAAGGTGAAGTGCGCATCGAGTTCAAGGACGCGCAATCGGCCGGCCAGATGCGCCCCGAAGATCCCGAGTCGCTTTACAAATACCGCTACGTCCTCATGCCCATGCGTATCTGACCTCAGCTCATCCCTCTCTCTTCGGGAGTTCGTCTCCATGCGTCTTGCGCTTCCCGCACTTCTCGTCCTCAGCGCGGCTGCTGCTTCGGCACAGCCGCCTTCGTCTTTCTCGGCGCAGGATTTCTCCACACGCGCCATGATCTCCATCTCCGCGCCCGTCGTCGTGCTCGACCACGTCCGCCTCATCGACGGCACCGGCAGCCCGGCTCGCACCGATCAGGCTCTCGTCCTCTCCCACGGCAAAATCCTCTCCGTCGGCCCCGAGTCTTCCGTCGTCGTTCCCGCCGCCGCCACGCGCATCGACGCCACCGGCGACACCGTCTTTCCCGGCATCGTCGGCCTCCACGACCACCTCTACTACTCCGCCTCCATCGCCACCGAACGCGACGACGGCTTCGCCAGCGGCC
>JAJZEA010000077.1 GCA_021851335.1 Acidobacteriota bacterium | reverse complement strand
CCTTCGTCGATTCAAGCTGGTACTTCTATCGCTACACCGACGCGCAGAATTCCGCAGCGCCCTTTGATCCGAAGACGGCACAGTACTGGTTCCCCATCGACCAGTACATCGGCGGCGTCGAGCATGCCATTCTTCACCTCATCTATTCGCGTTTCTGGACGCGTGTGATGCGCGATCTGGGCCTGATCACCAACAGCGAACCGGCTGAGCGATTGTTCACGCTGGGCATGGTGATCAAGGACGGCGCGAAGATGTCGAAGTCGAAGGGGAACGTGGTTTCGCCCGACGAGATGGTGGCGCGCTACGGCGCCGACGCCACGCGCATGTACGCGCTCTTTGCGGCGCCGCCGGACCGCGACCTGGACTGGCAGGAGGATGGCGTCGCGGGCGTGAGCCGCTTCCTGGCCCGCGCATATCGCCTGGTGACGCGGCTGGCGCCCATTGCCTTGTCAACTGGACAATCCTCGCGGCCCGAGGAACATGTCGGTCTTGCATTGTCGCTGCTGCGCAAGCTGCACCAGACCATCGCCAAAATCACCCTGGACTTCGGCGGTCGCTGGCACTTCAATACCTCCATCGCCGCCATCATGGAGTTGGTCAACCAGTTGACCGCTGCCGAAGCAGAGATGCTCTCCGGTGCAGTTGCTCCAGCCGTCGTTCGCGATCTCATGCGCGGACTGGTGCGGTTGCTCGGCCCCTTTGCGCCCTATCTTGCCGCCGAACTCTGGCAGACTCTCGGCGAGACGACGCCGCTTCTGCGCGCGCCGTGGCCGGTCTCCGATCCTGAGCTTGCCCACGAAGACGAAATCGAAATCCCGGTGCAGATCAACGGCAAACTGCGCTCGCTCATCCGCGTCTCGACGGAGAGCACGCGTGAATCCATCGAAGCCGCTGCGCTCGCCGACACAAAAATCCAGGAGTGGCTCGCCGGCAAAGCTCCGCTTAAAGTGATCACCGTCCCCGGCAAACTCGTTAACCTCGTGGTGCGCACGTGAACGGAGAGACGCGCGGTCTGCCGACCCATTCCGACGCCGACCGCCACGAACTCCGCGCCATCCTTGCCGGCCAGCCCGTCCGCGCCACCCAATCGATGATCGGCCAGATCTCCCGTGTCTGGCGCACTCCCACGCTTACGGCCATCGAAATCGCCTGGCGCTGGCTCTTCGGCATCCCGCTTTTCTTCGTCCTCAGTGCCCAGACTCAGCGAATCCTCACGCAACTCACACCCGAAGCCTCCGGTCTCAGCAAGTTCGACTTCCAGGACCCATGGACCGCCGCCACGCTGCTCGATCACGCCATCCATCTTTACCATCCGCTTGTGATGGCTGCCTTTTGGCGCATCGCGCCGCTTGCCGTCATCCTGTGGGCCATCGTCTCTGGCGTCGGCCGCACGCTGCTCTTTGTGCGCATGGGGCAGGCAGTGCATGGATGGGCACGCCGCATTCCGTCCGTCATCGCTCTGCAAGCCGTATGGGCCGCGGCGCTGTTGTCCGCCTGGGCGCTCTGGTACAACATCCTTGCCGCTATCGCCTCCACCATGATCGAACGCACAACGGTCGAGCCGAACGTCGTCACCTATCTCATCTGGGTCATCTTCCTCTCGTTGGGCGTCTATACGGGCTGGGCCGCACTCAGTTGGGTGCTGCGCCTCGCGCCCATCCTCGTCGTCCGCCAAGACCGTGGTCCGCTGGATGCCCTGGCGCAGAGCCTGCATGCGGGCAGGGAACTGGCCAGCAAGCTCGCCGAGGTCAATCTCGTTCTCTGCATCGTGCGCATCATGCTCATCGTGCTGGCCATGGTCTTCTGCGCCGCGCCGCTGCCCTTCAGCGACCAGCTTGGCGCTGATCAGATGCAGACGCTCTACAGGATTGTTGCTGTGCTTTATATCCTCGGCAGCGACTACTTCCACGTTGTGCGCCAGCAATCCTACGCCGCGCTCGTCAGTCGCTACCGTCCGCCCGCCGCCTGATTTGCCTGTCTCGACGCAGGTGCCGCGGTCGGTTCCTGACTGCGATAGACATTCCAGCCCGCGATCAGTTTCTCCACCACCGCATGGCCCACGGTATACGCGCTCGCAATCGAGGGCAGATACGCACCAAAGCGGCTTACCCGCTGATACGCCAGACTCGTCGCGGCATCCATTCCACGCGGCGGACGATCATAGTTGCTCACCGTTCGCAACACCAGAATCCGCTTCCATTCCACGCGTCTGCTCTCGGCCAGTTGATGCAGCGATGCCAGAGTTCCAGTGTCCTCCATCGCCGTCGTCACAAACGTGCCTGCTCCGTGCGTGTAATAGCGCATCCACTCCGTCGCCCAGGAATCCATGCGCGCGCCATGCCAATAGGTCGATGACGAAACCTCATCGCCAAACCGGACAAAAGGCGGTCTTTGTGCCATTGTCCCGTCAAAGTGGCTGCGAATTTCGGCGAGCTTCGGTGAGTCCGCCAGTTGAATGTCCACCGTCTGCTCCAGCGCCCACTGCGCCAACTCCGGATTCAAGGCAAACACCTGCCCATCGAGCGCGTCTACAGGCTGTTCAAACGGCTGTGCGCGCCGCAGCGGAACCATCCCCGTCGTCCAGGTCGGCGGAATCTCGCGAGCATCAATCTCGTAGCCCAGGTCGCCATCCACCACCCATCGCGCCCACACTGCCGAGCCAAGCGAAGCCTGCTCCGGACTTGCTCCCGCAATGCCTGCAATCAGCCAATACGCATGGCTCAGATCAAACTGCCGGTCCAGTCCCAGCGCCATGATCGTCGCCGCTGCGTGCGCCGTGCCTTGCCCGGTCACAATCGCCAGTTCGCCGGCGTCATTCATGCGCGCCGGATGATACGCACCCGGCACTGGAATGATCCGGTCCAGATGGTCGCGTTCCACCCAGGTTTGCAGCTCGCCCGGAGCGTCGCCCGTGTCGGCGCCCGGCTCAAACATCGCCACCACCACCACCTTCACCGGAATCGGCTGTGTCGTGCCTGGAGTTCCCGCTTGCCCGCGGCCAACTGCCACGCTGGCCAGCAGCAGGCTCAGGGCCACGGCAGTGCGTCGGGGGTTTGTTTTAGACAGCCGCATCTTCAGTCGCAAGAGCATGGGGAGTCGCAAGGGCATGGGGTCGCAGGCAGATAGTTGCGCAAAGCCAGATCGCCTGAGCAGGATTCCCCAGCCATGCCCGTTCAGTTCGACGCGTGCAGATGCGCAGCGGCCTTCTGTGCGTTCGCTTTCTGCGCCGTCTCCACCAGCGACTGCGCCTGCGGCAGATAGGTGATCGCTTTCTGAATCATCGGATCCCAGTCCGCTTCCACGCGCAGTCCCTGCGCCTGGCCCACCAGAATCGTGACGATCTTCGCCTTCACATTCGCCTTCACCCACTCTAGGTTGGCGGCAAAGTCCGCTTCGGTCCAAGGCACCTTTTCGGTCGTCAGATATTTTTTGAACTCTGCAAGCACATCGTCGTTCATCTCAAACTTCTTCACCGTCGGATGGTTCGCGACATACTCGGGAGCAAAGTGAAAGAAGACGTCGTGACCCAGCAACTCGTCCGTAAAGTGGTTCGCCTTGGGCGTCTCAATCTTCACATCCGGCGTAATGCCGCCGCCCCCATACACGGTTCGCCCGGAGTCAGTCAGCTTGACCTCGCGGTTTGACTTGTCCGCGGGCAGCGCATTGGCATGGTTGTAGTAGTAGTCGTAGAGCGAAACCCCTTTGTAATCCCGCTGAATCAACCGTCCCGAAGGCGTGTAGTAGTGATACGTCGTTAAAGCCAGCGCCGTTGCGTCCGATATGTTGTAAACCGTCTGCACCAGTCCCTTGCCAAAGGTCGTCTCACCGGCAATCAGCGCCCGGTCATGATCCTGCAACGCGCCCGACACAATCTCCGCCGCCGACGCTGTATTCCGGTTCACCAGCACCACGATCGGATACAGTTTTCCGCCGTTGCCATGCGTCACCGTATACACCTGGTCAGGATAGGCGCGCCCGCGTTGCGAGACGATGATCTGACCCTTGCTCAGCAGGTGATCGCAAATCTCCACGGCCTGGCTCAGCAGACCACCCGGATTGCCGCGCAGGTCCAGCACCAGCCCCTTCAGATTGCCGAAGCTGTCCACAGCGTCATCCACTTCCTTGCCTGCCGTCTCCGAGGAAAAGTTGGCCAGGTGGATATAGCCCACGCCCGGCTGAATCTCAAACGCCAGATCGACCGACGGATGCGGAATTTCGTCGCGCACCAGTGTAAAGCTGAGCGGCTGCGGGCTGCCGTAGCGCACCGTCGTTAGCGTCACGCTGGTTCCGCGTGGCCCTTTCAGCAGCTTCGACACCTGCATAGAGTCCATTCCGGTGGTGCTTTTGCCGTCGATCGAAGCAATAATATCGCCTGGGTGAATTCCCGCCTTGTAGCTGGGCGTTCCCTCATACGGCGTCACCACATAAATCTTGTCTTTCTGCTGCTGGATCAGCATTCCCACGCCAAAGTAGCGTCCCTGCTGGTCTTCGCGCATCTTCGCGTAAGCTTTCGGGTCATAGAAGTTCGAGTGCGGGTCCAGCACGTGCAGCATCGACGGAATCGCGCCATCGAAGATCACATCGTCGGCCTTGTCGCCGACAATCGGCTCGGCATAGTTCTGTTCCACCAGCGCGTACACATCTGTAAACTGCTTCAGATTGTCACGAAACTGGGACTGATCCGTCGCCGATTGAGCGCCGACTCTGCTTTGCAACACCGTGCCAGCCAGTGCGCAGACGCAAAAAAAAGTAATCAGAAAAAATGTGGCGCGACGGGCGCGGGAACTCATGCGGCGCGAAACCTCCCGGCGGCTTTGGCATGCGCTTTCCAAGCGGCTTCCGTTAGCTGCCTTTGGCCAGAGTATAGCATCGCAACGGCGGATTCCATCTGTCCCTGCACGGCTGTCCTTTCCGGTATCTCGTCGTCCAACAGAACATCACGCGCCGGGTGCGGTTGCATCGTTCCCAGCGTTTACAATTACGTCAAGGGACTGTCGGCCTCGGCTGCTGTCCCCCTTGAGATAACGAATGCCCTTGAATCCTCTTGCTCCATCCTTCCGCGTCCGTTTCGCTTGCGCTGCGCTTTGTGGCGCTTCGCTGCTTGTTATCCCCGCCGCTCTGGCTCAGAGCCATCCCGCTGCATCCTCGTCGACCAGCAACCTTGCCGAGCAAAGTCCCTTTGGCGGCCAAGTCGTCGAAGACGTCATCGCGCGCGTCAACGATCAGGTCATCACCAGTTCCGACTATGATCGCGCCCTCAAGGAGATGGATCAGGAAGCCCGACAGCGTGGCGAAACCATGCAGCAGATGGAGGACGATCACAAAGACCTTCTGCGCAACCTCATTGATCAGCAGCTTTGGATCTCCAAGGGCAAGGAACTCGGCATCACCGGCGAAACCGAACTGGTCAAGCAACTCGACGAGATTCGCAAGAAATATAACCTTGCCAACATGGAAGACCTCGAAAAGGCAGCCCAGCAGCAAGGCGTCTCCTTTGAGGATTTCAAAGCCAATCTCCGCAACCAGATCATCACTCAGGATGTCATGCGTCAGGAGGTCGGCCGCCATCTCAACGTAACTCCCGGCGAAGCCTACCGCTACTTTCTGCTACATGAGAAAGAGTACGCTCAGCCGGAGAGTGTGCATCTGGCGGAGATTCTCATCTCAACCAATCCTCCTGCCAATGCTCAGGGTTCCCAATCGTCAGAGTCCGCCCGTCTCGCACTCGCCAAGGCCAAAGCCGACGACATTGAAGCGAAGCTGAATGCAGGGGGCAACTTCGATCAGATCGCGCGCGCCAGCAGCGACGGTCCAACGGCGGCTCAGGGCGGTGACCTCGGCAAGTTCCAGCGCGGCAATCTTGCCAAAGTTCTCGAAGACGCGACCTTTTCGCTCAAGCCGGGCCAGTTCACGCAGCCCATCCGCACACGCCAGGGCTACGTCATTCTCAAGGTGCTGGAGCACAATCCCGGTGGAGTGCCACCCTTCAAGGAAGTCGAGCCACAGGTCGAGCAGGCCTATTACATGAGTCAGATGGAGCCTGCGATCCGCAGCTACCTTACGCAGATGCGTGAAGAGGCCTACATCGACATTCGTCCCGGCTATACGGATTCCGCCGCAAGTCCGCTTGAAACCAAGCCGATTTACAGCGCCTACACGCCGCCATCTCCCAAGAAGAAGCACAAGGAGCAGCGTGTCCGTTATCGCGAAACGGATCGCGGCTTCCGCAAAAAGGCTGGTGAGCCGAAAGGTTTGCAGCTCACTCCTGCCTCGCTCGATACCTCCAAGCCAGCGCCCGCGCAGACGGCGGTCGTAAGCGGGAAGAAAAGCAAGAAGCACAAGAAGAAGCCGCAACAGGCGCGCGTGGAGCGCTCCGGCAAGAAGGAAAAAATCCGTTACGGTCAGGCTCCCATCGAGACACTGTCCGACACATCGAAAGTAACTCCGGTCGAAGATGCCGGCGCGGTTGGCCAGACGGCCGATGCTGCCAACGAACCTCCTAATCCGCTGGAGCCAGCGCCTGCGCGCCGCGAGAAAATTCGCTTCAGCGACCGCGCGGAGACAGAGAAAAAGTCGAAAAAGAAGAAGAAATCCATCTTCAACTCCAGCGACGCCTATGCTCCGCTGCCGCCTGATCCTTCAGAGGTTGCAGACCAGCAATTGCAGTCGGCTCCGCTGGGACTGAACGGTGACACCTCGCCCAAGAAAAAGAAGAAGCACAAGACCAAGGTGGAAGTCACCAACGACAAGAAAACCCGGCTGCAGGACGAGAAGCAGGTCAAAGCGCCCAAGCAACCCCTGCAATATACGCCAGCCGGTCAAGTACAGGGCGCGCCGGCTCCGGTTCAGCCCACGTCCACGGCACCGGCAGCGGATAGCACCGACCCAGCTTCAGGCTCCCCAGCTTCAGGCTCCGGTTCGCCCCAGTAGATAGATGTGAGTCTGTCGCCTGCCCGGATGGCAGGCTCACATTGCTCCCCTCGTACCCGAGAATCGGCACAACGCACGCGGTGGTGATCGAATGAAGGGAATCTCAATCGCCGATCTGGCGGCTCTGCCTGAGAATCAGATATTCGACGGCATCTTTCTCGTTCTCAGCCGTCAGCAGCGCACCACCAAAACCGGCAAGCCCTATCTCAGCCTCACCCTGGGCGACAGCACCGGCCAGATCGAATCCCGCATCTGGGATCCTTCGGACCCGCGCGTGACCACGCCCTTTCAGCGTGGCGATGTGCTGAAGGTGCGCGGCAGCGTGGCGCGATTTGAATCCGCGCTTCAGCTCAAAATCGAGATGCTGCGCCTCGCCACCGATCAGGAGTACGAGCGCGGCGAACTGCTTCCCTCCACCACGCACGATGTCTCTGCTATGTGGCAATCGCTGCTCGCCACCGTGGACAGCCTCGAAGATCGGGATCTGCGTCGTTTGCTTCATCGTCTTCTGGACGACCCCGTTGTGCGTGACGCCTATCAGCAGGCTCCAGCCGCGCGTCAGTTGCATCATGCCTGGCTTGGCGGTCTGCTGGAGCACGTTGTCAGTCTCATTGGCCTTGCGCAGCGCGTCGTGCCGCATTATCCGTTGGTGATTCCGGATCTCGTCTACACCGGAATTCTACTCCACGACTTGGGCAAGATTCATGAGCTGAGCTGGCAGACCGGCTTTGACTACACCATCGAAGGCCATCTTCTCGGCCACATCTCCATCGGCGTCAGCATCGTCGAGCGTGCCATCGATGCGCTGCCGGATTTTCCGCCGCGCCTGCGCACCATCGTCCTGCATCTCATCCTCTCCCATCACGGTCGGCTGGAGTTTGGCTCTCCCATGTTGCCCATGACTCCGGAAGCGCTGATGCTCAACTTCCTCGACGATCTCGACGCCAAGATGCAGATTGTTGCCAGCGAATTCCAAAAAGCTGCCCGACAGGGCCGCGCGGCGCACGAGATGACCGACCGCGTCTGGGCGCTCGACCAGCGCACAATGCTTGACACACGCGCCTTTCTTGCCCAAAACGACTGAAGGCCGCCTGCGCACCCGCGCCAGCGGCCTTCGTCTATTCACCTTTTGCCGCGCTACGGGAGCATCTGCACCTTGCTGTGACGGATCGAGTACGTGAAGTAGATCACCAGGCCCAGCGCCAACCATCCCAGCATGACGATCCAGGTGATCCGCGGCAGTTGCACCATCAGGAAGAGCGCGGTGCCGATTCCCATCACAGGCACCAGCGGCACCAGCGGAGTCTTGAACGGGCGATGCAGATCCGGATGACGCACACGCAGAATCCATACTCCCGCGCAGACGATCATGAACGCCAGCAGCGTGCCGATGTTCACCAGTTCGCTCAGCCGGTCGATGGGCAGAAACGCCGGCATCACCGCGACAATCAATCCCACGATGATCGTCGATTTCCAGGGCGTGCGAAACTTCG
>JAJZEA010000016.1 GCA_021851335.1 Acidobacteriota bacterium | reverse complement strand
TGGACTGGCCGATGCCGCGCTGCGTGAGTTGGTGGACGGCCTCATAGGTGAGCGTGCCCGACTTCGACACAATCCCCACCGAGCCTTCGAGATGAATCCGCGCTGGCATGATGCCGATCTTGGCCTTCCCAGGCGAGATGACCCCGGGACAGTTGGGGCCGATCAGCCGCGACTTCGAGCCTTTGATTTTGCTCCACACCTTGACCATGTCGAGCGTGGGAATGCCTTCGGTGATGCAGACGATCAGCGGCAGTTCAGCATCTTCGGCTTCGAGAATGGCGTCGGCAGCAAAAGGCGGTGGAACAAAGATGACCGTGGCGTTAGCTCCGGTCTTTTCCACGGCTTCGGCGACCGTGTTGAAGACAGGCCAGCCCTCATGGGTGCTGCCGCCTTTGCCGGGCGTGACGCCGCCGACGACCTGGGTGCCATACTCGGCAGCGCCTTTGGCGTGGAAGGTGCCTTCCTTGCCGGTGATGCCCTGCACGATGAGACGAGTATTTTTATCGACAAGAACTGACATCTTAAGCCCCCGCTTTCGCAGCCGCAACGACGAGATCGGCGGCTTCTTTCATGGTTGCTCCTACCTGGAAGTTCAGGCCGGATTCCTGGAGAATCTTGCGGCCCTCTTCGACGTTGGTGCCTTCCAGTCGCAGGACGATGGGAATGGTGACGCTGAGCTTGCGCGCGGCCGCGACAACGCCGGTGGCCAGCCGATCGACGCGCAGGATGCCACCGAAGATGTTGATGAAGATGGCCTTGACGTTCTTGTCGGAGAGCAGGATTTCAAAGGCGTGTTCGATCTGCTCCTGCGTGGCTCCGCCGCCCACGTCGAGGAAGTTGGCCGGGCTGCCGCCTGCGTACTGAATGATGTCCATGGTAGCCATGGCTAGGCCGGCTCCGTTGACCATGCAGGCGATTGAACCGTCGAGCTTGATGTAGTTGAGCGAATATTTGCTGGCTTCGACTTCAAGCGGGTCTTCCTCGGCCACGTCGCGCAGCGCCTTCACCTCTGGATGGCGGAAGAGCGCGTTGTCGTCAAAGGTCATCTTGGCGTCGAGGGCGAAAAGCTTGTCGTCTTGGGTGGTGATGAACGGGTTGATCTCGACCAGCGAAGCATCGGACTCGACAAAAGCCTTGTAGAGGCTTTGGAAGAAAGCGACAGCCTGGTTGACCTGAGTCGGCTTGAGTCCCAGCGCGAAGGCCAGCTTGCGGCCCTGATAGGCTCCAAGACCGATGGCCGGGTCGATGACTTCCTTGATGATGGCATTGGGGTCTTTGGCGGCAACCTCCTCGATCTCCATGCCGCCAGCCTGCGAGGCCATGAAGACGAACTTGCCGATGGCGCGGTCGAGCACGATGCCCAGATACAGCTCGCGGTCAATCGCCGCGGTCTCTTCGATGAGCAGCCGCTGCACTTTTTGTCCAGCGGGGCCGGTCTGGTGCGTGACAAGCTGCATGCCGAGGATATTTTTGGCGTGATTCTCTGCGTCGGAGAGATTGCGTGCAACCTTTACTCCGCCGCCTTTGCCGCGCCCTCCGGCGTGAATCTGAGCCTTGACAACGACGCCTGTGGCTCCGTTGGCCAGCAGGGTTCTCGCAGCTTCGACTGCTTCCGGCAGCGTATTCGCTACCTCGCCTCGCGGTACGGGGACGCCGTACTTGGCCAGGATTGCCTTTGCCTGATACTCGTGTATCTTCATAAATGCTGAGATGCGCTCTCTTGCGGCAGGGAAGATTCCGCTGTTTGGGAAAGTTTCGGAGTATGGTACGGGCCTCCGAGGCTTCGGAGCGGTGCGCGCCTGTCGCGACTTCATCGTATCGGACGAGGCGAGCGCGGAGCAAACGCGCGTCCCGCGCGGGTAGATGTTGTGAGTTCAGTCTGGAGCAGGTGGTTGTCAATGCAGCGGGATGCTGCAAAGGGGAGAACGATTGTGTCGATGGTGAAGGATTTGCTGAAGCCGGTGGCCGAGGATGGCGCGGCGCTGACGCGGGAGCAGGCGCGGGCCGTACTGGTGGAGATGCTGGAGGGCCGCGCTTCAGAACTGGAAGCAGGCGCGCTACTGACGGCGCTGGCCACGCGCGGCGAACTGGCTCCCGAGCTGGCCGGCTTTGTGGAGGAGATGCGCGCGCGAGCGACCGAGATTCCGCTGACAGAAGACGAGCGCCAGCAACTGGTGGACACCTGCGGCACGGGCGGGGGTGGTCCGCAGACCTTCAATATCTCTACGGGCGCGGCGCTGGTGGCCGCCGCTGCCGGGGCGCGCGTGGCCAAGCACGGCAATCGCGCGGTGACCTCACGCTGCGGTTCGGCGGATGTACTGGAGGCGTTGGGCGTTCCGATTACGCTGGAGCCGAAGCTGGCCGCGGAGTGTCTGCGCGAGACGGGATTTGTTTTTCTTCATGCGCCGATGCTGCATCCGGCGATGAAGGCTGTTTCCAAGCTGCGCGGTGCGCTTGGATTTCGGACGATTTTCAATCTCTGCGGTCCGCTCACCAATCCAGCCGGAGCGCGGACGCAGGTGATTGGCGTGCTCGCCCCGAGCCGGGCGCTGCTGGTGGCGAGGACGCTGCTGGAGCTGAAGACGACGCGGCACGCCTTTGTGGTGCATGGCACAGACGGGCTGGATGAGCTGACGACAACTGGTGAGTCGGTGACGGTGCGCGTGGAGCCGGGCGCGGATCCGGCGATGAAAGCGGCTAAGGTGACGCCAGAGATGGCTGGCCTCAATCGCGCGAGCCTGGAGGATCTGTCGGGCGGCGACGCTGAGGCAAATGCGGTGATTCTCTACGATATTCTGACCGGAATCGGCGGTCCTCGGCGAGATATTGTGTTGCTGAATGCGGCTGCGGCATTGGTGGCCTGTGGAGTTGCCGGTAGTCTGCTCGAGGGCGTGGAGCGCGGCGCAGAGGCGATTGAGTCAGGGCAGGCGGCGGCGACGCTGGCGCGACTGAGGCACTTTGGCCAGCGGTGGGCCGACCGCGAGCAGGCATAGACGCAGAGGCAATCGCGGATAAAATAGTGATAAGGATCAGAATTGACGACAAAGAGTGAAGGAACGATGACGGGATTGGATCGCCCTCGCGTGTTGAGCGGTATGCGCCCGACGGGCAGGCTGCATCTGGGCAACTACATGGGCGCGCTGGCCAACTGGGTAAAGCTCCAGGATGGCTACGAGTGCTACTTCTTTATCGCCGACTATCACGCGCTGACCACCGACTACGCGAATACCGAGAATCTGGTTCGCAACACTGAAGAGGTCGCCCTCGACTGGCTCGGCGCGGGGCTTGACCCGGAGCGGTGCGTACTGTTTCTGCAAAGCGCCGTGCCGCAGCATGCGGACCTGCATCTGCGTTTCAGCATGATTACTCCGGTAAGCTGGCTGGAGCGCGTGCCAACCTACAAGGAACAGCAGGAAAACCTGACCGAAAAGGACCTGAGCACGTATGGATTTCTGGGCTATCCGCTGCTCCAGGCTGCCGATATTTTGCTGTATCAGCCAAAGTTCGTTCCCGTCGGCCAGGATCAGGTCGTGCACGTCGAGCTGACACGTGAGATTGCCCGGCGTTTCAATCAGTTTTATAAACTTGGCGAGCGCGAGGTGTTGCCGGAGCCTCAGGTGCTCCTGACGCCGTCTCCCAAGCTGCCGGGCACCGACGGACGCAAGATGTCCAAAAGCTACGGCAACACAATCGAGCTGACCGACGCCGAAGCGACCGTTCGGCAAAAGCTGAAGACCATGGTCACCGACCCGGCGCGTGTGCGCAGGACAGACGCCGGCGATCCGGACCTTTGCCCGGTAGGCGATCTGCACAAGGTCTTTTCCGCACCCGAGCGCATGCAGCAGGTCTACGCGGGCTGCCGCTCGGCAAGCATTGGCTGCATCGAGTGCAAGGGATGGGCCGCTGACGCGCTGGTGCAGATTCTGGCGCCCATTCAGGAGCGGCGAGCATCATTCACGGCTTCACAGGCGATGGAGGTGCTGCGCGCAGGCTCTGGGCGCGCGCGACAGCGTGCGGAGGCCACGATGAGTGAAGTGGATCAGGCGATGCGCATGCCGAAGCTGGCTGAGCAGAGCGTGCTGCAAACTGTGGCTGCGGGAGCGGCGCTGTGAGCCAGGAGCCGGTTTTGCATTTTCCTGATCCGCCAGGCGGCGGCAATGCTGCGACCGAGCAGGCAAAGAAACCTGAGTCCAGTGCGCGAGCGAAGCAGGCGGCCAATGAATTTCCGTTTTCCGTCACCGTCGGCAAGGTCTATGACGGGCCGATGGACCTGCTGCTGGACCTGATTCGCAAGCAGGACATCGATATCTACGACATTCCCATTGCGCGGATTACCGAGCAGTTCCTTGGCTATGTGGAGCACCTGCGCGCGACCGATGTGGACGTTGCGGGCGAGTTCATCTACATGGCTTCGCTGCTGATTCACATCAAAAGCCGGATGCTGCTGCCGCGTATGGCCGCCGGTGCGGATGACACAGCCGGGGAAGATCCACGGCGCGAGCTGGTGGAGCGGCTGCTGGAACATGAGCGTTTCAAGAACGCCGCGCAGATGTTGCAACAGAAGCAGATGCTGGAGGCTGCAACCTGGACCAATCCGGGCATGCGCGAGTTTCGTGAAGTCGCCGAAGAAGATCGCGAGATTGCCGCGGATACGGTTGATCTGGTACGAGTCTTCCGCGATGTGCTGGACCGGCTGAAACAGCGCCCGGTACTGAACATCGAAGAAGACAGCGTCACCGTGCGGCAGATGATGGAGTTTCTGGGGCGGCGGCTGAGTCTGGAGGACCGGCCGGTTTCGCTGCGGCGTTTGCTGGCGCAGACCCGCTCGGAACGCGCGCTGATTGCTACCTTTCTGGCGCTGCTGGAGATGGTGCGGATGCAGGCCGTTCTGCTGCTGCAGAAAGAAGTCTTTGGCGATATTTTGATTAAAAAACACACAGGGTTTGAAACGGCGATGAACGAAGCGGCCAGAAGCGGCTCCGACGACTGGCGCTGAACTTCGGCGCAGGTATCTCACGAGGCTCAGCCGCGGCAAGCAGGGCCGCTCGTCGGCTATTCTGTCCTCATGCAGATCAATGAGATCCAAGCGGCAATCCGTGAACAGGGGCTGGATGGCTGGCTGTTCTATGACCATCATCACCGTGACCCGATTGCCGGGCGTGTGCTGGGACTGGACCCGGCGGCACATGTAACACGCCGCTGGTACTACTTTGTGCCAGCCAACGGCGAGCCTAAGAAGCTGGTGCATCGGATTGAGTCCTTTCGGCTCGACGCGTTGCCGGGAGTGAAGCGCGCCTACTCGTCCTGGCAGGAGCTTGAGGCGGAGCTGCAAGCGATGCTGGTTGGCGCAGAGAAGATTGCCATGCAGTACTCGCCGCGCAACGCGATTCTCTACCTCTCGATGGTGGATGCCGGAACGGTCGAGTTTCTGCGCGAGCTGGGCAAGGAGATTGTCAGCTCGGCGGACCTGGTAAGCCGTTTTGAGGCCGTGCTAAGCGAGGAACAGATGGCCTCGCACGCCGCAGCGCAGCGGGTTATCGACGGGGTTCTGAAAGCAGCGTGGCAGGAGATTGGCGTGCGCGTGCGAGCGGCAGATCGCAGCGGCGGGTTCACCGAATACACGATGATGCAGTGGCTGGCCGAGGCTCTGCGGCGTGAGGGACTGGTGTGGGAGAACGGTCCGAACGTCAGCGTTGGCCCGAACAGCGCCGACTCGCACTACGAGCCGACTGCGGAGCGTTCACGCGCCATCCGCAATGGCGATTTTCTGCTGATCGATATCTGGGGTCGGCAACAAAAGCCGCTCGCCGACGGCAAGCCTGCCATTCACTACGATGTAACGTGGACGGGCGTGATTGGACGCGAGCCAACCGAGCGCGAGCAGGCGGTTTTTGCCGCGGTCAGGGCAGCGCGCGATGCGGCGATCTCCTTGGTCGAGAATGCCTTTTCCGCCGGTCGTGAGATTCGCGGATTTGAGCCGGATCAAGCCGCGCGCCGAGTAATTGCAGCGGCAGGTTTCGGCGAGTATTTCACCCATCGGACCGGGCATAATATCGCCGCTGAATTGCACGGAACGGGCGCGCATCTGGATGACTTGGAGACGCACGACGAGCGTCTGATCCTGCCGCAAACCTGCTTCAGCGTGGAGCCGGGAGTGTATCTGCCGGGCGAGTTTGGCGTGCGCAGCGAGATCAATATGTTGACGGAGGCAGGCCGCGCCTGGGTGACCGGGGCGCGACAGAGGGAGCTGGTGCGGATTTGAGCGCTTCCGAACAGGAGAACGTATCGCGTTCCCGGCGTAATCTCTGGGTGCTGGCCGTGGTCCTGTGCGTCTTTCCGGCACTGATTCTTGGCGCGCTGCAATGGTTCATGGCCAGTGCGCGGAAACAGGCAGCGGCTGATCCGGCAATCTTTGCTGCGCAAAGCTCGGCAGCCGTGGTGGCTCGTCTGGGCACGCCGATTGTTCCTGCCTGGCCGATTCAAGGCTGGGCGCGCTCGCAAAAAGGCAACGGTGCAGCGCAACTGACCATCGGGCTGAGTGGGCCAAAGGGGCTGGGCACGCTGACCGAGATTGCCCGGCAGCAGGCCAGGCAATGGCGCGTTTGTCAGCTTGAATTTGCCGCTGAGAGTGGCTCTCCGATCCAACTCATCTCCGATAGTAGCCGCCATTGCACGCCGTAAGCGCACACCGCAGGCCAGGGCAGCTTCGCCTCGCTGAACAGCCGCGTATCGTGGTATGCTCCAGCCATGTCCTGCGATGAGCAGACAAGAGGTGCGGCTTGATCCAGAAATTTGCCATGCGGAGCGAAGATACGGCAGCCGAAGCGCTGTTGCCGCGCCCATGCCAGAGCCGCCCCAATCTCTTCTCCGGCGATTAACCTGATCCAATCTTCCTGATTTCGGTGCGGGCCGCCAGGCGCTTGTGCGGCGTTTGCTCGCGTCCCGGTCGCGCAAAGGCTTTTGTGATGCATCCGACAAGGACGCATCGCCAGTCTGAGTGAAAGCCACAACCAGAAGGATCAAGATACGGAGAGGGATATGGATCGCCAGGCATTGCATGCGGCCTTTGGGCCAAAGTTGAAGGGAAATTTGCCGGGACCGAAGGCGGCAGCCGTGGTTGCGCGGGACGAGGCGCTGATGTCACCCAGCTATACGCGCGGGTATCCGCTGGTGGCCAAGCGCGGTCGCGGACTCCGCATCGAGGATGTGGACGGAAATGAATTTCTGGACTTCGCAGCCGGAATTGCTGTGACTTCTACCGGGCACTGCCATCCCGAGGTGGTGGCTGCGATTCAAAAGCAGGCAGGCGAACTGCTTCATCTGTCTGGCACGGATTTTTATTACGAGCTGATGCCGCAGTTTGCCGAGCGGCTTTCGGCGATTGCTCCCATGAAAGGGCCGCATCGATTCTACTTCGGCAACTCCGGCGCAGAAGCATTGGAGTGCGCGCTGAAGCTGGCGCGATATCACACCAAACGGCAGCAGGTCATCGCGTTTTACGGGGCGTTTCATGGACGAACAATGGGCGCGCTAAGCCTGACGGCTTCCAAACCGCAGCAGAAGCGTCGCTTTGCTCCGCTGGTGCCAGGCGTGACGCATGTGCGCTATCCCTATACCTATCGCGGCTGCTCGGGCGGACCTCAGGCCGAAGAAGCCTTTGCGCTGGGCTGCGCGCGCTTCATCGAAGAGAAGCTTTTCAAGACTGTACTCGCTCCGGAAGAGGTGGCGGCAATCTTTGTCGAGCCGATTCAAGGGGAAGGCGGTTATGTGGTGGCGCCGACCGTCTTTATGCAGGAACTGCGCGCCATCTGCGACCGGCACGGAATTCTGCTGGTCGCCGACGAGGTGCAGTCCGGCGCGGGACGCACGGGCAAGTGGTGGGCCATTCAGCATACCGGCGTGGAGCCGGATATCGTCTGCTCCGCGAAGGGAATTGCTTCGGGAATGCCGCTGAGCGTCTGCATGGCCAAGGCCGAGGTCATGGACTGGGTGCCCGGTTCCCACGCCTCCACCTTTGGTGGCAATCCGGTGGCGATTGCCGCGGCGCTGGCGACGATGGATATTCTCGAACGCGAAGCCATTCCCAATGCAGCCAAGGTTGGCGCGGAGATTCTCGCGCGGCTCGAAGGCTGGAAGCAGACGCATCGCAGCGTCGGCGACGTGCGCGGACGCGGGCTGATGATCGGGCTGGAACTGGTGGCCGACAAGGCGACGCGCGAAGTCGCGCCCAATCTGCGCAACCGCGTGGAAGAGCTGTGCTTTGAAAAGGGTCTGCTCATCCTCGGCTGCGGCGAAACCTCGATCCGGCTTTGCCCTCCTCTGATTGTCAGTCGTGAAGAGGCGACCGTAGCGCTGGACATTCTGGAAGAAGCGCTCGGCGAAGCCGAGGCAGAGATATTCGGGCGATAGCAGCAGCGTCGCTTCCCTGCGTGGGAAGTTTTCAATGAATCTTCCCTTAACGGTTACCCGTGCGGATGGCATGCAAGCTGCACGGGTTGCCGGGCATGGCGCTGGTTACCAACATTGCCGGAGCAGCGGGAACGACGAGCGGAAGCTCGGGCGTACCGACGGACTCCGGTGGCATTGCCGGTCTGCTGGCGGCGTTGACGGCGATACCGGGCAGCCCGATCTCTCCACAACAGACCCAGACAGCCCACTCCGCCAGCGGCGCTCCGGTTGCTCCCACGCCGGGAAGCGCGGGCAGTGCAGGTGCCGAGCCACAGAAGGCTCTGTGGGCCAAAGTCTTTGATTTTTACCAACATGCATCCGTGGATGGAGAATCGGCGCTTGGCGCCGGACAAGCGCTCACGGTTGTGTCCGCGCAGGATACTGCCCAGCGTTCCGGGACTGTGCAAGCAGCTACGACGCAAATGGCTGCGCAGCAAGCGGCTGTGGCCACTGCAACGGCGTCCGGGATGGAGGTTGGCAGCCTGGCCGCGACCGAGAGTATGCTGGCCGCTTCTCAGGTTTTGCCAGCCACTTCCCCGGCGGCCGCACAAACAAAGGTGATTTCGATTCGAGCCGAGATTACTACGGCTGCGCTTAAGACGTCCTCTGCCAAGATGCACTCGGCAACCCAAAAGGAGGCAAGCGCAGCACAGAAGAGCGTTGCGTCTCCGGCTTCGTCGAGCGGGATGCATATAGCCGCTCCAGTGCCTCCGATGCCGGCACCGATTCCAGCGCTGCTTCCAACACCATCCAGATCAGCCCAGTCCAGCTCAGCCCAGTCCATCTCAGCCCAGCCCAGCCCAGCTCAGTCCAGCTCAGCCCAGTCCATCTCAGCCCAGCCCAGCCCAGCTCAGTCCAGCTCAGCCCAGTCCATCTCAGCCCAGCCCAGCCCAGCGTCGTCCAGTGCTCCGCTGCCCGGCGGATTGGCCTTCGGAGCAAGTGCTGTCGATGCGGGCTTGGCCAGTGGGCGGGAAGCCTTCCCGACGACTCTACCGCAGCCGATCAAATCGGGCGTGGTGCAATCCGGATCCAATCCTCCCGGTCAGCCTGGCCAGCCCAGTGCTCAGCTTGGGAACAGTGGCAATTTTTCCGCCGCCATGGCGCAGACGACCTATGTGGGCGTGGATGGGGCAGCCAAGCTGGGGAAGTCGGCCCAGCCTATTCCGCCCGCCGTCGCCACGATGCGATTGCCCGAGCTGGCAGCCGGTGAACGGTCACTTCCCGCAGCTTCGACGCAGTTGTCGGCGGCCTCCAGCGCTTCCCAGTCGATTGCCGACGTTACCGGCAAGCCCGTCTCGCCGACGATTCCATCGCAGTCCGTCTCCACTCAAGCGAGCCAGACAGGCACAGGCGCAGCCAATATAACCGCTTCGGGCACAACCACGACGAGTTTGCCTTCGTCGTCGGGTGGGCCAACGACGCAAGGCCAGGATTTGGGTTCGGCATCGACGTCTGTATCGGCTTCGGGATCAGGAACCGGGCATATTTCCGCCTCCGATTCCTCTGCGGCTTCAAAGTCCGGCGCGTCGATGCATGGCGCGGCACAACCCTCGGGGAGCGCACCGCAGGCCGGAACCTGGGCCGCAACGATGGCGGGCCATCCCGGAGAGAGTCCGGCAATGGTCATGGGCGCAACGGTCACCGGAGCTACTTCTGGCGCAACTTCCGGCGCAGCATCGGTGACCGCGACTCCAGCCAATGGACACTCGGCTCCGGCGCAGCATCCCGGGCAGGTCTTTGAGTCGCTGGATGCGGCCACTGGAGCCTGGAATCCGGTCCAGACCGCGAGGATGGCGTCGGGTGGGACGAGTCTTTCGGTGGGCTATCAGGATGCGCGGCTAGGGTATGTGGAGCTGCAAGCGCGTCAGATTGCGGGTGGGGTTCAGGCCACGCTGGTGCCTAGTTCAGAGGCTGCGCGCCAGGCGCTGGAGGGTCAGCTTGGATCGCTTGGAGGCTGGCTGGCGCAACGGGCGACGCCGGTCGATCGGCTGGCCGTCGGGATGCCGTCGAGTATGGCGGCGATGACGACCGATCACGGCGGAGCGATGAACTCAGGCGGAGCCATGGATCAGGGGCGCACGCCGAATTCGAGCCCTATGGAAAGCATGGCGCAGGCCGCGCAGCAGGGATTGGCGGGCGGTGCTTCGGAGCGCGGTTCGGAGCGTAGTTCCAGGCAGAGTGCGGGCGAGAGTGCAGGTGGAAATCGTCCTGGCCTCAATGCCGTTGGAGCGGTTGGCGGAGTCGAGTCAGGTTCTCTCACTCCAGCAGGATTTTCCCCGGCCACACTGGAGCGTGGAAGCGCCGAGCACGCCATGCAGAACGAGATGCGTGTGGAGGCGGCTCGCATCGGGGTGGGTCAGACGATCTCGGTTCGCGCATGACGGGAGACTCAAAGCGTGAAAGCAGGAAGCTTTGAGATGGAACAGTATCTTTCCAATGAGAGTTTCTCCATCGCTCGGGGTTGTCTTTGGCACGGCAGACGCAACAGTAGAACCGTCGAGGATCAAAAGCTCGGAGATGCAAAAGGAGTAAACGATGGGTCAGTCAGCGATCATGGGCATGCTCTCGGCATGGAATTCCGGGACAAAGCCACAGGCAGAGGTCAGCGGTTTGGCGAGTCCGGCGACTGCCAGTTCGACGCAATCCGGCAGCTCGGCAAGCGACGCAACGACGGGAATTACGGCGAACGACTTTCTCACGCTTCTCGTGACTGAGATGCAGAATCAGGATCCAACAGCCGACGTCGATCCGAACGCCTACATCAATCAACTGGTGCAGATCAACAGTCTGGAGCAGCTGATATCGATTAACCAGAATATCTCGGCAATTGGCTCCGGCAGCAGCTCCGGATCAGGCTCAGGATCAGGCTCTGGCACAGGCTCAGGATCAGGCACAAGCTCGGGCTCCGGCACAGGTGCGGTGACCCTGCCAACCGGCGTGACGGGTAGCGCGATGAATGCCGGGCCTGGCGTCTTGCCAGGTAGTCCGGCGACGTCTTCTAGCGCGGCTCAGACAAGGAGTCTCGATGCGGCAGCGGTTCGGGCATCCGCCAAGGTGGTACATGGAAACATGAGTGTGCCGCCCGTCTCCGCAGCGGCTGAAACCGTAGCCAGCGCTCTGGCACATCCGGCAGCGATTCATTCGGCTCGGCCCACCGGTTTCGGGCATGCCATTCGGGATATTCCGCTGGCCAGGTTTACGGGTAGTTCTCGCTGAATCAAGCGGGATCGGGTGTCGGCGACGTCGGATTCTGACGTGCCATCGCGCAAGGCAGTCAACAGCAGGACAACAATTCAGGAGGAGAGACTGTGGCAAGTTTTTATATTCCGCTTACGGGGTTGAATTCCGACGCAACGGCGCTGAACACCATCGCCAACAACCTGTCCAACATGAACACGACGGGCTACAAGGATCAGACCGTCAATTTTTCGGACTTCTTTTACCAGCAGATCGGTCAGACCGGATCGGGCAATCCGATTCAGCAGGGTTCCGGCGTACAGACGGCCGATATTGCCTCAAACTTTACGCAGGGCAACGTGAATGCGACCGGAACGGCCAGCAATATGGCCATCGATGGCAACGGGTTCTTTGTGCTGAGCGCGGGTAACGGAGCCAATTTGTATACGCGCAATGGCAACTTCACGATGACGGCAAACGGCGGACTGGTCTCTCAAGATGGTCATGCCGTGATGGGCTATCCGGCAACCAATGGCGTGGTGAATACCAACGCGCCGTTGACCGCGTTGTCCATCCCGGTCGGGCAGGTGGAGCCACCCGCGGCGACAACCTCCATGAGTATGACGGCTAATCTCAGTTCGGCAGCGGCCGTCGGTACATCGGTGCCAAGCCAGATAACGCTCTACGATTCATTAGGACAGAGCCATGTGGTGACGATCAATTACACCAAGACCGGCACCAATACCTGGAGCTACTCGATCTCGCTGCCACCTGGGGATCAGACAGGCTCCGGAACCTCGACCAACACCACCGGGACGCTGACCTTCAACAGCAGCGGCAATCTGGTGACACCGGCCAGCAATGTGACCGGCATCAGCTTCACCGGACTTGCCGACGGAGCTTCGAATCTCACCTTTGGATGGAACCTGTACAACACGGCAGGCAATTCGACGCTGACTCAGGTGGATGCTGCTTCGGCGGTTTCAGCCACGAACCAGAATGGCTATGCCAGCGGCGAGTACCAGAGCTTTGCCGTCAACTCCGACGGCACGGTGGTGGCCACCTTCTCGAACGGGGAACAGCAGGCTGTCGGTCAGGTGGCGCTGGCCACGGTCGTCAATCCGCAGGGGCTGCGCATGTTGGGTAACGGCGAGTATGCCACGACGCTGGCCAGCGGATCAGCGGTCTCGGGTGTCTCCGGAACAGCGGGTCTTGGAACGATTCAGGGTGGCTCGCTCGAGCAGTCGAATGTGAATATTTCGACCGAGTTCTCCAACCTGATCATTGCGCAACGTGCCTTTGAAGCCAATTCGAAGGCGGTCACCACCTTCGACACGGTCGCTCAGGACACGATCGACATGGTTCGCTGACGGTTGATTCGCTGAAGACGGGCGCGCAAAGCTGAGTCACGCCCGTGGCGGGAAGCAGAAGAAAGACGTGAGGCAGGATGGGCCGAGTCAGAAATCCTCGGCCCCCTCGTCACTGCCCAACAAGCCGAACCACCTCAGCCACTCTCGGGGGTCGCACCATCCCCACTCCACGCCCGCTCCTCTGGCGATTGGCTGCAATTCTGAGAATTTTCTTATAAGCATCTCCCCATTCCGGTCCGTCGATTGCTCCTCGGAGTTGCGAACTTCACTTCCGGACGGCATATGGCATCGGTCTCACCCATCTCTTCCTCGGAAAGCACGCTTCGTCCGATTCCTCCGGCGCTTGCTGCGGAGTCGGCTCCATCGGCGGCATCGGTTGACGCGCACGGGCTGGTTCCGACCGACGCTGCCGGGCGCGGCGCGGGCGGACATCTTTCGGAAGCAAATTCCGTGCGTTCCCTGAACACCGAGCAGGATATGGATCCCGTGCCGGCGATCTTTCTGCCGTTGCCGGTTGCAGTTTCGGTCGCCATCCCGTTGCGGAACTTTCGTGTGCGCAATCTGCTGGCGATGTCGGCGGGCACGGTGCTTGAGTCGCAGTGGGCACATGGCGAAGATATGCCTCTGGCCTCCGGCGACGTGCAGCTTGCCTGGACAGAATTTGAAGTGATCGAAACCCAGCTTGCCGTCCGTGTGACGAGGCTGGCATGAGCGGAGGCATCCAGGTGACACAACCGACCGGACGAGTGCGATCAAGCCAATGCGCTGCCCAAAACCCGGGCAGACATGCAACCCAAAGTGCGGCGGCTGTTTCCATGCCGCCGACCAGCGCGAGGCGGCCAGCCGCGGTCCGTCCGCAGAGCGCTTCGTTGCCAGCCACCCCACCCCCCACAGTGTCAGTGGTTCGGCGCGCTCGGGTGCAGGCAGCCACGGAAGCGGTTTCGCCAACGCGTCCTCCGACCCGTTTGCAGGCAGCGATGACGCGGATGTTCCGGCGCTGTGCGCAGCTTGGTCGGCTTGGCTGGACCGGGAGCCTGGCCATTTTTCAGAAGCTGGTGGCGCAAAGGATCTTGCGCGGCCATCGAGGACCGGATGGAGCGCCTCGGCTGCGTGTATTGGATCAGTGTTCGGTCGCTCCCAAGACGCGTCTGCTGCTGGTTGAAGTCGATGGGCAGCGACTGCTGCTGGCAACCGCGGGCGAGCAGGCTCCGACGATGCTGTTCCTGCCACAGGCTTCTGGTGCGCGGAAGCAGCGCGGAAGCGCAGAGAAATCCGTTGTCAGAGAGGCAATGCCTTCATCGCCCAAGTCGCAGCCGGCGCGATCGCTGCGATCGGAGCGGCTGGGGCGGACGGCGCCGACGAGCGCCTCGGTCGAGTCGTCGAGGTGGCCCGTGCAGCCGGCGCTGGGAAGTGAGATCCAGTGAGCGCGCTTCTTTTGATGATGCGGGTTGCAGCGCCGCGCGCGGTACCGTTGCTGCCCGATCTGAGCACCCGTCTGCGGCCTGGAGACTCGACGCCATGGGCGATTCTCTTTGTGCTCACCGTGATCACGCTGCTGCCTGCGCTGATGATGGCCGTCACGCCGATGGTGCGGCTGATGGTGGTCTTCCACTTTCTGCGTCAGGCGCTGGGCACACAGACGGCTCCCTCGAACAGCACGCTGCTGGGTCTGGGCATGGTGATGACCTGGTTTCTGATGCAGCCCGTGCTGGTGCAGGTCGAGCAGCAGGCAGTGACGCCCTATCGCGAAGGCAGGGTGACGGGCTGGCAGGCGATCGATCAGGGAGTGACGCCGATCAAAGCGTATCTGCTGCGCTATGCGCGCGAGAAAGACCTGGCCCTGTTTACCGCTGCCGGGCAGATTCCGCGTCCCAATCAGCCGATGGACCTGCCGATGCGCGTCGTGATGCCAGCCTACATGCTTTCGGAGCTGAAGTCGGGATTTGCCATTGGAGCCGTGCTGTATCTGCCATTTTTGTTGATCGATATGGTGACGGCCGCGGTGACGACTTCGATCGGCATGTTTCAGTTGCCGCCGGTGGTGATCTCGACTCCGCTCAAGATTTTGCTGTTTGTGATTGTGGACGGATGGAATCTGGTGGCCGGTTCGCTGCTGAAGAGCTTTTAACCTCGCGCGCTGGATAAGGCGGGAGTATCTCCCGGAAAACGTGCTTTGGAAATCTCTGCATGGAGGAAGTAAATGACGCCCGATATGGCTGCGGAAATGATTCGGCAACTGCTGAAGGAATCGATGATCGTGGCGACGCCGGTGCTGGCGGCGACGGTGCTGATCAGCTTCGTGCTGAGCCTGTTGCAGACCCTGACCTCGTTGCAGGACCAGTCGCTGACCTCGGTGCCGAGGCTCTTTGTGGTCGTCGGTCTGCTGGCCGTGGCGATGCCGTGGTTCATCCATCGTCTGACCGGGTACACGCATGTGTTGTATGACAACCTGGGCCGCTACACCCACTGAGCGCAGACATGGCAAACCAGGATGACAGGGAATGGGAGTGGCAGCGATGGAGACGGCACAGATTCAAGAGGTGGCCCGCAACTGGAGTGCGGTAGCTTCGACGCTGGTGCTGATCCTGATCCGCGTGAGCGTGGTGCTAGCGATCGGGCCGCTGTTTTCCTCACGTGTCTTTGCAGCGCGCACCAAGATCGTCCTGGCCGTGTTGATGACCTGGCTGCTGGTCCCGGTGGCGATGGCGCAATCGAAGCCGCCCGTGCTTGGTGTCTCGAGCGTGCTGGCCGAGCTGGCCGTGGGCGGAGTCTATGTGCTGACGCTGGGCATGATGAGCGAGATTCTGTTGCTGGCCGGGCAGGTGGCCGGGGTGCAATTCAGCTTCTCGCTGGTCAATCTGCTGGATCCCAGCTCGGAGATTCAGACGCCGCTGCTCGCGGATCTTTTCCAGCTTTTTGGCCTTTGGATACTCTTTGCCGCGGGGCTGGACCGTGTGTTTCTTGATTCGCTGATTCACAGCCTGCGCATCCTTCCGCCGGGCAGCTTTACGCTGCGGTCCGAGACGCTGGCCCACGGTCTGATGCCGATGCTCTCCGGAGCCTTTTTCGCCGCCTTGCAACTGACAGCGCCTCTGCTGGCGGTCACCGTTCTGGTCGATATTGCAGTCGCTCTGGTCGGGCGACTGGCGCCGCAGTTGCCGGTGATCTCGCTGACCATTCCGCTCAAGACGCTGCTGGGCCTTGCCGTGCTGGTGGGCACGCTGGCGTTGTGGCCGCGTTATCTGGAAGCACGTTTTGACGACCTGCTGATGGCTGCCGAACGCCTGCTGATGCAGGCGGTGCGAGGCTAACGGTGGCTGGCGATCGTACAGAAAAAGCCACTCCCCAGCGACGCGACAAGGCGCGGCGCGAAGGAGATCTGGTTCACAGCAAGGAGTTGACCGCGGCGGCGGGAACGCTGGCCGGAGTGATGCTGATGCGCTTTGCCTGGACGGAGTTTCTGGCGCGCTGGGCGGGGTCCATCGAAGGAGCAATGGGATTGGGTGGCGCATCGCACTGGGAGGATGCCACGATGGCCAGCACGATGACGCTGTTGCGCACGCAGATGGGTAGCGTGCTGGCGCCGTTTGGACTGGTCGGTGCTGCGGTGGTGGTGGGCACGCTGGGTGCAGGAATTTTGCAGACCGGAGGAGTGCAGTTTCATCCTCAGGTGCTGGGCTGGAAGCTCAATCGCGTGAGTTTGCTGGCCAACGGGAAGAATCTCTTTTCGCTGCGTGCGCTGGCGCGTCTGGGCAAGTCGATGGTGCCAACGGCAATTCTTGCGGTCCTCGTGATCGCGCGGATCCAGCATCAGTGGCAGGTCGCGCCGTTTTCCACAGAGCGGATGATCCTGTTGGGCAACGATGTGTGGACGCTGCTGCTGGTGGCGGCGTGGGTGATGTTTGGCTGGGCGCTGGTGGACTACGTGGTGGAGTGGCGCAGCCGTGAGCAACGTCTGCGCATGAGCCGTGAGGAGATGCGCGAAGAGTTTCGCGATACGGAAGGCAATCCGCAGATTCGCGGCAGAATCCGCAATCTGCAACGCCAGGCGCGACGGCGTCGCGTGAAGCAGGATGTGAGCAAGGCTGCCGTAGTCATCACCAACCCGACCCATTATGCCGTGGCTTTGGGCTTTGACTTCGAGACGATGGAAGCGCCCAAGGTGCTGGCTAAAGGGCGCAATCTGATGGCCGAGGAGATCAAGCAGGAGGCACGCTGGGCGGGAGTTCCTGTGATCGAAAATCCGCCGCTGGCGCGCTCTCTCTTTCGGGTCGTCGAGCCTGGGCAATCGATTCCGGTCGAGCTGTATGCGGCGGTCGCTTCGATTCTGGCCTATCTCTATCGCCAGCGCGTGATGGATAGCGCCAAACATCGACGCACCCAGGCCGCTGCGCCCAAAGCGCCCCGCGCCTCTGGCGAGCCGCCTCCTGCGGCGCGCATCTCTGGCCTGACCCGCAGACGCGGAAGGCCAAGCGCAGCCAATCAGACGACGCAGGCGGGAAATCGAGCGAAGAAGCCGACCCGGTCACGGACCGGTCGGGATGAGCAGAAAACAAATCGTGGAGGCGAACAATGAGCACGGTAGCCGTGGCACCGACGATGCAGGGAGTCCGATTTCCGTGGCTGGGACGGCTGCGGGAGTATATGTTGCCGATCGGCGCGATCAGCGTCATCTTCGTCATGCTGGTACCGCTGCCGGCGGCTGCGCTGGACCTGCTGCTGGCCATTTCCATGGCGGCCTCGATGCTGGTCTTTCTGACAGCGGTCCAGGTTCGGCGAGCGGTCGAGTTGAGTGTTTTTCCCACACTGCTGCTGTTGCTCACGCTCTTTCGACTGGCACTGAATATCGCCTCCAGTCGCCGCATTCTGCTGCACGGCTCCGAGGGAACCGGGGCGGCAGGCAGCGTGATTGAAGCCTTCGGACAGTTTGTGGTTGGCGGCAACTATGTCGTCGGTTTTGTGCTTTTCCTGGCTTTGATTGCGATTCAGTTTCTCGTCGTCTCCCATGGCGCAGTGCGTACCGCTGAGGTCACGGCACGCTTCACGCTGGATGCGCTGCCGGGCAAGCAGATGGCCATCGACGCGGATATGAATGCGGGCCTCATTAACGAGCAGGAGGCGCGCCGTCGCCGTCAGGCGATCGCCCGCGAAGCCGAGTTCTATGGCGCGATGGATGGCGCGGCGCGCTTCAATCAGCGGGACTCGATGGCGACCATTTTGATTACCTCGATCAACATTATTGCCGGACTTTTGATCGGAACGTTGCAGCAGGGCGTTGCCTTGAGCGAGGCGGTGCGTACCTATACCGTGCTGACGGTGGGTGACGGGCTGGTGACGATGATCCCTTCGCTGCTGGTTTCAGTCGCCGGCGGCATCACGCTGACGCGCACCAGCGGCGCAAACACGCTCTCCGGTGAACTGCGTTCGCAACTTTTTGAACGGCCAGCCACTTTGTATATTGCGGCCGGAGTCTGCGCCGCGTTGTGTCTGATTCCCGGACTGCCCAAGTTGACCTTTCTGCTGGTGGCGCTGGGGCTGGTGGTGATCGCCCGGCTGATGCGAAGCACGGAAAGCTCGACTGTCGCGCAGGGTGAAGGCGCTGTAGCCAGTGCACCGGGAGCAGCGGCGCAGCCGGCGGCCGTGCAGGAGATGACGGCGCTGCTTCGCATGGAAGAGCTGACGCTGGAGATTGGCTTCCAGTTGATTCCGCTGGTCGACGAGAAGCAGGGTGGGCAACTGCTGAATCGAGTACGCACCCTGCGACGGCAACTGACGCAGGAGCTTGGATTCCTGATTCCCCCCGTGCATATCTCGGACAATCTGCGCCTGCGTCCGCGCGAGTATCTCTTCTCGCTTCGCGGCATGGAGATTGGCCGTTGGCAGACAGAGGGAACGCAACTGCTGGCCGTGACCACCGAGACCACGCGCGGCACTTTGCCTGGTCGCGAGACACGCGAGCCGGCCTTTGGCGTACCCGCGTTGTGGATTGCTCCGGGATTGGAAGATCAGGCGATTGCCGCCGGGTATGCAGTCGTCGATCCGGTCACCGTGGTGACGACACATCTGGGCGAAATGATGCGGCAGCATGCCTTTGAGCTGCTGAGTCGCGCCGAGACCAAGCGGCTGCTGGACAGCCTGAACGACTCTCATCCCAAGCTGATGGAAGAGCTGGTGCCGAAGCTGCTCACGCTCGGCGAGGTGCAGAAAGTGCTGGAGCAACTTCTGCGCGAGCGTGTCTCGATCCGCGATCTGGGCACGATCCTGGAGGCGATTCTGGAATACGCGCCGCAAAACAAAAGCGTGGTGGCGCTGGTGGAGGCGGCTCGGCACGCGCTGGGACGACGCATGATCCAGCCGCTGCTTGATGCCGACGGGCAGCTCGCCGTGATCCTGATGGATGCTTCGCTCGAAGAAGAGGTGCTGAGCACCGTGGCACAGGAGGCCGGACAGCGTCAGTTGATGGCGCCTGGACTCATGGCCTCCGGGCGCAGTGGCGTTCCCGTCATCCGTCGTCTGGGCGATTCTTTGAGGCAGCTTATCGGTTCCGCGCCTGCGACGGCACTCCCCGTGCTTCTGTGTCCGAGTCCGGCTCGCTATTACGTCAAGCGGTGGATGGAGCCATGGGCGCCACGCGTTGCAGTGGTGGCGGCGAGCGACATTCCGCCGGAGATCCGTTTGCGCGCCGTGGGCACATTGAGTTGATGCGCGTTCGCGGGCATCAACGATCAAATTGGCGAGGGTGGAAGAGGGTTCAGGACTGTTCAAGAGGATGGATGGGCAATCACAGGTGACAAGTAGTGGCGAGCGTAGTGACGAGCGTTGATGAGCGGAGATTCACCCGGGCGAAATCTGTTCCAGGTCGCAGGGGAGAGATGGATGGAAGCTGGGCGCGAAGACACCGATACGGATCGAAGCTCAATGGACGAATGGGTGGAATTTCAAAAGCAGGAAAACCGGGAATCACTGAGGGAGCGCGATGTCCAGGACGAAAGAGAGCCAGACGCAGGGCAGGGAAGAGGTTGAGATGGGCCACCAACCCGTGGGTGAAGCATCGGAACGGAGCCGACGGGCGAGTTTGCGTGGAACGAAGACGCAACGCGTAGCCACATGGGCGGATTCCCATGCAGAAGAGCAGTTGCCGGAGTCTGGCTTGCCGAAAGCGGCATTCGCAGCAGCGGAGTTCGTGGGAAAGCAATTGGCGGAGACAGAGATCGCAGATTCAGAGCTGGAAGCGCTCGATCCAAAGACGCTGGGCTTGGGTGTGGGCGGGTATCGCGCGGGGTCGGGCGAGTTTACCACGGAGCAGGAGCGGCTCCTGCTCGAGCATCTGCCGATGGTGCGCTTTCTTGCGCGACGCATTCATGAGCGACTGCCACAACACGTCGAGATGGAGGATCTGGTCTCGGCCGGAGTCGTCGGGTTGATGGATGCTTTCTCCAAATTCGATCCCAACAAAAAAGTACAGTTTCGCAGCTATGCGCAGTTTCGCGTGCGCGGTGCGATTCTCGACAGCTTGCGCACGCTGGACTGGAGTCCGCGCGAACTGCGGCGCAAGGGGCGAGCCGTCGAAGAGGCGATTCGGACTTTGACGGCCAATCTGGGGCGAGCGCCGTCCGAGGCCGAGGTGGCGCGTGAACTGGGCGTGGAACTGGATGTCTATCAGCAACTGCTGGGTGAGCTGAAGGGGCTGGAGATTGGCACGCTGCACCTTGAGCGCAACGAGGACTCTGGCGAAGAGGAGCTAGCCTACATTCCTGGCCGCATCGATGACGATCCGCTCTTTCATTGCTTACGCGGCGAGATGCAGGAGCGCTTGACGGAGGCGATCACGGAGCTTCCGGAGCGGGAGCGTCTGGTCATGACGCTCTACTACTACGAGGAGATGACGATGCGCGAGATTGGCCTGGCACTGGGCGTGGTGGAGTCGCGTGTCTCGCAGATTCACGCCTCGGCCGTGCTGCATCTGCGGGCTGCACTGGCGGATCTGGCGCGTCGCGGCGAGAAAAAATCAGGCAAGGCTGCAACGGCTCCACGCCCGCCTTTGCCCAACACGCTGATCTCTCGTCCGATGGTTCGACCTGGTGCATCAATCCTGCGCTGAGAGAGGTGTAAGGAAGGATGCGCAGGGATCACAGTGCACAGGGATCACAGGTGGATCGGAGCGGGAAACTTCCGCTGCGTGTCCGAAAACAGGAAGATCGACGCGAGGAAATCCGGGTTTTCTTGACGATTTCAGGCTGGCTGCGGAGAGAGTAAAAAGATGGAAAAGATTCTCAAACAGGATGAGATCGACGCGCTGTTTCAGGCCGCCCGAGCCACCACTCCAGAGGGTGCCGGAGTGGTCAAGGCGCGCATTCTGCCGTATAACTTTGCCGCAGCAGGGCAGATTTCAACCGAACAGCTCCGCGCGATCAGCATCCTCAACGATCTGTTTGCGCGCAACCTGACGCATAATCTCTCCGCATGGTTGCGGACTCGTTTGCAGGTCAATCTCGTCTCAGCCGAGCAGATTCCGTTTAATGAGTTTCTGCTGCGGATTCCGGAGATATCCTACGTTGCTTCGGTGCGGCTGGAGCCATTGGGAGCGCTTTCGGTGTTGCAGTTGGATCTGGGTATGGCTCCGGCGATGGTGGATTTGCTGCTCGGAGGCGAGGGGCAGCCCGGGGAGTTGCGCGAGCTGACGGATATTGAAGAGGCGATTGTGGCCAGCGTAGTCGAGATTATCTGCCGCGAGTTGACCACGGCCTGGCAAACGGTCGGCTTGAGCTTCAACTTTGAACGGCGGCAGATGCAGACACAGACGGCGCGGATTATGCCGGTGACCGAGAAGACGCTTTGCCTGAGCTTCGAGATTCGCATGCAGGAGACCTCCGGATTGCTGAATCTTGCCTTCCCCGCTGTTGTGGCCAACACCATCCTGCGACGCTTGATCGGGGAGTGGAGCGGGCGTCGTCGCCATGCGACGGATGCGCGTCGCCGGATCGAAGAGATGGCGCGAAGGCTGCAATTCGGCGCGGCTCTGCAACTGCCTTCGGTGCGTCTGGAGGCACGGGAACTGGAAGACCTGTCCGTGGGCAAGGTGATCCGCCTCAACCTGCCGGTGAATCGGCTCTCGGAGCTGCGCGTCGGTGGACAGACATTGTTTGAAGCTCAGCCCATCCGCATGGGTGCGCATCGTGGCGCGCGCCTGGAGACGATGTTGGAAAAAGGAGTCGCGCAATGAGTCAGAAGCTTCAATTTCTCGACTGCTGGATGCAGGTGGCGACCAGCCTGTTGAGTCAGGCGCTGGTGGGCGAGCCGGTGCTGAGCGAGGCATTGCCCAAGCCGTTGCCGGAGGGGGCGTTCGGGTTTGCGGCGACTGTGGATGGCGAGGAGCAGGGGCGGTTTGTCATCCTGCTCGATGGCGGACTTGCCGAAGGATCGCTGCTCGGCGACGTGCCGGATGTACACGCTGCCTGGGGGGAACTGATCCGGGAGACGGTGGAAGCTGCGGCAGGGGATCTGCTGGCGCGGAGCGGCGCCAAATGTCAGGTAACATCGTTTGGCCCGGCCAAAGCGGAGAACAAGATTACGCGCGCCTTTCAGTTGAGCGCCGGAGAGCGAAGCTGGGTGGTGCTGGTGGAGAGCGACCTGAAACCGGCCAGGATCGAAGACGCAAAGAAGGTGGAAGCATCTGCAAAAACGGGACAGGCGGAGCAGGCACCTGCCCGGGTGGAAGCGCGATCGCCCGAAGAGCAGCCAACCGATACCAGCATGCTCTCTGAAGGGTTGCAACTGCTGCTCGATGTGGAGCTGGAGGCGTCCCTGCGCTTCGGTTCGCGTGAGATGCCGCTGGGAGAGATTCTCGATCTTGGGCCGGGCGATGTGGTGCAACTGGATCGACACATCAGCGACCCGGTCGATCTGGTGGTAGGGGACAAAATTGTGGCGCGAGGCGAGGTGGTTCTGGTCAACGGCAACTTTGGCTTGCGAGTGACCCAGGTCGCGGAGCCACAGCGCAGACTGGAGAGTATCCGATGCCTCTTTTAGGGCCACAGAGCCGGAAGATAAGCCGAAATTTGAGCCAGGATTTGAGTCAGAACATGAGTCAGAACATGAGCCAGAGCATGAGCCAGGACCCATTCATGCCAGGCGACGCAGAGCGTACGCAGCGCGCGCCGGATCCTGTTTCATCCGACGAGGTGCGCGGCGGATTCTTCTCTCGATGCAGCAACCCGAACTGCGCCACCGGATGGATCCACTTGCTGCGCCGCAGGACAGTGCCCATTTTTGAAGACGGCTGGACATGTTCGCAAAGCTGTACGCAAAAGCGCATGGAGCAGGCCGTGCGTCGAGAGATGGAGGGTCGCAACCGGGAGACGCGTCTTTACCGGCACAGAATTCCATTGGGGCTGGTGATGCTGGAGCAGCAATGGATTGATGCCGGACAACTGCGGCGGGCGATGGAGGCGCAGCGGCGTGCCGGGGAAGGAAGAATCGGTCGCTGGCTGGTGCAGCAGGAGGGCGTCTCGGAGCAGTTGGTGGCACGCGCGCTGGGTTTGCAGTGGAGCTGTCCGGTGGTCTCTCTGCCATTTCACGATGGCGTGGCGATGGCTCCCGCGTTGCCGCGGCTTTTTGTCGATGCGTTTGGAGCGTTGCCGCTGCGAATCTCGTCGGAGCGATTGTTGTATCTCGGCTTTGAAGACCGTCCTGACCCGGTGGTGGCCTTTGCCATGGAGCGCATTCTGAAGATGCGAGTCGAAGCGGTGCTTGTTCCGGACAGCGAGTTTCGGCAGGCGCATACGCGCATTCTGACGGTGCCATTTCCGCGCGTGGAGTTGCTTGAGGTTTCAAGCGAAGCGCAACTGGGCCGCGCGCTGAGCCGTGTCATCGAGAAGGTGAAGCCGGTAGAGTCGCGTCTGGTCCGTCTGCATGATTTTCTCTGGCTGCGCATGTGGCGCAAACCTGCTTCCACCCTGCTGCACGATGCGGAGAGTATCGAAGACGTGATCTGCGCGCTGACTCAGGATTGAGATTCAGAAACGAGACCCGAGCGAGATCAGGGTATGAGATTTGCGCTCTCAGATCAAGGCGTCAGGCGCATGCATCCGGCACAAACGTGAGGCTCATGTTTCTTCCTCTCCAGCCGATACAAGGTCTATCGAGAAGCTGGGCAAAAGCTGAACCAATGCCGAGCAAAAGCTGAGCGAATACCTGAGATAGAGGAGTAGCTGGATGAGCGAGATTCGCGTGTTGATTGTGGATGATTCGTCGGTGATGCGCAAGATTGTCGAGCGTGCTTTGCGCCAGGCCGGACTGGATCCGCTGGTGGTGCTGGAGGCGGGCAGCGGCGTGGAGGGTCTGGATGCATTGCGCAACAACGCGGTGCAGTTGATTCTCTCCGACATCAATATGCCATCGATGGATGGGTTGGAGTTTTTGCGTCAGTTGCGAGCGCAGAAGCTTGCCGATGGCGTCCCGGTGGTCATGATTACAACCGAATCCAGCGAAGAGCACGTGCGGCAGGCGATTCAGTCGGGAGCACAGGGGTACATCCGAAAACCATTTACCGCCGAACAGGTCAAGGAACGTGTGCTGCCGTTGCTGGCAGCATGATTCAAGTGGCGCAGAGCATCCGCTGCTGTACGCGCAGTGTCGGTCTTTTCGGTTCCATTTTCTTCGGGGCGGGGCAGAGAGATCGTCGGCAAAGGCTGTCACTGCCTGGCTGGGAGCAGAAGATTCAAGGCTGAGAGTTCACAACGGCGACTTTGAAGTCATTCAGGCAAGAAATTCAGACAATCAAGCTGGAGTCGGGAGGAAAGATCGGTTATGGCGCAGTCATTGCGAGAGAATCTTCAAACGGTTGCGGATCCTGTGCATCTGCAATCCACGGTCGAAGAAGTGTTTGGAACCATGCTGGGAGCGCAATGTGAGATGGTTCCCTGTACAGGCGCTGTCGCGTCGGAGACGATCACCTCCGTAGTCGGCTTTGGCGGCATTCTGACCGGGGCCTGCGTCTTTCGCTGTGACAGCGGCACAGCCCTGGTGATTGCCGCGCGGCTGACGGGGATGAGCTTCACCGATCTGGACGATACGGTCAAGGATGCAATCGGAGAGATCTGCAATATGCTGGCCGGCGCCTGGAAGGGCAAGGTGCCTGATCTTTCGGCGCAATGCGGGCTTTCCATACCAGCCGTCATTACCGGAAGCAATTACAACATCCATGTGCAGGCACCGGAGTTTCGCCTGCATCACTGCTATCGTTTTGAAGGCTCCCACTTCGAGGTCACGATTATCTGCGACGGGTTGCAGTAGCCGATCGCAGAGGCTGACGTTTCGGCCCGGAAATTTCACCCGAAAGCCTGACCACTCAGCTTCCCGACGGGTTTCATTCGGTCAGTGTTTCCGTAGCAGAATTCCGGGGTTGTCACAGCGAGTTCAGAGTTTTCCAAGATACAGAAGAATTGTCCACGAAGGATCGTCACTGCTGGATCGCTCCAGAATGATCACTCCAGAATGATCGCTCCAGAATCATTCCGGCCCTGCTCCTCTCTTCGTCTCCTCATGCCAGAGATGCAGTGCGGTCGCCGTAAGCTGGTCCTCGCTGGCAGAATCGGCAGGACTCGCGACTCTACTATTCTGCGCCTGGACACGACCTGATCCTGCCCGGCAAAGAATCCATTCCGCACCCTTGAAAGCCCTCTAATCCATCGCTTCCATCTTTGGCTCTCCTGCTGCAACAGGTTGCGGCGCAGGAGGATGCAATGGATAGTGGATATTACGCTGCCTATGCCGGATATATCGCTCGAACTCAGGCTCTCGATGCGGCGGCAGACAACCTGGCCAACGCGCAGACAGTGGGCTACCGAGCCGAGCGCGAGAACTTTCGCTCGGTGCTGCTTGACCCGTTGCAAGGAAACTCGCAGCTTGGTTCGACGGTCAACAACTATGGCGTTGTCCACAGCGACCAGTTGGATATGAGTCAGGGCGCGCTGACAGCGACCGGCAATCCACTTGATCTTGCCATTCAGGGCGAAGGATTCTTTTCCACCCAGACGCCGGACGGAGTTCGCTATACGCGTAACGGCGGTTTCCATCGCAGCAACACCGGAGTGCTGGTCAACGGCAGCGGTGACCCGGTGCTCTCCGCGCAGTCGCGGCCGATTGTCATCCCCCCTGGCGAGATTGCCGTCGGCGATGACGGCGTAATCTCCGTCGATGGTGGAGCGGTTGCTGTCGTGGGCGTCTTTGCCTTTCCCAAGGGCACGCAATTGACCCCGGAGGGAACCAATCGCTATCGAGCGCCGGATAAAGTGAAGACGACGCTGGCGGCCTCTCCGGTCCATTCTCACGCGCTTGAGTCTTCCAATCAGGACACGATCACCGGAAGCATGAAGCTGATCCTCATGCAGCGCCAGGCGGAGACGATGCAGAAGGCGCTCACGATCTTTCACCTGGATTTCAACAAGACAGCCGCCGAGGATCTGCCTCGCGTCGTCTGACGTCAAGGCCGACGTTCGTTCCTTGCAGGCAGATTCGCTGGCCAACAAGCCCCCGGACGCAGCCGATGGACGGGACACGAAGGCAAACCGCACAGAAACATTCAGGACGCGCAGGCCAATAAGGAGAAACAAAGATGATTCGAGCACTGTACACGGCAGCGAGCGGCATGATGGCCCAGCAGATGAATCTGGACACCATTGCCAACAATCTGGCCAACTCTTCGACGACCGGTTTCCACCAGCTTCGCTTGCAATTTCAAGACATGCTTTATCAGAATCTGATCACTCCCGGCGCAGCGCAGACGCAATCGACGATCTCAGCCGGCTTGCAGATTGGCCTGGGCACGCTGCCGGCAGCGACCGAGGTCATCATGACGCAGGGGGAGCTGAATCAGACCAACAATCCACTAGACGTGGCCATTGAGGGTGCAGGATTCTTTCAGGTGCAGCAGTTGAATGGACAGATCGCCTACACGCGCGCCGGGCAGTTCCAGCTCAACAATCAGGGGACCATCGTGACCACCAACGGTGACATCGTGATTCCCACCATTACCGTGCCGCCCAATGCGACCTCGGTGACCATCACTCCCTATGGTGTGGTCAATGCCACGCTGCCTGGGCAGACCAATCCCTCGCAGCTTGGACAGCTGCAACTGGCCACCTTTGCCAATCCCGGCGGGCTGCAAAGCATGGGCGGCAACCTGCTGACGCAGACTCTGGCCTCGGGCGATCCGATTGTCGGCAATCCGGGTGGTGTGGAGGGACTGGGCATGTTGCAGCAGGGATATCTGGAGAACTCGAACGTCGACGTGGTGACGGAGTTTGTGCAGATGGTGCTTGCGCAGCGCGCGTATGAATCGAACTCCAAGGTGATCAAGGCCGCCGACCAGATGTATTCGCAAGTCAACAACATGACGCAGTGAGGACGCGGTGAGCCAAACAAGCACATATCGGGAAGGATTGCATCAGTGGGCTGTCGTGGTCGGCGGGTTGCTGCTGCTGGTCTTTGCGCCCCCGGCATTGGGCGCAGCCGGAAACAACGCGGCTGCGGGGAGTTCCGTCGCGGCGGGCGACCGTTCTCAGTCGGATTGCAGCCGCATTCTGGAGGATCGAGCGCTGGGACTTCGTTGGCGATGGGAGAAGCAAGACGGTGGACGGCCGGGTCGATGGATTCCGATGGCCGATCCAACATATCAAGCCGGTCAAGCCGGTAAAGCTGGACAAGCTGGACAAGCCGGTCAAGCCGGACAAGCCGAAACCGCCGAATTAGCCAAGACGGCCGGATGTGCGGGGTTGCGAGAGAAAGCTGCATCCGTGGTTGCAAGCGAAACGAAACCCAGGTCAGCGACGACAGCGCAGCCGATGGTTGTTGCCATGAAACCGGTGATCCAGGTGGGTGATCCCGTGGTGGTGATTCAAAGTCAGGGAAGTGTGTTGGCTCGACTTCCTGGAGTGGCGCTGGCTGCGGCAGCCGCGGGCAAACCCCTTCTGGTTCGTCTGAGGGTGGGCAATGGTGGATTTGGCAAAGCGGCAGGCCGAATCGTCCATACGCGCACCGTGGCACACGGGCTGGTGCAGTGGGATGACGCAATGGAGTGGAGTGGTACGGGCTGGTGAGTACAGGCGTGAATCGGCAGAGGTGAGTCAGCAGGAATGAGAGTGCAAATCCAATTCGGTACACTACGCGCGATCTGCTTGTGGAGTCTTGCGCTTATTTTGCTTGGAGGAGCGGCGCCGACCCGGTCCTTCGCCCTGGGGCACAAGAAAAAACCTAAGGTTGTGGCAAAGAAGCAGACGCCGCCCGAAGAAGCGCTTTCGATCTACATCCAGCGCGTGCGGGCCGAGCACGATGCCGAGGTTTTGAATGCAGGTTCGATTTGGAGCGATCAGGGGAGTCTGGTGCGACTGTCCAACGACGCCAAGGCCACCAAGCTCCACGACGTGATCTCGATTGTGGTCACGGAGAGTCTGGCTGCCTCGACTGACGGGCAGGTGAAGAATGCGCGAGCCTCGACGTCCAACAGCGGTATCACCGGCTTGTTCGGAGTTCCCAAGCCCACCAGCACGCTGGCCAATCTGCTGGCGCAAAGCTCCTCGTCCAGCCTGGCTGCGCAGGGCCAAAGCGTCACCAACTCCAGCCTGGTAACAACCTTTGGCGGCGAGGTCGTCGATCTATTGCCCAACGGCATGATGGTGGTGCAGGCGACCCGGCAGTTGACTTTTTCCCAACAGACGCAGGTGATTCGACTGCGCGGGCTGGTGCGGCCTGAGGATGTGAACTTTCTCAATCAAGTCGATTCCTCGGCGATGACAGATCTCGAGATTGAGGTTGTAGGCAAGGGAATTGTGAATGACTCAACCTACCGCCAGAATCCAATCTGGCGATTCCTGCAACGGATCCTGGTGTTCTGATGACGAAGCGATGGAAGATGCGAATCGAGAGTTTACCCGGCACGTGGCCTTGTTCCCGGATCGTAGCCTTGCTGCTGTGCGGGCTGCTTCCGATGACGATGACGGCGCAGGCTCTGCCACAGGCCGGAGCGTTGCCACAGGCCGGAGCGTTGCCACAAGCCAGAGCATTGCCGCAGGCCCGAGCGTTGCCGCAAGCTGGAGCCTTGCCCTTGCCGCAAGCCGGAATGTTGCCGCAAGCCGGAGCCGGACCGCTGACCGGCATCAGTCAACCGCCGGCAACCGTCCTCCTCGCTGCACCCGGCCTTGTGCCGCAGCCTCAAGGCGCGCCATTCCCTCCGGCAGGCGCTGGAACCATGGGCCTGCCGTCGGCTTCGTCGGCTCCAAGTGTCCCGGGCAGCGCGGGCGGTGTCTCGGTGAGTTCCGATCCTCGTCCGGAGCGTCGCGCTCTGGTCAAGGATGTGGCTTCGATCGAAGGGATTCGGGATAACCAGTTGATCGGCTACGGTGTGGTCGTCGGGTTGCGCGGAACCGGCGATACGCAGCAGACGATCTTTCCCATGCAGACCCTGCTTTCGATTCTGTTGCGCATGGGTGTGAATGTACCGCAGACCGGCACGTTGAGCGCCCAGAATATGCAGGTCAAAAATATGGCTGCGGTTTTCATTGAAGCTACGCTACCGCCTTTCATCCGGTCTGGACAAAAGATTGATGTCACGGTCTCATCTGCCGGAGATGCCCGCTCGCTCGAGGGTGGTGTGCTGCTGCTTTCTCCGCTCTACGGTCCGGATGGGCAGATATACGCGCAGGCGGAAGGGCCTCTGGTCATCGGCGGCTATCGCATCTCTGCCGGCTTCAACACAACGCAGGTGAACTATCCAACGACCGCGCGTATCCCGGGCGGCGCATTGGTGGAGCGAACCGTTCCCTTTGAGTTGAAGCAGATGCGTACCGTCGATGTGGAGCTGCGGGACGCCGATTTCCACACCGCCGAGCGCATGGCTCAGGCCATTGATGTCAGTCTGGGCGGTCCACGCGCCCATGTGGTCGACAGCCGCACGGTCGAACTGGTTCCGCAGCCGGGCGAGAGCCTGCCGGAGCTGCTGGATCGTGTGGAATCCACCGAGGTCAACGTTTTCCCACGGGCCAAAGTCGTCGTCAACGAGCGCACGGGCACGGTGGTGATCGGCGGGAAGGTGCGTCTCCAGCCGGTGCAGATTCTGCATGGCGGACTTTCGGTCAATGTGGTCACCGAGTTCCAGGTCTCGCAGCCCAACGCCTTTGGCCAGGGTACGACCGAGGTGGTGCCGCAGACCTCGGTTCAGGCCAACGACAAGCCCGTCAATCGCATCGAGCTGAAGCAGGGCGCAACCGTCGAGGATCTGGTCGACGAGTTGCAGAAGATCGGCGCGACGGCGCGTGATGTGATCTCGATTCTGCAGGCGATGAAGGCTGCCGGAGCGCTGGAAGCCGATCTGGAGGTGCTGTGATGGGAAGTGTTGCCTTTGTCCCGGAGCAGCGGGTTGCTCCCGTTTCGGCGGGCATGGCTTCCGCCAGCCTTGCTTCTGTGGGCACGGCCTCTGCCCGTCTCGCATCGGGCGGCATCGGGTCGTTGCAGCCGGCCGGGGCCTCCGCAGCCACAAACCCGCGTCTGGTCACAGCCGCGCATCAGTTTGAGGCGGCCATGATGCAGGAGTTGCTTGGTCCATTGACCCGCGAGATGCAGGGCATGGGCGGGCTGAGCGGCGATGCCGAGGATGGTGTCACCGACGACGGGGATGGCGGACCGAATCAGGCGCTGACCTCCTTTGCCTCCGAGGCGCTGGGCGAGGCACTGTCGGAACGAGGCGGCTTTGGCATTGCCAGCAGTGTCCTGAAAAAGCTCAGTCATGTTGCGGCCAAATCCGCAGGCCCAGGCAGGAGTCCGACTGCATCCGTCCAGTCTTCAGGGGCCTTGCTTCCAACCCAATCCGGACCTCAACCGGGGACTCAATCCGGGAAAATCGAAAAAGCGGGAAGGCGATCCGGGAATTGAGGAAATCCTTGTCGTTAATGACTGAAGTGATTAGAAAAATCGCCGATACTGCTCAGTGGGAGAACGAGATCGATGAACATTCGCAATGGAATTGAAAACTCAAATCTGACGCGTGGAGCCACCAGTCTTCCGCAGGCTAATCAATCTGTTCGCAGTTCGACCGGCGCTTCGTCTGCGTTATCGAGCGCCGTGGCTGCGGGCAACGATCAGGCGCATCTCAGTGCAGTGGCTGCACATTTATCGCAGGCTCTGCCTGCAAATGGAGTCAGCAGTGATGTGCGCACCGCGCTGGTGCAGCGGGTGCAAGGTGCGCTCGTGGATGGCACCTATCAGGTACCTGCGTCCGCAGTGGCGGATAAGGTGATGCAAAGCATGTTCACACACGAGTAAGGATTCGGTCAGGATTTCGCAGAGTGTCTGAATCTGAGTCATGGCGCGGCAGCAAGCCTGAGGAAAGCGGCAGAGGGATGGAGCAGAAGACGATGACGCGCGGAGAAGATTCGGTGCAGGTCTGGCAAGGCCTGTTGCAGCAGGCAACGGATGCGCTGGTTCGCATGGATGCGGAGCGGCTGGAGGAGTTGGCGCGGTGCTGCGCTGATCTGAACCGCCAAATGCAGGGCGTAGCGCCAGGGTCGGGAACCGCTTCGACCCGGGGACGCGTCGTGTCGTCGGATCGCGCTGCGTTTTCGATGAATGGGCTGGAGCAGCAGCTCTCCGCACAGCGTGCGTCGATGGTTGTAATGGCTCGTCTGCTGGCTGAAACGCGGGCCAATCTGCGCGTCTTGACGCGCCTGCACATGCTTCGTCTGAAGTCAGCGGAATCATTGCATCCTGACGTGTGGCATTCGCGTCCGGCGGGGGTCGATTATGGGGACAATTAGCTCGGCGTTGAGTCTGATTACCGGTGCATTGAATGCGGATCAGGCAGCACTGGATGTGGTTTCAAACAATGTGGCGAATGCCTCCAGCCTCTCCTACACGCGCCAGGTGCCCAACTGGCAGGAGAATGCGCCCATCGTGGTCAACGGCGTGAGCTATGGAACCGGCGTCACCATGACAGGTGGAGTTTCGCAGCGCGACCGTGTCCTCAACCAGCGGCTCTTGCAGCAACAACAGTCCAGCGCATCGGCCAGCGCGCTTGATTCTGCGCTGACCACCCTGCAAACCAACTTCACGGTGGCCAGCAGCACGACCAGCTCCGGCAATATCGGCACAGACATCACGAATTTTTTCAACTCCATGACGCAGCTTGAGACCAGCCCGACCAGCAATCCGTTGCGTCAGCAGCTTTTGTCCTCAGCGACCACGCTGGCCAGCGATATCTCCGGCACGGCGGCCAGCCTGAATGCGCAGCAGTCGTCGCTGGACCAGTCGATCACCACTGCCGTTTCCCAGGTGAATACGCTCACGGCTTCCCTGGCGCAGGTCAGTCAGCAGATTCAATCCAGCTCTCCCAATCAGGATGCCGGTGTCCTCGAGGATCAGCGACAAAACGATCTGACGCAACTGGCGAAGTTGATCGGCATCAATCTGGTGACCACAGAAAACAACGGTCTCAGCGTGACCACGACCAGCGGCCAGTTGCTGGCGACCAACGGCCAATCCTTTCAGCTCACCACCGGCATGGTCAGTGGCGTCAGTCACATCTACCTCAACGGAACCGACATCACCAGCCAGCTTGCCTCCGGCGGTGGACAGATTGGCGGGCAACTGACAGCGCGCGATCAGGTAATTCCCAGCACCATGGCTACGCTCGATCAGCTTGCCTACGGTATCTCGACCAATGTCAACACGGTGAACAACGCCGGCACGGATTTGGCCGGGGATAACGGCGGAGCGGGCAACATCTTCGCGGCGCCCACGGCGGTGGCTGGTAGCGCCGTATCCATGAGCGTGGTGATGACGGACCCCAATCACATTGCGGCCGCCGGGCTGGGCAACGGCACCGGCGACAACTCGAACATCGTTACGATGGCGAATCTGGCCAACCAATCCATCGTCAGTGGTCAAACCCCGTCCAACTACTACTCGAACATCGTGAGCACGGTCGGCAATGCAGCCTCTTCGGCCACCACGGAGAGCACAGCGCTCAGTGCCTCTGTGACGCAATTGCAGAATCAGGTCAGTGCGCTGTCTTCGGTCAATCTGAACGACGAGGCCAGCGCAATGCAGGAGTTTGAGCGATCGTATCAGGCAGCTTCTCAGGTCTTCACCATCCTCAATACCGTCATGGCATCGGCGTTGAATATCGGCGTGGAGACGGCGGTTGCATAAAGCAAACTCGAAGTGGACTGGCCCGCGTCAGCGCGAAGAGCGGTGGGCAGGAGGCAAGCGATCCCCATGCAAGTGAATCCGTTTTTTGTCACGAATCTTAGCAGTGCGCTCGACCAGACCCAGGCGACGCAGCAGCAACTCTCCACGGAGCTTTCCAGTGGTCTGGGCGTGACCAGCATCGGACAGAATCCGGTCGTCGCAGCTCAGAACTCCCAGCTCTTGAACCAGATTGGCATTGAGGATTCCTTTACGCAGTCCTCCAGTCTGGTGCAGGGCATGTTGAATGTAACCGACTCCGCGCTGGGCAGTGTGGTCACTCAACTCAACGAAGCAATCTCGCTTGGCTCGCAAGGCAGCAACGGCACGTTGAATGCTTCGCAGTTGCAAGCCGTCTCCAATCAGCTCGGGGGCATTCGCGATGAGGTGCTTTCGCTGGCCAATACCAGCTATCAGGGGCAATATGTCTTTGGCGGCAGCCAGACCAGCTCTCCGCCCTTCACGCTGAACACCAGCACTTCGCCGGCAACCGTAACCTATAACGGTGACAGCATTGTCAATCAGTTGCAGACCCCCAACGGACAGCCGATTGCGCTCAATATTCCCGGAAGCCAGATTTTCACCTCGTCCACAGCCAACGTGCTCGGCGCGCTGAACACGATCATCGCGGACTTTGCCAACGGCAACTCCGCCGCGGGAGCTGCCGATACGGCCGCGCTCAACTCAGCGCTCAACTTTGTCAGTCAGCAGCGCGTCACGCTGGATAACTCGATCTCGCGGTTAACCACGGCGACCTCCGCGGCATCGGCTCAAAGCACACAGCTGACCACCGTTCAGACGAATCTGATTCAGGCGGACATCCCCGGAGTTTCCACGCAACTTTCGCTGGTCAAGTCGCAGCAGACTGCGCTCATCAACGTGATTGCCGCGCTTGGCTCCGGCAGCCTCTTCGATAAACTCTAAGCCTGCCGCACTCTGAGCCAGTTCTGCTCTTTTCTGTGGCTTTCCGCGGGTGGGTTCCTGTCCTGAAATGCAGAACTCCGTGCCTGTCCGGGCGGCTTGCTGCTGCCGCCCGCTCGCGCCACTCACATCCCCCTGCCCATGCGTCCTATACTGAATGGCATCGATATGGATCGGCAAAAGGTGAGTCTTGTTTGAGGCAATTCGATTTCTCTGGAATTCGACACGGGGTCACCGGCTTGCCCCCTGGCGCAGTGACTATGTCAAATGGCGGATCGAAACCTTCTCCGGTCAGAAGGCTGAGACCATTCGTGCCGCCGACGTCTTTCGTTTTGTCTGGACCACGCGCGGAGAACTCATGCAGTTTCTGCTTTGGACGGGCAAAATGGAAAAGCTGGCGCGGGAGCGTCAGAAGCAGCGTTAAAGTCTGGCGGTAAAGCTGGCTTCAAAGCCTGAAGCGGCTCAATCTTGAAAGCGAGGCAGGGATGAATCGACGGAGTTTTGCGAAGTACGTGACTGCTTGCCTGCTTGCCACCGGAGTGGCTCCGCATGCGTGGTCGTTCTTTCGCAAGAAAAAGAAGAAGCAGGCGCTTGCTCCAGCGCCCGCCGCTCCTGTCGTCAACCCTGTCACGGGGGCTGCCTCGTTGCGTGCTCATGGCGCGCTGGCTTCGCTTGCCATCGGCTGCGCGGTCATTCCGGAGATTCTCGATCTGGAAGGCGCGCGCGCGGGCCAAAGCTCCGATCCGTACACGCAGACGGTGCTGGATCAGGCGGCAATTCTGGTCGCGGAAAACGAGATGAAGTGGTCCGTTCTGCGCCCATCCCCGGCCGGTTACAACTTTGTCGCCAGCGATCGACTCTTCGAGTTTGCCCGCATCAGCGGAAAACAGGTACGCGGGCACAATCTCTGCTGGCATCAGCAGTTGCCTTCGTGGTTTGCCTCTGTCGCCACGCGAGAGAATGCAGCCTCGTTGCTGACGCAGCACATTCAACGCGTGGCCGGGCGCTATGCCGGTCGCGTGCAAAGCTGGGATGTGGTCAACGAAGCCGTCAACCCGCTCGATGGTCGTCCTGACGGACTGCGCGATTCGCCCTGGCTCAGGCTCATCGGGCCTGGATACATCGAGCTTGCCTTTCGCACAGCGGCGCAGGCCGATCCGCAGGCTCGGCTCACCTACAACGAGTACGACATTGAGCTGGATACACCGGACCAGGAGGTCAAGCGAGGTCAGGTTCTGTTGCTGCTTCGCCGTCTCCACGCGCGGGGTGTTCCCGTCAACTCCGTCGGCATTCAAAGCCATTTGCAGGCAACGGGTCCTTTGCCTGGAACGGGTCTTGTCCAGTTCATCCGTCAGGTGGCATCCATGGGCATGGAGGTCTACATCACCGAGATGGATGTCAACGCCCATGCGGTGCCGGGAGACAATGCAGCACAGGATGAAGCCGTTGCCGATGTCTATCGCCGCTACTTGAGGCTGGTGCTGGCAGAGCCAAATGTGAAGGCAGCTTTGACCTGGGGAATCACCGATGCCCATACCTGGCTGAACCAGACGCGCAAGGCCAGTTTCGAGCGCCCCGATGGAACCCCACAACGCCCACTTCCTTTTGACGATCACTATCAGCCCGTCAAGGCATTCTATGCCATGCGTGACGCCATCGACTCGGCTCATGTCGCCACCACGCGAAGTGCGATTGCCAGCCAGAATCCCACACAGCCGCAGCCCTTTGTGCCATTTGCCGTGCCAGGCAGTCCCGCGTCCACTCCGCCCCATTAGAGTGACATCCAAGCTGATTTCCCCGGACAAACCGTGAGGTAGCCTTTTCTTCAGAAGAATCCAGTCGTCGAACTCGTCCGTCTGGCATAGCCCTTTCGATTATGCTCCGGGTATTCTGCCAATATGTCCCACTCCATCGCATTCCAGGAATGGAAGGCCGAGAATCGACCTGTCATGCCGAGTTCAGCAGAAAGCCCTGGTCATCGCCACTCATCGTTCGCTGCCGCCGTCGGCATCGGGTGTCGACGGCTTATGCTTGCGCTGGTCTGGGGAACTCTGGCTTGGGGATATGCCGTCGCCCAGCAGCTTCCGCCCGCTGAGCCGCCGCTTCCTTTGCCCAGTCAAAGTCAGCCCGTCGAGACCCTGCACGTTACCACCAACGAAGTGCTCGTTCCCACACTGGTCGAGGGCGATGACAAGGTCGTCTATGGGCTGAAGCCGAGCGACTTTGAGCTGACCGACAACGGAGTGCCACAGCGTTTGCATGTGGACGAGGAGATGGACAACGCTCCCGTAGCTCTGGTGATGGTGGTGCAACAGGGGCGCAGCGCGGCGCTGGAGATGGACAAGGTGACCAGGCTCGGTCCCTTGCTTTCGCTTTTTCTGGGTAATGGCAACGGAGAGATTGCCCTGGTTGGTTTTGACAGCACTCCGCAACTGTTGCACGACTTTACCGGCTCGCTCGATGCCATTGAGAGCAGCCTGCACCAGTTGCAGCCCGGCGATGGAGGAGCAGCGATTCTCGATACCGTCTCTTACGGCGTCGATCTGCTCCAGACGCAGCCGGAGCGCTATCGCCGCGTCCTGCTGCTCATCAGCGAACGGCGCGACCACGGCAGCAAGCACATCAAACCCACAGCACTTGTGCAGAGAATCGGCGCCAGCAACATTCTCGTTCTCAGCATCAGTTTTTCTCCCTCTGCGGCAGAGTTCCTCCACGATCTCACCGACAACGGTGAAAACCGGACCACGAGCATGATCGGTACTCTGCTGATGGCCGGCCAGGCCATGAGAAAAAATGCAGCCAAGGAGCTTGCCCGCCTCAGCGGTGGCGAATACGCAACATTTACTAAAGACAAAGCGCTGGAAGAGCATCTTTCGCAACTGGCTCAGCGCGTGCATAATCGCTATCTCCTCAGCTTCCGTCCCAGTGACCCCGCACCCGGCCTGCACACCCTCCGCGTGCGCCTCACCCGGGATTACGGCGCAAAGGTAGTTGCGCGCACTAGCTACTGGGCCGCGCCAAACCCATAGCCGGACCGACTCCTGCGTGAGCGCTCAATCCTGCGCCGGGCAGCAGTCAAAGCAGCGCCCACGGTGCATTTCACCCCCGTTCGTGGTAAGCTAAGGTAGATATTGACATCGATTTAAGATTCTGAGGAGCAACCGAAGCTGTGCTGGCAACCGCAACGAAAACAGAACTGATTGAACGCTTCCGTACCCACGACACCGACACCGGATCCCCCGAGGTTCAGATTGCAATTCTGAGCACACGCATCCGTGAGTTGAACGAGCATTTCAACACGCACAAGAAGGATCACGCTTCACGTCGTGGCCTGCTGATGCTGGTCAGCAAGCGCCGTCGTCTGCTGGACTATCTCAAGGCAAACGATGCGGATCGCTATCGCGATGTCATCGCCAAGCTGGGCATCCGCAAGTAAGCGCGAAGCATTGAAACGATTCAGTCGAGACCGGGAAGTGGTCCAGACTGCTGCAAAGATGGATACAGCAGTCCGGGCCTACCTGTCGAATCTTCCTGAAGGCGAACAGCGAAACGCATCGACCAGCCTTTACGGGTTACAAGCGTTGAAGGGCAACATGCCTCTAAGTGCAACAAGCCTGGATCAGTCCAAGAACCGACTGTCCGGGCCTCTTGTGCAGGTTTCCGCGAGTGCTTTCCACTCCCCCCTGTTGCGTGGCGTGTTCCCTGTGCCTTCCCACAAGTTTCCCAAGTGAAAAAATGAAAAGAGGACGTTATGAAGCATGAAGTTACCGTTGAACTGACCGGAGGCAAGCGCATGGTCTTTGAGACCGGGCGCATCGCCAAGCAAGCTTCCGGAGCCGCGTTTGTGACCCTCGGCGAGAGTGTCGTGCTGGCTACCGCAGTCGCCTCGCCCGATCCGAAAGAGGGAATTGATTTCTTCCCTCTCACCGTGGATTACCGTGAATACGCATACGCCGGCGGGCGTATCCCGGGTGGGTTCATCAAGCGTGAAGGACGCCCCAGCGAAAAGGAGATTCTCACCTGCCGCCAGATCGACCGGCCTATCCGTCCGCTTTTCCCGGATGGTTTCCGCAATGAAACTCAGGTCATCGTCCTGGTCATGTCCGCCGACAAGGACAACGATCCCGATGTCGTCGGCATCAATGCCGCTGGTTGCGCACTCGCTCTCTCTGACATTCCCTTCGGTGCTACCGTCGGCGCCGTGCGCATCGGTCGCGTTCATGGCGAATTCGTCGTCAACCCCACCTATGAAGAGCGCAAGATCAGCACCATGAACATCATCGTCGTCGGCCACAAAGACGGCATCACCATGATCGAAAGCGGCGCCAAGGAAGAGTCGGAAGAGAATATTCTCGCCGCCATCGAATTCGCTCACGAAGAGATCAGGAAGATCGCCGCCGCCATCGATCAACTGGTTGCTCTCGCCGGCAAGCCCAAGCGCGCCTTTGTCGCGCCGGTCGAGGACACCGGGTACTATAACGAACTCTTTGCCAAGGCGGGAGATCGCCTCAAGGACGCGCTGGATACCAAAGTCCACTCCAAGACCGAAAGCTACAACCTGATCAAGGAGATCAAGGCGGAACTGGCCAAGGACCTTCCCGCTGACGATCCGGCAGCCAAGAAGAAGCTCGGAACCTATTACGAGTTGATGCGCGAACGCATCTTCCGCGAGCAGGTCACGCGCGATCGCATTCGTCCCGACCGTCGCGCCTTCGACGAAATTCGCCAGATCACCATCGAAACCGGCGTTCTGCCGCGCACTCACGGCTCCGCCCTCTTTACCCGCGGCGAAACCCAGGCGCTGGTCACTGCCACGCTTGGCACCACCGACGACGGACAGCGGCTGGAGAGCTTTGAAGGCGAACAGAAAAAGCCCTTCATGCTCCACTACAACTTCCCGCCATTTTCCGTCGGTGAAGTGGGCCGCATGACCGGTGTCGGCCGTCGCGAAGTGGGTCATGGCGCGCTTGCCGAACGGGCCATCGCCGCCGTCCTGCCCAGCCCGGAAGAGTCGCCTTACACCATTCGCATTGTCTCTGACATTCTGGAGTCAAACGGCTCGTCCTCGATGGCATCCGTCTGCGGCGCAAGCCTTGCCCTCTATGACTCCGGCATCGCGCTCAAAGGCGCGGTTGCTGGCGTGGCCATGGGTCTGGTCAAGGAAGGCGACGACTACGCCATCCTCACCGATATCGCCGGTGCGGAAGATCACTACGGCGATATGGACTTCAAGGTTGCCGGAACCCGCAAAGGCATCACCGCTCTCCAGATGGACATCAAGATCGGTGGCTTGACGCGACAGATTCTTCAGGAAGCGATGGAGCAGGCACGTCGCGGTCGGCTCTTCCTGCTCGACAAGATGGACGCTGTGCTGGATGGACCGCGCACGGAGCGTTCCCGTTATGCGCCTCAGATTCGTACTGTGCAGATTCCCACGGACAAGATTCGCGATCTCATCGGACCGGGCGGCAAAACGATCCGCGGCATCATCGAGCAGACCGGCGTCAAGATCGACGTCGACGATACAGGTCGCGTCAACGTAGCGTCCTCCGACGCCGATGGTCTGGCGCAGGCGCTTGCCATCATCAGCAATCTGACGGCTGTGCCGGAGGTGGGCAAAACCTACCTCGGCAAGGTGGTTCGTCTGGCCGAGTTCGGCGCGTTCGTTGAGCTGTTCCCCGGCACGGACGGTCTCCTGCACATCTCGGAGATTGCCGAGCATCGCGTCAAAGAGGTCAAGGATGAGCTGCACGAAGGCGATCAGGTCATGGTCAAGGTTCTGGCCATTGAAGGCAATCGCATCAAGCTGAGCCGGAAAGCTCTCATCAAGGAGCAGAAGGCCAAGCTTGGAATCGTCGATGCGCCGGAAGCGCAGGGCAGCCACGATGCACCCGTGGAGCGCGCTCCACGTCATGAATTTGACCAGCATCAGCCCTCCTCCAACGCCAGCACCATCCTGATCGAAGGCGGTGACGACTTCGAGGAGACCGAAGAGTTCGATGAAGAGAACGAACCGAACTTCAATGTCGCCGATGGTGCCGCAGCCCCTGCCGGAAACGGCGTAGGTCGCGCACCCGCGGGTCCGGGAGCCAACAACCGCCGCCGGCGTCGTCGCGGTGGTCGTCCGGGTGATCGGGGGCCGGGTGGTTCTCGCGGTCCGGCTGGTTCAAACTAACTTCAATCAAATCCTTGCACAAACACAACAGCCTGCTCTTCTGAGCAGGCTGTTGTCGTTGGGTTGAGAAGACGGAATAGTCAGACTGTCTTCAAGCCGAGATTCCACGACGCAGTTCTTTTTCCTGATACATGCGCAGGTCGGCGGCGATATACAGATCCGAGGCGTCGTGGGCATCGTCCGGATAGATCGCCGAGCCGATGCTCGCGCCTATCTTCAGTTTCAGGTGATCCAAAGTATATGGCTGTCGGAGCAGTTCCAGCAGAGAATCCGCAACGGCCATCACGTCTTCGGCCCGTTTCAGGTCGGCAAGGATCACGGAGAATTCGTCACCTCCCGTGCGCGCGATCAGGTCGCCATGACGAATCCGCGAGCGCATGCGATCGGCCACTTGCTGCAGCAGCAGGTCACCCACATGATGACCATGAGCGTCGTTCACCTGCTTGAAGTGATCCAGGTCGATTTGCAGGAGCGCAATCTTTTCTCCCGATTCCGCGCAGCGTTCAATGCACTCGCTCAGATGACTCTGGAACCTCCGGCGATTTGCCAGTGTCGTCAGATCATCATGCAGAGCAAGATACTGCGACCGCTCAATCTGATTCTCCAGCAACAGCAGCAGCATACCAACCGCCACCACATATTTCGGTAGATTCCATACTTCGTTTTCGATATGTACGGCAGGAAATTTCGTCTGCAAAACAGGGCCGATGACAAAGACCAAAGCCCATGCCAGCAATCCTCCCACCGTGATCACGGATCCAGCGCTGCTTCGCCCTTTATAGTTGTTCCAGAAGATCAGACAGCAGCAAAGATAAACCGTGAATAGGATTGCATTCAGTGCAAAGGTTGCATCCTCCGTGCGTGGCGGACCCAAGATCATCAGCGATATGCCCAGCAACAGGTACAGCGTCATCACGACATATCGCGGAATACCCAGCAGACGACGAGGCGCAAGCAGTCCGACCGTCAGTGGACCCATGCTAATCACCACGGAAGTGGATACAAACAGCCAATTCGGTGCATTGGGCAGCACGAGAAGAACGATATAAACTGACGGCGGAATGCCCAGTGCTGAGGTCATCCAAAGTGAGGAAATATGGCCTCGGTAATGCACCGAAGCACGCATAAACTCTACCGCCGCCGCCACCAGTGAAATCAGCGTGACAGCCAGAACCGCGCTGCCCCAAAGATTGTTCTGGATCACGATCATGCTCGCCAGAAAGTGGATGAGAATCAGTATCCACGAAAAGAGCCACTGTCTGGAATCAGCAAACGGAGTCCCCGGAAGCTCATCGTTGTGCTGTGGTTCGCGACGAAGAATGGAGCAGAACGCGGCGACCAAAGCCGCCATCGCCAGCACATCCGGAATTTTCGTCCAGTCCATACCGTGCTCCAGTTTCAGCCCACCCTCGCCCGAGCGATCTATCCAGTAGTTATCGGCTCCTCTTGATTTTTACTTACTTTTGGCAAAATAAATTAACTCTTTGGTGTGTACCAAGGTAACACCTCGGGGAACCTTTGAATCTCCCAGATAAAATGACAGATTTGTAATCTCTGGCAACTTCCAGCCTCTACGGCTTCACGTTTCCGAAGCCTTATTCGCTCACCGTCGGCTTGCCCCCGAATACATTGCCCATCCGTCGAATCTGTGCGCCGACGCCCCGCAGCTTTTCTTCAATCCGTTCATAGCCGCGATCCATGTGGTACACGCGATCCAGAATGGATTCCCCCTCCGCCACGAGCGCGGCCAGCACCAGCGAAGCCGATGCCCGCAAGTCGCTGCACATCACGGCTGCGGCAGAGAGTTGTGACGATCCCTGAACTGTCGCTGTCCGCCCATCCACAGCAATGTTCGCCCCCATGCGCACCAGCTCCTGCACATGCATGAAGCGGTTTTCAAAGATATTTTCCGTGATGCGCGAAACGCCCTCGGCCTGCGTGGAAAACGCCATGAACTGCGCCTGCATATCGGTGGGAAAGCCCGGATACTCGCGCGTGGATATATCCACAGCATGGAGTGTTTCTTCGGCGCGGACTCGAACCGAATCTTCACTCAGAACATCGATCCGCGCGCCAGCCTCTCGCAGCTTTTCGATTACTGCGCCCAGGTGCGCAGGGTTGCATTGGGTCACAATCAAGTCACCCCGCGTAATGGCCCCGGCGATCAAAAAAGTCCCAGCCTCAATGCGATCCGGATTGATCCGATGGCGTGCTCCGTGCAACTTGCTCACCCCTTGCACACGGATCGTCGGTGTTCCAGCACCCTCAATCTTCGCGCCCATGGCGGTCAGCAGGGAAGCGAGGTCTGTGACCTCCGGCTCCTGCGCGCAGTTCTCCATCACGGTCTCTCCGTCGGCCAGCACTGCGGCCATCAGCAGATCCTCTGTACCCGTCACCGTGATCTTGTCAAAGAACAGATTGGTACCCTGCAGCCGCTCCGCGCGCGCTTCCAGATAGCCATGCTCCTGGGTAATCTTCGCGCCCATCTTTTCCAGGCCCTTCAGATGCAGGTCGATCGGACGTCCGCCAATTGCGCATCCACCCGGCATCGCAACGCGCGCCATGCCGCAGCGCGCTACCAGCGGACCCAGCACCAGCGAACTGGCCCGCATCGTTTTCACAATCTCATAGCGCGCCACCGGATCCGACAGATGACGGCAACTGATGCTCGTCCGATGCTGCGCGCGGCCATAGCCCAGCTCCACCTGCGCTCCCATCGACATCAGCAGCTTCTGCTCCGTCTCAATGTCGCGTACCTGCGGAATGTTTTCCAGAATCACCTCGTCTTCCGTCAAAATGGCCGCTGCCATGCACGGTAATGCCGAGTTCTTTGCGCCAGATACACGAATGCTGCCCACCAGCGGATTGCCACCGCGGACGACGAATTTATCCATGGGGATCGTCTTCTCCTGAACCCTCAGTGTAAATGGGCTAGGCACTCAAGCCACACAGGGGGAATCGCGCAAGTCAATGCGCGTGCCAGCTTTGCATGGGATGCAGAAAAGGCGCTATCCAAAACGATCCAACTGAGACCGTCTTTTACAGTTCCAGCACCGTGTCTTCAATGGCGCGCCGAACGTTGCCATCGGAGCGGGCCAGACGGCGAACCGCCTCCGGTTTGTCCACCTTCGCCTTCAACATCACCAGCGCAATCGGCACGCTTCGCCCTGCGCTTTTGATCGTGTTCACGGCAGTCTCTCGATCAATCCGGCAGGCTTGCATCAGGATGCGAATTCCGCGCTCGACCAGCTTGGAGTTCTGCATATGTACGTTCACCATCAGGTTTTCGTACACATACCCGCGCCGTGTCATGGCTCCGGTGGTAATCATATTCAGAACCATCTTCTGTGCAGTGCCGGCTTTCATGCGCGTCGAGCCGGAGACGACCTCCGGGCCAACCTCAGCCACGATGGCAATATCGGCTGCTGCTGCCAGCGGAGTTCCATAATTACAGGTAACCGCCGCTGTCTTTGCGCCACGCGCACGAGCATACGCCACCGCCGCCACCACATACGGAGTGCGTCCCGATGCGGACAGACCCACCACGACATCCTTGCGTGTCGGTCGACGTCGCGCAATATCCCGCTGCCCCAGCTCTTCGGAGTCTTCATTCACCTCAACCGCAGATGCCAGCGCTTTCGGTCCACCCGCCATGATGTACTGCACCTGCCCGGGCGGAGTCGAATACGTCGGCGGGCACTCCGAAGCATCCAGCGCCGCGATGCGACCGCTCGAGCCGGCTCCCACATAAATTAGTCGGCCGCCATCGCGCAGACTCCGCGCCACCTGGTCGATCACCTGTGCAATCTCCGGCAAAGCTTTCTTCACCGCGACCGCAATCTTGGCGTCTTCCTGATTGATAATCCGCGCAATCTCGATCGCGGACTTGGTGTCGAGTCCTTGCGAAGCCTCGTTCTGGCTTTCGGTGGTGAGTTTCTGAAGAAGCGCCGCTTGATCCCGGCTGGAGGCGGCTTCGGATTTGGAACCTGTCTGCGTGGGTTCGATCATAAAAGAGCTGCTGAGCATAGGAATTCAGTCCCGCAATTTGATTGTAGTCCTTTGGCGTCCATTTCGGCCTCTGATTCTTCGTCTTCGAGCCATTTCTTCGCTGTCCCGGAAAACTGCTTGCGATCAACGCGCCGGGAATCCCAAAGCCTTTCGAATCGCGTCATGAAACTTCGGGCGAAAACTCCGAATCGCGTCTTGGCTTCGATCCGGCCACGTCCGGTTGGTCAGCAAAACCACCGCCAAACGCGACTCCAGGTCTATCCACAGCGAACACCCCGAATATCCCAGATGCCCAATCGAATTTCTGCTGAAAAAGCTCCCGCTTGAGGACGGCACCGACGGAGTATCCCAGCCCAGCGCGCGCGAGCTTCCCTCCGGCGCCTGACGTTCACTGAAAACCCTCACCGTCGTGTCGGTCACCCGTGTCCTGTCTCCGGCCTGCAACATCGCCGCGCAGAACCGCAGCAGGTCCGGAACGTTGGAAAACAATCCCGCATGGCCCGCCACTCCTCCCAATACAAAGGCGTGTTCATCCTGTACTTCGCCCTGGATCACCCGGTTTCGAAACCAACGGTCCTCTTCAGTTGGCGGAATCAGTGCTCGCCGTCCTGCCTCCGGGCAAAAACACGTCGAATCCATGCCCAGTGGTGCGAAGATCTCCTGGCTTGTCCACTCCGTCAGCGACGTGCGCGTCAACACCTCCAGCGCCTTGCCCAGCAGGATGAATCCATGGTCGGAATACTCCGCGCGAGTGCCCGGTTCCGCTTCCAATGGCATCGTCAGGCAAGCTCGCAGTAGCTCGGTCGATGTGGAATTTCTGCGAAAGAGCGGCTGATATCCCGGCAGTCCGGAGTTGTGCGCAAGCAGGTGGCGTAGAGTAATCTTCCGCGCCCAGGCGCTGTCTGGCCTGCCCACCACAAAGCCAGGCAACAGCTCGACCACCAACCTGTCCAGTTTCAGCTTGCCGCGCTCAAAAAGCATCATGGCCATCGCCGTGGTCGCCACCACCTTGGTCAGGCTCGCAATGTCATAGACTGTCTCGGGCTGCACGCGTGGCGCATCGTCTTCATACGTCAATCCACCAAGCCCTTCGCAGGCGACGACCGCGCCCTGCGACAACACGCCGAACGCGCAGCCCGGAAAGACGCGATCCTGAATCGCCTCGGTCAACAGCGCGCGCGCATCGGGCAGCGCCGGTGCATGCTTCGGCTTGTCTTCGTTGGATGGCATGGCAACCTCGTTTCGGAAATCAGCGCGGTCCCACTCTCAGTCTACGTCGGTGTGCGCAGCAGCAGGTAGCCACCCGCCAAACCAAACAAAATATCCGGTGACCAGGCGGCCAGAGCTGCCGGCAGATAGTTCACGCTGCCCATCGCATCAAACAGGCCGGCAATCACCCAGTACCCCACGGCAATTCCAATCGCAGTCGCCACGCCTGTCAGCGATCCGCGCCGTCCCATCGACAGAGCAAAGGGAATGGCCAGCACCGCCATCACCAGCGTCACCAGCGGATATGCAATCTTGTGATACAGCTCCACGCGCAGTCGCATCGTGTCAAAGCCGCTTTGTTGCAGGTCGTTGATATACCGCCGCAGTTGAGAAAAGTTCATCTCCTGCGATTGCAGATTTTCCTTCTTGAAATATCCCGGCTGCTCGGTGATCTCGGGAAATGAGGCTTTCAGAAACGCTCGATAGCTTGTCTGCGAAGCGCCGGAAAAACTGCGCTCCCAGCCATTCTCAAACAGCCATTGATGCGTATTCTCGTCCCACAGGACGCGCTCGGCAAAGATGCGCCGTTGAATCGCAAACGTCCTGGCGTCAAACTCAAATAACGTCAGGTTGGCAAATGCATTCTGGTCCGGATCAAAAAACTGATAGTAGAAGATGCTGGCTTCGTTATCCGCTCCAGGATCACCCACGATCCACTTCTGGTCCGGATGCAGAGTCGTCTGCGGTGGTCGTCCTTTAATCGTATTTCGAAGCGCCTCCTGCTCGCGATTGGCCTGCGGCAGATACGACTGGTCAAAGGCAAACAAGCTCACCGCCAGCGCCGCCGCAATCACAAACACCGGAACCACCAGCCGATACAAGCTCACGCCGGTCGCCTTCATCGCCGTCAGTTCGCTGTTGCGATGCAGAATCCCAAAGGTCACCAGCGCGGCAATCAGCACGCTCAGCGGAGTGATCTGGTAGATCATGCTCGGCGCCAGATGCAACAGATAATCGCCCACCACCGAGAGCGCCACATGATTCCGCAGAATATCTCCCACCAACTCAAAGAATGTGAAGATCAGCATCATCAGCACAAATCCAAGCAGGATCGTCACAAACATCTTCAGAAATTCACGCAGCACATACTGATCCAGAATCAGCGGAAATCCACGCCGCTTCCAGTGCGGAAACGACTGCGGCAGATGATTCCGAACCCGTCTTCGCCAGCTCTTGAATCGCATCCTGGCAAAGATCCGCGTCTTGCGACTCATGCTGTGCGTCGAGTGCCAGGGAGTATTGCTTTCGGTCCCTTGCGTCTGCGGCGCGGCCTCGGCCACAGTTGCCATCAAACGCCCAAACCATCGGCGCACAGCCTGCATCACGCGACCGCCGGTCGCCATCTCGGACAGCAGAAAAAGCCCTGCCAGCGCAAACAGTCCATTGGCCAGCCACACCGACGCAATCACCGGCAGCTTGCCCGCTCGACCCCATGCAATCCCCAGATTCGACAGCAAGTAGTAGGCAAGCACCAGCAGCAGCGTGTACACAAATCCCGTGCTCTTGCCGCCACGCCGCGAAGTCGCTCCCAGCGGCACTCCAACCAGCATCAGCACCAGACAAGCCATCGGATACGACAGTCTGCGCTGAAGCTCAATCTGCACGCGCCTGCGCTCCTGCCCGTTTTTTTTGCCGGCGTCCATCAGCAACTGGCGATTTCCCTCCGCATAGAGCGGCGTGTCCATGCGTCCCAGATGCACGTCGCTCTGCGGACTGAAGGTGAGCGGGCGATCCGTCGTGGCAAACGTCGAGATCGTATAGTCGTCCGGGTGGCTCGCGTCCAGACGATGTTCCGATGCATTGCGAAGTCGAATCAGCAGCCCTTGTTCGCTGTCATCGGTAATCGTTGCAGACTCGGCAGTCGTAATCTCCGGCGTAATCGGATTCGTCACATCGGCAATGAATAACTGCTTCCAATCCGCAACGCCGCCGCGGGTTCGCGTCTGCTGCACATAGACCACGGTATTGCGAAAGTCCTCATAGAAAACGCGCGGCTGCACTTCAAACGACGCCTGCGACCGCGCCAAAGAATTTTGCAGCGTCAGAATCGCCCGATTCGCGTGAGGCGACAGATACAGCGAATTCAACAAGCCAAATGCTGTTCCCAATCCCGCCACAATCGCCGCCACGCGCACCAGATACCAGATACCCATTCCCGTCGCGCGCATCGCGATAATTTCTGAGTCCACGGCAAGCCGACTCAATCCCAGCAGAACACCCACCAGCACCGCCATTGGAATTGTCAGCAGAAATGTGTTGGGCAAAGTAAACAGAACAATCTCGCCCAACGCCGTCAGGCTGGAGCTGTTGCGCACCACCATGTCCAGAATCTGCTCCAGCGGGCGCATGAACAGAATGAAGGTAAACAGCGCGCAGCCCAGAATCGCATGCGTGGTAATCTCGCCGAGGATGTAACGGGTCAGGATGCGCACAGGATTCAGCCTGCCATCAGTCTATCGCGCGCCGTGCGCCTCACGCAGCTTTCCAGCTTCGCAGCCGCAGGCTGTTGGCCAGCACGCTCACAGAACTGCACGCCATCGCTGCGGCGGCCATCCACGGAGCCAGCGTCAAGTGCAACACCGGATACAGCACGCCTGCCGCCAGCGGAATGCCCAGCACGTTATACGCCGCGGCCCACATCAGGTTCTGCCGCATCACCTTCACCGTTGCACGCGCCAGTGCAATCGCCGTCGCCACACTTCCTGGATCGCTGTTCAGCAGCAGCACGTCACCAGCCTCCTGTGCCAGCGCCGCGCCCGCACCCATCGCAAACCCGGCATCAGCCTGCGCCAGCGCCGCGGCATCGTTGATCCCGTCACCCACCATCCCCACGTGTCGACCAGCGGCCTGCATCGTGCGAATCCGCTCCAGTTTGTCAGCGGGCAGGAGCCCTGCGTCTACTTCGTCCATCCGCAAAGCCTCAGCCACAGGCGCCGCCGCCGCCGTGCTGTCTCCCGTCAGCATCGCCACGCGCAGCCCCATCGTTCGCAGCGTTGCCATAGCCGACTTTGCCGTCGCCCTCAGCTCGTCGCGCATCTCTAGATAGCCCGCCGCGCGGCCGTCTACCGCCAGCCAGACGCGCGTCACACCGCCTCCCACCGTCGTCTCTGCGCGTAAATCATCCGGCCACGCCACAAATTCTTCTTCCAGCAACGCGCGATTTCCCAGCAGCACACGCCGTTCGCCCACCGTGCCGCTCAGTCCACGACCGCCCTGTGTCATCACATCGTCGGCCGTCGGCCAGCTCAGCCCGCGTTCGCGCGCCGCCTCCAGCACGGCATGAGCCAGTGGATGCGCCGATCGCTCTTCCATCGCCGCCGCTGTGCTCAGCACTTCCGCTTCGCTCCAGCCTGCCACAGCGTACACGCGCGTCAGTGCGGGCTTGCCCAGGGTCACCGTCCCGGTCTTGTCCAGCACAATCGTATCCAGCGTCGTCAGTCGCTCCAGCGCTTCGCCACCCTTGATCAGCAGGCCAAACTGCGCGCCTCGTCCAATCGCCACGGTCAACGCCGCAGGCACCGCCAGCCCCATCGCGCAGGGGCAGGCAATCACCAGCACAGAGACCATGCTCTCCACCGCCAGCGCTGGATCATGCGTCAACATCAGCCAGCCCGCAAAAGTCAGCGCAGCCACCACCAGCACCGCTGGCACAAACACCGCGCTCACGCGATCCGCCAGCCGTTGCATCGGCGCTCGCGAACCCTGCGCCTGCTCCACCAGCCGAGCTATCTGCGCCAGCGTCGTTTCTGCGCCCACCTGCTCGGCACGGCACTCGATCGCGCCCTCATAGTTCAGGCTGCCCGCCAGCACGCGCTCGCCCACGCCACGCACCACGGGCAAGGATTCGCCCGTCAGCATCGACTCATCGACTGTCGTCATGCCCTTCACGATGCTCGCGTCCACCGGAATCCTTTCTCCCGCCAGCACCACCACCAGATCCCCTGCATGCACCTCGTCCAGCGGAACCACTCGCTCTTCGCTGACTCCCTGCTTCTCGGTGCGAACACGAGCTACCTGCGGTTGCAAATGCGCCAGTGCATCCACGGCAGCCAGTGCCTTGCCTTTTGCACGCGCCTCCAGCCACTTGCCCAGGATCAGAAAACCCACAATTAGCAGCACCGAATCAAAGTAGACCGCTCCGTGCAGCGCCGGATGCAGCACCTCCCAACCCGAATCCAAAAAGGCCACGCTTGTGCCCAGCGCCACCAGCGTATTCATATTGGTTTCGCCGTGTCGCAGCGCCTTGGCTGCGCTCACATAGATCGACGCCCCAGCCCACGCCGTCACCACTCCGGTCATTCCCAGCAAAGTCCAAAGAAGCGCTCCAGATGCACTCCCGGATGCGTTCCCTGATTCGCCCTGCATTCCAGTTCCGCTTGTGAGCATTGGAACCATCATCGCTACGGCACCGGCTACAATCGTCACCGCTGCCTTCCACGCCAGCACGCGGCTCGCACTCGATGCTTCTACCGTCGCCGGTGCTTCTCCGGCTCCGCGCGGAGCCACGGCATCGTAGCCCGACGCCTTCACCGCATCCACCAGCGCGGCAACGCTCGTCCGCTCACCATCAAAGCGAACCTGCGCTCGATGTCGCATCAGATCCACATGCGCTTCGGCTACGCCATCTACCTCGCGCAGCGCGCCTTCCACATGCCGTTGACACGCCGCGCAACTCATTCCCAGCACTGGCAGCGTGACCGCATCCATCGTTTTAATCAAAGCGCGGTCCGCACCTTCCGCCGTCGTCGTTTTTTCTTTTGTCGATTGCATGGCCATCTCAGGCCACAGCGTGCGCCGGATCCGCGTGCGCGGCATCCGGATGAGCCGGATATCCAGCCTTTGCCAGCGCCGCAATCACCTGTTCCGTGACCGCCTGCGCGTCGTCGGCGACAAATCGCGCCGCACCCACGCGCACCTCTTCCACGCGAATCGCTCCCGCGCCGTTGATCGCCTGGGTCACCCGCTTGATGCAGGCGCCGCAATGCATCCCTTCCACAATCAGGTTAACTTCCGCCATCGCGCATCCTCCTTCAGGCCGTCGGCTCCCGGCCGCCGTCAGCAGGGAAGTGGCTTCGCTGGATGACGCGCCTGAGTGGCCGGAGTAGCCTGCATGCCCAAATTGGCCTGAAAGCCAAAGTGGCTGCATGCATGTAAGATACGCCGCGACGGCATTCGGATTCATTCCGTTTCCCGCAGCACGGGACAGCGACACGGGAACACGCCGTCAGCGCCGTGCTCCCCTCAAGGTCAGCGTCCGCGTCAAACACTTTGATCCGTTTCTTTGATCCATCTCTTCGATCCGTGCTGCCACTTCCATCAGTGCTGCGTCGCTTCGGCTGAGATCATGCGCGTTCCGCTCACTGCCTCAGCATCCCAGCCGCGTGTATTGCGGTTCGCGCTTCGAATATGATCCGGCCCTCGCATCCGAGCCTCCTGCAGCGTCTGCTCGGCCTCGCGCAGCACCACCACCGGCGAACGTCCCTTGCTCTCGGCAATCGCAAAACACGCGCTCAGCCGGATGCTGCGTCCACCCACTTCAAACGGAAGATCGAAGATGTCCGTGCGCAGCCGCTCGGCCAGCAGCACGGCATTCACATTGCTGCATCCCGGCAACGCGATCAGAAATTCATCGTCGCCCAACCGTCCCAGCATGTCATAGCTCCGCAGCAGCGACTGAATCCGCTGTGCAACCCGCCGCAGTAGATCGTCACACGCCTCAATGCCCAGTTCCGAATTCCAATGGCCAAAATCGTCAATGTCCATCAGGATCACGCACAGACCATGATTCATTCGCTGTACTCGATCCGTCTCGCGAAACAGAATCGAAAGAATCGCGTCACGGTTCATCGTGCCCGTCAGCCGATCGCGCTCCGCCTGCAACAGAGTGCTGTCGCGCAGATGCACCAGTTCGCTGCGCAGCAGATGAATGCGTCGCAGCGCGCCCAGCCGCAGCGGCCACTGTTGCCGAATCGTATCTCTCGACAAAATGTCGTCAACCACGCCCTCGCGAAGTCGCCGGCTCCACATCGCAGTCGCGCTTTCCTGCACGTCCTCCTCGTCGGAGACAGGCGCTCCAATTACCCCCACCGCGCTGCGCTGTGCGGCTCCTGCTTCCTGCAGCGCCGCCAGCAACTGACCGCTTTCCACCGCGCGCACTCCGCCATCCAGCAGGATCACCGATCCGGCGCGCAGCCGCGGCAAATAGCTCAATACTTCCGTCGCGTCCTTGGCCATCTCCAGGCTGATCTCCTGCGATCGCAACACAATCCGCATCAGTTCCCGCAGTGTCTCATCCTCGCTCAACACCAGTACCTGATATCGTGGCTTTTCCGGCATACTTTCCTCCGCACCACGCTTATCGGTCACTCTAAGAAATTCCTTAACCCTTTCTTATTTCGTCGCGCTGCCTTCCTCCCTTTGTCGCACAACGATACAGGGCAGCCCATTTGGCTGCCCTGTATCGATCCAGTTCTGCGTGTGTTCCCATACTGCGTTTGTCAGTCGATGAAATCAACCTTCGGAACCATCGGAATAATCCCGCGCTCGTGACCCACTTCCAGCAGCTTGCGAATCGCAGCGCGACCATCGTCACCATAGCTCAGCGTCCGCTCATTCACATACATGCTCACAAACCGATTCGCCAGATTCGTATCCAGGTCACGTGCAAACTGCATGGCATACTCCAGCCCCTGCTCGCGATTATCCAGCCCATGCTGGATGCTGTCGCGCAAAGCCTGCGTCACCGTGCGCATCACGTCTGCTCCCAGGCTGCGCCGGATCGCGTTGCCGCCCAGCGGAAGCACCAGTCCGGTCAGTTCGCGCCACCACACGCCCAGGTCGATGATCTTCGTCAACCCGCTGCTGGCATAGGTCAGTTGCCCTTCGTGAATGATCAGCCCGGCGTCAAATCGCCCCGCCTGAATCTCCGGAATAATCCGGTCAAACGGCACCACTTCCGTCTCGATCTCAGGGTTAAATATCTTCAGCGTCAGATACGCCGTCGTCAGTGTGCCTGGAACGGCCACCTTCACGCGCTTCAGTTCGTCCAGGGCAATCTTGCGGCTGGCCACAATCATCGGCCCATAGCCTTCGCCCACGCTCCCGCCGCAGCCCATCAGCGCATAGTTTTCCTGAATGTACGGATAGGCGTGAAACGAAACCGCCGTCACGTCAAAGAACGCTTCGTCCATCGCTCGACGGTTCAGCTTCTCGATGTCGCAAAGCGTGTGCTCAAACCGATATCCCGGCACTCGAACCTTGTTCGTGGCCAATCCATAAAACATGAACGCATCGTCGGAATCAGGACTGTGCGCAATCGTAATCGTTCGCTGCTTTTCCGCCACTTCCACCTCGGCACTCATTTCACTCAAAGTCACAACCATCCTCCTCGACCGCAAAAACAACCTCGGCCGTACCTCTATGTTCGATGCACAGAGATCACTTCTGGTTCGCCCGAATACGCATCCACGAGGTCGCCATCGCCGCCGCAGCAACCACCTTGATCGCATCTCCCGGCAGGAACGGCGCCACAGCGCTACCCATCAGCAGGCGGAAACCGGTATGCGTCAGCAACCCGAGCCACATCGCTCCCATCGTCAGCGTCACCAGGCTCCCGGCGGTGGTAATCACAAGTGTCCGCACAAATCCGCGCGACCCCTGACGCCACAGCCATGAAACCAGCGGAGCCACCACCAGATAGCTCATCAGATATCCGCCCGTCGGCCCCAGCAACTGCGCCACGCCGCCCAGTCCATGCGGCGTAAATACCGGCATCCCCAGCGCGCCCTCGGCCAGATACAGCGCCATCGTCGTCGCTGCCATCCCGGGCGTCATCAGCAGGCCCAGCAGCAGCACCGCAAACGGTTGCAATGTCAACGGCACCGGCGTAAACCACAACGGAAACGCGATATGCGCACACGCTGCAATCAGCAGCGTCGCGGAGGCAACCACTGCGCCTCGGCGAACCCGCTCGTCCACTTCGCTCATCGTACCCGCTACCGCTCTCATCGTTTGACGCATCGTTCGCTCTCCGCTTCAATCATGGAATGCCCGGAAACATTCCCAGACGCACACACGGGTCTGGGTCAATCTGAGAATATCAGAGCCTCTCCGCAACCTTCCGTTTCGGCTGGCTTCAATTCGCCCTCTCGGGTTGCTACGTGCGAGCCGGCCCAGTGGACTCCCGCACCACCAGTTCCGGCTGCATCACCACCGCCGCCGCGTAGTCGCCTTTTGGATTCGCAATCCGATCCAGCAGTAATCGCGCCCCGCGTTTGCCCATCTCCTGCAACGGCTGTCGCACCGTCGTCAGGCTTGGCGTAAAAAATGCCGCCGACTGGATATCGTCAAATCCCACCACGGAAACATCCGTCGGGATCTTCAGCCCGGCCTCTGCGAGCGCTCGCGAAGCACCGATCGCCGCAATGTCGTTGAAGCAGAAGACCGCCGTAAAATCCCTGGTCTTCTCCAGCAGTTGATGCATCGGCTCATAGCCAATCTCAGGCGACATCGGATGCTGTCCTGCCTTCATCTTCCAACCCGTTGCGTCGATGCGCGTCATCAGCGCTGGATCCAGCTTCAATCCCAGTGTCCGCGCGGCTTTTTGAATCCCCTCCCACCGATATTCCGAGTCCGGAATCGCCTTTGGCCCGCGCATGAACGCAATTTTGCGATGTCCCAGCGAATACAGATGCTCCAGCGCCAGAAAGACCGCTCGCTCATGATCCAGCAGTACATTCGTTACATTTGGCTTTGACTCATGCGCAGAGATAGCCACAATCGGCAACGACACCTCAAACTCCACCGGCGTATTCAGCAGCAGAATGCCATCCACCGCGCGCTCCAGAAACAGCTTCGGATATTCGGCAATCAGTTCAGGCCGCCAATCATGGCAGGCTGTGAAATAAAAGTACTGCGCAGCCGTCAGCTCCGCCACCACGCCGTTCATCACCCGTGTAAAGTAGCCTTCGCTCAGGTCCGGCGCCAGCACACCCACGCTCATGCTGCGGTTCTGTCGCAGCGAACGCGCAAAATAATTGGGCCGATAATTCAGCTTCTGCGCGGCATCCATCACGCGCTTGCGAGTCTCCGGCGGAATCGACTTCGACGATGGCGAATCGTTCAGCACCAGCGAAACCGTCGTTTGAGACAGTTGCAGATGCTCGGCCAGCGTCTTCAGGTTCACATGTCCAGATTTCGGATCGTTCTTGATTCTTGGCATTCCATTGGTTTAGCAGATTGCGCCATCAATAGGATAGAAATTTTCCTGCTTTCCTGCATTTTCCTGCCCAGCCTCAGCGCCCGAACGTTTGCCTCCGGCTGGCTTCCCAGGCTTTGGCGTACTTCCAACTCACATAGACTGAGTGATACAGGTGAAAGAGAAACCCTTCGCGCCCATCCAGAAATCCAAGCCGAAAGACGTAGTTCTTCACAAACGTCAGCAGCGGATTCACGACCCCCATCGCCACAAAAGCCATCGCGCTGCGATAGCCGCGCCCCTTGCGCAGCACTAGCGGCACGCTCGCCGAGCTATAGCGGTTCATGTGTTCCAGATACAGCGCCAGCGTCGGATACTGGTAGTGCAGCAGATCGCCTTTCAGCCTTCCCTTCGGCCCACTCCACTTCGGAGTCGCATGCGGTTCTGTATCCTCTGGCAGCCGCGCCGTGCCTCGTCGAAACAGCCGCAGCTTGTAATCCGGATACTGCCCGCCATGCTGCATCCATCGGCCAAAAATCTGATTCCGCCTCGGCACCCACCATGCGTCAAACTTTGGCTCACCCGCCAGAAGCGCGCGAATCTCCGCGCCCAGCTCCGGCGTCAGCTCCTCATCGGCGTCCAGCGAAAAAATCCAGTCGCAACTGCATTTGTCGATCGCCGAATTCATCTGCGGACCGTAGCCCTTCCACGGCTCGCTGAAAATCTGTACGCCAAACTCTTCTGCAATCGCCAGCGTCCCGTCCGTCGATCCGGAATCCACCAGCACAATCTCATCGGCCCAGCGCACACTCTCCAGCACCCGCCGCATCGTTGCGGCTTCGTTGCAGGCCAACAGTGCAATCGAGAGTTTCATGGCGATTTCAGCGATAGTTCAGGTGGTCGTCAATCAGTCGCTTCACCAGCGGCATCAGCGTCTCGCCCGTCTTCGCCAGCACAAAACCTTCCGTAGCCAAGTCCAGTTTGAAGCTTGTATTCCGCGCCGAAATCCATATCTGGCGCACCGGCGAATTCGGCGTAATCACGAACTTGCCCGCGGGTTTTTCAAACACCACATACAGCGCTCCCGCCTGTTCTTCCACTTCAAACGCGCCGTCTTCCTCCGCTTCAATCAGCTCCTGCTTCAGCTCTTCTATCGCTTCGTCGGCAGCGCGGCGAAACAAAACCTCATCCATCATCGGCTCGCTCATGCGCCTAGTGTAACAACTGCGCCCACGCTCGTCCGGGATGCTCTTAATCTCCCATCAGAATTTCTGATTGGCCTGCTGCGCCTTCCGCGCGATAAGGTATCTGCAAGCTCAGGTCCGGCTTTCCCGGCCTGCAACTCACAGCTTCATGGAGTCTTGCCGCATGAGTCAGTCGTCCTCTACCTCACGCCGTGGTTTTCTCGGTCAGGCCGCTATCGGTGTCGCCGCAGCGCTTGTCGCCACATCCCCCGCAGAATCCCAGATCGTCTGGAACGAAAACCAGTGGAAGTTTCCCGAGTTCGATCCCATCCTTCACAGCAAACGCAAAATCCGACTCGTCGCCGAGTGCAACGTCATCGAGGGCGGGGAAGTCGTCGGCGCGCTGCGCAACGCCCTCAACGCCATGCACTACGGCTTCGGCGTGCCCATGGATCTGATGCAGGTCGTCGCTGCTCTCCACGGCGCTGCCAATCTGATGAACTACGACGATTTCATCTGGCAGAAGTACAAGGTCGGCGAATGGTTCAAGCTCGACGACCCGGAGACCGGCAAGCCCGCCATCCGCAACTTCTTCTATCCCAGCGCAGCCGGAGCCAGTCTCCACTACACCTCCACCGATCCCAGCAATCCAGGCTCGGCTGAGATGGACTCCAGCATCCAGGGACTTCAGGCGCGCGGCGTCACCTTTCTCAG
>JAJZEA010000076.1 GCA_021851335.1 Acidobacteriota bacterium | reverse complement strand
TCAGTTCGAGTTGCAAGCAAAGGCTCGAACACTAGCCCGCGCAGCCTGACCGCGATGGCTCAACCGCAATCAGACGAAAGTCCAAAACCAGTACGACTATGAGCGACGCGTTCTGAGGGCAAGGTCAGATTGCAGGAGCAAAGCTCAACTTTGTGGGCACGGATGACTATGCTGCTGGACGCATGGCGACCGAACATTTGATTACTCAGGGATGTCTCAGGATTGCCCACATCCGTGGGCCGGAGGTCGCGACTGCCCAGGAGCGTTTGCGTGGCTATGCCGATGCGCTCGAGTCCAACGGACTGGAGTATCGCGCCGATTGGGTGGTGGCAGCCGATAGGGTAGACAGCGGCGCGACTCAACATGGGGCTGAAGCGATGAAGCGACTGCTGGAAAGCTCGGAGCGTCCTGATGCCGTCTTTGCTTTCAATGATCCATTGGCTATTGGAGCGATGCACGCGGCGCTGAACGCGGGGTTGCGCATTCCCGAGGATATGGCTTTTATCGGTTGCGGAAATCTGCATTTTGACGATTTACTTCGAGTGCCGCTTTCTTCCGTGGACCAGCAGAGCGCGGAGATTGGCCGACGCACAGCCCAGATTCTGCTCGATTTGATCGAGACAAAAGAAAAGCCAGCTTCCAGGTCTGTGATTCTGGAGCCTCATCTGATCCCACGTGCCTCATCCCTTCGCCGATGACGGAAGACAGAAGCATAAAAGGATAGAGTTTCCTGGAAGCTGTCGCATTGTGAAATCCTTTTTCTTGAATTCGTTTTGCAACAGGCCGATGCCGTTCACACTTTGGTTACACTGAAGCAGATGAAAAAACCTCTTCCGCGTCGCTGTGGGCTTGCTTTCGTAGCCCTTGCCTTTCTCACACTTTTGGTCGCTCCAAGCGCGGCGACAGGGCAGGCGATGGCTACAACTGGCCACAACGTCGACTCCGCCACCAGTGCTACGGGGGCATCTTCGTCATCGACGGACGTGACGGATCCATTCAGCTCTGGTTTGACCACGCTATCCGTAGGCTCCGACGCAGGATCAGACGCGCGCATTCCACTCCGTTCCGCCGCCACGGCAAACTCTGGCCCTGCTCAGCCTGCCGCGGGCACCGTGATCTGCGGCATCACCCATCTGGTGCGATGCATTGAAGACCTGGGCCAGGATGATGCTGGCATCTTCACCAGTCCTGCGCGTCTGCAGCGTCGTGACCTGCGCTGGATGCTGCCCGTCGGCACTGCGTTTGGACTCGCGATGGCCTACGACGCACAGGCGCAGCAAACCTTCGGGACGCATCCCAATCTGCAAAGCAATATGAACACCTTCTCGGAATTCGGTTCCTTTTACGCCTCCGGAGCGGAAGGCGCAGGGTTTTATTTTGCAGGTCTTGCAACGAAGAATCCCAAGCTGGCAGAGACCGGCCGGCTCGGCGCTGAGGCGGTCATTGACTCGGGTACGGTGACGCTTTTGATCAAACTGGCTTCCAACCGCCATCGCCCCTTGCAGGGAAACGGGCAGGGACACTTCTGGGCCGACGGCAGCAGCCACTGGGAGTGGGATTCTTCCTTTCCCTCCGACCATGCCACGGCGTCCATGTCCCTGGCACGCATCATAGCCAGCGAATATCCGCGCTGGTATGTTCAGACCGCAGCATACGGCTTTGCTGAAAGCATCAGCCTGGGACGCGTCCTTGCCAAAGAGCATTTTCCGTCGGATGTGATTCTGGGGCAGACGATCGGTTTTCTTACGGGAACCTATCTGCTCCATCATCGCGCGCTCTACGCAGGAAACGGGCATCGTAATCTCGTCTCGCGCATGATCGACCAAGTGCAGCCAGAGATCAATCCAGCTACCAAGACGATGGGTGTGGGTCTACGCATCGCCTTTGGCCAGTAGTAACGATTCCATGCGTTAAAGTAACCACTATAGCTGCGTAGTTCTCTCCTCCGCAGCAACTCGCTCAATCCGCAGAACGGTAATATCGTCCGTCTGCCCCATGCGGATGGCGGCGTCGGAGATCTGCTGCGCCGATAATCTAGAGAGCTGTGCCACAGCCTCGAAGCCCAAGAGATTGCCTCGGCCATCCTGTGCCTCCGGCACGCCATCGGAGACTACAACAAGCGAATCGCTGACATCCAGCCACAGGGTCTTATTTTCATACTCCGCCTGTTCAGTGATTCCAAGCGGCAAAGCTCCCCTCATCTCCATCTCCTGCCCGTTCCAATACGGCGCCGGGTGTCCAGCGCCAGCAAAGGTAGTCGTGCCGTCCGCAGCAATGTGGCACACGATGCAGGTGGCAAAATGACCAGACTGATGCACCAGCAGAACAGTATTCAAAGCGCAGAGAATCGAAACCGGATCCGATGTGATGGCCACCTGCGCGCGCGCGGCTCCGACCAGCGTTGCAACCAGCATGGAGGCTGGCAGACCCTTGCCCGAGACATCGCCCACGATCACGATCAAGCCTCGTCGTTCCGTGGGTACGACGAGGAAAAAATCGCCTCCCACCATCTCCGCTGGCCGATAGGCGCAGTCGATGCGAAGGCCCGCAACCTGCGGCATCGCCTCGGGCAGTAGCAAGCGCTGCACCTGCCGCGCAGCTTCAAGCGAAGCAACCATCCGCTCTTCACGCCGTCTCGCGCGCGTGAAGCGATCCGTCAGAAACCCCATCATGGCAATCAGAAAAAGGGTCTGCGCCAGAATCGTGGGATGCATCCGAAAGCCGACGATGGAGATCGGGTGTTCAAACGGTTCCGGGTCGTGCAGCAGGTGAAACTGGTTCAGCGTCAGCGTAATGTCGTCCAGCAAAGAAAGACCAGTCATCAGCACCACGGGCAGCAGCATCAGACGCGCAGGGGTGTTTTGGTGTACGCTCTCCACCAGCAGCTTCCACAGCACCCAAAGCATGGCTGGCAGCAGCATCATAATGCCGATCCATCCTGCCACCGGTGCGGGCACTAATTCTGTCCAATACAAAGGAACCGTGAGGATCGACAGCACTCCCAGTACGAGGATTGCCTGTCTCAGCATGGAGAGCGGCTTCCCCAGCACGCGGCTGATAAACATCAAAAGAGACAGTTGGTAGGCGATCTGCAGAGCCGAATGAATCAGGTCCCAGAGCGGCAGCGCCTGCAATCGGATGATAAAGATAATCTGTAGCAGGGCGTCGATGCCAAGCGTGATCGGCATCAGCGCAAACCATAAATATTCGGTATCATCGCGACGAAACCAGAAAAGCCCCAGCGAAAAAATCGCGATCACGCAGGCTAGCAAGGCAAAGGCAAAGTTATCCGTATAGTAGCCAAGCAGCTGTGTATGGCGGCGCTCCAGCATCTCGCTTAGCCTGTCAACATCACCCACCATTCCGCCGCCATGCGCCGGCCCTGCAAAATAGTATTGGGCGATGGATGCCTGCGCCCACACGCGCAAAGCTATCAGATAGGTGTGACTTTGCGCCGCGCCGCCTCGTGGCTGGTTGATTGCGGGCAGCAGATACATCTGGCTTCTCACCACGGCTACTCGAAGCAGGGGAATTGGCGTATCGTGATAACTGCCTGTCGAGCCAATGCGGATTCCGTCGGCAAAAATCTCATAGCCCATCGAAACGGGTGGCAACAGAATCGCCCATCGCTGCTGCCCATTGGGAACGGTAACCCGGAAGCGATACCAGCCATATCCAGTCAATTGTTCCAGGCCCGGATGCACCTGCCCCTGATCGCTCCACGGAGCATCGCTACGCAGCAGACTCCAGTCGGAGTCGTTGTAAGACGGCTGCGCCCACTGCCGTGTGCTGCTCGGGTCATCGCCCGGATGAAAGCGCCACTGGCCGTCGAGAGAGGTCAAAGGAACCCCATTGCCTTGTGGGCTGAAGATTCCCGCGGTCGCAACGCCAGACTGTTGCGCCCTTGACGCCGCATCTGCCATCAGCCACACAAGCAGCAGCCAAACAACCAGTGAAATTCTTCGCAGATTCATGAAGGTTATCCTGCTAGGATTGCAGTTCGAGGAGACTGGCATGATCCTAACGCACAAAGTGAAATTTGTCGTCTGGATTGCACCATCGCGTAAGTTTTTGAACCGAATGCCCATATGGGTTGGAATCGTACTTCTGTCGCTGGCTGCCGCCGCATCGAGTCTTGCCCAGGCTCCCAGGTTCCGTCTGCACGTCGGTACAAACGTCGCGCCTGGAGCAACCCGACCGGCAAAACAGCAGAGCGTTGCTCATCCTCGCCTGGTCTGGGTAGATACCGATATTGGCGATGATCTCGACGATGCTTTCGCACTCGCGCTTCTGCTGCGCAGTCCTGAGGTGCGGATCATCGGCATCTCCACCACCTTTGGCGACACGGAACTTCGTGCGCGCCTGCTGGATCGCTTTCTCGCCTCGTCTCATCTCCACGGCATTCCGGTCTATGCCGGTGTCCCAACGGCAACCTCCAATCTTTTCACTCAGCGCGAGTATGCCCAGCAGTCGCCTGCTCGCACCCATCCAGACGCAATCACGGCTCTACTGGCCGCGGTGCATCAGTACGGTAGTCAACTCACCCTGCTGGCGATTGGACCATTGTTCAATGTGGCCCAGGCCATGGATCGCGACCCAGCCACCATGCATCAACTAGGGCAGATCGTCCTCATGGGAGGATCCATCCGGCAGGGGTACCGCACCGCGCCAGGTCATCGAACGCCGCCCGCTGCCGAATGGAACATCGCGCAGGATCCACCTGGGGCGAAGACCGTCTTCGCCTCCGGCATCCCTCTTGCCGTCTTTCCGCTCGACTCCACCCAGATCGCCCTGGATCGATCCGACCGAGAGAGAATCTTTGCTGCTCACGCGGCTCTCACAAACCAACTCCATACCCTCTATCGGGAATGGCGACCACACTCCTGGAATCACTCCCCCTCGCCGATCCTCTTCGATGCAGTGGCAGCTTCCTCGATTCTTGCGCCTCAACTCTGCCCCACACAGCCCATGCGCATCGCAATCACCCCGGACGGATTCACCGAGGTTGTGCCGGGCGCAGCCAATGCTCAGGTCTGTCTGCACTCAAGCCACGATGCATTTCTTCGCCTTCTGGAGGAGCGACTGGATCCTGACACGGCCCCGGCTGGATAATCCGATTGACCCGTCAAGTTGCATGTTATGAATCACATCAGCCTTTTAGTTCCGTCTGGGGCAAGCCAAAGTCAGGAAGTGGGGTGTTGACCAATTCGACGCTTCTTGATAGATTAAGAAGGTTCGTCGAGAATGCGTCTTCGGGCATTTTGGAAGTTGTAACAATCTGAAGCGCGGCCACCTCAAAGGGTGGCCACATAAGCCGGTTAGGTTCATCAACCGGCGTCATTCCAGAAGCGCCAGTTTGGCTGGATTGGAATGACAGAAATTTTCGCTACGGTGCCTGCGACACCCTTCACCTAGAAGGACTATGCAGGCCAAAACTCAGGAAACGGAATCGGTTATTCCGGCATTCAGGAATACACGCGGTCACCGTCCGGGTTTTCGTCTGAGATTGGGTAAGTGGCAGACGCGAGCAGCAGCTATTCCTTGTGCCATGTGCGCAGGGTTTCGCTTCACTTCGCGTTGTGCCGTGAAATGGGAATCGCGGTAAGGAGCAACTGTTTTGCCTACATTCAATCAACTCGTTCGCAAGGGGCGCACGGCTCCTCGATACAAGACGGCTTCACCTGCATTGCAGGCCTGCCCCCAGCGCCGTGGAGTCTGCACGCGCGTCTACACGCAGACCCCGAAGAAGCCAAACTCGGCCCTCCGCAAGGTGGCTCGTGTGCGTCTCACCAATGGCATTGAAGTCACCACCTACATCCCCGGCATCGGCCACAACCTTCAGGAGCACTCCATTGTGCTCATCCGTGGTGGCCGCGTCAAGGATCTGCCCGGTGTTCGCTATCACGTGGTACGCGGCACTCTGGATTCAGTCGGCGTAGCTGGTCGTAATCAGAGCCGGTCTAAGTATGGTGCCAAGCGCGGCAAGGGTGGCGCGCCGGCAGCGGGCAAGGGTAAGAAGTAGTTTTCGGCCGCCGCAGTCGCGGCAGCCATAAAGGATTGGAAAGATGCCAAGAAAAGGTCACATTGCCAAGCGCGAAGTTGCTCCGGACCCGGTGTATGGTTCGACGCTCGTCACCAAGTTTGTGAACTCACTGATGTGGGGTGGAAAGAAGTCAACTGCCCAGACCATCTTTTATCGGGCGATGACCAACCTGGAGTCGCGTGGCGGCGATGAGGCGCTCAAGCTTTTCAAGCGCGCCGTGGAGAATTGCAAGCCGCTGCTTGAGGTCAAGTCTCGGCGCGTCGGCGGTGCCAACTATCAGGTGCCAATCGAGGTCAACCCGGAGCGTCGCACCTCGCTGGCGATTCGCTGGCTCATTACCTACGGTCGCTCGCGCGGCGAAAAGGGCATGATCGACAAGCTCACCAACGAGTTGCTCGATGCGGCCAATGGTCGTGGCGCGGCGATGAAGAAGAAGGAAGATGTGCACCGTATGGCGGAGGCCAACAAGGCCTTTGCGCACTACCGCTGGTAGTAGCCGGGGCAAGTTTTGGGAATGGTGGTTTTGCCGTTCTGGAGATGAATCTGCAACCGCGAACCGGGTGTTCGCAAGGAAGAAACTGACGTGGCTCGCACAGTACCTTTGAATCGCTGCCGGAACATCGGAATTATGGCGCACATTGACGCCGGAAAGACGACTGCGACCGAGCGCATCCTCTTCTATACGGGCATCACGCACCGTATCGGCGAGGTGCATGAAGGCACGGCGACCATGGACTACATGGAGCAGGAGCAGGAGCGCGGCATCACCATCACCTCCGCAGCCACCACCTGCACCTGGAACGGCATCCGCATCAATATCATTGACACCCCCGGCCACGTCGATTTCACCGCTGAGGTCGAGCGCTCGCTGCGTGTGCTCGATGGCGCGGTCGCTGTTTTCGACTCCGTCTCCGGCGTCCAGCCGCAGACCGAGACGGTGTGGCGTCAGGGTGACAAGTATCGCGTTCCCCGTATCTGCTTCGTCAACAAGATGGACAAAAATGGAGCCGATTTCGAGCTGGTTCTGGAGTCGATCCGCAAGCGGCTGGGTGCTCGTCCGGTTGCCATTCAGATACCTATCGGCGCAGAAGCGGGTTTCCGTGGCGTCGTCGATCTCATCGAGATGCGCGCCATCCTCTGGCACGACGAGACGATGGGAGCAAAGTATTCCGTCGAAGAGATCCCCGCTGATCTGCAAAAGAAAGCGGAAGCCTTCCGCTTGCAGCTCGTTGAGCTGGTCGCCGAGTCGGATGATGAGATTCTCGTACAGTTTCTTGATGGGCAGATGCCCACTGCCGAGCAGTTGAAGGCCGGCCTGCGCAAGGCGACGCTGGACCTAAAGCTCTTCCCGGTTCTCTGTGGCTCGGCTTTCAAAAACAAGGGCGTACAGACGCTGCTCGACGCAGTGGTGGATTACCTGCCCAGCCCGCTCGATATTCCTCCGGTCGAAGGTCTGAATCCGGCGAATCCGGAGGAGACCTTCGCGCGCAAGGCGGAAGACGATGCGCCGTTCTCGGCGCTGGGCTTCAAGCTCATCAACGATCCTTTCGGAAAGCTGGGCTTCATTCGCGTCTACTCCGGCACGCTGCGGACGGGCGACACTGTTCTCAACCCGCGCACCGGCAAGACAGAGCGCATTGGTCGTCTCGTCAAGATGCACGCCAATAAGCGCGAGGATATTACCGAGATCATGGCGGGCGATATCTGCGCCTGCGTCGGCCTGAAGGATCTGAAGACCGGCGACACGCTTTGCGCGCCTTCAGCACCGATCGCGCTTTCAGCCATCACCTTCCCGGAGCCGGTCATCTCGGTGGCCATTGAGCCGAAGACCAAGGCCGATCAGGAAAAGATGGGTCTGGCGCTGGGCAAGCTCTCCGACGAAGATCCTACCTTCAAAGTGCGCACCGACGAAGACTCCGGCCAAACCATCATCAGCGGCATGGGCGAGCTTCATCTGGAGATCATCGTGGATCGCATGAAGCGCGAGCACAAGGTCGAGGCCAATGTCGGTGAGCCAAAGGTTGCCTTCCGCGAAACCATTCGCAAGGAAGCCGATGCCGAGGGCAAGTACATTCGCCAGACCGGCGGCTCGGGCAACTACGGCCATTGCAAGATTCGTCTCGGCCCCAGCGAACCGGGCAAGGGCTACGAGTTCCTGAATGAGATTAAGGGCGGATCGATCCCCAAGGAGTACATCAAGCCGATCGACCAGGGTATCCGCGAAGCGATGGAGACGGGCGTTCTTGCCGGATATCCGATGGTCGATATTACGGTTGTGCTCTACGACGGCAGCTACCACGATGTCGACTCGAACGAAATGGCCTACAAGATCGCCGGTTCAATGGCCTTCAAGGAAGCCGCACGAAAAGCCAGCCCGGTTCTTCTCGAGCCTGTGATGGCTGTCGAAGTCACTGTTCCGGAAGAGTTTGTTGGCACCATTATCGGCGACATCAACTCCCGCCGTGGGCGCATCGAGGCCCTCGAGCATGCTGCTGGTTCGCAGCTTGTGAAGGCGATCGTGCCACTCAAGGAGATGTTTGGGTACGTCAACGATATTCGCTCTTCCACGCAGGGTCGTGCTTCGTACTCGATGCAGTTTGCTCGCTACGAAGAAGCTCCGCGCATGATTGCGGATGAGATTATCGGACGCGCGCAGGGCAAGTAGTCATCAGGTTTCGTGGGGCTGGAGCCGGATTGCCGGCGCCTCAGGTTGAAATGGAAGCATCGTTCAGAAAGGGAATTGGGAGAGATGGCGAAGGAAAAGTTTGATCGCAGCAAGCCGCATGTGAATGTTGGGACGATTGGTCACATTGATCACGGGAAGACGACGTTGACGGCGGCGATCACGAAGGTTC
>JAJZEA010000015.1 GCA_021851335.1 Acidobacteriota bacterium | reverse complement strand
CAGGTCTTCGCGAACCCGAATGCCATCAGCAACAACTACCAGAGTAACAATGGTCCGGTTCGCCTGCCGTATCCCGGTGAAGCTGGCATGCGCAACAACTTCCGCGGCGATGGTTACTTTGACATCGACACCACCCTCAGCAAGGTCTGGGCGCTTTCCAGTTACGGCACGCTCAAGTTTGACTGGGAGGTCTTCAACGTAACCAACTCCAACCGCTTCGACACCAGCAGCATCTCCGCAGGTGTCGCCAGCGCAACCCTGGGCGCCTACGGCAGCACCCTGCCAGCGGCCAGCAACTTCCGTCGTATGCAGTTCGGCCTGCGTTACGACTTCTAACTCCTCATCACAGCCGTGGCCAGTGACTAACGAGCCGGAAGAGCAATCTTCCGGCTCGTTTTTTGCGTGACGAATCCACGCCTGCGCGTCTATCCTGCCCACACTGTATTTTTCAGCCAGAGGAGTCTTTATGCGTTCTTTTCCATGGGTTTCATCTTTTTTTGTCGTTGCCTTGTCCGCCGTCGCGCTTGCTGCTCCGGCCTCGCCGCAGCCTGCCATCTCGCTGGACGAATACCTGAATACCACGTCCATCACATCGGCGCGCATGGCTCCTGACGGCGCCGCAGCCGTGCTGGCAACAGAAACCCCCGACTGGGCCAACAACCGTTTTCGCGATCAGCTTTGGCTCTGGTCAACTCACTCCGGCCTTCATCCACTCACCCAGGGCGACTCCGACTCGGATCCTCGCTGGAGTCCTGACGGCAAGTGGATCGCATTTCTCTCTGACCGCCCCATCGCCGCTGACCGTAAGGCAGGCGACGCCACGCGCATCTGGATCATCGCCTCGACCGGCGGCGAAGCCCAGCCGCTCTACACCGAAACAATCGGTGCGCACAGCTTCGCCTGGTCGGCTGACAGTTCGACCATTTATTTCTCCGTGACGCAGCCGATCAGCGCCGATCAGCAGTCCGCGCTCAAAGCTGAATGGAAGGACGTCATCCGCTGGCGCGAACAGGAGCGTGGCGACGCATTGCTCGCTCTTCCGCTCGCTGCTGCGCGAGCGCGCAATCTCATTGTTCCGCCCGAGCATCCGCAGGCGTCTGACAACGCCAAGCCCGTTTATCCCTTCGGCAGCCGCGTCCTTAGCACCAGTTCGCTTGAGATTGACGACATCGCGCCTTCACCCGACGGCGCGCAGATCGCCTACATCACCAACTCCATCAGCCATCGGATGGAAGACCCGGGCGCGATTGAAGTCTTCACGCTTCCTGTCTCCGGTGGCCAGCCCAGGCAGCTCACGCACAATCAGGCACTCGAAGACAATCTCCATTGGACCGCCAACTCCCAGGCGCTCGACTTCATCGTTCACGCTGCCGGTGGCTCGCTCGAAGGCAATTATCGTGATGTCCAGGGTCGTCTCTATCAAATGGATGCTGCAACCGGAAAAATCACGCGCCTCGGCAGCGACTTCTCCGGATCGTTTGAGAACTTCGAACTCATGCCCGATGGCTCCGAGATGGCTCTGGGCTTGAAAGGGACATCCGAGCAGATTTATCGCATCGAGGGCGCCCAGGCGATTGCCTTGCCGGGCAAATCGGGTTCATACACCGCACTCTCGGCTGCGCACAGCGGCCACGCTTTGCTTGTCCTGCAATCGTCGATCAATCATCCCACTCAGGCATATCTTGCCTCCGATGCAGTCCATCCAGATCAGCTCCAGGCTTTAACCAGCTTCAACCGTATCTTTACCCAGCGCGCGCAACCCAGCTGGCGCACCTACCAGTGGAAAGCCCCGGATGGCGTCACCGTCGAGGGTGTTCTGATCTTCCCGCCAGGCCAGGAGCATGCTAAACATCTGCGCATGCTCACGTTCATCCACGGCGGCCCCGCCGACGCCGACGGCAACCGCTTTGGTGCCGACTGGTATGACTGGGCCACTCTGGCCGCAGCTCACGGGTGGCTCGTCTTCCGGCCCAACTATCGCGGTTCTTCCGGGTATGGCGACGATTTCATGCTGCAAATCGCGCCCCACATCGTCTCCAAGCCCGGCGACGACATCCTCTCCGGCGTCGATGCGCTCGTCCGCGATGGCATCGCAGACCCCGACAAGCTCGCCGTCGGCGGCTACAGCTACGGTGGCTACATGACCAACTGGCTCATCACGGCCACCACACGATTCAAGGCCGCTGTCACCGGCGCCGGAGCGGTTGAGCACGCCGCCAACTGGGGCAACGACGACGTCTCCTTTGACGACGCCTGGTATCTTGGCGGCGCGCCCTGGCAACAGCCTGCCATCTATCAATCTGAAGCCGCGCTCTTTCGTATGGATCGCGTCCGCACGCCCACCCACATCGTGCAGGGCAACCATGACGTGCGCGTCAGCTATCTGGAGGGCGTCACTCTGGAGCGTGCCTTGCAGCGTCTGGGCGTTCCACACAGCTTCCTCGTTTTTCCCGGCGAGGGGCACGGACTTGGCAACAATCCCTGGCACGGCTACATCAAGCTGCGGGATGAACTCCTCTGGCTCGACAAATACGACCCGCAGTGAGTGGAATCGCGAAGCTCGATCGCAGGCTGGCGCATCGAACAGGTAAGCTAGGGATAGCGCCGCGCATCGCTCACTTCAGCGATTCAGCGCAGTAGCCCAATCACCGATGACGACTGCTGAACATCTACGCATGGAAGAGTTTCGCGCCACCCTGCGAAGCGCCCGCCGCACCATCGCTCTGGAAGAGACGGTGCGGCTGGCCCTCGATTCCTTTCGCGCCAACAAAGCCCGCTTCGCCCTCACTGCACTGGGCATGGTGATCGGTTCAGCTTCGGTCATTCTTGTGGTTACCATCGGCCTCACTGGCAGGCAATATGCGCTCGGCCTGATCCAGAAGATCGGCACCAATATGGTCGAGCTGGAGTATTCGGGTGGAGGCGCCGTTGGCACCGAAAACGTCGAATACAATGATTACCTCACCCGTGAAGACGAGCGCGCCGTCGAGGCACAGTTGCCCAGCGTGCAATACTCTTCGCCGGTTCTTGAGATGCACGACCGCATCGCCTTCGGCGGTGGAGTCGTCAAGGACACACTGGTGCTCGGCGTTGTCCCGGCATATCAAAAAGTTCGCAATCTCATCATGACCCAGGGACGGTTCATGGACTCGGAAGACGAAAGCGCACACATCAAGTGCGCCGTCGTCACCATTCCCTTCGCCCGGCAAATGTTTGGCTCCGCCGATGCCGCTGTCGGACAAAGTTTCTCCATCAGCGGCATTCCATTCACCATCATCGGCACCTTCAAGGAGTCCGTCGATGATTTTGGCCAATCCGAACTGACTGACAACACCATTCTGATTCCATACTCGGTCGCACGCTACTTCACCGGCACCGACAACGTGAAGCAGATTTACTTTTCCATGCGCAGTATGAGTGATGTGCCGGATGCTGCCAAAGCCATCGTGCGAATCGTTAAATCCCGCCACAAACCCAGTTCGGTCTATCGCACCACTACGCTGACGGAGGTGCTCACCATGGCCGGCCGTATCGCCACGGGACTCACGGCCGTGCTCATTGCCGTAGCCATGGTCACCCTCGCCGTCGGCGGCGTCGGCATCATGAATATCATGCTGGCCAATGTTCGTTCGCGGATCCGCGAGATTGGCATCCGCAAAGCGCTTGGCGCCACCTCGCGTGAGATACGTTTGCAGTTCCTCACAGAGGCAGTCATGATCTCGCTTGCAGGCGGAATTGTCGGCACTCTGCTTGGCCTGGGACTGCCGCTGGGCGTGCGTGTCTTCACCAGCTACACCATCCCCATCTCGCTCTGGTCCATCCTAGCGGCGCTTGCCGTCTCACTCATCGTTGGAGTGGTCTTTGGGACGGTCCCGGCCACGCGTGCGGCACAGATGGACCCGGTGGAGTCCTTGAAGTATGAATAGTTCCGATCTCCCCGAAAACGATCCTTCTGCGAGATTCAATCATCCGCCGCATTACGCCCCGCCACCGCAACCCGAACCAGACCCGCCATCTCGCGGACCCAACCTGGTTGTACTCTACCTGCTGCTGGCATTGGCTCTGGTTGCGGCCATCTCGTTCGCGGCTGCCATCGTCTGGCCATTCTATCTGCGTCGCTGACGGTCACTCACTTCGTGTCGGCAATCAGCACGGGAATCCCATCCACCACAGGATATTCGCGGCCGCATCCTTCACATACAATCTTCCCGTCGCCATCGCTTCCGGGTGTGCCATGTAGTGCGGATCGACACGCCGGACAAGCCAGCAGCGAAAGCACTTGATTCAGTTCTGCGGCAAGCTGAGGCAAAGCCAAGTCAGACTCCAGGACGAAAAATTACTGGACAGCGATCTCATCCGGCGGCGTATCTGCTGACGGATGCGGGCGGCTCGCCAGTTCCTGCTCGATGCGGCTGTTGATCTCGGCGCGAGCAAACTCCATGGCTACACGAACACTGTTCAACACCGCAATTTCGTTCGATGAGCCGTGCGCGATGATGCAGATGCCGCGCACTCCCAGCAGCGGAGCGCCGCCATACTCGTTGTAATCCAGCCTGCGCTTGAAGTTGTTAAACGCCTTGCGCGAGAGCATCGCGCCCACTTGCGCGGTCACAGTCTGGGTCAGGGACTCTCGCAAAAGGTCGCGAAACAGCCGACCAATTCCTTCGCCCGTCTTCAGCGCCACGTTGCCAATGAATCCATCGCAGACAATTACATCCGCGCTGCCATTGAAGATGTCGCGCCCCTCAGAGTTTCCAATGAAGTGAATGGGCAAAGCACGCAGCAGCGGAAACGCCTCACGCGTCAGTTCATTGCCTTTTGATTCCTCTTCGCCGATCGAAAGCAGTCCCACGCGCGGTCGTTCAATTTTCAGCACGCTGCGGGCAAACATCTCGCCCATGATCGCAAATTGCTCCAGGTTGTGCGCCTTGCAATCGACGTTCGCGCCCACGTCCAGCAGCACGCACGGCGAACCCGTCACGGTCGGCAGCTGCGCCGTCAGCGCAGGACGATCCACGCCGGGAATTGCGCCCAGCACCATCTTCGCCGTGGCCATCGCCGCACCGGTGTTGCCCGCGGTCACAAATCCGGCAACCTTTTTCTCGCGGACTAGCTTCAGGCCCACGCGCATCGAGCTGTCGCGTTTGGTGCGCACCGCATGAGCGGCTTTTTCATCCATGCCGATTCGCTCCGAGGCATGGTGAATCTGGATCGGCAAGTCTTCGTCTTCCAGATATTCATCCAGAAGATCGCGCAACTCTGGCTCCGGGCCAACCAGATGCACCCGAACCGGAAGCGATTTGCAGGCAAGAATAGCCCCACGAATCTCCGGCTCCGGCGCTTTGTCTGAGCCGAATGCGTCCAGCGCGATATCGATCAATTTTGCCATCGTGGCGGAGTGTTAGCTGACTGCGGTCTTGCTCTCAAGCACTGCGCGGCCCTTGTACTCGCCACACTTCGGGCAGGCACGATGCGGCAGCTTTTTTTCCTGGCAGTTCGGGCAGAGGGAGAGCGATCCGGCGGTCAAAAAATCATGGGACCTGCGGATCGCAGTGCGACGCTTGGAATGACGTCGTTTCGGATTAGGCATGACAAATTCCTTTCAGGCAACCACTCGTCGGGTCATCACCGACTTCAACCATTCTCTGAGGCAAACATTCAAGAGTCTTTGCCGCTCTCCAATTTCGAGAGAGCGCTCCAGCGAGGGTCCGTTGGCCGTTCCGAGCAATGGCAATTCTGCTCGTTTCGATTCTGGCCACAGACCGGACACAGTCCCTTGCAGTCTGGTTGACAGAGTGTTCTAGCTGGCAATGCAAGCAGAACCTGCTCACGCAGGACATCTTCCAGTTGCAACCCACCCTTTTCATAATACCCGATTTCTGTCTCTTCTGCGGAAATCGCGCGCTCCGCTCCTGCTTCGTCCACTCCCAGCGGACGAAACAGCAGGTCGAACTCCGACGCAAGAGCATGGCGTACCGGCTCGACGCAGCGCGCGCAGGGAACCTCAAACACCCCGGAAAACTGCCCTCGAAGCCAGATATCGGCAACGATCTCCGTTGGACTGCGGTGTTCGTGAAGCACCTCAGCTCGGCCCTTTGTCTGAAAAGAACCCACCAGGAGAGCCTCTTCGCCAAAATCGATCGTCCCCTCGGGCAGTTCCAGGGAGAAATCAATGGCCTCCCGCTCCAGTTCCACCACCGTCAATCGCATCGTTTCTTCACCCCGTTTCATCGATCGTTTTCGTTCGCCAACCCAAACAGAAGTCAGACGCGTCCCGCATACCGTCTATTATCCGCGAATTCCTTCGATGTAGATGGGCTTCCCGGCCTGTCGGTAACACTGCATTCATTCAAGTTGCTCCCGTGAATGCCGATGATCTCTTTGTCTATCATTCTTCGAACGCGGGGATACCGGGATTTCCTGGGAATCGACCCACAATCCGCGATAAGAGCTGGAGATTTATTTTTTGCCGAGGAGCCTTCCCGATGACCTTCTTTCGTAATTTGCCCGTATCCCGCAAGTTTATGGCCGCCTTTGGTTTGGTCTGCCTGCTTTGTATCGCGCTGAGCGTCTTCACCATCCTTGCCTTTCATTCCGTCACTCAAAAAGCCGCCGACGTGCGTGACGATACTTTGCCCTCTTTGATCGCTCTCGGTTCGATAGATACAGCATTCAATGCTTCGCGACGTGCAGAACTCGCCGAGTTGCTTTGCCCCGCGCCCGATTGCAGGCAGATCGAGCAACAGCGGTATCAACAAGCGATCAAAGACTATAACCGCGCGCTTCAGGCGTATTTGCCGATGATCCAGTATCCCGGAGAGCGTGAAGTTTTTAACAAAGTCAAAGAGTCCGCGGATCGCTACAACGGCATCGCCGCACGCGTGCAGTCCGACGTTTCCACTAACAACATGGGCGACGCGCTCGATCAGATCATGTCGGATGCAGCAGTTAAGTCCTTCGATCAGGCGCTGAGCGAGATCGACCAGACGCGCCAGTTGAACTTGCGCTTTGGCACGGCCAGCGCAGCGGCCGCAGTATCCACCGCTACCAAGTCCACCTGGATCACCGTTGGCGTCTCCGCCGTGGTTCTGCTCCTTTGCTGCATCACTGGGTTGATCCTCACTCGGATGATCGCGCCGCCCCTGGTCGCCGTTACGCGCGCCCTGGAGCAGCTTGCCGAGCGTGATCTTACCGCTCAGGTTGAAGTCCACAGCGAAGATGAAATGGGTCGCCTGGCCACCGCGCTCAATCGTTCGGTTGCCGCCATGCGCGGCGTCATTCAGTCGGTTGCCGGCGGTGTCGGCACACTCTCTTCCGCTGCCGAGGAACTGAGCGTGCGAACGCGCGAGACCAGCGGCAACACCCATGCGCAGTCCGACAAGACCAATCAGATTGCCGCCGCCGCGCAGGAGATGACCGCAACCATCGGCGAGATCAGCCAGAACGCCGAAGCCGCCTCGGGAGCGAGCCGTCAGTCCGCTGAAAAAGCCAATGAAGGCGGAGTCGTTATGCAGGCCGCTGCCGAAACCATGCAGCGCATCTCCACCGCCTCTGCCTCGGTCGCCGAAAAGATGAACGAACTCGCCAGCCGATCGCTTGAGATTGGCAAGGTCGTCACCGTCATTCAGGAGATCAGCGAACAGACCAACCTGCTTGCCCTCAATGCCGCCATTGAAGCAGCTCGGGCCGGTGAACATGGTCGCGGATTCGCTGTCGTCGCCGGTGAGGTGCGTCGCCTGGCCGAGCGGACGCGATCAGCGACCCAGGAAATCTCCGCCACGATTGAAAGCATTCAGGAAGAAACCCGACAGACGCTCGATCTGATGCAAGGCTCGCAGGTGGCCGTCGAAAACGGTATCGATGAAACGTCTCGCGCGCGCACCAGCCTGGAGGCCATCATCGCCTCGGCTCGCGAGGTCGAGCACATGATTCATCTCATCGCTACGGCCGCTACGGAACAGACCGCAGCCGCAGGGGAAATCTCGCAGTCGGCTTCACAGATCTCCCAGCTAGCCACAGAGAACTCCCACGCTTCGGAGGAAACGGCAGAGGGCTGCCGCCAGCTCACCATCCTCGCCAGCGAACTGGACGGCGTCATTCGCCAATTCCGCACAGGTGAAGAAAACCAGCCAGGCGGCCAATGGAAAAACTCCGCTCCGGCATCCGCATCCATCCCGGCACTGCGCTCGGCATCCGTCGCTCGTTGATCGGCTTCGCTCCGTCAGCGGATAGCCTGTGAAGCGCTTCTGCCCCATCGCTCCCTCGAGCTTGAGCAAAATTCCCCAGGTCGCCGGGATATTTCCAACCGGCGACCCTGTTTTTTGCATCGTACCAATTTGCGCCTCCGCTCAACGCGCGGAGGCTTCCATCGGGTTACTTTGAACCGTCAGTGTGTTAGCCTCCGGTTGAGGAGAGGTTCATTGCAAACCCATTTCCTTTCCTAGTGGAGATTCCCGCATGAGCGCCGCCAAGTATGACCTGATCGTGATCGGCTCTGGCCCTTCTGGCCAGCGCGCGGCTGTTGCTGCGTCCAAACTCAAAAAACGGGTTGCGGTCATCGAATCGCGTTCGGTTGTGGGAGGTGTCTGCGTCAACACGGGCACCATCCCCTCCAAGACCATGCGCGAAGCGGTTCTGCATCTGTCCGGCTACAACTACCGCACCGTCTATGGCATGAACTACCGCGTCAAAGAGAAGATCACCATCGACGATCTGGCTTTTCGCGTGCAGGGCGTCATCAAGACGGAAATCGATGTCACCGAGGCACAGCTTTCGCGCAATGGCATTGACGTCATTCACGGCGTTGCCAGCTTCGTCGATCAGCAGACCCTTCACATCACCGGACCCGAGACCGAGTCCACGCTTCAGTCGGAACGCATCATCATCGCGGTCGGCACCAAGCCTGCAACCTCTGACCGTGTGCCCATCAACGGCAAGACCATCGTCAACAGCGACCTCATCATGAATCTGCCCAAGCTGCCACGCACACTTATCGTGGTTGGCGGCGGCGTCATCGGTGTCGAATACGCATGCATGTTCGCCATCCTCGGCGTTCGTGTCACGGTCATCGAAAAGCGCGGCCGGCTGCTTGAATTCGCCGATCAGGAGATCATCGAAACTCTCAGCTATCACCTGCGCGATAGTCGCGTCACCATGCGCCTCGGCGAAGAGTTGGACAGTGTGGAAGAACTTGCCGATGGCACGGTTGTCGCCAATCTCAAAAGCCAGAAGAAAGTCTCCGGCGATGCTCTGCTCTATGCCGTCGGGCGACAGGGCAATATCGACGACCTCAATCTCGATGCGGCGGGCATTCACGCTGATGCGCGCGGACGGATTCCCGTCGATGAACACTTCCGGACCAATATTCCTTCGATCTTCGCCGTCGGGGATGTGATCGGATTTCCATCGCTTGCTTCGGTATCGATGGAGCAGGGGCGGATCGCAGCCGCGCGCGCCTTCAACGACATGAACACCATCTCCAACCCGAGCTTTTATCCTTACGGCATCTATACCATTCCTGAGATCAGCTTCATCGGCAAAACCGAAGAGCAGCTGACCGAGGAGGACGTGCCCTACGAGGTTGGAATGGCCTACTATCGCGAGGTTGCCCGTGGACAGATTCGCGGCGACACCACCGGCAGGCTCAAGCTCATCTTTCATCGCGACACGCGCAAGGTTCTCGGCGTTCACATCATCGGCGAGGGCGCCAGCGAACTGGTCCACATCGGCCAGGTGGTCATGACCCTCGGCGGCACCGTCGACTACTTCATCGAGACCGTCTTCAACTATCCCACGCTTGCGGAGTGCTACAAGGTTGCAGCCTTCAACGGCGTCGGTCGTCTCCATCGGTATCAGAACGACTGAGGCTTGCGGCTGCCCGCCGGTGAGCATACAATCGGGTGTTTTGGAGGGAAGCGATGGCCGCAGCAATTGGCGTGGTAATCACCGAACATATCGTCGCCGGTCTTCTTCAGGAAGAGAACGGCCAGATGACGCTGGCCGGCGAACACCTTCGTTTTCCGGCTGACCCGGCGGAAACGGACGCCTTGATCGGCACACCCACCAACGAGTTGTACGAACTGTTGGCCGAGCAGATCAAGCCGCTCATGCTCGCTTCGGCGCATCCGGTAACAGCCATCGGTGTCGCGGTTCCCGGTGTCGTGCGCAGCGGCGTCGTTCAGGATGCTCCCAATCTCGCTCAGATCAAGGGTCTTCGCATGGGCGAGGCGCTTGCCGCTGTTCTGCGGGAGCAAGGCGTCGAGGCTCCGGTCCATATCCTCAACGATGCGGACTCGGTCGCTGCCGGCCTGGCTTCTCGCGGCGGCAATCTGGACCGCCTCATCCGCGTCTGGACTCTTGGCAACGGCATTGGATACGGTCGCTGGCCTATCGCTGATGGCGTCTGGGAGGGCGGTCATACTGTCGTCACCCTGGACCCGCGCGAAAACTTCTGCGGTTGTGGCGGCGTTGGCCACATCGAGGGGATCATGGGCAATCGCGCCATGCGACTGCGTTTCATGGATATGGAACCGGAGGATATCTTTGCCAACGCGCAAAATGGCGATGCGCGATGTCGCGAGTTTGTTGATCTCTGGCACCGCGCCCTCGCGGCTGGGTGCGCCACGGCCATCCATCTTGGAGGTCCGGGCCGCTTTTACTTCACCGGGCTCAATATCCGCTTTCTTGACACCAAGCTGCTGCGCGAGCACATGGAGAAGATGGTGCGCATGAGTCCGCTGCAAAGCTACTCGCTTGAGGTGCTTCCTGCCGATGATGCCATCAGCATACTCGGTGCGGGCGTCGCCGCTTTGCGTGCGCAACAGGAGTGGTAAGCGCGCGGAACGGGAAGCGACAACAAATGCGGTCCTTTGCCCGGATGACCCGGCTTCAGTATTTTCGCTGATACGTCTTCGACAGCCGGTCGTGCAATCCCAGGTTCTCGCGATCGACCACAGACCACAGCAATCCAGCGCCCAGCGGAAGCCCAGCCAGCAGCATCGCCGGAATTCGCATCAGGCTTTGTGTCACGGTTGGATTGTTGTCGTCAAACGTACACAGCGCAATCCGCGCATAGCGCATGCCCGGCGTGCCCTGGTCGGAAAATGCGAAAAACAGCGCGAGGTAGGCCACTCCGAAGAGCACCACCCCAATTAGCGAAGCTTCCAGCGCAACCCGGCCTGAAGGCATCTGGTCCGTCGACGCCAGCGCCACCGTTGCCGCTCCCAGATAGGCCAGTGCAATCAGGCTAAAGTCCACCATTCCAGCCAGCAATCGATCCGCTTTTCCGGCAACAAACAACTCCGCCTGAGCCGAACCCTGAGCGTATTCAAGGGTCTCCTGCCGCGTCACGGCTTCGGTACACGCGTCCGCAACAGCGTTCGTATTTGCATATGCGTCCGCCGTCTCCTCGGCCACAATCTCCGGCAAGCGGTGCCACACCGGCTCCGGCTCCATCACCTCCACAGAGCTGTGCACCGGCAGCAAACCTTCTGCTGCAGAGATATGCGCGCTGCTTTCGTGTTCCCACTCCATCTGCGTCCACTGCGGCGGTGCTGCCTGCGTCTCGGGTGCGCTGGAGGCCGACAGTTGAGCCGGATCAACCTCAAAGATATTCAGTTGCGGACTCGTCGCCTGCTGCGCAAACGGACCCTCCGCAAGGCGAGGACGCGCCTTGCGTGACGCCACCAGCTCGCGCGGAAACTCAATCAGGTTGGCCGTCGAGGTCTGTACCGGCTCTACCATCTCGCCTACGCGTGAATCTTCTGCTTCCGGCGAGTGCAGCTCATACTGGGCGCTCGGCAACACACGCATCTCTTCCCACACGTTGCGTGTTTCTGCCTCGGGAATCGTGTCATGCCATCGTGGCATCGCTGTCCCGGCCGTAATCTCCTGCCGACCTCGATCGGCGGCGTCATCGTCCTGCCAGCGCGTCGATCCCTGGGGCAGGGAATTCGTCTCCACGGGCAAATGTGCCTGTAATCCCGCCAGCACCGCCTCGGCTGCGGCTTGTGCATCACGAGCTGCCTCCACCGCTGCGCCCGCTGCTCGCACTACCGCTTCCGCATCGCCGACAAACAGATCGCGATACGCCGGAGCCTTGGCATAACGCGCCGCTACCCGTGCCGCTGCCTGAGCCGCCCGCGTCGAGTTGCTGTGTGGCCGCGTGATCGACTCTGCCGAATCGGATGTTGCCTGCGCTCCCTGTCGATTCCGATGCGCAGCCAGACGGCGGTTCACTTCATCCTTCCACGATGACGTCGCCTGTGCCTCCGCGCCCTCTGCAAAAAGGTCCGGTGCAGTCGACTCCCGTTGAAAGCCTGCCGTCGTCTTCAATGATCCATCCTTTTGCGTGCTCATTCCCACAGCAACCGCAATTGCTCGTTTCGCGTCATACCGAAGTACAGTGCTGCTTTGCTATCCTGAGCAGGAATCCGGTGACGCGACCTTACTATTTTTGGTGTATCACGCTGCTTGCGCTGTGTCATGCGCAGATTCGTGCTCAGCTAGTAACCAATGCGTTACCTTCTGCGAAATCCTCCGTGATCCGTCCTGCTCCGGCGAGTGACGCATCCACTCTTCCAGCTTCCGGCGCGGCTTTTCCCGATGATCCCAGCCAACAGCTTCTTCCCTCTGCGCGCCCCATTCCAGCGCCGCAGCCAGGGGATACCCTCCGTTGGCAGGCTCGTGAGCAGACCCGAACCGGGGATACCTGGACGCTTCAGGGAGATGTGGTTCTGGCGTTGCGCGGCTACGTCATGCATGCGGACAAGGTCATCTATCAGCAGGACAAGGACACGATCCTCGTTCAGGGCCACGTTCAGATTGATGGCGGCCCGCAGGATGTTTCACTGACCGCCGATCACGGCGAAATTCATCCCGACGCCCACACCGCGCGCTTCTATCAGGTCGTCGGCAGCTTTGGTGTTCGGCGTCTTGGCCAATCCCGCGTCTACACCACGCCCGATCCCTTCACCTTCACCGGGCGAGTCCTGCTCCAGACCGGCGAGAACAGCTACCGCATCGTCGATGGCGCCATGACCTCCTGCCGATTGCCCAAGCCTGACTGGCAGTTCCTCTCGCGCTCCATCGAGATTCAGTACCAGACCGCGACCATGCGCAACAGTGTCTTCCGCTACTTCCACATTCCACTGTTCTACATTCCATGGCTCAAGCATTCCACGCAGACCTCCGGGCGCAGCTCCGGACTTTTGCTGCCCATCTTCGCCGACTCCAGCATCAAAGGCATCGTCCTCGGCGATGAATTCTACTGGGCCATCAATCGCAGCGCCGACGCCACCGTCGGGCTTGAATACTGGAGCAATCGCGGCTGGGCGCCCAACGGAAACTTCCGCTACAAAGGCCGCGGTCTCGATGCCTTCAACCTGCGCTGGGATGCGCTTTTCGATCGCGGCATCTCGGAACTTCTGCCCGGCAACACCGAGCCTACGCTGGTCACGCAGGGCGGCACCGACATTCTCGCCTGGGGGCGTCGTGACCTCACCGCGCACAACCGCATCGCCGGCAACGCGGAATATCTCTCCAGCTACATCTTCCGCCTCGCCTTTGACGAAAATCTCGCGCAGGCCACCAGCTCCGAGGTGCTCAGCGACGTCGCTCTCACCAGCGACCAACATGGACGCGTGCTCACCGCTGGCCTCAATCGCTTCGAGAGCTTTGGCGCCGCCGGCAACGGCAGCGGCGCTCCCGTACTCAGCGTGCCCGAAGTCAAGTTTCTCGCTTTGCCCAACGTCCGCTGGGATGTGCTCGATCAACCCATCGGCAATTCTTCCATCCGATGGGGTCTGGGGTCGTCCGTCGGCGACTACAGCCGTTCTGAGCCAAACTTCCACTCGCACAACGTGGGTCGTCTCGACGTCTACCCCTACATCGAGTGGCCGCTTCATCTGGGCCAGTGGGGCTTCCTTCCCGAAGCCGCCGTACGCCTCACACAATACTCCGGCAGCCAGATCCCCGACCTCTCCGGAAACCACTTCAGCGGCGTGCCCTTCGTCAGTCACGATCCGCTCACGCGCACCGATGCTGAATTTGCTCTTGACATCCGTCCGCCCGCGGTTGGACGCGACTTCCTGCTGCCGTATTTCCATCGCGAACTGCGCCACGTCATCGAGCCGCAGCTCTTCTATCGCTACGTCGCCGGCATCCACTCCGAGCCAAATACCCTGCTCTTTGACACCACCGACATCGCTGTCGATACCAACGAAGCAGGCTACGCGCTCACGCAGCGCTTTTATCTCCGCTCCACCTCTGCATCCTCCTGCACCAACACGCTCACACCCTGCCCCAAACAGCAGCGCGAGTGGGCCAGTTGGTGGATTGCTCAGAAGTTTTTCTTCAACCCCACCTTCGGCGGAGCGCTCATCCCCAACCGCCGCAACGTCTTTGACACCACGCTTGATCTCACCGGCGTCGCCTTCCTCACCAACGCCCGCAACGTTGCGCCCATCCTTTCGCGCATTCGCTTTGAAGCCATCCCCAACATGCGTATCGAGTGGGATATGGATTACGACACCAAGGCTGGTCGCTTCGGCGCCAACAACCTCTACGCCGGCTACAGCTTCGGACGCATGACCCTCGGCGCGGGGCAAGCCCTGCTCAACGCCGTCGATGAGTCCGGCGCATCGGCCTCCGTGGTCCAAAGCCACGAATTCACCCCGTTCCTCTACTACGGCAAACCCTCCGACGCCGGCTTCAGTCTCGGCTTCAACACCAGCTACGACTTCGCCGAAAGTCAGCTTCAATACAGCGGTGTGCAGGCCATCTACAACTGGAACTGCTGCGGCCTCAACGTTGGCTATCGACGCTTCGCCCTCGGCTCGCTTCGCGACGAATCCGAACTCCTCTGGGGCTTCACGCTCTCCGGCATCGGCTCAGCAGGCAACATTCGTCGCAGCAGTTCTGTCTTTCCCACGCCCGCTGTCCTCGCCCACACCTACTGACGCGCAGCAAACAAGCAAAAATGTAAAGCATACTTGACATTTTAAGTCTTGCTGGTTACAGTCAATTCAGGTTGAGGCAAAGAGCAATTTGTTGCAAATTCAGGTGGTCAATTGCATTCGGGAATTGCGTATTGAGCGCGGATGGTCACAGGAGCAGCTATCCGCTCTTGCGGGCGTCTCGCGGCAGAGCATTATCTCGATTGAACGAAACCGCTACGTTCCCAGCCTGGAGCTTGCCTTACGGCTGGCGCAGATATTCGACCGCACGGTCGAAGCGATCTTTCAACTGGAGGAGTTGCCATGAATACACCGGTTCTTGCCCGTATTCCCATTCTGCGGCAGTTTGTCGATGAACGTTTCCTCGAACATCGCCGCCGTGCCGCAGCGAATGCCGGCATCCTCGGCGGTGTGCTGGCCATCCTGCTCTGGTATTACGAGTTTCTCTTTGAGCATCGGTGGGACTGGCCCTTGATGACCGTTGCACTGGTTTTCGTTTCTACCAAGATGGCGCTCTTCGCCTGGTATCGCTTTCGCGACTGAATCCATGTTCAAAGCTGCTGTCAGGAGAATCAAGTATGTGCTGCTGTGATGTGACAAACAATCGGCGCGCCCGCCGGATCTATCTGCTTGCCAATCTATGTCTGGTGCTTGGCTTGTTGCCGCGCATCTTTGTTTCCCCGCAACTCTTCCATGCGCATCTCGCTGTTGATTTCTTCTCCGGCCTGTTTCTCGGCTGCTCGATCGTGATGCACTTTCGATTTCTGTTGCTGCGGCGACGTTCGCGTCAGTCGTAGAATCTCCGTCGGCGGCAGTTGACTCAAAGCGACTGCTCACCTCAGCGCAGCGCGCACCTCTGGCCGCACCAGATACAGAAACAGCAGCAGATTCAGGATGATCTGCACAACGCCCACCTCATACGGCATCGCGTGATGCAGAATCAGCCACAGGCAGTAGCTCATGGGCAAAAAGACGGCCGCAAGAGTGAGCGCCCATGCCCAGCGAAACATCCGCACCAGCCCAAAGCTCGCGATCGTAAAAAGCACCGCAATCACCAGGTACAGCGGATGTGCCTGATGCGACACCACGCGCACCGTCACCAGCGCGGAAAGTCCCAGCATATACAGCCCGATAAAGATCAGTCCGGGCAGGCGCAACAGCGGATTGCCTTGCGTCCCGGTCGCTGGATTGATCGGAATTTTCATGTGCAACTCATCGGGCAGTTCTGGTTTGTTCATCCTCTTTGCTCCTTCGCAGGATGGCATCACAACGTGTGCAGATAGGCCAGCAGGTCGTTCAGTTCCGAATCACTCACCGCCACCGGTTGCATCATCCCATGCCCATACAAAATGGTTTGCGTGATTCGCGCATCCGTCGGCGGCGCTCCGGAAGGCATCGCTTTCACCTTCGTCAATGCTTGCAAGCCCGGTCCATGCAGTCCGTGCGTCGTCGTCGGATAGTGGCATCGCGCGCAGTGTGACTGGAAGACCGCTGCGCCTCTTGCCTCCTGCGGCGTAAATTCGCTGGCCGGTTTCGAGGGCGGCAGCGGTGTGCAGCCAATCAGCAGCATCGTCGCTAGCATCGCCGCTGTACTTGCCGCTCCCGCCAACGTCACCGTCTGTCGTCTGGGGTAGTTCTGCTCGATCTTCCTGTGCTCAGTCCTGTGCTCATTCACGTGCCTATTCTATCGCGCGTTCACTCTGCCGCAGCCACTGCCAGGCATATCCTGTCCATTGCCGCCGTCGTCGCATGAGCGTGCGCATCGCCCGGCAAGTGTCCATTCACCAGAATCGAAAAAACCAGCGTCTTCCCGCTGGCCGCCGTCAGGTAGCCGCTCAGCGTGCTCACCTCGCTCAGCGATCCCGTCTTCGCCTCAATCTTTCCGTCGAGCGCGGTGTGCGCAAAGCGAGCATTCAGCGAGCCATCCACGCCGCCCTCGGGCAGGCTTTTGCGCCACTGTGCGCCCCATGGCTGATGCGCAGCATACGCCAGCAGTGTCGTATAGGCGCGCGGCGTAATCTCGTCGCTCATGCTCATCCCGGAGCCGTCATGAAAGAAAAAATCCTGCGGCGGCACGCCGGCGTTCAACAGAAACTGCCGCACCACACGAACGCCCTGCGCATAGCTGCCATCGTTGCCCAGCAGGCTTCCCAGCATGCGCAGCAGCAGCTCCGCATGCAGATTCTGGCTCACCTTGTTCGTCACCACAATGTCCTCGGCCACCGGCGGCGAAACGTGCTCGGCCAGCACATGCCTGCCCATCACCGGCGCGGAAAATGTCCTCGCCTCGACCGGATGCAACGCGACTGGAGTCGCCTGTTCCACGGCGTAATCGGTGGTCGAAGCATTCAGCCGATGCCGTGCCCGCGCCGCGCCCGACAGTGTCACGCCTCGTTCCGTCAGCAGCATCGCCAGCGAGCGCGCAGCATACTCAGCCGGGTCTTCGATCGCCATCGGAGCCGCATATCCACTGGCTGGAATCGTGCCCCACAGCCGCACCACTCGCGACCCCGGCATTCGATCCAACCCTGGCTCCGCCGTTACTCCGTCGGTCGCCAAGCGCGCCGTGTTGTTCAGCGTATAAAACGGCGTCGAGGGGGTCCACGCGGCTGTCGTCGTGCCATCGCTGTTGCTGCTCACATGCAATCGCACCACATTGTCATCCAGCGTCAGCGCTGAGACCGGCGCGCCATAACTCCACACCACATCGTCCCATCCCCAGCCCACGCCATACGGTTCCCAGGTATAGAGCGTGTCATCGCCCACCACATCGCCATCAATCGCGCGAATCCCCTGTGCCTTCACCGCATCCGCCATCGCCGCCATCGCCTCCAGCGGATCGCGCTCCGCTGTGGGATTGGCCGCAGCCTCTTCCTTGCTGCGATACGGAAAATGCCGCGCGCTCATCGTCGGATCGCCTGCGCCCAGCAGAATCAGATCGCCATGCAGCGTCCCGTTTGCATCCACCGCGCCGCGGGTCACCAGCCGCGTCGTCCACGTCAACTCATTCACGGGCAGCAGCGCTGATGCAGCCGCAGTCGTCAGCAGCTTGGTATTCGAAGCGGGCGTGAACCGTTCCTTGTCATGCAGTGCATAGATCACGCGACCATCCAGCGTAGTCACGCGAATCCCCACATGAGCCTGCGCCAGCTCCGATGTCGCAAGAATCTCGGGAATCATCGCCGCCAGGGTCGAGTCGGCGTTCTCAGCCGTAGTTCCATCCTGCGCCCATGCGCACAAACTTGCCAGCAGCAGTAAAATCGGGCAGCATCCGCGAAGAAAAATCCGTTCTTGTTTCATAGGCGGAGTGTAGTCGAATACCCACTCCTCCGAGAATCAAAAAACAGCTCACTTCGCGTGAATCTTCGAGCGAATCCACAGGTAGCCGAAGACAAACAATCCAAGGGTCCAGACAACCACCGCTGCTGGGAATCCGCAGTAGAGATACGAATCCGCATAGTTCACGCTATGGTGACCCAGCTGATTCCAGAACAGCAACGCAAAAATCGACAGCGCCGTCACCAGGAAAAATGTAAAGAATCCGGAAGCTGCCGCCAGCAGCAGGCTGGTGAAGAAGCCAAATCCCTCCAGCGGAAAGCCCAGAAACTTTCCACCCTGATCCGCCTTGTCTTCCATCGTCATCGATCTTCTCCTCCAGCCTGCTCCCGGAATGCTGCCCTGCGCGGTGCGGGGCGCCAGTGACCGCTGTCCATTCTCATGCCTGCTTCGTTAGTATAGAAAACAGTGACGATCTCTGCTCAGCATGATTGGGTATCTGCCGAAAAGGTAGCCACCCTCACCACCGTTGCCACGGCTCCCAATGGTCTGCGCTTCACCAGTTGGGCTGAGGCTCGCATCTCCCACGCCGAGATGGAGCACCTCGTCGGCGTCGTGCCGCGCATCCTCGCGCCGGCGCTCGCTGATCGCTGCTATTACTTCGTCCCGCTGGTTCTCTCCGACGGCAAGGATATCCTCGTCGCACCGGCTCATTCTGACGATGCTGCCGAGCGTGCAAGCTGCCACCGCGATCTTTCCCTCGGTTCCGTACAGGCCGTCTTTCTTTCAGCTCGACTCACCGAAGACCGCTTTGGACTGGCCTTCGAGTTCTGCATCAATGTCGCGCACAACTTCGTCGATGCGGTCGGCGTTCCAGCTTCCTTCGGCAATCTTGTCTGGTCTCAGGCTCAGGCGGGCGTCCGGGGTGAAACCAGCCGCGACGCATGGGAGGCGCGCCGCAAAGCCCTGCAACCCGAAGCCGAGGCTGCCACGCAGCCAGGCAACGAGCAGGCTCGCAAAAATTATGAGGAAGCATCCTTCACCGACGCGCTTGCCGTCTACATGCTCTCTCAGGTCACCGATATCGACTACCAGGATCTGCGCGAGCGGGAATATCCGCTGCTCGCTGCGCCGGCGCTGGCTGAGCGTCTGCGCCACATCGCAAGCCTCTTCCCACCCAACGACGGCTACGAATTCCTCATCCGCTATCGCCGTCGCGCTTAACGCTGATTTCCGTTTGTTGCCGCGCCGCACTTACTCCTTGCGCGCCTTCACCTTGAACCAGATCGGCGTGCCGTCAAATCCAAACGCCTCGCGAATCTGGTTCGCCAGGAAGCGCTCAAAGGCAAAGTGCAGCTTGATCTGCCGATCGGTAAACAGCACAAACGTCGGCGGCGCCACCGCTGCCTGCGTCATATAAAAAATCCGCACGCGCTTGGCCATCGGAACAGTCGCTCGCTGGAAGTCGATCTTGTCCAGGAAGCGATTCATCTGCCCGGTGGAAACCCGCTTGCGCCGTTGACGCCCAATCCGATCGATCTCCCGCATCACCTTGTCCAGATTCTCCCCTTCGGCTGCGGAGATAAACAGCACCGGCGCATAATCCAGATACTTCAGCGCATACCGCACCTGCTCCTCATAGATTTTTTTATCGGCCGGAGCCTTGCCATCCGTGCGTTTCGTCGTCACCAGGTCCCACTTGTTCACCACCACAATCACGCTGCGCCCGCTCTCATGCGCATAGCCGCCGATGTGCGCGTCGCTTGCCGTCACGCCTTCCGTTGCGTCAATCATCAGCAGCGCCACATCGCACATCTCCAGGTGTCGGCGGGCCATCATCACAGATAGCTTTTCGGCCATCAGGTGCGTCTTGCCTTTACGCCGGATGCCGGCTGTGTCAATCAGCCGCACACGCTTGCCATCCTGCTCAATCACCTCGTCCACCGCATCGCGCGTGGTGCCGGCAATCGGTGAAACAATCGCCCGCTTCGTTCCTGTCAGTGCATTCAACAGCGTCGATTTGCCTACATTGGGCCGGCCGATAATCGCGACCGAAGTCTCATGCTGCTCAAACTCGCCATGCGTGCGATGCAGGCCCGTTCCAGCACTCTCATCCTCGTCCTCTGCGTCCGAGTCCTCTGCGTCCGATGCATCCTTCCGCCCGGCAAAATCATCTCCCACGCCGCTTTGCGCCAGGTGGCGATTGATCACCGCTTCCGGCGTCACGCCGCTCACCTCTTCGTCAAACTCGCCCAATTCCTCCTCAGCCAAATCGGTCGCCGCGAGGCTCGCCTCGTCTGCCTCCGGCGCAGGCAACAAAGCGAAGACCGCGTCCAGCAGTTCGCCAATCCCGCGTCCATGCTCGGCGCTCACCGGATATACGTCGCGAATGCCAAGCTGGCGAAAATTCTCCGCCGCCGCTTCAATCGCCGCGCTTTCCACCTTGTTCACCACCAGAAAGACAGGCTTCCCACCGCGAATCAGCATCCGTGCCAGATCGTAATCCGGCGAAGCAAGCTCCGTGCGCGCATCCACCACCAGCAGCAGCAACTCCGCCTCAGCCAGCGCCGTCCGCGCCTGCTCATAAATCTCGCTTGGAATCAGTTCCGCATCGTTCGGCACAATGCCGCCTGTATCCACCAGCCGGATCACGCGGCCATCCCACTCCACATCGCCATAGATGCGGTCGCGCGTAATCCCAGGCTCGTCGCCCACAATCGAGCGGCGCGAGTGCGTCAGCCGGTTAAACAGCGTGGATTTCCCCACATTCGGGCGACCCACAATCGCCACCACCGGCAATCCTGTGCTCGCAGAACTCGACGCAACAACCGTCTTGTGATATTTCGACAAAGAAGACTCCATTTCATAGCTGCCGGATATCTCCGCAGCCGACCCAATGGCACTCAATACCAGATGCGCTCTACACCGTAGTGATCGAAAGAGACATCACGACTGAGCAGTGGCGTGCGCATATCCAGTGCTTGCGCAACCAGAAGCCGGTCAAACGGATCTCGGTGATACCGTGGCAACAGACCCGATGCAATCGCCTGTCCCACTGTAATCCCCGCGATACAAAAGCCTGCTTCCGTCTCTCGCTGTTCAAAATCTACCAGCAGTGCGGCCACATCCAGCTTCCCTGCGCCCGACTTCACCGCCAATTCCCACGGAGTTACGACAGAAAGAAATCCCGTATGCTCGGTATCCGTCAAAAGATCCAGGCACTTCGGCGGCAATAACCCTGGCGCGATGCGAAACCAGAGATAGGTATGTGTATCGATCAGATACTTCATTTCCTTTCAATATCTCCAGCCGACAACGACGTTGGCATCGCAACCGCTTGCCCACGCAGTTTGTTCTCCAGCGGAGTATCAAAACCATAGGCCGACAACTGATCTGCGTTCAGAGGTTCCAGTGCAGATTCGTCGAAAGCCGCCAGACTTTCAAATCCACCCGGCTGTCTGCGCGGACTGGACTTTTTCACCGGCTCAAACGGCACCAGCTTCGCCACCGGATGCGACCCGCGCATCACGATCACCTCTTCGCCTGCCTCCACCTGCTTCAGCAGACGAGAAAAGTGTGTCTTTGCCTGATGTACCGTATACGCCATGGACTAAGTATACTTAGTCCACTTTTTGCGGTCAATTCCAACTGTCGCGCAAACTCACTCCCGCAAACCCGCTCCCCGCAAATACTCATCGTTCCTCCCGCAGTCCTTCGCCCATCCTCGCTACTATGGAGACTGGCCCCCAGGATTTCGCCAGCAGAATGCGGCAGCGTCTGGAGCAGGGCAGCGAGGACAGACCGTTTGCCACAGAAACTCACGGCAGCAGAGACAGAAGACCCGGGCAGGGAAGCCGCTGCGGAGTTCCGCTCACTCCCGTCGCTCCACGCGTTCTTTGCTCCCGGCGGCATCCTGCAACAGTCGTCGTTGCCTTACGAATCCCGTCCCGGTCAGCTCACCATGGCGCGCGCCGTCGAGCAGGCGCTCGAAGAAAAGCGCCATCTCATCGTCGAGGCTGGCACGGGCACAGGCAAAACCCTTGCCTATCTGCTTCCCGCGCTGCGCTCCGGTCGTCGCGTCGTCATCTCCACGGGAACCAAGGCTCTTCAGGATCAGCTCATCTCCCGCGACATTCCATTTCTGGAGTCACTGCTTGGCCCGCTGCGCGTCTGCGTCATGAAGGGTCGCGCCAATTATCTCTGCCGTCACAAGCTTGTCACGCTCACGCGTCAGCCAGTACTCACCGGTCTCGATCACGTCCGCCAGTTGCAGCAGATTCAGGACTGGGAGCAGCAGACCGAAACCGGCGATCGCTCCGAGCTTGCCGACCTGCCCGAGGTCAGCGAACTCTGGTCACGCATGGACGCTCGCAGCGAAGCGTGTCTCGGCTCCACTTGCCCCGATTATCAGCGCTGCTTCATCACCGAGATGCGTCGCAAAGCTCTCGAGAGCGACCTCATCATCGTCAACCACCATCTCTTCTTTGCCGATCTTGCCGTTCGTCGAGAAGCAGCCGGCGCGCCCGATGCCGGAGTGCTTCCCGAGGCGGCTGCCGTCATCTTCGACGAAGCTCACGAACTGGAGTCGGTCGCCAGCAGCTACTTCGGTCTCTCCGTCAGCAATCAGCGCTTTGAGAATCTTGCCCATGATCTCGAATCGCTTTTTCGACAGCACCCCGACACCGCCACTCAGGTTCACTTCTGCGCGCAACAGATGCTCGATCGCGCGCGGCTCTTCTTTCACCACCTGCCCATCGCCGAAGATGGCCGACAGCCCTTCGCCCATCGCGAAGAGTTTCTTGAAACCAGCGGCGACCTGTATCTCAGCGTGCGCACCACTCTCATCCGCCTGGAAGCGGAACTGGATCAACTGCGCAGTGTTGAAGAGTCCGCTGGCCTTCGTCGTCGCGTCGCCCAGCTTCGTTCCGAGCTGGAGTTTGTCCTCGAATCCAACTCCGGCAACATGGTCTACTGGCTTGAGCGTCGCGTCTCCGGCGGCCTCCGCAACCAGACTCGCACCATCCTCGTCCAGGCCACGCCCATCGATGTCTCATCGCTGCTCGAAGAGCATCTCTTCGAGACGATTCCCAGCGTTATTCTCACCTCAGCCACGCTCACCGTTCAGGGCGGCTTCGATCACATCTGCACACGACTCGGCCTGCGCGACGCTCGTCAGCTTGTCGTCCCTTCGCACTTTCGCTATGACGAGCAAGCGCTCCTCTATCTGCCGCCGCAGATGCCCGATCCCCGCTCCCGCGACTTTCAGGCGCAGGCCGCCGAGTGCATCCGGGATGTACTCGCAATCACGCGCGGGCGCGCCTTTTGCCTCTTCACCAGCTACAGCCAGATGCAGGAGATCAGCGACCGTCTCCACTCGATGATCGAATATCCCATCCTGCTCCACGGCTCCGCGCCGCGCCATCTGCTTTTGCAGCGATTCCGCGAAACCCCCAACGCCGTCCTCTTCGGCACCTCCAGCTTCTGGCAGGGCGTCGATGTTCAGGGTGAAGCGCTGAGCTGCGTCATCATCGACCGCCTGCCCTTTGCCGTACCCAACGACCCGGTCGTCGCCGCGCGCATGCAGGCCATCGAAGAGTCCGGTGGCAATCCCTTCTTCGACTACCAGATTCCCTCCGCCGTCATCACGCTCAAGCAGGGCTTTGGCCGCCTCATCCGCTCGCTCGATGACCGCGGCGTCCTCGTTCTGCTTGACCCGCGCATCCATCAGAAACACTACGGACGCGTCTTCATCGAAAGCCTTCCGCCCTATCGCCTCACGCGCTCGCTCGCCGATGTCGCTGCCTTTTTCCCCGTCACCCCGGAAGATTCCAGCACCTTCGACGGCTTTTAATTTGGTGCGCGGCAGGCAGCCCGGTCACCCGCCCATCGGTCGGATCGAAGCCGTTCCCGTTCGTCGTGTTCTTTGTGATGAATTGAGCGCGTCCCGGATTTCGCTTGTCAAGTCCGGGCACCGTCAGCGACCGCGCGCGTCGCCTCGGCTACGATTGCAGTTCTTCGTCACTTTGGATGAGCCACATAGGCCACTTTTGCGGCTTGGGAACGACGGCAGAGCGCACTCCGCCGGAATCGCAAGGGCATCGATGCTACGCGTTCTGCTATCTCGCAGAGAGTCCCGTCGAAGCCGCCTGCTCGTGCGCGTGATAGCTGGAGCGCACCAGCGGACCCGACTCCACATGCCGGAATCCCATCTCCAGAGCTGCCGATTTCAGCTCGGCAAACTCGCCCGGCGTATAGATCCGCGCCATCGGCAGATGATCCCGCGACGGGCGCAGATACTGGCCCACAGTCAGAATGTCGCAGCCCACGGCCGCCAGGTCACGAAAGACCTCCAGCAGCTCGCGCGTCTCTTCGCCCAGCCCCACCATCACGCCGGACTTCGTCACTCCGGCAGGATTCACCTCTTTGGCGTACTCCAGCAGCCGCAGCGTTCGCTCATAGCGCGCGCCAGAGCGCACCACGCGATAGAGCCGCGGCACCGACTCCGTATTGTGATTCAGCACCTCGGGCCGCGCTTCCACCACCACGCGAATCGCCGCTTCCTTGCCTTGAAAGTCCGGAATCAGCACTTCCACCTGACACTCCGGTGCAGCCCGCCGAATCTCCGCAATCACCTCGGCAAACGCCTGCGCGCCGCCCATCAGATCATCATCGCGATTCACGCTGGTAATCACCGCATGGCGCAGTCCCAGTTGCGCCACAGCTTCGGCCACGCGCCGCGGCTCATCCAGGTCAATCGGCTCAGGATGCCCCTTCGGCACAGCGCAAAAACCACACCGCCGCGTGCACAGATTACCCAGCATCATGAACGTCGCCGTCTGGTGCTGCCAACACTCGCCGATATTCGGGCAATGCGCACTTTCGCAGACCGTGTGCAGTCCCAGCGAACGCGCCAGACGCTTCAGGCTGTGATAGTTCTCGCCCATCGGCGCAGGCGCGCGCAGCCACTCCGGTTTGGGAGCAGCCACGCGGCGCGCCGGTTCAATCTGCACAAGCTCCATGCTTCCATTCTAGCCGCGAGCGGCCACCGCGCTCACTTGCCCTCGTAGCCTGCCGGAATCACCGCCGGCAGCGTCGCCGGCGTGCTCATGCCCTTCACGTAGTGCGTATACCAGGCCAGCCATCGCTTGTAGCGGTCCACAATGAAGCTGGGCCGTGTGAAGCCGTGAAACTGATCCGGATACACCACCAGCTCCGTCGGAATATGCAGCTCCTGCAGCGTCTGATACATCTGTTCGCCGCCCACCAGCGGCACGTTGAAGTCGCGCGTCCCGCCCATGTACATCGTCGGTGTGTGAATGCGCTTGTCGGCCTCCAGCAGCGGATAGCTCAGCTTGATATACAGGTCGCGCGCCTTCCACGGATCGCCCAGTTCGTAGTGATATTGCAAAATATATTCATCCACTCCAAAGAACGAGAAGGGCATCGCCATTCCCGCTCCGCTGATCGCGGATTTGAAGCGATCCGTCGAGGCCGAGGTATAGTCCGTCAGGATGCCCCCGTAGCTCCATCCGCCGATGCCCAGATGATCCGGGTCCGCGCCACCACTGGCCACGGCCTCATCCACCGCGCCCAACAGGTCAAAGACCTCCAAATGCCCCCAGTCGCCGGCAATCGCCTTGGCATAATCCTGCCCGCGCCCGGCGCTGCCGCGATAGTTCACATTCAGCTCCGCAAAGCCGTTCGCCGCAAACCACTGCCGCATGAAGTCAAACCCGTGCTGGTCCTGCCCGTTTGGCCCGCCGTGAATGAAAAGAATCGTCGGCGACTTCTGTCCTGCCTGCCAGCCCAGAGGATGCGTCATCAGCCCATGCACCTCTGTGCCGTCCTTGCTATGCGAGGTCAGGTCTACCGTGGGCGCAAGCTCCAACTCGGCCACCAGCGCGTCGTTCACATGCGTCAGTGCGCGCAGGCTCGTGCCTTCCAGCGCAAAGATCTCCGCCGGGTGCGCGTCGTCGGAGTGAATGACGGCAATCCGTCCCGCCTTGCAGGTCATCGCCATCGTAACGCTTTCGCCCGCCAGCATCCGCTCCGCACCCGGCCCGCTCTGCTCCACCACCGCCGGATACTCCGCCCGATCATCGGTAATCAGATAGATCAGCTTCCCGTCGCTTGTGTAGCAGGGCTGGCGCGCCGCGCGGTCCAGCTTCGCCGCCGGATACGTAACCTTGCCATCGAGCGTCACCACCGCCGGCCGCGCCTGGCTATAGAGCGTCAGCCGCGCTTCTGCTCCTTGCGTGTACGCGATTGACTTCCCATCCGGCGACCACGCCAGCCCGCCGTATCCGCCATCCGGTCCCGGCCATGTCGTCAGTTTTTTTGCCGTCGAACCAGGCTGCGCCGCCACCACAAACACATCCGTGTTGTATGTCCGGTCCGGGTCAGGATCATGATTGCTCGTGAAGGCGATCTTCGTTCCATCCGGCGACCACGATGCGCCGCGCTCGTCCACGCCATGGTCGGTCGTCAGCTTGGCCACCTTGCCCGTCGCCAGATCATCCAGATACAGCGCTTGATGCTCATCGTCCCTCAGATAGCCTTCGACATCTTCCTTGAAGTGGTAGCGGTCGATGACGATCGGCAGCGGCTTTTCGTCCTTGGCGTCGCCTTTGGCGTCGGGCCGGTCCTTCGGCTCCAGCGTCAGCAGCAGCCGCTTGCTGTCCGGCGCCCACTCATAGCTGTCCAGTTGCTGGTCGGTAATCGCCGTCAACTGCTCCGGCTCGCCGCCCATGCGATTCATCACCCACACCTGCGCGCCCTTCGTCTTGCCCGGTCGAGACGACAAAAAACTGATGTACTTCCCATCCGGGCTGAACTCCGCATGACCCGCCGGCTGCATCCCCGTGGTCAGTTGCACCGCCGCGCCTCCCGACCACGGCGCCATCCACAGCTCGGTGTGGTTCTTGTCCTCCTTCAGGTCCATGCGGCTCACCGAATACAGCAACCACTGCCCATCCGGTGAGATCACCGGATGGCCCACTCGCCCAATCCGCGCCAGATCGTCCAGCGTAATCGGACGGGGAGCAGCGAAGCCGCGTGCAGGCAGAACCAGGCAAACGGCACAAGCAAGCGGCAGGATGCCGCCGCGCAGAAGCAGACGAAAACCACGATGCGCAAACATGGGCCAAGCCTACACCGGCATCCTGCATTTGCAAACTGAAAAATCACTCCCAAAACTCTCTTTGAGCGTGGATACCGTAAACTAAATGCAGGAAGGCAGGTTCTTTTGCGCTTGATTTCATCTCGTTTCGCAGCTCTCGCCGTAGCCGCGCTGGCCATCGCATCCGTCGGCTGCAAGGCTCAAAACGCCGCTTCATCCGGCACCACGATTCAGGACCATGCACTCGCCCGCAGCATTGAAGTCATGGTCCGCTCGCAGTTCAGCGTTCCGCCCGACTACGACGTCACGCTCGGCGAGCGCACACCCAGCAACCTCCCCGGCTACGACAACCTCAAGGTCACGCTCAGCCACAATGGGCGCACCACCTCCACCAGCTTCCTCATCTCCAAAGACAACAAGACACTGGCTCGCCTGGAGACCTTCGATCTCGCCGGAATGCCCACGCGCCACATCCCCGTCGACGGGCGGCCCATCCGCGGCAATCCGGATGCAAAAGTCACCGTCATCAGCTTCGACGATCTTGAGTGTCCCTTCTGCGCCGCCATGCATCGCGAACTTTTCCCGGACACCATGAATCGCTACGGCAATCTCGTCCGCTTCATTTACAAGGACGATCCGCTGGTCGAGATTCATCCCTGGGCCATGCGCGCCGCCATCGATGCCAACTGCATCGCCGCGCAAAACGGCAAAGCCTACTGGAGCTACGTCGATTACCTCCACGCGCACGGCGACGAAGTCACCGGAACCGAGCACAACCTTCAGAAAAGCTTCGCCACGCTTGACCGCATCGCCCACGATCAGGTCAAGCCCTTTGCTCTCGATCAGGCCAAGCTCGACGCCTGCCTCGCCAAGCAGGATGAGACATCGATTCGGACCTCGATGCACGAAGCCGATGCGCTCGGCGTCGATGGCACGCCATCCCTTTTCATCGACGGCGAACACATCAACGGTGCCGTCCCGGAGCAGCAGGTCTGGGTCGTTATCGACCGCGCTCTGCGCTCGGCCGGTGTCACTCCGCCGCCCATGCCCGCTTCGCAGCAGCCCGCGCAGCCATCACCCTCCGGCCAGTAATGGAATCTCTGCCACGGCGCGCGGTTTGTATCCTCACGCGCCGGGCAGGTTTATCCTAGAGTCACAGGCGTTCGCACGGCAGGGAACTCATCGCTGCGCGCCGCGTCGCTGCCGCTCTTGCAGCCGGGGAGAACAGATTTGCCGGTGATGAAACTTCGATCCTTTGCTCCAACCGCTTTGACTGCCGCGCTCCTGCTGTCGCTTGTCGCCTGCGACCAGACGCACTCCCCCGATGTCCTCGCCACCGTCAACGGCAAGCGCATCATGGCTGCCGATGTGCAACGCGTCTACAAGCAGACCGTCGGCGACACCACACAGACTCCGTCCAACGAACAGGTGCAGATCGTCCGCCTCAATATCCTTCACAGTCTCATCGACGATGAAATCCTCCAGCAGCGCGCCGCCAAGCTGAATCTCGTCGCCACCGATGAAGAGGTCAACGCCAAGCTCACCGACTACAAGGCGCCCTATACCGAGGAAGAGTTCAATCGCAAGCTCAAGGAAAAAGGACTCACCCTCGACGAGTTCAAGGAAGATATCCGCCGGACGCTGACCCGCAACAAGCTCATCAATAAGGAAATCGAGTCCAAGATCACCATCACCGACTCCGAGATCACCGACTACTATAACCAGCATAAGAGCGAGTTCAATCTCATCGAACCGCAGTATCACCTGGCCGAGATCGTCGTCACCAACCAGCCCGCCGGACAGGTGAACAATCTGCAAAACAGCAAGGCCACCAACGACGCCGACGCCAAAAAGAAAATCCAGATGATCCGCAATCACCTCGACAGCGGAGAAGAGTTTTCCTCCGTCGCCATGAGCTACTCCGAAGATCCCTCCACCAGCAGCAACGGCGGTGACCTCGGATTCATTCTGGAGACTCCGCTCAAGACCGAACACCCCGATGTCTTCGCCTCCGTCAGCAAGCTCAAGTCCGGCGAAACCACAGAAACGCTGCCGCTGGCCGTCACACAGGGCAAAACCAAAAAAATCATCGGCTACGCCATTTATCAGTTGATCGAGCGACGCCCGGCAGGGCAGGGGCTACTCAGCGATCCACGCGTGCAGCAAAGCATCCGCCAGCAGCTACGCGACAGCCACGCTCAGCTTCTTCAGCTTGCCTACGACGAGATGCTCCACGATGAGGCCAAGGTCCACAACTACCTCGCCGAAGACATCCTCAAAAAAGGCGTTCAGTAGCTCTTCCAGAAGAAAAATCCGGCCATCGCAAAGCCGATCACCACCACCGCTCCGCGCAGCAGCTTCGGATTCAGCTTCTGCGCCGTGCGCGAGGACCAGTAGCCGCCGATTCCGCACGTCAACATCGCCGCCAGGCAATAGTGCCACTCCACCTTTCCGCTGAAGATAAACAGCAGGCAGGCCACGCCGTTGGCCATCGTCGTCGAAACCACCTTCATCGCATTCATCTGGTTCAGATCGTCAAAGCCAAACAGCGACAGCAGCGAAATAATCAGGAATCCCGCCCCGGCGCCAAAGTAGCCAATATAAAAGCACACAACCGCCGTCATCGTCACCAGCGGCCAATAGCCTGCCGGCTGCCGCTGCTCGTGCGAAACTCGTGCTGCGGCGGCGCGGCGTTGCAGCCAGCGCGTCACCGGCCCGCTGAAAGCAAAAATCAGCGCGGCGATCAGCAGCAGCCACGGCACCAGCCGCATGAATGTGGTTGCAGGAGTGTTCAACAGCACTACAGCTCCCACAGATCCACCCACCAGACCGGCAATCCCCATCAGCACAGCCAGCCGTGAGTACTTGCGCACCTCGTTCCAATAGCCGGCAATCGACATCAACTGCCCCGGCCACAGCGCCACGGTATTCGTCGCATTCGCCTGAATCGGACCGATTCCCACAGCCAGCAGTGCTGGAAAACTCAGAAACGATCCGCCGCCCGCCACCGCATTCAACGCCCCGGCGATGAATGCCGCCACGGCAATCCACGGCAGGCGCCAGTCCACGCCGACGATCCAATTGTGCATCATCCAGCCATTCAGACTGGCAGTCCATAGAGAAAGCATCAATACCAGTGTAAGCGTCCAGTGCACGCGGCGCTCAGCCTGCTGGACTCACCCATCAGTGCGAGTAGTCCCGCCAGAAGAACCACGCCGCCGTGGCAAACCCGATGAACGAGACAAAGCGCCGCATCCACAGGGGATTCATCCGCTTCGACGAGTGCGCTGCCAGATAGCCGCCCACCGTTGCCAGCACCGCCATCTCCACGCACACATTCCACGCAATCCGGCCATGCGCCACAAACCACACCACCGCAATACCAATCGAAACCAATCCGTTCACCGTCTTCAGCGCAATCATCTCCCGCATTTCGCGGATGCCGCATACCGCCAGCAGCGCCATCACCAGAAAACCGCCCCCAGCGCCAAAGTATCCGACATACGCGCTCACCACCGTCATCCCCGCCACCAGCCAAAACTCCGAGACATGCGCCGCGCGATGCCGCGCCGCCCATCGACCCAGCCACTCGCTCACAAAAAACATCACCGCCGCAAACAGCATCAGCCAAGGCAGCAGATGCAGAAACCGCTGATTCGGCGTCAGCAGCAGCAGCCACGCGCCCACCAGCCCGCCCACCAGCGACGCCAGCGCCAACGCCACAATCCGATGTCCATGCTCTCGCAGATCATGCCGAAAGACCGCAATCGAACTCCACTGTCCCGGCCACAGCGCTACGATATTCGTCGATTGCGCCGACACCGACGAATATCCACGCGCCTGCAACAGCGGCAACAGGATCGGCAGCGACAGAAACGAACCACCCCCGGCCAGCGTATTCAGCACGCCAGCCCATAAAGAAGCCACGAGGAGCACTATAAGCTGTAGGTTATGAGCGAAAAAGGATTCCATGCCCCACTGTAGAGGCACATGGCATCCCTGCCAAGAAAAAAATGTAAGCTGATTGCACCACCCGGATTTCGCAACGATACCCAATCGCAAAACTCGCAGCCGAATCGAGACAAACCCGATGCACGATCCTCGTCCCTTCACACGCCGCAGCCTTCACGCCGCGCTGCTCGCGCTCGCACTTGCGTCGGCTTCGGCCATCGCCCAGCCAGCCTCGCAAACAGGCTCCCAGCCAGCCCCAGCGCCACCTCCGCAAGGCATCCCGTCCATCAACGCGCCTGTCCTCACTGCCTACGCCCTGCGCTATCAGCAGATTCGCCCCGGCTCCGGACCCGTCGCCACACCCGGCATGATGCTCACCGTCCAGTACACCGGCTGGCTCGCCGCCGACGGCACAAAGTTCGACTCCTCCCGCGACCGCGCCAGCGCGCAGTTTCCCCAGGGTGAGCCATTTCAGTTCGTCCTCGGCAGCCATCAGGTCATTCCCGGCTGGGACACCGGACTCGTCGGCATGCACGTCGGCGGCATCCGTCGCCTGCTCATCCCCTGGCAGCTTGCCTATGGTCTCTCCGGTCGTCCGCCTGTCATTCCGCCTCAGGCCGATCTCGTCTTCGATGTCGAACTGCTCGACGCCACCCCGCCTGACCCTAACAGCGATGGATACGGGCCAGCCATCGCTCCAGCCAACCCGCAGGCGAATGCTCCGCCCACGCCGCCTACTCCACCCGTGCCGCCCACGCCGCCCGACCGATAGCCCGCTCATCCACCCACTCCCCCTTCGGCTACAATCTCCCACAGGGCACTTATGGCAGTCCGCGCAATCTATCCCGGAACCTTCGATCCACCCACCAACGGTCACCTCGACCTCATCGCGCGGGGCGGCAAGCTCTTCGAGCACCTCACCGTCGCCATCCTCAACAACCCCATCAAAAATCCCCTCTTCACCGTCCAGCAACGCGTCGAAATGATGAGCGAGGCCACCCGGCAGATCGAAAATGTCTCCGTCGAAACCTTCGACGGCCTCATGGTCGACTTTGCCCGCCAAAAACAGGCCACCGCCGTCCTCCGCGGCATCCGCGCCATCAGCGACTACGAATACGAGTTCCAGATGGCCCTCATGAACCGCCGCCTCGCCCCTGAGGTCGAAACCGTCTTCCTCCAGCCCGCCGGTCGCTACTCCTTCGTCAGCTCCCGCATGGTCAAGGAAGTCTTCAGCTTCGGCGGCGACATCACCGGCCTCGTCCCGGCCAATGTCCTCAAACGCCTCCGCCGCCAGGCCCGGCAAACCACCGTCTGACCGCTCTGCCCCGTTGCACCCCCTCGCGCGCCGCCGCGCCCGCCCTGCCTGCGTATAGCCAATCCAGTCCGCAAGTCTCCAGTCCGCAAGTCTCCAGTCCGCAAGCCTCCAGTCCGCAAGTCCAATCAAAGCAGTGTCTTACATCTGTATTACATGTGTAATACATCCGTCCAACGTGTCCTGCATCGGTCTTACATCGGTATACATTGACAAGACAAACGCAAGACATCCGTCGGACACGACCTGACCACCCAGCACCCACTCCGCACCCACCCCGCACCCACCCCGCACCCACCCCGCACCCACCCCGCACCCAGGCAAAGCCCCTCAGCCATCCGTAAACTCCCCAGCCGCCACCCCTGCTCGCTCGCCCAAAGCCAGACCCGAGCCAGCTCGCAACCCATCCCGCAACCCCTCCGCAGCTAGCCGCTACCCGCGCCATTGACGCCGGACCAGGAAGGCGATACACTACAAAGGTTTGGCGATTCTGTCCGTCGCCCCGTCTTTCAGCGCATCCAGCCTTCTTTCGCCTCCGTCCTTCAGCTATCCGGACAGCAGGCACAGGCCAGCCGCTCAAAAGCGTTCCGGGGCAACCTGATGCAAGCCATTCTCACAGTTTTTCAGGAAGCGCAGCTCCGCGGCGCTGGAGGAAGTATGTACGCAGTCATTCGCACCGGTGGAAAGCAGTACCGGGTCGCCCCAGGCGATGTCGTCAAGATCGAAAAGCTCGATGTCCCCGAAGATGCGCCGCAGACCGTCGAATTCACCGACATTCTCGCCATCTCCGGCGAGCCGGGCACGCTCGTCAAGCCAGCCAAGGCCAAAGTCACCGCTGAGGTTGTCAACCAGGGCCGTCACGCCAAGGTGCTGGTCTTCCACCTCAAGCGCAAAAAGCAGTACAAGAAATTGCAGGGCCACCGTCAGGCATTCACTGAGATTCGCATCCAGTCCATCGAAGTCGATGGAGCCAAGCTCACCGCAGCCGTCTAATTCGCTGCTTGCCCAGACACTCAGCCCCATTCAGAAAGGATCACTTCCATGGCACATAAAAAAGGTGGCGGTAGCTCCACAAACGGTCGCGATTCCAACGCCCAGCGTCTCGGCGTCAAGGCTTTCGCGGGCCAGACGGTAACCGGCGGCACCATCATCGTTCGCCAGCGTGGCACACCCATCAAGCCCGGCCTCAACGTCGGCATCGGCAAGGACGACACGCTCTTCGCCAAGGTCTCCGGCACGGTCCAGTTCCGCGACCGCGGCAACATGGGGCGTTTTGCCTCCATCGTTCCCGCTGCCGAGTAATCTCACCAGGCGATTTCAAGGCGAATTTCAAGACGAGTCGCAAGGCGATTTGCACCACAAAACTCAGGCCGAAGCCCTTATCCGCTTCGGCCTTTCCATTCCCGCCCGTCCCACAGCACGCTGACCAGTCCACGCGTACCAGCAGGCCCCGGAAACTCAGGCCCCGGAAACTCAGATCACGGACGCAATCGCCATCCCGCGCCGAATCGTCACCACCGTGATGTCATCCTGCTGCCCAAATCGCCTCACCTCTTCCACAATCGCCTCCGCCGGCTGCATTGAAATCTCCATCGCCCGGTCAAACCCCAGCAGCTCGCCTCGCCGATTCTGCGCCTCCACCACACCGTCCGAGTAAAAGGTCAACCGGCTGCCCGCCGCAAGCGCAAAGCGGTTTATCTCATAATGCGTTCCGCTCACCACTCCCAGCGGCAGCGCTCCCGGCAAGGTCATCTCGCGCCCATCCAGATACGGCGACAGATGCCCGGCATTGGCGATTCGCACGGCTCCATCCGCGTCAATCCGCGCGGCCAGGGCCGTCGAAAAACTCCCACCCCCACGGCCCACCAGCCGTTCGTTCAGGCTGCCCAGCAGCTCCGCCGGGTCCTGCGTATACTCGGCCACGCCGCGAATCGCCCCCACCAGTACAGACACCAGCATCGCCGCGCTCAATCCCTTGCCGGCCACATCCCCCACCACCACCAGCAACCCGCCATCGCCCGTCGGCAGCACCTGAAAGAAATCCCCGCCCACCTGCTGCGCCGGCTGATAGACCGTCTCCACGGCAAATCCCGGCACCGTTTCGATCGTCTCCGGCAGCAGCACCTGCTGCACCTCCTGCGCCGCCGCCACCTCGCTCTCCAGCATCGCCTGCGTCCTGCTCACCCGCGCCGAGCGCAACAGAATGATCAGCGCCAGCGCAATCGTCGAGAGCATATCCGAAACGATATTGAACGAGATCGAAACCGGCCCGACGGGAAACTGATTGATCAGCGCCAGCCCGCGCTGCGCCGCATCGCTCCAGCGCGAGAACTCAAACAGCAAACCAAGCCCGATCTGCCCGTAGATATACATGCTGAACAGCACCGCAGGAATCAGCAGAATCCCGGCCTCGCGATTGCCCCTGCGCCAATGCCGCATCAGCATCACCGGAATCACCACCGCAAGCAGCACAATGAACGGCAGGTTCATCAGGATCTGCAAGACCACCGGAATGCCCGCCACATACACCTGAGCCGCAGCAGCATAATTCAGGCACCCGGCCGCCAACAGAGACATCCGCCAGCCCCATCCCATGCGCTTGCCCAGAAAGGCAAAGTAAAGCGACGTCAGAACGTAGGGAGTAAACAGCAGCGGAAGATGCCCGATCGCGGCCCAGTGGTAGGGAACATTCTGAAACTGCGCCACCGCCGGTTCAATCGCCGCCGCCAGGCCCACCAGGCCCAGCGCCGCAATCCACAGATATGCCTGCTGGCTGCGCTGTGCCGCAACGAGCACCAGCGCCACCACTCCCACGGCCACGCCCATCAGCAGGTCCAGCCAGTTCAGCGCATTGTGGCCCAACAACCTCAGCCAGTCCTGCTCGCGCAGCGTGCTTTCCTCACCCAGCGTCAGGTTGCCCGCCGTCAATCCACCCCCCTGGCTCCACTCCCACGGGCTTACGTATACCCGTACCGCAATCACCAGCGATCCGTCCGCCAGCATACGCTCCGGAATGCGACGCACCACCGGCGCGTCAAGCGTGTACGGACGATACGGCATGAATCTTCCCACTGCCATCAGCCGTTCGCCATTCACATCCATCTCGTAGGCCGTCGCCAGGTGACTTACCCGCAGCGCCAGCCCTTTTTCATCCGGACTCACACGCACATGCAGCCGATACCACACCACCGAGGGACGGCTCTTCGGAAAGTAGCTTCTCAGGTTCTTCGCCGGGTCGAATGCCGTCCAGCCCGAGTCGTCCCATGCAGGACTCGCCCACCGCGCATCGTCGCCCGCCTTCATCCGCCAGCCCACGTTCAAATCGATCGGCGCCATCAGCCGCGTCGCATCCAGAACCGGCCCGCCCGCACTCGTTTCCGCGCCGGTTTTCGTTCTGGTTTCTCCAGTGGTTTGTGTGTGGGCATCTCTCCTGGTTTCCGCGCTCGTCGCGGCTTGCCTGCCGCGGGCTGCGGCGCAACTCATGCCGCCACTCAGCACCATCGCCAGCGCAACAGCATAGCCGACACTCCAACCGGCACCGCAACGGGTACTGCAACTGGCAACCCAGCCGCTGCCCGCGTTCCAAGCGTTCACAGAATCATCCTCTGTCTCGATCCCCATCCAACTGCGGTTGGCTTTCGCCTACCACTCTAGCAGAGGAACACTGGAAAACCCGCAGCCAACAAGCGCGCAGCAGCCTTTCGCCGCAATGTGCTGAGTCCATCTTGAGGAAAGCAAGCACATTGCGGCCAATACGCAGTCACAAACTTCCATCCACCCCGCGTCGCTGCGCTTGCAACGCCGTCGGCCAGCAAATCCCCGTCAGCTCCACAGCCGTTCCGGATACGCTCCCGCCTTCACCTGTTCGCCAATCCGCTCGACCACGCTCTCCCGATCCTCGCGATACGTCACGCCAAACCACGCATCCGGCGAAGAGAGCACGCGCACCCGCGCCGCGCCAGCGCCCACCAGCGTATTGACCGAATTCGGAAGATAGCATTCGCTTTTCTGCTCGCCGCCCTGCTCGCGCAGAAAGCGCTCAAAGTCGCCCCGCAGCGCCGCAAACACCGTTGGCGTAAACCCCCACATATTCATCGAAACCAGCTCATCGCCCGTCAGCGCTGTCGTCGATCCATCGGCTTGAATGCTCCTGGCGCCTGCGCCGTCCTGCTCGATCTTCGTATGCTCGACCACCGTCCGCAGCATCCCTGCCTCGTCCACGCTGCACACTCCGCGCGCCACCGAGCCAAACGCCGACAGCGTCTTCCGCAGCACAAACCCCACCATCGCAAAATCCCGTGTGCCCGTTTGCAGATGGTCCGCCAGCGCGCGATAGCTGGCCGAGCCATAGAAATCATCTGCATTGATCACTGCAAACGGCCCGTCGATCGCTCCCGCCGCGCACAGCACCGCCTGCGTCGTTCCCCACGGTTTTGTCCGGCCTTCCGGCACGCTAAAACCCGCCGGTAGATCCTCCAGCTCCTGGAACGCGTACTCCACCGGAATCTGTCCCGCATACCGCGCGCCCACTGTCTCGCGAAACGCCTCTTCAATCGAGTGGCGAATCAGAAACACCACGCGCCCAAATCCCGCGCGCATCGCGTCATACACCGAGTAGTCCAGAATCGCCTCGCCACTCGGCCCAACCGGATCAATCTGTTTCAATCCGCCATAGCGGCTGCCCATGCCCGCTGCAAGTACAAGAAGTGTCGGAGCCGTCATCGTCATGCAATCCTCAACAAGATTTTCTGGCTGCCAAAGGCAGCCATGTAAACGCTATCATAACCGCTCTCCCATCTCCTCGCGCAGCGCAATCCCGGCCGAAAACTTCCCGCTCGCCACGCCGCTCGCCAGCAGCGCCACCCCCGCCGCCAGCGGCACCAGCAATCCCACCCGCAACGACCCGCTCGCCGTCGATGCCAGCCCCGTCGCCCACGGCAACGTCGCCGATCCCACTCCCGCCACCCAGAAAATCCCCGGATGCTCCCGTCGTCTCAATCCCAGCGCCAGCGCCAGCGGATACACCGGACCCAGCCCAAATCCCACCAGCGCATTCCCACACAGAATCCCCGCCTGCACCGGAGCCGCCACCAGCAGCACCAGCCCCGCCACCACCGTCCACGCGCTTTGCACCAGCAGCCCGCGCTCCGTCCTCCATCTCAGATACCGCGTCGCTCCCAGCGCGCGACTCGCCAGAATCCCGCCCCAGAACAGGCTTCCCGCCATCACCGCCGTCGCAATGCTTTGCTGCTCCCGCCTTGCATACTCCGCCACCCAGCCGCCCATCGTACTTTCAATTCCCGTCGGCAAAAACGCCAGCAGCACCAGCGTCAGCGGCCACAGCCGCAGCGGATTGCCCATCTTCTTCCGCAGCGGCGTCACTTGCGTCGTTCTCGGCCCGCCGCTCCCCGCCGTCATCGTCACCACTCCGGCCCACACCAGAAACACCCCGGCCATCCCCGCGCAAATCTGCTGCGCGCTCGCCACTCGCAGCGAATGCGCCGCCAGCGCCGGCGTCGCCACCGCTCCCGCAGCCCAGATCATATTCAGCCGATTCATCTCACTCGCGCACTCTTCCGCGTGCCGCGCCGCCTGCGTCAGGCTGATCGCCGTCATCGCCCCGCCCAGGCCCAGGCCATACACAAACATCTCCACAAACCGCAGCTCCGCCGGCCCATAGGCAATTCCCGCCAGCGCCATCCCCACCAGCGCGCAGCCCGCCGCCACCACCGTCCGTCGATACCGTCCCGCCGCCAGCGCTCCCATCGACGAGCCAAGCCACGCCAGAAAAAACAGCCATCCCGCGCCGCTGTCTTCGAGCGACCACTGACGCATCAGCGTCGGCAACACCGCCCCCGGCAGCGCCATCCCCACGCCCGTTCCCGCAAAAATCAAATACAGCAGCATCGCTTCCGCGCGCTCACCCGTTGCGCGTTGCCATCCCGATTCCGCCATCGCCCGCTACCCGCGCCGCGCCACAGCGCCGGTCGACTCCCGCACAATCAGCTCCGGAGTCACCATCACCTCAGCCCTCGGCGCGCTTCCGCTTCCGCTCATCTGTTCCACCAGCAGCCGCGCCGCCAGTGCGCCCATCTCCGCTAGCGGCTGCCGAATCGTCGTCAACCGCGGCGAATGAAACGCCGCATACGGAACATCGTCAAATCCCATCACCGAAACATCCTCCGGCACGCGAATCTGCGCATCGTGCAGCGCGCGAATCGCGCCAATCGCCGCCACGTCGTTGAAGCAGACCATCGCTGTAAACTTCCGCTTCTCGCCGAGCAGCCGCTCCACCACCGGATATCCCAGCTCCGGCGTCGTCCGATCCTCGTCAATATGAATTGTCAGCGCCGGATCAATCGCAATCCCCAACTCCCGCGCCGCGCCCTGCAGCGCCTCCCATCGCGAATCCGAATCTGAACTATCCGGATGCCCATGCATGAACGCAATGCTCCGATGGCCCAGGTCATACAAGTGCCGCAGCGTCAGCCGCGCCGCCTCATTGTGGTCCAGCAGCACGTTCGTCACTCCGGCAATCGCCGTGTGCCCGGCAATCGAAACCGCAGGCACCGGCAGCGGCCCCGCCAGGTGCGTATCAATTGCCAGAATTCCCTCCGCCCCGCGGCTTTGCATCATCCCCGGATACTTCGCCACCAGCTCTGCCTTGTGCCGGTGCGTCGCAATGAAGTTGAAATAATCCTGCTCAATCAGTTGCGCGAATATTCCGTTCATCACCTCCGAGTGGTAGCCCTCAGAGAGCACAGGAGTCAGAATCCCCACCATCATTGTCCGCCGGTTCCGCAGCGAACGCGCAATGTAACTCGGGTGATAATTCAGCTCCCGCGCCATCGCGCGAATCCGCTCTCGCGTCCGCTCCGGAATCGATCGCCCCGGCACATTGTTCAGCACCACCGAAACCGTCGCCGGATCCAGATTCAGACGCGCCGCCAGCACCTTCAGCGTCACCGGCGCGCTCACATCCTCGCTCGCGTCCAGCCTCGTACCCACCTTTATGTTCAGTTTCGTTTCCGGTTTCGCATCCTGAACCGCCGCTTCACTCGGCTGTGCCTCTCGGGTTCGCGCCATCGTTCGCGCCTCGCTTCTTCTATCGAATCATCGACGTATATTACGGTAAAAATTCTCTGCTCTTGAATCTTTGCGCAAAGTCTAGCAGTCCCGCTGCGCTTCCTCAAACTGAATTCGTCATCGCAACACGAAATCCGTCTCGCAGGCGCTTCACGCCATCTCTCAGTTGGCGTAAATCCGCACGTAGTCCACCACGATCTGCGCCGGAAAGCTCGTCGTCGCACTCGGCGCGCCGGGCCACTGCCCACCCACCGCCAGATTCAGAATGAAAAACGACGGCCCGGAGTCAAACGGCCACACCGCCCCGCTGAACCCGGCCACGCTCGCCGGCGTAAACGTCGCATACGGCTGCGTCGGATCGTCAATGTAATACGCCACCGATCCCGGCTTCCAGATCATCCCGTAGGTATGCCACCCCGCCGCCGTCTCACCCGCCGGAAAGTTATATTTCGTCCCGATATTCGTCCCCGTGAACCCGGTCCCATGCACCGAACCCATATTCCAGTCCGGCGTCGTCGCCGCATTCACACGCTCGGCAATATCCATCTCCCCGCTCGCCGGCCAGTTCACCGTCGCAATATCATTGCCCAGCATCCAGAATGCGGGCCACAATCCCTGCTCCTCCGGCAACTCGATCCGCGCCTCCACCCGTCCATACTGGAAGCTGAACAATCCCTCGCTCTTCATTCGCGCCGACGTATACACCCCCGCCGACGGCTGTTCGGCCACCACATGCAGCGCGCCATCCGTTCCCACATACGCATTCGGCGCCGCTGAATTGCACGGCGACGCATTCGATCCCCACGCGCAGTAATCCTCCAGTTCGTTGTTGCCCCAGCCGCTATTGCCCGTATCATACGTCCACGTCGCCGGGTTCGGCTGCACATCCGTCGCGCCAGGATTTGTAAACTCATCGCTCCACACCAGCGTCCCCGAAGCTACGTGGATCGTGAAGCTCTGGCTCGCAGCCAGACTTGTGTTGAAGCCATTCGCCGCCGCAATCGCCTTCACCGTCACGCTCGAGGTCAACAGAAACGGAGCCTCATAGACCGTCGAAGCCGTCGTCGGCGTCGAGCCATCCAGCGTGTAATACATCGTCGCCGACGGAGTCGCGCTGGCCAGCGTCACCACCTCGGCCCCATTCAGCGCAGCGCTCGCAGCGATCGTGGGTGTCTGCGCCTGCACCAGATGCGGAGCCGTCGAGATTCCCCCACTTGCGCTCCCGCCACAGCTCATCAGCAGCAGAGCCAGCATCCCCATCGCCACCCGGCGCGCCAGCCTGCTTCCAGCAGACCCACTCATCACAGTTCGCATTCGTCCCATCCTCACTCCCGCACACCATGAATCCGGCATACCTTCAATCCCGCCCTTCTATCACTCGAAAACAACAAGAGTCAATCGGTTTGTTCTCCGCCACGCTCCACCCATCTCCACCACTCCTGCCGTACCCCATCCAGGCCGCGCAGTCTGCGGCCTGGATGGGAACCACAACCCAGGCAACCTCCACCCAAGCCGCCCCGTGACCACCCGGAGCGCCACCGCGCGAACTCGCATCCGCCGCATCCAATGCCTGAAACCACGTCCATCTGAAAATCTGTCAAGCACGACCCCTGTGGAAAACTAACTTATGTATATGATTACAAGGTAAATAAAAATTCCCCAAAAATGGCAGGCAATTCTTTCGATTTCGCTAAGCTTAAGACATTCGCGAGGAACAGAAGTGCGGGAGCGGTTGCGGCACAGCCGCTCCGCTTTTTTGTTGCTCGGCAAAAACCTCGGTGTCAGAAACTGGCGGGGCGATGTTGCAAACGAATAACGGTGAGGCGGACAAACAGAGAACAAAAGTCATCACGCTGGATGATGTGCCAAACGATCCGGATTTTGTGGAGTCGGACAATAAGCTGATTGAGGGCATGGCCAACAAGGCGGATCGCGTCATAGCGAAGTACATGCTCAAGATCATCGAATGCATTGGAATCAACATCGTCAACAAGTGTCACGCTCCCAGTGTGCGCGTCCTTTTTGAGATTGCTTCCAGACACAACAACAACGAACCGATCGCCCCAGCCGAATATCAGAGTTTCGCGGAGACTCTCACGGGGATTCCTGGGTTCGTAGACGACAGCGAAGAGAAAGACGAAGAAGAAGAAGGCGAGCAAGAGTAGCAGCAGATCATGTATCGGGAATGCCGGAACGCGTGGAACGCCGGCAGCCTGGCCCGGGACAAGGGCATACGAAAGCTTCCACAATGCGGCCCTGCAACCCTGGTCCCCACAACGGACCAGGTTCTTGCAGGCCGCATTTTTGCGCGACCAGGTCGCACAGTTTGGCAATGCAGCTTCAGATCAACCGACGCAGCACGATGGGGAAGGATATTCGCAATGAACAATTGGCAGGCCGTTGACACACAATCCGGATTTGGGTGGAAGGCGCTTCGCAGAACTGCTCTCCTGATCACACTTGTCTGCGCCCTCCTCGGTGGCGGCAGCACCGTGCAGCAGCTTTGGGCGCAGGCCGTCACCACCACCACCGTTCAGGGAACGGTCTACCTGGCCAGTGGTGCGCCTGCCTCTGGAACGCTTCTCATCAGTTGGCCGTCTTTTACCACCGCCGCGGGTCAGTCTGTCACCGCAGGCACAACCACGGTCACGATCGGAGCCGACGGCTTCACCAGCGTCAATCTTGCGCCCAACCTCGGCGCCACTCCCGCTGGCCTCTATTACACCGTCATCTATCAACTCTCCGACGGCACCGTGAATACCGAGTACTGGGTCGTCCCCGCCACCACCACCGCCACCATCGCATCGGTCGAAGCTCAGGTGCTCCCAGCCGCCCAAGCCGTGCAGGCTGTCACCAAGGCTTATGTCGATCAGCAGATCGCCGCTCTCGGCAGCAGTCAGCTCTCCCCCTCCGGTGGCACGCTCACCGGACCACTCACCCTGAGCGGCGACCCCACCACCCCACTCATGGCTGCCGACAAACACTACGTCGACCAGAGCTTTGCCCAGGCCGTTCCTCTGGCCGGCGGCACCATGACCGGCGCGCTCGCCACGCCCGCCGTCAACGGCGTCGCGTCGCCCGTCAACGGTTCGGCGCAGACCAATCTTCAAACCACCGTCACCGCCGCGGGCGCCACAGGAGCCATGATCGTTCCGCCTGCGTATTCCGGCACCGACAGCTTCACCAACCTCGGCGGCATTCGCGTCGAAGACTGGCGCACCGGCGGCTCTCAGCAGCACCCCCGCAATGTCAAGGAGTTCGGAGCCGTCTGCGACGGCGTCACCGACGACACGGCCGCCCTTCAGGCCGCCATCAACTACGCACAAGCGCATCACGTCGGCCTCACGCTGCCCTCCGGCATCTGCAAAACGCATCCGCTAACCTGGCATCTGGAGTCGATCGCAGGCCAGGGCGCACAAAACTCCGCGCTCATGAGCTTCCCCGGTCAGGACATTCTCGTCACCACCACCGATTCCCCCACGCTTTTCAGCGGAACCCGCCTGCATGACTTCACTTTGTATGTCGATCAAAGCGTCGATGTCTCCTGCTCGCCGGCAGAGGGTCGAGCCGCCGCCGGCAGTTGCTCGGTCAATCGTCCTGTCGAAGTCGGCAGCATCTTTTCGCCGGGCGGCAATGGACTGGCCGCGACGGCGGGCAGCGGAGCCGGATGGTACCTCGGCAACTGCGCCATCGCCATGCCCGCCTCCACGGGAGCAGGCGGCAACGGCCTGAAGAATGCGTCCATCGACAACCTCGTGATTGCCACCACGGGCAACGATCCGCTCGGCGGCTACACCGGCGCAAGCTCCACGCATACCTGCGGACTCTATCTTGCGCAGTGGCCCACTGGCTCGGCCTTTCGCAACCTCACCCTGCGCGGACTCGGCACCGGCATCGCCGTGCCCGCACTGCCGGCCGCCGTCCCCGCGGGTCTGACCGCGGACAACAATCAGTGGAGCCATCTCACACTTAACGTTGTCCACGGTTTTGTCACCGCCGTCGGTGCCAACAACATTCTGGATGGCATCACCGCGCACGCATGGAACTCGGCAGCCACGGGCGAAGCGCCCACCGGAGTGGTGCTTGATTTTGCCGCCGACACGCCGGGCACAGCGCAGGGCTGGACCATTCGCAATGCGCGGATTTCTCCTGAATGGATCGCCGTCCAGCCGCAGCTTGCCGTCACAGCCGTCTCGGGTGCTGTCACCGGCGTCACGGTCGGGCCGGAGCATGGACTCGGCTTTGAGCCGTATGGCCCAACGGTTCCGCTTGTCTTCAGCGGAAGCTGCACCGCGGTCGCAAATGCCTCGGTCAATGCCGATGGATCGCTTGGCGCGGTCACCGTGACCTCGCCAGGATTTGGCTGCTCGTCGACCACCACCGCGACCATCAACGTCGCGGGCACATGGATGACGGCCAAGCCGGTCAACTTAATCTCAGGCCAGAAGATGACTCTGCTGGGCGGAGCCATGCTCAACGGCAACGGCGGTTACACCGTCTGGAATGCGGCCTCGTCGGAGACGCACGAAACCTCGATTCAAGGCGGCGGCACGCTCGCCGCTTCCACCACCATCTATCCGGCGCTGGTGATTGCGCCCAGCGCGGAGCTGAACGGCGTGGCCAACGGCAACAGTGGCTCTTCCAATCGCTTCCAGCAGCTTGGCCTCAGCGGAGCGGCGATGCTCGCTGACTTCGGTCTGGGTAACGTCCTCGAGCAGACCAGCGGCGCAGGCGAGCACGCGGTGGAGGCGGCGCGGCTGGAGGAAGGTCGCGCGACGGCGGATTTTGCCTTGCTCGGCGGCGGTGCGCCCAATCAGGCATTCAGCAGCCTCAACGATCTATTCCTGACGGCGGAAGACCTGCTTGCGGCCAGCGGCGAAAGCGTCGGCGCGGGCAGCCAGTCGGGCAAGGATGCGACGGCTCCGGTGACGGGATCGTATGTACGCGCGGTGGGCGGAGCGTGGGACACGAGCGGCAACTGGAGCGTGCGCAATACGGGTGGAACACTTTTGCTGGGCGCGGGATTTCCGGCCGGGACCGGTACGTGGGTGATTGCGGCCAAAGCGGATACAGCAGCGACGCAGGAGCTGAAGCTGAGCGGGACGACGGGGGCGCAGAGCTGCGCGTTTGCCGACCAGACGGTGAGCCTGACGACGAGCTGGCAGATTTTTCGGATTCCCTACAACACGGTGACGGGCAACTCGGCCTGCGACAGCGCGACGGCGGGCAATGCGGTGAGCGCGCAGGGCATGCCGCCGAGCACCTCGACCAACGTGGAGACGGCGTGGATGGCGTTTGTGCCGGCCTTTCAGCAGTTGTTGGTGGCCAATGCGCCGACGGCTCCAGAGCAGGCGGCGAACAAGGCGTATGTGGACCAGGCCGTGGCCAGCCAGATTGCCAGCGGCAGCGGCGAACTGCCGCTGGCTGGCGGCACGATGACCGGCGCGCTGAATGCTCCGGTGATTGACGGAACGACCAACTGCGCGCTTTCGCCGAGCGTGAGCGGATGTGTGAGCGGAGCGGCATCCGCGTTGATTCCGCCGGGAACGACGGGCAGTTATGCGCAGTTTGCGGCGATGCAGGCGACGGCGCAGTGCGTCTATGATCCGACGCAGAATGGCGCGGTCACTTCGGTGATTCCAGGACAGCTTGGGCAGGGGTATACGGTGGCTCCGCTGGTGACGGTGACGGGCGGCGGCGGAAGCGGATTGCAGGTGGCTGCGAATCTGAGCAACGGTGCGGTGACCAGCTACACGGTGACGAGTGGTGGAAGCGGCTACACAAGCTGCCCGACGATCGCCGTGGCTCCGCCACCGGCGCCGAAGCAGCCTGCGCCGGTGCTCGATCAGCGGCGCGGTGCGACGACCTACTCGGCGGATATTCGCGTGGATGACTTTGGCTGCGCGGGCGACGGCGTGACGGACGATACGCAGTGCTTCAACAATGCGATCGAGTTTGCGACCGGCAATGGAACGCACGCCGGATCGGTGACGCTGACGCAGGGCAAGACGTACTTCATCGGGACGATCACCGGGTATATGCAGACGGCGTGGGACGACGGCACGGCACCGAGTACAGACACCTGCAACGGAGTTCCCTGCACCAATCTGGCGCCGGAGACGCCGGGGTATCTGGGCTATGCGATTCGCATCCCCAGCGGACAATCGACGCCGCTGACGATCTATGGCAACGGGGCGACGATCACGTCGAGCTTCACGGGCAACGCCGTTTCGGCTTCGCAGTACACGATGGCCGCGCCGTACTTTGCGATCTTCGGGTCGGATACGTTGATTAATTCCTGGAATCTGTATGACCTGAATATTTCGCAGGCGTTCATTGCGGCGACCACGGTCTCGGCTGCTTACTGGCAGTGGGACCGGGTGACGATGAATGGCGTGGGCATTGCGCTGCTGCTGGGGTCTTCACAGTTCGATCAGTTTCACAACCTGAACTTGCAGGGGATGATGTCGGGGCTGATCATCGGCGGCTGGTGGAAGTCACGCGCACCGGCTACCAGCATCGAGGGGAACGCGGTGTTGAATGATTACAACCTGGGCGATGGCACATCAGTGGATGGAATCATCTTCTACGGATCCAACTGGTCAACGCAGGCGCAGTCACAGACGGCGCAAAATGCTTTGGATACCTGGTTCAACACCTACTTCTTTCACGAGCAGGACAACCAGACACGGCTGACGGACCAGAACAAGGCTCCGGCGGGCGGGGTGACGGATTCGCTGTGGCGCGGGGTCTATCACGTGATGTTTGCCACGTATTCGCGCTACTACCGGCCGGTGATCGGGGTGAATCTGCGCAATGCGAATATCAAGTTCACGCAGAACTATCCGATTATTGCGACGGCGGCGACGGGGTGGACGATTGACTCGATTGGGACGGAACAGGTGGGCTGGTGCGACGGAAATTCGGCGTATGGTGCATTTGGTTCGGCGAGTTGTCCGAGTCCCTATGACAGCGTGGACAACCAACTGATGGGCGCGGTGCTGCTCTATGACTTCCAGAATATGACGGCGCGCAATATCAACGTGTCGGGATCGCCGATTGCCGACACGGTGGCCGAGCCGCCGCAGGTGAGTCAGACGCAGCAGTTGGACGACTTCCGTGCCTTTCTGACGAATACGGACAGCATTGCCGCCTCGGTGATCGTGCCACGAACGGCGCCGGTGACGACGACGCGATACAACGTGGGCGTATCGACGGGTACGACGTTGCCGGGACAGGTGAACTTCGATTCGGGCGAGTTTTGCCTGCATGGAGTGGTGGGTGGATATGGAGATGCGTGGTGTCTGCGAGCTGCGGATGGATTGAACGCAAGTGAGAATCAGCCGCCGCGCTACCTGGTGCTGGAGAACGACGGGTATGTGGGCATGCAGGGGCAGACGGCGGTGCAGATGCCGGGGCTGCGGGTGCGTGCGGGCGCGATCAGCGCGACGGACGGGACGCTGCCGGTGACCGACTTTGCCGAGCAGGCGTTTGCGATTGCGGGTGGAACGGTAAAACCGGAAAGCTGCGCGACGGTGCCGGGGATCACGCTGCCGAACGCGAGTGCGACGGACGGGATTCTGTTTGTGGCTCCGCCGTCGAGTGTGAGTGGGTTGCAGTTGAGCGGCGCGATGACGGCGGCAGGGACGATGGCGATGACGGCCTGCAATCCGACGACGACGACGGCCAGCTATCCGGCAGGCAAGTATCAGGCGTTTCTGCTGGCTGGAGCCGCGGCACCGACGCCGCCGGCAACCAGCGGCGGCGCAGTGACGACAAGCGGTTCGCTGACGCAGAGCGAGGGCGACCTGGTGGTGGGCGATGCGAACGGAAATCCGACGCGGCTGGCGGGCAACAGCTCGACGACACCGGCGCTGCTGGTGGATGTGGGCAACGGAACGGGCGCGTTTGTGCCGTCATGGCAGACGGCTCCGCAACTGGCGGGCGGCAACCTGACGGGGCTGAACGCGAGCAATGTTTCGACCGGTACTCTGGCGCTGAACTTTGGCGGCACGGGCGCGGGAACTCCGGCGCAGGCGCTGGCCAACCTGGGCGGCGCAAGTCTGACGGCGGCGGTGACGGCCTTTGGCGGCGCGTTGACGGCGAAGTCGGTGGGTGGATTGACGGAGGTGGACCAGCAAAGCGGAGCGAATCTCGGAGCGCAGATCGCGGCGTGCGTGGCGGCGCTGCCGGCGACGGGCGGGACGTGCGATGCGAGGAATTACACGGGGTCGCAGGCGATCAGCTCGACGGTGACGATCGGGGTGGCGAATACGCGTGTGGACCTGCCGTGCGCGACGATTGCGATGACGGCTCCGATGGTGATTCCGGCGGGGGTGCGCGGAGTGAAGCTGCATGGCTGCGCGCTGCGAGGCGGTACAGAGGCAAGCGGAACATCGGGCGGCACGGTGCTGGCGTATTCGGGCGCGGGAGCCGCGATCCAGGTGGGCGACTCGACCTATGCGCAGGACACGATGGGCTTTGCGATGGACAACGTGCTGGTGAATACGACCGGGTCGACGAGCGCGGGCACGGAAGCGCTGGCGGCGTGGAGAACACAGGAGCTGGACCTCGAAAGCGACTACTACCTGGGGAACGCGAACCAGACGGCGATGCAGTTGGATGGAACGGGCAACTACACGGGAGGAACGTTCTTCGACCAGGACTTCAACGGATTCCAGATTGCGGTGAACGCGGTAGGGCATCAGGTGGCGAATGCGGCGACGACGGACTGGGTGAATGCAAGCACGTTTCTGCGGCTGCATATCGACTGCCCGACGGCGAGCGGGAGCGCGATTGCGGGCACGATTGGCGTGAATCTGTTGCAGGGCGACGGGAATACCTTTACCGGCGGCGATGTGGAGGGCTGCGCGACGGCGGTGCATCTGGGGCTGAATGCGCAGAACAATACGCTGGTGGGGGTGAGGAACGAAGGCTCGACGACGCAGGTGCTTGCGGATGCGGGGAGCCAGTTCAATAGCTGGATGACGGGCGGGACGATGTTTACCGGAGCGCTGGTGGACAACGGAAGCCGGAACAGCTTCTGGGATGCGTTTCACCGGACCTTCAACGGGGTGAACGGAGACTGGTACGCAAGCCAGAAGGACGCGACGGTGACGAACCACTATCGGCTGGGGACGGGCGCGGGGAATGTGCGCGGACTGGAGTGGGAGAGTCAGGTGGACAATGGCACGTCGGCGACGCAGTACAACTGGCTGTGGGGCTTGACGGACGGCGCGAGCGGCGAGTCGAACTGGATCTTTCAGGACCTGATCAACGGGACGATCCGGTTGCAGATGGAGGAGCATAACGCAGCGGGGAACAATTCGACGGCGATCAACGGAACGGGCGCGGGCAATGTCTGCTTCCAGTGTAGCGGCAACGCGGGCACGGGCGGGGTGGCGTTTGCCAGCGGCGGCGCGACGCCGGCGACGGTGGCCACAGTGGACGGGAGCGGGAACGCGGATTTCCTGGGCACGCTGGCGGTGGGCGGAACGACGACGTTCACCGGATCGACGACGGTGAAGAACGCGGCGAATGCGGAGATTGACCAGACGCTGCAAGCGGGCGCGACGGCGACGCAGAAGGAGAGCTTCCTTTACAAGGACTACACGGGCGCGAGCCAGTGGTACATGGTGAAGGACGGGTCGAACAACTGGGCGCTGAACTCGGCGATTGACGGGCTGGACCACATCAAGGCGTATCAGAGCGGCGATGAGTATCTGGACGCGGGCGGCACGGGCGCGGTGCGCTTCAATGTGGAGGCGAATGCGGGCACGGGCGGAGTGGTTTTCTACTCTGGCGGCGCGACGCCGACGACGGTGGCGAAGATTGACGGAAGCGGCAATCTGACGGTGGCAAGCTGCACGGGCTGCGGGGCGACGAGCGGCGGCACGGGCACGGTGGCGAGCGGAACGGCGGGCCAGTTGGCGTATTACGCGACGACGGGCACGACGGTGAGCGGGCTGGCGACGACGGGCACGGGCAGCGCGGTGCTGGCGACGAGTCCGACGATTGCGACACCGACGGTGACGGGTACGGCGACGGCGACGGGGAACGTGAACCTGACGAACGGGACGAACGCCGCCGGGACGCTGGCGATTCAGCCGGGCGCGACGGCGGAGCAGAACGGGACGGTGGAGTGGAACAGCTACACCGGCGCGGCGGAGTGGACGTGGAAGAAGGACTCGGGCAATACGCTGCGAATGACGGATGCTGCGAATGCGATGGACCGGATCGTCGCGTATCAGAATGGGCAGACGGCGATCAACGCGGGCGCGGGCGCGAATGCGGTGGTGATCAACAACGGAAGCGGAAGCGGGACGGGCGGTCTGATCGTGTATGAGGGAGGGTCGAACGCGAATACGGCGGCGATGACGGTGACGAACGCGGGCAACCTGTCGGTGCCGGGAACGATGACGGCGAATCTGGTGCAGACGAACTATGGCGGGATTCGCGTGAATGCGGGCATGCCGGTGGTGCTGATCAATGGTACAGCGCCGGCGACAGCCACCCAGTGCATCGATGGCGGCTATGTGTCGATTCAAGGCTTCTATTGGAACGGGAGCGCGAGCACGCAGGACATGATAAATATGCAGCCAAGCTGCGTGCCGGGCACGAACGGAGCCGAGACGCTGAATTTTACGCATAGCGGATCGACGGGGGCGTTTACGGTGGCGGTGGCTGGAGCGACGACGGCGCAGCGCTTTGCCGGCAGCGGCGGAATGACGCTGGCGGCGGGCACGGCGGCAGGGTCGGGCGCGACGATCGGCTGCGCCAGCGGGCACGTCTGCGACGGCGTGAGCGGCACGCTGACGCTGACGACGGGAACGGCAACAACGACCGGAACGGTGGCGACGCTGACGTTTCCGTTTGCGCACACGAACAACGCCAACTGCGTGGTGAATACGACGCTAGCAGGAAGCGGGGCGGTGAATGCGGTGGAGTGGTCGGAGTCGGCGACGGGGATGACGCTGACAGCGGATGTGGCGCTGACAGCCGGGACCGGCTACAGCGTGCGCTACTGGTGCGGCGGGAACTAAGCCCCATTGCATGGAGCCACTGCGGCCTTCGTGGCGCCTTACCCTTGCCGCGCATGTTGCGGCAAGGGTGGGGCGCCTGGCAGGGGCAGAAGCAGATTCCCTGCGGGAATGACAACCAAAGGGGCAGAAGTAAAAGCAGATTCCTTGCGGGAATGAGCACAGAAGAGGCAACAAGCGGAGTGACGGGGATTGGGGCAGGTTCACAGGGGATGCGCGAGGCGGCCCGGGCAGGCGGGCGGCTCCTGACGTGGCGGGACGTTGCGGGGTCGATGGGGTGGTCGTGTTGCGCACGGGTGGGGTGGGAACGGTTGGCCGCCGAACAGAGAGGAGTGGGAGTTGGCGCGAGGAAAGCTGAAGCAACTGGAGCAGATGCGGCAGCAACGTCAGGCTCAGATGATGGCGTTGCGGGAGATGCGGGATCGGGAAGAGCTGGTGAAGCTGGGCGAAATTCTGGATGTGCCATCGTTGAAGTTGAAGGGGAAGACTCCGCTGGTTTTTCTGGCGAGCCATCTGCTGAAGGTGAGGGGCAAGGATGGCCGGTTGCATCCGCTGAAGCCGAATGCGGCGCAGCGTGCGTTTGAGCGGCAGCGCGGGGCGGCGAATATTGTGCTGAAGGCGCGGCAGATGGGGATGACGACGTGGGTGGCGGGACGGTTTCTGCTGAAGACGGTGACCCGGCCGGGGACGCTGACGCTGCTGGTGGCGCATACGCAGGATGCTGCGGAGGAGATTTTGCGGATTGTGCATCGGTATGTGGAGCATTTGCCGCAGGGGTTGAAGGATGGCGTGCTGGTGACGAATCGGCTGAATGTGCGGCAGATCGGATTTCCGAAGATCGATTCGGAGTTTCGCGTGGTGAGCGCGGCGGACAGGAATGCGGGGCGAGGGATGACGGTGCAGAATCTGCACTGCTCGGAGGTTTCGCGCTGGCCGGGCGATGGGAAGGAGACGCTGGCGGGATTGCGGGCGTCGCTGGCGCCGGGCAGCGCGGGAGCGGAGACGGAACTGGTGCTGGAGTCGACGCCGAACGGGGCGAGCGGCTGCTTCTATGACGAGTGGATGCGGGCCGACGAGACGGGGATGGTGAAGCACTTTTTCCCGTGGTGGATGGAGAAGAGCTATCGGCTGCCGGCGGTGGATGAAGCGAGCTTGTCGGACGAGGAGCTGGAGATGTTTGTGGAGCGCGGTCTGGACCTGGAACAGATTGCGTATCGGCGGAGGATGATGGCTACGCAGGGACCGATGGCGCGGCAGGAGTTTGCCGAAGATGCGGAGCGATGCTTTCTGGTTTCCGGCGAGATGTACTTTGACCAGGAGGCGGTGGAGCGGCGGCTGGCCGAGCTGGGCGAGCCGACGGAACGGATGCATAACGGAAGGCTGGAGGTGTATCTGCCGCCGGTGTGCGGGCGGCGCTATCTGGTGTCGGTGGACCCGGCGGGTGGCGGCTCGGAGGGCGACTATTCCGTGGCCGAGGTGCTGGACCTGGAAAGCGGAATGCAGTGCGCGGAGTTTGCGGCGCACCTGGGCGGGAGCGATCTGGCGCGTGAGGTGGCGGGGCTGGCGCGACGGTTCAATGAGGCTCCGGTGGTGGTGGAGCGGAACAATCATGGGGCGGCGGTGCTGCTGGGATTGGGCGAGACGGTGGGTTATCACGAGATATGGGTGGCGGGCGATGGACAGCCGGGATGGCTGACGACGACGCTGACGCGTCCGATGGTGCTGGCGCGGCTGGCGGCGGTGGTGCAGGAACATCCGCAGGCGCTGAATAGCCGCGGGCTGCTGATGGAGTGTCGCAGCTTTGTGCGGCTGGCCAACGGCAGCGCGGGCGCACGCAGCGGAACCCACGACGATCGCGTGATGGCCATGGCCATCGGACTGGCGGCGCGGGAACAGATGCTGGGCGGAAGGACGATGCAACGCAATATTCCGCTTCGCGCGGGGAACTATCGGCGGGCCGGCTGACCACTGCCTGGCCATTGCATGGGGCAGCCGCGACCTTCGGTCGCCACGTGGCTTGGGTGGCGCTCCCTTGGGTCGCGGGGGTGCGGTCGTGGAGGTTGCGGGGAAAAGCAGAAGCGGATTCCCTGCCGGGAAGGGCAACCAGAAAAGCAACGGCAAGGGCAAAAAGCAGATTCCCTGCGGGAATGACAACAAGAAAATCAAGGGCAACGGCAAGGGCAACAGCAAGGGCAAGGGCAAAGGCAAAAAGCAGATTCCCTGCGGGAATGACAACCAAAACGGGCAAGGGCAAGGGCAACGGCTAGGGTACGGCACGGGACATCGCGGGGGCGTGGCTTGGGTGGGGCGTTTGGGTGAAGGTTGGAGCGGGTAGAATCCGGATTAGCGCGTGGGTGGGCGATGAGCGCGGCGCGGCGGGGGATGAACGAGCTTGGCGGTGCAGGCGGTGCAGCAGATTCGGAGGATGCGCGGCGGGGCGCAGGGGCAGTTGATGCTTGGCTCCGATGGGCGGCTCTATGTGGTGAAGTTTCGCAACAATCCGCAGCATGAGCGGGTGTTGGCGAACGAGATGCTGGCGACGCGGCTGGCGGCGGCGGTGGGGTTGACGGTGCCGGAGACCGAGGTGGTGGAGGTTTCCTCGTGGTTGGTGGAGCATACGCCGGAGTTGCAGGTGGACCTGGGTCGGCGGCGCGAGCCGTGTGCTGCGGGGCTGAACTTTGGCGCGCGGTATGTGGGCGGGCTGATGCCGGGGCAGGTGATGGATTATCTGCCGGAGGAGCAGTTGGGCGAGGTGCGGAATCTGGCGGAGTTTGCCGGGATGCTGGCGCTGGACAAGTGGACGGGCAATGCCAATGGTCGGCAGGCGGTCTTTACGCGTTCGGCGCGGGAGCGGCGGTATACAGCGGTCTTTATCGACCAGGGATTCTGTTTTCACGCCGGGGAGTGGAAGTTTGAAGATGCGCCGCTGCGCGGGGTCTATCCGCGGAACGGAGTCTACGCGGGGGTGACGGGCTGGGAGAGCTTTGAACCGTGGCTGAGCCGGCTGGAGGCGATGCCGCTGGAACAGATATGGCTGGCGGCGGAGGCGATTCCGCCGGAGTGGTACGGTGGCGACGTGGGCGAGATGGAACGGCTGGTGGAGACGCTGGCGCGCAGGCAGGGAAGGATTCGGGAACTGGTGGAAGGGTTTGGAAAAACGGAACGAAGGCCGTTTGGGGGTTGGAAAATGTGAGCGAAGGCGGATGGCGGCGGGGGTAAGATAGCGGGTAGCTGGATCTTTGTGAACTGAGTGAATGCGATGAATGGCCGGATGGAGTGCGAGTTTTCGCTGCTGCGGTATGTGCCGGACCCGGTGCGCAACGAGTTTGTGCATATCGGGGTGCTGCTGCGCGCGGGCGAGAGAGCGAATTCGGCGGGCAATGCGGCGGAGAATGCGGCCCGGCGCGTGCTGGGCTTGAAGTTTACGGCGGACTGGCGGCGGGTGCGCTGTCTGGATCCGGATGCCGACACGGAGATGCTGGAGGCGCTCGAAGCCGAGCTGCGGCGACGGTTTGCCAGCGAGCCGGAGGGCAATCTGATGCACGTGCTGGAGGATTCGTTCTCGAACTGCGTGCAGATGAGCGAGTCGCGCGCGTATCTGGCCGAGAGCGTGGAGGCGGGGATGGAAGAGCTGATGCGGCTGTATGTGGAGCCGCAACGGCGGGAGCGCGTGAGCCGGGTGAGCGGACGGGCCGCGATCCAGGGCGCCATGCGCACGGAGTTTGAACGGGTGGGCGTATGGGAGCTGCTGCGGAAGCGGATTCCAGCCTCGCAGTATACGAGGCCGGGCGATCCGCTGCGCATCGACGTCGGATATCGGGCCGAGCGCGAACAGGGTTTGATTCGCATGTTTCACGCCGTGAGCCTGGAGCATGTGGGCGGCGTGGGCGGCGGGATGGGCGTGGAGATGGCCAAGGTGCTGGCGTTTTCCGCCGCCGGCTTGCGGGTCGGCGTGGAGCGCATCGAAAAGGCCGCGCTGGAACTGACGGCGGTCATTGAGCCGTGGACGAAGTTTGCCGCGCGGCAGGCCGCGCAACAGGCCGAGGATGAGGATCGCGAGGGCGCGTATCGCTTTGCCGTGGAGACGATGGAGGAGCACGCGATCGTGGTGCGCACGACGACCGAGCTGGCCGCGATGGCCGAGACGGCGCGGGTCGAGCTGCACGTCTAACCATTGCATGGAGCAGACGCGCGTTCGCGCCGTGGCGCTCCCGCTGGTCGCGGGTGAGTGGTGGCGCTGAGGACGGAGTAAGAAGCAGATTCTCTGCGGGAAGGCCAACAAGAAAAGCAACAGCCAGGGCAACAGCAAGGGCAAGAGTAGAGACGACAGGCATGGCCATGGTGGCCGTGCCTGTTTTGTTTTGGGCCGCATTTTTGGGAACTGGAACTTTGGGACTGGATGTTGGGTGTGGGTGAAGACCGGGTGGCGGGAATACAAGAAGAGCGCGCACGGCGCGGGAAGGGATGGACAAACGTGAAGGCAGAAAACGAAGAGCGGATGAGCTGGGTGCGTGCGATGTGGGAGGGATTGAATCGCGAGGGCCGGCGGGCTGAGGCTGGGCGCGGCGAGGCTGGGCGCGGCGAGAATGGGCGCGGTGCAGGCCGAAATGGCGAGACCGGCAACGGCGAGTTGGCCGAGCGGCGGACGATCGCCATGCCGACGATCATTTCGCCGTATGGGTATGGCGCGGGGACGACCTCGGCGATGCCCAAGCCGACGCAGATGAATCTGCGTCGCTTTGCCGAGACGCCGGTGGTGCGGCGGGCGATCAATGTGATCAAGGACCGCATTGTGGCGATGGACTGGCAGATTCGCGTGCGGCGCGGGGCGAGCGAGGACGAGATTGGCTATGCGCGGCGGAAGGTGAAGGCGCTGCGGCGGATGCTGGAGGAGCCGAATGAGTCGGACAGCTTTCGCACGCTGCTGGAGCAGGTGGTTGAGGATGCGCTGACGGGCGGCTATGGAGCGATTGAGATGGAGCGGACGACGGATCCGATGCGCCCGGCGATGTTGTGGGCGGTGGATGGCTCGACGATTCGCGTGAACGCGCGGTGGGATGGCAGCCGCGAGCAGCCGCGCTATGAGCAGGTGCCGATGGGACGCTCGGCGCAGGAGGGAATTCCGCTGCGCGACGATCAACTGATCTATCTGCGGATGAATCCGCGGAGCTTTTCGCCGTTTGGGCTGGGACCGCTGGAGGTGGCCTTTGAGACGGTCAACGAGCTGCTGAGCGCGCATCGGTTTGCGGGCAAGCTGGCGGCCAATACGGTGGTGCAGTATGCGCTGTGGCTGAATGAGTCTTCGCCGGCGCAGCATGAGCGGATCATTCGCTGGTGGCAGGACGAGATTGAAGGCACCGGGCGCGTGCCGCTGCTCTCCTGCGAGCAGAAGCCGGAGGTGCTGCGGTTTGCCCAGGGCACGGACGCGGATATGCGGCTGGAGTGGCAGACGTTTCTGATCCGTCTGATTGCCGATGCCTTTGGGCTTCCGCCGCTGCTGCTGGGCCTGGAGGCGGATGTGAATCGCTCGACGGCGGCGGAGCTGACCGATGAGGCCTTCCGGTCGGCGATTGCGCCGCTGGCGCGGCGGATCGAGGAACACCTGACGCGCGACCTCTTTGCCAAGTGCATTGGGTGGCGGGAGTTTGAGTTTGTCTTCAACGACCTGAGCGCGGCCGATGCGCAGACGGAGCTGGCGATGCAGGTGCAGCTTTTGCAGTCCGGCGTGCTGACGGTGAACGAGGTGAGAGCGATGCGCGGACTAAGTCCGCTGGAGGCGGGCGGGAAAGCTCCGCTGGCGGCGGCGGCAGCGGTGCAGGCGGAGTAGGCGGCGCGTGCGGCCACTGCGTGGGGCAGCCGCGACCTTCGGTCGCCACGCGGCATTGGCGGCGCTCCCGTGGGTCGCGGGGCATTGCATGCAGCCACTGCGCGTTTGCGCTCCCGTTGGTCGCGGGGGTGTGGAGGTTGCCGGTGTTTGTGGTTTCCACCCTTGCCGCAAAGGGCGCGGCCTGGATGGGACGCGGATGGGTGGAGGTTGTGGGAAGGACAAAAGCAGATTCCCTGCGGGAATGACAACCAGAAAAGCAAAAGCAAAAGCAAGGGCAAGGGCAGGGGCATCGGCAAGGACGAAGGCTGGGGTGGGTGAAGGGAAGCAGGAAAGGAATGGGGGAGGGTAAATGCGACTGGATGCGATGTCAGTGAAGATTCCACCGGTGAAAGGGCATCCGAATCGGCTGCCGTTTGAGGGTGTGTTGACGATGGTGGATGTGCCGAGCGACAAGGCTCCGGCGGGTGCGCGTGGGCATCGTGTGGTGTTGACGCGCGTGGCGGCGGAGGCGGCGTTGCCGAGCCTGATGGGGATGGCTGTCGATTACAGGCCGGGTTGGGATGGGCATGACGCGAAACGGAAGATCGGCGTGATTACGGATGCTGATTTCAGCGGGCGCAAGCTGGTGGTGAAGGGCTACCTGTATGCGCGGGATTTTCCGGAGGCTGTGGAGTCGATGCGGCGCGCCAAGAGCGGCACGATGGGGATGAGCTATGAGCTGGCCGAGGCGCAGGTGGCCGATATGCGCGCCGAGGTGTGGCGACTGACGCGGGCGACCTTTACCGGCGCGGCGATTCTGCTGCGCGACAAGGCGGCGTATATGGAAACGAGCTTCCGGCTGGCAAGTTAGTTTTTCCGCAAGGCCGGGCGGAGTGAGTTGAACAGAAATGAAAGGAGCAAGGATGAAAACCGAAACGATGGAAGTGATGGAACGGCTGGAAACAGCCGCAGCGACGCTGGAGACAGCGTTGGACCGCATTGAGGCTCGACAGCGCGCGCTGACCGGCGAGCTGGAACGGATCTCGGCGACGGTGGAGACGCAGGGCGAGGATGGCCTGGCGGATCGACTGGCGGCAGCCGAACAGGAGATCGAGCGGCTACGCGGCGAGGTGAGCAGAATGGAGGCAGGGTTCGAGGGGATTCGCACCCCGCAGCCGCTGAAGAGCCTGCGCCAGACACTGCCCAACTCCAGTGCGGAGATGCTGGCCAAACACGCACTGAACGAGAGCGCTGTGGATATGTCCAAGCTGGACGCGGCGCTGAAAGGGCTGAGCCTGGAGCAACGCATCGCGGTGAAGAATCAACTGCGACGCGCAGGCTCACTCTGAAGCATTGCGCATTGCATGCAGCGGCTGCGCGTTCGCGCGGTGGCGCTCCCGTGGGTCGCGGGGGGCTGCGGAGGTTGCTGCGGGGGAAGTTTGCAAGGGCAAAAGCAGATTCCCTTCGGGAATGACAACCAGAAGGGCAAGGGCAAGTGCAAGGGCAAGTGCAAATGCAAATGCAAATGCAAGTGCAACTGCAAGTGCAAATGCAAATGCAAATGCAAGTGCAAGGGCGCTTGCGGTTGCGATAACCAGTGGGTTTCTACTCACCAGGCCCGGAAGCGGGCGGAAAGAGCGATATGAACATCAGTTTTGCAGACATTCATGCGGCGGCCGATTACATCGGACCTGGAGCGATTGAAGTTCCCATGTACCAGACGGAGATCTTCGACATCTGTCGTCGATCGAGTCCGTTTGGGCAGAGGATCAAGCAGGTTCCGGCAACGGGTCATCCGTCGCGGTACTTCGAGGAGACGGCGATTCCGAATGCGGGCACGGCGGCCTTTGTCAACCCGCGCGCGATTACGCCGACGGTGGTGAGTCCGACGCGTGTGGAGCGGGCGGTGCCGCTGAAGGCGCTGGTGGCGCAGATGAACTACAACCTCTTCGATGTGGAGCTGGGCAACCAGCAGCAGCAGTTCGCCTACTTGCAGGCCAAGGACCTGGCCGACACGGTGAGCGGGTTGATGGTGGCGCACGATGTGGCGCTGTGGAACGGCAACGACACCAGCCTGACGGCTCCGACAACGACCCAGTATATGGGCGCGACGGCGCAGATTGTGGCGGGTGGCAATACGACGACGGTCTCGACGACTTCGTCGATTGTGAATGGGCTGAAGACGACGGTGGCGCAGATGGTGGCCAGCAATGGCTATCGTGTGAGGCCGACGGCGATCTATGCCAATCCGGTGCTGCTGGACCTGATCGACCAGGAGATGAAGACGGAGTTCAACGTGGTGTTGCGCACCGATAACATTACCGGCGGCGTGACGGTGAAGATGCTTTCGACGCAGGCAGGCGATCTGCCGCTGATTCCGGACTGGAGCCTGGGTTATACCGGCACTCCTGGATCGGGCACGGCGGTGCTGCCGGCCTACATCGTGACGGAAGACCTGATCGAGTATCACTGGCTGGGCGATCCGGCTCCGCGCATCTTCGAACTCGGTCTGCCGAACTCGCTCACCCTCCAGTATGTGGCGGTGAAGTTTGGCGGCGTGGTGGTGAAGGGCGCCAACTACGCACACTACCAGGTGCTGGTCGACCGGTAAAGCATTGCATGCAGCAGCCATTGCATGGGGCAGCCGCGACCTTCGGTCGCCACAGACGCTTGTGGCGCTCCCGTTGGTCGCGGGCATTGCATGAGCATTGCATGCAGCAGACGCGCGTGCGCGCAGTGGCCGCTTCCGTTGGTCGCGGGCTTGCTGGGGTGGAGGGTGATGCGAAAAGCAGATTCCCTCGGGATGGACAACCAGAAAAGCAAGAGCAAGGGCAAGGGCAAAAGAAGAAGCAAAGGCAAAAGCAAAAGCAAAGGAAGAAGCAGATTCCCTTCGGGAATGACAACAAGAAAAACAAGAGCAAGAGCAAGGGCAAAAGAAGAAGCAAAGGCAAAAGCAAAAGCAAAGGCAAAAGCAAAGGAAGAAGCAGATTCCCTGCGGGAAGGCCAACAAGAAAAGCAAAAGCAAGAGCAAGAGCAAAAGCAAGAGCAAGGGCAACAGCAAGAGCAACAACAACAGCAACAACAACAACAGCAACAACGGCAACAACAACGGTAAGAGCAACGGTACGGGTGAGAGCGGGACGCGGCGCTGGAAAGGAATGAGGGATGGCGTATCTATTGCCAACGGATTACACGAATTACGGATTGCCGGCGGGGACGAGTGCGGATTGGGTGACGGCGGCGACGGCGCTGATCAACTCCTATTGCCGCAGGCCGGACATCAACATTACGCAGTACACGGAGCGGTCGCGGATTGTGAGCGGTTCGCAGACGGTGATGATGAGTTATCTGCCGCTGGCGCCGCTGGCTCCGGCGACGACGCCGCTGATTGCGATGCAGGGCAAGTATGCGTGGCCGCGGCGAGGCGATTTGCCGGTGGTGCCGCTGCTGGATGCGGCGCTGGCGTTTTCGCTGCCTGGGGAGTGGTCGGCGTTGGACCCGACGACGGTGGATTTTGACCCGAATACGGGGATTCTGACGCTGCCGTGGAACCTGATGGGTTTGCCGTTCAACGAGGTCGAGGTGACGTATACGGCGGGGCTGGCGACGATTGGCGACGACATCAAGACGGCGTGTGCGCAGATTGTGAAGAATGCGCAGGCGCAGCCTTCGCTGAATGTGCAGCGGTCGCGCGTGGACACGATGTGGTTGCAGTACTTCGGGACGACGCTGATTGACCAGACGGTGCAGGTGCTGCTGCGGCCCTACATTGCGAAGAGACTGGGGTGACGACGATGAGCGATACGGCATCACGAAACGGGACTGCGATACCGCAGATGCTGACGGATGCGATTCTGCGGACGGTGGCCGGCACGACGGCGTATTTGCAGGTGACGGGCGCGAATCCCGACACGGAGCAGAGCGAAGTGGGGTTGGTGGCGAACAACTTTCAACAGGTGGCGATTTCGCCGGTGCTGATGAGGAAGCTGCCGCCGACGTGGCGCGAAGGCGATATGCCGCGCTGGGAGATGTTGATGTCGGCCACGAGCGTCGAGGCGCAGGTGGCATCGATGAACCTCACTTCGGCGCAGAGCCTGTTTGCGATGACGATGTCGGTGACGATGGCGGGACAAGGCTACCTGATCGAGTCGATCGGCGCGAACGAGGCGATGGGAACGGTGTATCTGTATCGGCTGCTGGTGCGCGAAGCGGGACCCGAAGCACTCTGACCATTGCATGGCATTGCATGCAACGGATGCGCCACTGCATGGAGC
>JAJZEA010000075.1 GCA_021851335.1 Acidobacteriota bacterium | reverse complement strand
GCGCGTGAAGCCGCATGCAAGGAAGTCATCCTGCGCAAGGACTTCAACCTGCTGGATTTCCCCGTCCTCACCTGCTGGCCCCACGACGGTGGACCGTTCATCACACTGCCCTGTGTCCACACGCGCGACCCCAAAACCGGTCGCCGCAACATTGGCATGTATCGCATGCAGGTCTACGACGGTCAGAGCACCGGCATGCACTGGCAGCGGCAAAAGGTCGCCGCCGAGCACTATCGCGAAGCCCTGCGCTCTGCCGCCGCAGCCGCCTCCGCCACGGACCCGAAAGCTGCGCGCGTCGCCGCCATGGCCCAGACCATGGGCGGAGCATATGCGGCGCCGGCAGCGCCGCAGGGTGGACTTCCACAGGTCAGCTTCGGCCAACTCAAAGGCTCGCGCATGGAGGTCGCCGTCGCCATCGGCACCGATCCGGCGATGACCTTTGCCGCCATCGTCCCCGCGCCGCCAGAGGTCGAGGAGTTCCTCATCGCCGGCTTCCTGCGCGGCAAGCCCGTTGAACTGGTGCAGTGCGAAACCGTCGATCTGCAAGTGCCCGCGCAGGCCGAGATCATCCTCGAAGGCTACGTCGAACTCGGCGAGTTGCGCACCGAAGGCCCCTTCGGCGACCACACCGGTTTTTACACCATGCAGGACGAGTATCCGGTCTTCCATCTCACCTGCATCACACACCGCAAAGACCCCATCTACGCAGCCACCATCGTCGGCAAACCGCCGATGGAAGACGCCTGGATGGGCAAAGCCGTCGAACGCATCTTTCTGCCGATGATGCGCATGACCATTCCGGAGATTGTGGATGTCTGCCTGCCACCCGAGGGCGTCTTTCACAATCTCATGATAGTCTCCATCCGCAAAAGTTATCCCGGCCAGGCGCGCAAAGTCATGCACGCCATCTGGTCGCTGGGCCAGGCCATGTTTACCAAGTGCATCGTCGTCGTCGATGAGGACTGCGATGTGCAGGATCTCGGCGAAGTGGTCCTGCGCACGACCAACAACATCGATCCGGAGCGCGACATCCAGTTCACGCTCGGCCCCATCGACTCGCTCGATCACGCCTCACGCCTGCCCAACTACGGCTCCAAGATGGGCATCGACGCCACGCGCAAATGGGCCGGGGAAGGCTTCACGCGTCCCTGGCCGGAGATGCTGTCCATGGACTCGGCCACGCGCGCCCGCATCGACAGCATCTGGCAGCAACTCGGCATCGATCGCTGATCAAGCAGGAAGCGTCGCCTCACTGCGCCGCCTGCACCACTCCCGTGCAGCTTCCCATCTCGACGCGCGGCAGTCCTTCCCGTTCTGCGCTCGCGCTGATCGTCACTGCATCGCCATCTTCCAGAAACTCACGCTGCTCGCCGGTGGGCAACTTGAGCGCTCCCCGCGTTGCACGCATCTCCAGCAGGCAGCCTTCACTGCCCGCTGCTGCGCCAGAGATCGTTCCTGTCGCCATCAGGTCGCCCGAGCGCAGATTGCATCCGTTGCTGGCATGATGTGTGACCATCTGTCGCAGCGTCCAGAAGAGTGAGCGCAGATTGCCCCGACTCACAGTCATCGCTTCCATGCCCGCCGCGCGCATCCGCTCTGAACTCAGCGCCACCGTGATGCTCACGTCGATGCCGTCCATCGCAGTGGTCGTCGATTGCAGGTAGTCCAGGGTTTGCGGATCGCTGTCGTCTCGCTCCGGACCGGGAACACGATACGGAGCAAGCGCCTCCAGCGGCACGATCCACGGTGAGATCGAAGTGGCAAAGCTCTTCGCCAGAAAAGGCCCCAGTGGTTGATACTCCCAGCTTTGCATGTCGCGCGCCGACCAGTCGTTCACCACGCACAAGCCAAAGATATGTCGCTCCGCCTCGGCGATCGGAATCGTTGTGCCCTGCGCATTGCCCGGGCCGACAAGGAAACCAATCTCCGCTTCATAATCGAGCGCAGTCGTCGCAACAAAGATGGGCCTTCCGTCCTCGCCTCGGCGCTGTCCGCGCGGCCTGCGCACCGCCGTGCCGCTCAGCACAATCGACGAAGCCCGCCCATGGTAGCCAATCGGAACCCATTTGTAATTCGGCAGCAGCGGATTCTCCGGTCGGAACAAGCTGCCCACGCGCCGCGCATGATGCGCCGAAGCATAAAAATCCGTATAGTCGCCAATCGCTGCCGGCATCGTGAAGACGGCAGCGCGCTGCTTCACCAGCAGTGCTTCTACATCTCGCGCCTTTGCCTCTGCAGCTTCATTTATCGGCTCGGCCAGCAACTCCGTCATGCAGCGGCGAAGCCTGTCCCATGCAGCAGAACCCAGCGTCATCAGCGGATTCAATTGCTGCGCGCGGCATGCGTCCAGCAAGCGCTCGTCCAGCCCATGGAGCAGACCCCGATCCGCGCACGCCTTCACATCCAGAATCGAGTCGCCAATCCCCACACCGATGTGTCTTTCATCGCCCGCCAGAAAGACGCACCACGGCAGACTCGTCAGCGGAAACCCGCTCGCCGCATCGTTGGCGCTCTCTACCCAGCTTCGCGCGGGCGTCTTCATCGCGTCACTGCCCCGCGGCATCGGGCGCTGTGAAGCGTTTCTTCAGCCCCTGCCAACACTCGAAGTACTCATGCTGCAGAATGCGCGTCTCCATCGCCCACTTCGTCGGTCGCAGCACAAGCTGCGTCTCAAACATGAACGCCAGCGTGTTATCCAGATACTGCGGTTTCAACTCGGCAGCCGTCGCCCGTTCAAACGTCTCGGCATCCGGACCATGCCCCGCCATGCAGTTGTGCAGGCTCATCCCGCCCGGCACAAATCCCTCCGCTTTCGCGTCATACGCGCCAAAGATCAGCCCCATGCACTCGTTCATCAGGTTGCGATGAAACCACGGCGGACGAAACGTATGCTCGGCCACCATCCACCGTGGAGGAAAGATCACAAAATCGCAGTTTGCAGTTCCGGCCACTGTCGAAGGCGCGCTCAGCACCGTATAAATCGAGGGGTCCGGATGATCGAACGAGACCGTGTTGATGCAGTTGAATCGCGCCAGATCATACTTGTACGGCGCGTAGTTTCCGTGCCAGCACACCACATCCAGCGGCGAATGGTCGATCTCCGCCTCCCACAGATTGCCCATGAACTTCGATGTGATCCGAAACGCACCGTCGCGATCCTCATACGCCGCCACAGGAGTGAGAAAGTCGCGCGGATTCGCCAGGCCATTGGCTCCAATCGGCCCCAGATCAGGCAGGCGAAACGGCTGCCCATAGTTCTCGCAGAGATAGCCGCGCGCAGAGCCTTCCGGTAGCGCGACGCGAAACTTGATGCCGCGCGGGATCACGCAAATCTCGCCCGGCGCCACGTCCATCACGCCCAGCTCCGTCGCGCACTCCAGCCTGCCCGCCTGCGGCACAATCAGCATCTCGCCATCGGCGTTGTAGAAAAAACGATCCACCATCGAGCGGTTCGCCGCGTACAGATGCACGGCCACGCCGGTCTGCATCGCCGGGTCGCCATTGCCCGCCAGCGTCACCATGCCATCGACAAAATCAGTCGGCGCTTCCGCCATCGGCAGTGGATTCCAGCGCAGTTGATTCGGCGTCGTCGGCACCTCGGTAAACGGCCCGGAGCGAACCAGCTTCTCTTCCGTTGCGCGATACGGTTTGTGCGTCACAGAAGGGCGAATGCGATAGGTCCACGTGCGGCGATTCGTCGTGCGCGGCGCGGTAAATGGCGACCCACTCATCTGCTCCGTATACAGTCCCAGCGCATGTCGCTGCGGAGCATTCTGTCCCTCCGGCAATGCGCCCGTAACCGCTTCCGTCGCACACTCATTGCCAAAACCGCTCATGTATCTGCGCGCTTCGCTCATCGCTGCCTCTCCTTCGTGCCCGCGGCTCACAGCCGTCCGATCATCGCTCGCACTTCCGCCTCGCGCATCGCTGCATAAATCTCGTCAAAGCTCTCGATGGCAAAGAGCAGCTTGTGCATCTCGTCCACCTTCACCGGTGTCTCCAGCACGGCATCGAGTGTAAACCGCCTTACTTCACAGTGACCATTCATCACGTTGCAGCATTCGCCATGCGAGCTGATCAGCCCACTCCCATACGCCTTGATGGCTCCGCGCTCGCGGATCAATCCAAACTCGACCGTGTACCAGAAAAGCCTGCCCAGTTTTTCCAGCAGTGCAGCGTCTTGTGTCGCTGCGCACACACGCCCATAGCGCTGCAAAAAATCAGCAAAGACCGGATGCGCATGCATCGGAACATGTCCAAAAACATCGTGAAAGATATCCGGCTCCGGCGTATATTCCAGCGACTCGCGGCTGCGCAGCCATGTCGTCGTGGGAAAACGACGCGTCGCCAGCATCTCGAAAAATGCTGGCCCAGGTAAAAAGCCGCTGACCGGCGTGGAGCACCATCCGGTCAGCGGTCGAAGCCGATCGCTGATCAACGCAAGATCAGGGATGCGATCGGCCTGCAAGCCAATGCTGGTGAATCCGTCCAGATATTCCCGCGCTGCATGCTGCTCCAGTTGCGGCATCACACGGTTCACCAACTCGGCCCACACCGCATGCTGCTCGCGTGAGTATGCGGTGTGATCCTGATGCGAAAGATACGGCTCTGCCGCGGAGATCGTCGTTGCGCTCATCATGCCTCACAGATTGCCGCGTGCCTGCTGCTCGCGCTCGATCGCCTCAAACAGCGCGCGAAAGTTGCCCTTGCCAAAGCTGCGGCTGCCCTTGCGCTGAATAATCTCAAAAAACAGCGTCGGTCGATCCTCCACCGGACGCGTAAAAATTTGCAGCATATATCCCTCATCGTCCCGATCGACCAGAATCCCAAGCTCCTCCAGGTCGCGAATCGGCTCATCAATGTGCCCAATGCGCTGCTCAAGCTCCGTGTAGTAGCTGTGCGGCACGCGCAAAAATTCCACGCCCTGCCTCTGCAGGCTGCTCACCGTATGCAGAATGTCATGCGTCGCCAGCGCAATATGCTGCACGCCCGGCCCGTCATAAAAATCCAGAAACTCTTCCACCTGCGACTTCCGACGACCCTCCGCCGGCTCATTGATCGGAAACTTTACATAGCCGTTTCCGTTCGCCATCACCTTCGACATCAGCGCCGAATACTCCGTCGAAATATCGTTGTCATCGAAGTGTTGATACAGGCGAAACCCCATCACCCGCTCATAAAAGGCCACCCACTCGTCCATCTGGTGCCAGCCCACGTTGCCCACCATGTGGTCAATGTGAAGCAGTCCCACGGGCCGCGCAATCGTGTCCTGCGCAATCGCGCGATAGCCGGGCAGAAATACCCCGCGATACCCTCGCCGCTCCACAAACGTATGCACCGTGTCGCCATAGGCCTGAATGCTGGCCAGTGTCACCTCGCCTTGCTCATCGCGCAGCGTCGTCGGCTCCTGAGCACACACAGCGCCCCGTTCCGTCGCCGCAGCCCACGCCTGCCGCGCATCGTTCACCAGCAGCGCAATGGCATGGACGCCATCGCCATGCCGCTGTGTCTGCGCGGCAATGGCGTGGCTGGCGCGCAGCGCCGTCGTCAGCACAAAACGTACTTTTCCCTGCTGCACCACATACGACGCGCGATCGTGTTGCCCTGTCTCCGGGCCACTGTAGGCAACCAGAGACATGCCAAAGGCCGTACGATAAAAATGCGCAGCCTGCTTCGCGTTTCCCACATAAAACTCAACGTGATCGGTGCCCAGCAGCGGCATGAAGTCCTGCGCCTCCGGTGCTTTTTCGTCAGCATGCAACAGGGCATGCGGATGCAGCGTCGTACTCATTGTCTTCACCTCGGGATTGTGCTTCTCCGGGACGCAATTGCGGGAAGAGTGCGTCGGTTCAGCGAAACACCTTCCACGATAGGCCCGTTTGCGAACACTGAGAATATCGAAATGAAGGAAATCACTTGCCATCGCTTCACTCTGGAAGGCATAGTGAAGTGTTTTCCTAAGGATCGAAACCATGAGCACAAAACACATCTCAGCACTCCCGGAACTCGACTCCATCGCCTGGAAGATCCTCGAAGCGCTGCAACAGAACGCGCGCATCACCTTCGCGGAACTGGGCCGCAAAGTCGGTCTTTCCACTCCCGCCGTCGCCGAGCGCGTCCACCGGCTGGAGGAGTCCGGCATCATCACCGGCTACCACGCCGCCGTCGATCCTGCGCGCCTGGGAATGACTGTTTGCGTCGTCGTGCGTCTCACCATTCGCGGCGGCGATCTTCAGGTCAGCCGCGCTGTCGCCGTCATTCGCGATCTGCCTGAGGTCACGCGCTGTCACCGTGTCACCGGCGACGAATCCTTTGTGATGGAGGCCAATGTCGTCTCCATCCGTCATCTGGAGGCGCTCATCGACAAACTTGGTGCCGTCGGCGCAACTTCCACTTCCACCGTGCTCTCTTCTCCTGTCGAACGGCGGTTCGTACGCCGCAAGGATGTGGAGACGCTGACCGATCGGCATTGACGTGCATGCAGCATGAACGCGTGGCATCGAAGTGCGGCATGGAAGCGCGGAATCGATCCGGCTGTTTTCACCGCATCCAATTTCTGCATCTTACCCATGCAGCCAGTCACACACTTTGGGTGCTATATTCGTGAAGTTTCAGGAGTCGCCAGCATGGCATCAAGCGTTGAAACACAAACTACGGATCGGAAGGATCGTCTTGCAAGCGCATTGGACGTGAACTCTTCACGTGCCCAAGCACATCGCGATGCGCTGCTTGCGCTCATGCACGCCATGCGCGAACAGGAGGCCGTTATCCGCTCCGGCGGCGGCGCCAAAGCAATCGCATCGCAGCACGCCAAGGGCCGTCTCACCGTACGCGAACGTCTGGAAATTCTGCTTGATCCCGGCGCGGAATTTTTAGAGCTTGGTCTCTGGGCTGCGCATGAAATGTACGCCGAGTATGGCGGCGCTGCTGCCGCCGGTGTTGTCACCGGCGTTGGCCGTGTCTGCGGTCGCCTGTGCATGGTCATCGCCAACGATGCCACAGTCAAGGCCGGCGCATTCTTTCCCATGACCGCCAAGAAAGTTCTGCGCGCGCAAACCATCGCGCTTGAAAACCGCATTCCCACACTCTATCTCGTCGATTCAGCAGGCGTCTTTCTTCCCCTGCAGGAAGATGTCTTCCCGGACACCGACGACTTCGGCAGAGTCTTTCGCAACAACGCCGTGATGAGCGCGCGCGGCATCCCGCAGATCACCGCCATCATGGGCATGTGCGTCGCCGGCGGAGCCTATCTTCCCGTGATGACCGACACCATCCTCATGACCGAAGGCTCCGGACTTTTTCTCGCAGGTCCTTCGCTGGTGCAGGCGGCCATCGGGCAGAAGACTGACGCTGAGGAACTGGGCGGCGCAGCCATGCACGCGGAGATATCCGGCACTGTCGATTTTCGCGAACCCGACGACCGCAGTTGTCTGCTGCGCCTGCGTGCGCTGGTCGATAAACTTGGCGACCGTTGCGCCGCTTCGTCAAAGCCTGTCTTTTCGCGCACCGCCTACGATGCTGCGACCGACGCACCGCTCTACCCCGCCGACGAGCTTTATACGCTCATGAATCCCGCTCCCGGCGCAACCAGCGTCTATGAGATGCGCGCGATCATCGCGCGCCTGGTGGACTGCAGCGAGTTTGTCGAGTACAAGGCCGACTTCGGGCGCACGCTCGTCTGCGGTTATGCGCGTATCGGCGGCTTTGCCGTCGGCATCGTCGCCAACCAGAAGACCAATCAGCGCACCACCGTCGCCACCGGGCCGCAGGCCGGTACGCAGCGCATTGAAGTCGGCGGCGTCATCTACACCGAAGCCGCGCAGAAGGCTGCGCGCTTCATCATGGACTGCAATCAGAACCTGGTGCCGCTCATCTTCCTGCACGACGTCAACGGTTTCATGGTCGGCAAGGAAGCCGAGTGGTCCGGCATCATCCGTGCCGGAGCCAAGATGGTCTCCGCCGTCAGCAACAGTGTCGTGCCCAAGATCAGCGTCATCGTTGGCGGCAGCTTCGGCGCCGGTCACTACGCCATGTGCGGCAAGGCATACGATCCACGCTTTGTCTTCGCCTGGCCCACGGCGCGCTACGCCGTCATGAGTGGCGCATCCGCCGCCACCACGCTCGCCGAGGTGCGCGCGCGCCAGCTTGAACGTGAGGGCAGGGAACTGACCGACGCCGATTGCGCCTCCATTCGCGAAGAGATTCAGGCCAGCTACGACGCGCAAGCCGATCCGCGCTACGGCGCGGCGCGCCTGTGGATCGACGCCATTGTCGATCCGGCCCAGACGCGTTCGGCGCTCATCACTGCGCTGGAATCCTGCGCGCTCAACCCCGAGATTCCACCCTTTCATCCCGGCATTCTCCAGACGTAAATCCGTCTGATTTTTTGCAGCTCAGTTAAGGAGAATCATCATGGCATCCGCCACCGAATCCACCAGTCTCTATCCCTTCGTGCACTCCGAGGATCAGGAGCACCTGCGCCAGGCCATCCGCGAGTTTGCCGCGCAGGAGATTGCGCCCAACGTCTCGGCATGGGATCGCAACAGCGAGTTTCCCCACGAGGCCGTTCGCAAACTTGGCCAGATGGGGCTGCTCGGCATCATCTTTCCCGTCGAATACGGCGGCGCCGGACTCGGCTACGTCGATTACATGCTCGCCATCGAAGAACTCTCCGCCGTCGATGGCTCGATCGGCATCATCGTCGCTGCGCACAACTCGCTCGGCACCAATCACATCTTTCTCGCCGGCAATGAAGAGCAGCGCCGCTGCTTCATTCCGCGCCTCGCCAGTGGCCAGTCGCTGGCTGCCTGGGGACTCACCGAACCCGGCTCCGGCTCGGACGCCAGCAATGCCCGCACCACCGCCGTCCGCAAAGGCGACCGCTGGGTGCTGAACGGCTCGAAGACCTTTATCACCAACGGAAGCTACGCCGATGTCGCCGTCGTCATCGCGGTCACCGATCGCAGCAAAGGTACGCACGGTCTTTCGGCATTCATCGTAGAAAAAGGCACGCCTGGTTTTCGCCCCGGAAAGAAAGAAGACAAGCTCGGCCTGCGCGCCAGCGATACAGCGGAGCTGATCTTCGAGGACTGCGCAATCCCTGCGGAAAATCTGCTCGGCAACGAAGGAGAAGGCTTCGTCGATGCCATGCGCATCCTTGACGGCGGACGCATCTCCATCGCCGCGCTTTCGCTGGGCATCGGTCGCGGTGCGCTCGATGCCGCGTTGAAATATGTAAAAGAGCGCCGCCAGTTCGGCAAAACCATCGCCGAGTTTCAGGGCATCCAATGGAAGCTCGCCGACATGGCTACCGAACTCGATGCCGCGCGGCTGCTCACCCAACGCGCCGCCGTGCTCAAAGACGCCGGACGCAAGGTCACCCGCGAGTCTGCGATGGCCAAGCTCTTCGCCAGCGAAACCGCAGTGCGCATCTGCAACGAAGCCGTCCAGCTCTTCGGCGGCTATGGCTTCATCAAGGATTATCCTGCGGAGAAGTACTACCGCGACGTCAAACTTTGCACCATCGGCGAAGGCACCAGCGAGATTCAGCGCATGGTCATCGCGCGCGAGATTCTCAAAGTCTATCCTTCACGCGGATAATCTTGGCAGGCAGCAAAACGGATC
>JAJZEA010000074.1 GCA_021851335.1 Acidobacteriota bacterium | reverse complement strand
CGATCTGGCCCGCGGAGCCTCGCACGGGGATACCTATCCGGCCACTCTGGCAGCGCGCTACGGCAAAATCGCCAACATGGCCGACTTTGTGCGTAAGAGCCAGCTTGCCAACTACGAAGCCTTTCGCGCGATGTATGAAGGCCGCGAGGCGCGTCTTTTCAACCCCTCCACGGCCGTACTCACCTGGATGAGCAACCCGGCGCAGCCAAGCTTTGTCTGGCAGCTTTATCATCACGACCTGGAACCGAACTCCTCGCTCTTTGCCGTGAAGGAAGCCAGCGAGATGGTCCATGTTCAGCTCAACGAGGCCGATGGTGAGTTGCAGGTGATCAACAATCACCCCGATGTGCTGCGAGGCGCCAAGGTGCATGAGTGGGTGTACGCTTTCGACGGAACGCTCAAGTACGAGCACGATTTTCCAGTCACCGGCCCGGGCAGCTCGGCGATCAGCATTGCGCGCATCGATCCAGTGGATGGCGACTGGCACTGGCCAAAGGATCTCGGCCCGGTCCACTTCATTCGCCTGGAGCTGACCGACGCGAGCGGGCAACTGCTGAGCCGGAACTTCTACTGGCGCGCGCTGGATTCCGATCCCGACAATCTCCAGGCGATGGACACCATGCCGCGTGCCGTGCTGACTGCGCGTGCCGTGCGCACCGACGCCAATGGCCGACTCCACATCACCGTTACGCTGACCAATCCTGGGCAGACGATCGCTGTGATGGCGCATGTGCAACTACGACGGCATGTGGCTCCGGATCGCGAAGGCGTGCGCGTGCTGCCGGTCTTCTACAGCGACAACTACGTGACGCTCACGCAGGGCGAGAGCCGCGTGATCGAGATGGATACAGACGTCTCCGAGCTGATGGGCCAGGATCCGTTGATCGTGGTCGATGGCTGGAATGTGGGCGTTGCCGCCGATGCGGATTCGCCGGTTCCTGTGGAACTGAACGTGAACGCGCAGGTGGATCACTGGCCGCAGACCGGCCTGCCGATCGTTGCGCATACGTGGAAGGACACACCGCTTCCAACACACTGACGGGCGGCCGCATCGGTGTTTGCGATTTAAGCGCCGATGCGGCTGCGCAGCCAGCGCTGGGCCGGTTTCTCCACCAGGTGCAGCGTCAGGATGGCAATCGCGATCAGCAGGGCGTAACTGATCCAGGGGTCAAAGCGTGCCAGTCCGAGCGCAGGCAGGATGCCGCTGGCGTGCAGCAGATTCCACAGGTTGAAGTGCAGCAGATAAAGGCAGTAACTGGCTTCGCCCACAAAGACCAGCGGGGCCAGCCCTAAAATGCGTGAAAGCGCGTTCTCACCGGCCAGACCCAGGATGATTGCACCAAAGATGGGAATCAGCAGCCCGTCGTGCAGCATCGCATAGGGCAGGCGCGGCTCATGCAGCAGCGTCAAATAGAGCGCCACAAAGCCACACAGCCCAAGCGTGAAGCGCAGACGGCTCGCGCGAGCAATCCTTGCATCCACCGACGCCAGAAAAACGCCAAAAACAAATCCCGGCAGATGCGGCAACGGCGTGAATTTCAGCGCTTGCAGCCAGATGCCATACGAGAAGCGATTTGGCTTGAGGATGTGGTCCGGACTGAGCAGCACATAGAGCGCTCCCGGCACAATGCCGACGAGCCAAAGCGCCGCCAGCAACAGCAACAATCCACGCATCGTCGCCGGACGCTTGCGAGCGGCGAGCCAGGGAAAGATGAGATAGAAGAACGCTTCGGCTGACATCGTCCATGCCGGCGTATTCCAGAAGGTGGCGATCTTCGGAATCCAGCCCTGCAAGAGCATCGGCGTCAACGCGACGCCGGACCAGAAAAGCAGATGCGTGTGCGCGCGATACTCCTTGATGAGCATTCCACCGCCCAGCACCAGGCTCAGCAGATAGACCGGGTAAAGCCGCGTCCAGCGAGCCTTCCAGAAGCGCAAGCGGTCCAGCTTTCCTGCGCGTGCACGTTCGGCATAGTTGTAAGCCAAGACAAAGCCGGAGAGCATGATGAAGAAGCTTACCGAGATATAGCCTGCGTTGACGATGGGCGCAAACGGCCCAAACCACAACGGATTGGAAAAATGGAAGAAGACGATATTCAGCGCTGCAAAACAACGCAGCCCGGTCAGGGCATCCAGACGTGCAGGCTTGGTAACTTCCACAGGGTTTGGACTCGATTGCAAGAGATTGGGAGCAGGAAAGTGATGGAGAATCCTATGCCGCGCTTCAACTGGTAACCAGTGACCCCACCTTTTCGCCCAGCACTACACGACAAATATTTCCCGGCTCATTCATGTTGAAGATCACCATGGGAAGGTTGTTGTCTTTGCAAAGGCTCACCGCCGTCAGGTCCATCACCTTCAGGCCCTGCTTCAGGATGTCCATGTAGGTGATCTCGTCGTACTTCACGGCATCCTTGAAAAGCACCGGGTCGGCGTTGTAGATGCCCTCGACCTTGGTCGCCTTCAGCAGCACGTCGGCTTTGATCTCCATGGCGCGAAGCGAAGCCGCGGTATCGGTGGAGAAAAAAGGATTGCCGATGCCCGCGGCAAAGATGACGACGCGCCCTTTTTCCAGATGGCGAACAGCGCGGCGGCGAATGTACGGTTCCGCCACCTGATTCATGGCAATCGCTGTCATTACCCGGCACGGCACACCATGTTTTTCAATCGCATCCTGCAAAGCGATGGCATTGATGACCGTCGAAAGCATGCCCATATTGTCGGCGCTGACGCGATCCATCTCCTTGGCGGTCTCGGTTACCCCGCGAAAGAAATTTCCGCCGCCAACAACCACGGCAACTTCCACGCCGAGTGCGCGAACTTCTGCGATTTCTGAGGTAATGTCGATGACACGCTGTGCGTCGAGACCAAAGCCGCGCGCTCCTGCCAGAGCTTCGCCAGAGAGCTTGAGAACGATCCTTTTATACATGTCTTTTTGAGTATCGCATACGCCCGCCGCAGAGAGAACAGGTGTGTCTTCGGCCCGGAGGAGGGAAGTGGTCCGAACGCAAAACGGGGCAGCCAAAGCTGCCCCGTAAAGATTCGCTACTCCGGATCGGCGTTACGGCTGATTCACCTGAATGGCGTGGTTACCACGCGGAATCGAGACTACAGCCGTTGGAGCCGCAACCGAAGGATACGGACCGTTTAGGCCTGGCGTCAGCGTGCCGGTGCTTCCGTTGATCTGGAATGTTGATGTCGAGTTGTCCAGAAGATTCGCCGTGATGACATAACGGCCAAATCCAGGGTCGACAACCAACGAAACCGGTGCTGTGGCCGTCGAATTCGACTGGGCCCCCGTGGTGTTCAAGGCTGCGGTCGGCGTGCCGGTAGCCAGCGTAATTTCATACGCCGAGACTGTATTATCCAGCTCATTGGTCACATAGAGGTAGATGCCACGAGGATCGATGGTGATCGCTGACGGCTCATTGCCGGTTTTGAAGGGGCCGTTGATGAGCGGCAGCAACAGGCCATTGGACTCGATGGTGTAAGCGATGATTTCGTTCTGGGCAAAGTCGGTGACGTAGACAAACCGGCTGGTGGGGTCAACCACCATGCCACTCGGTTTCACGCCAGCGTACTCCGGGCTGCCGCTGATGGCCGTCAGTTGGCCCGAGGGTGTGGAACTGAAGGAGTAAACATAGCCGAGGCCGGCAGTCGGATCGTTGGTGGTGACGAAGACGCGCAGACCGGTTGTGCCGGCGGCGGTCGGGGTGACCGAGTTGACGGGCCAGTTGGGTGTGGACTGTACCGAGGTTGGATTCACGCCGACGGGCCAGTACGAAAGGCTGCCATTCTGGATCGGGTTGCCGAGCGTGCCGTCAGGGTTCATCGGGAAGACGGCAAGCGCGCCGCCATTGCAGGTCGAGGCCGAGGCGATGGCGGTGGTGCAGCCGGGCTGATACTGGCTGACAACAAAAAGCAGCGTTGCCGCATTGTTCGTGGAGACATAAACAGGTGAGCTGCCAACACTGGCCAGGGAATAGCTGTTCTTTTGCTCAAGCAGGCCATCGTTATTCACGTAAAAGTTGACCAGGTTGTTGCTCGTCTGGTTGAGGACGTAAACATCGTGGTAAAGCTGCGAGATGGCCATCGAGACAGGTTTGCTGCCGCCGGAAGAGACGGTGGAGCCGATCTGGCTGAGAGCGCCGGAGACGCGATCGATCTCAAAGACCTCAACCTGGCCGGGATCGGCTTTGCTGCCCGAGACGTAGACAAAATCGATAGTGACCGGGTTGCAGGCGGTAAACAGGCTAGCGGCAACGAACGCGCCCGCCAGAACCAGAGATGCCTGACCGATTTTTTTGAACTTCATGAGCTTCCTTCGTGGCAGGCCGGTCGAGAGGCCTGGAAAACTGAGTGAATGATGGTCCGCTCTTATTGTAAAAGGTGAGAGCGGCGTTGCACGATGCCCGCGAGGAATCCGGTCTTCCCGATCGGCCTGCGCGCGGAATGGATGAGCTGGCTCATACGGTTAGTGGATCGAACCTGCATGTGGAACACCCACGATGGCCGTCGGCTGCACCATCGAGGGATAGGGCGAATTCTGTGTGTTCACAAGTGCTCCGGAGGTCTTGCTGATTTGGAAGCCGCTCATGTTGTTGCCAAGATAGTTTGCAGTATAGACAAAGCCCAGGGCATGCGGATCGGGGAGCACGGCAACAGGATATGTGCCTACGGCATACGTTCCAGTCGGTGTAAGCACACCACTCGCGCTGGTCGAGTACATCTTCAGCGTTGAATCGCCGGAATTGGCGACATAGAGATTTCCAAAGGTATCAAGCGACATGGACAGCGGCAGGCTGCCGGAGGGGATAGTCGCCACTACCGTGGGAACTCCTGACTGCACGGAATAGGTGGTAATCTGCCCCAGCTTGTTGTCTGCCACATAGAGATAGCTGCTGGTTGGATCACTGGCCATCGCGGAAGGAAGATTTCCACTCAGGATGGGCTGGCCGTTATTCAGCTCAGTCACCGTTCCGTCCGAGTTTACCTGGAAGGCAAAGAGATAGCCCTGTGAGCTGCTGGGATACGTACTCGGATTTGTCGTTGTGCTGTTCGTCGTCGGCGTGTAGGCCGTTACGTAGACATATTTCCCGTTGGCCAGCACATTGACCGCCGTTGGCGTGACCACGGTCTTGGCATTGGTCGGGGAGACCTGCAACGGCCAGTAATTGGGGGAGGCATCCGTGTTGAAAATCGGGTTGCTTGGCTGCCCTGTTGAGTTCACGGAATAGACCGCCAGATCTCCCGGGCAGGGATTCGTGGACGCGCAACTGGGAATCGGTGAATACGTGTCCGCCGTGTAAAGATAGGTGCCTTGCGTATTCATTGCGATGGATACCGGGAATGACCCCGCCGTATTGACGGTGTTTTGCGGATACAGCTTGCCATCCGTACCGATACCCATCTGCACGATATCGTTGTCATCTTCGTTGACAACATAGAGATTCAGATGATCCGGGGAGACCGCTTCAGCCACCGGATTTCTTCCACCGGAAGGAAATGGCGAGGTGGGGATCGGACGCAGAGCGCCAGATTCAGAGTCAACCTCCAAAACCTGGATCTGCCCGGGAACCTGCTGATTCGATGCGACGTAAAGAAAGTCCACCGTCAGCGTGCTTGTGTACTGCTGACAGGCGGTGAACAGGGTCGCTGTAGCAAGCGCGACTGTTGCGATCAATGCGACCTGTGCGGGTTTACCGAACTTCATGCCTATCCTTCATCCCGAACGACACTCGCCGCCGGGGTTGCCTGACTTCTGTTTCCGATCCTGGCCATCTGCCTTACCAGTCTTCGGTTCATGCCCGCTCGGTTGCGGCAATCTGCATCCGGCTCGGGTATTTTGTTTCGCGAGACCATTCGGCAATTGCCAAATGGTCTCACGGGTATCACGCTTGCGAAAAATGACTAATTGGTGCGTCCGTCGATCCAGCACCAGGCTGCCGGCCCGGCCAGCCCAAAGACTCCGGTGCTACCGTGCATCGGGTTCAATGCGCCTGAGTTGGGATCCAGAACACGTCCCGTGATCGTTGAATCATTCGCATTGGCGGTGTAAATGTACTGGTCAGAGCTATCTTCGACCAGGCACTGCGGATTCGAGCCAGTTCCCCACGGAGAACCAGGAGTCTCTGTCAGCAGAGCCGACGCTGGGTCAATGGTGTAACCCGTAATGCCGCTGCCCGTAGCCTGGCTTGCGCCGAATTGATTGGCGACATACACAAACCTGTTCTTGGCGTCGGTAATCAGATAAATCGGACTGGTCTCTGTCGGATCATCGAGAACAGCGCCGCCGGTCAGCGATTGCAGCGCGCCGTTGGTTCCAACCGTGAAGGGAACAATCTGGGCCGGGCTTGTCTGCGTTAGGCCATTGGCTGTCGCAGTCAGCGGTTCGTTATCAAGGACATACACCTTGGCTCCCGAGTAGATAATGGCCGTCGCCGCTTCCATGGGAGCGCCTGAACCGCTGTTGAGTACCTGCGGAACGTTCTGGCTGACCACAAGCTGGCCATTGGTCGAGTTGTAGGTGTAGGGATAGGCGACCTGTCCGCCGGCCACGCCCGTGGTGCCGCTCACCGTAATCAGGTAGCCGCTGGTGAAGGCAAAATCCACCGGGTTGGCAGGAACAGGGAAGTACGTCACCTGCTGGCCGGTCGAGGCCGTCAACTGCGCGTTGTCAATCAGCGTCAGCCGTCCCGTCGTGTTGTCGATCTGGAAGACAGTGACATCGCCGCAGCTTGTGGCGCCAGTCAGGGCTGCGCCACAAAATTGATTCGACGGCGCATCGTGGTCCAGCGCAAACAGGTAGTTGCCCGACGAGTCAGCCAGCAGCCGGAACGGGTTGCTGCCCTGCGTAAAGAACGTCTCCTGCTGGGTCAGAATGCCGTTACCGCCCACCACAAACTCGGTAATGTTCGAGTTGGAGCAGGGATTGTTTGCATTGCAGGGCAGGCTGCCGTTCGCAGGCGTTCCCTGGTTCAGCACATAGACAAATCGGCTGCCATCCACCAGCACCGAGCGCCCTGGATTGGCTCCGCCTGATCCCATCGGGAATCCATGCAGCTCGATCAGCTTGCCGGTGTCGTTGTCGATGCCGTAGGCGCTGATAATGCCGCTGCCCGCCGGAGTCGCGGTCTGCGTCCCGGTCACGTACAGATAGCCAACTGTAAAGCTGTAGATGCAAGAACTGAGGCTGAAGGTCATTGCCGTGCCAAGTGCGGCTGCCAGCACTGTCCTGCCGAATTTGCTGAACTTCATGCGATTCCTTCGTCCTGATCCGGCGTGGTACCGTCAGGTTTCATGTTCCCAGACAACGCTGGGGTGGGTATGGGGTCCCTCGCACGATTGTAAAAGGCGCAGGGCCGTTGTGCCTAGTTCCCGGTGGAAACACCTGCGAATTCCATCCCGCAGGTGGGTCGCCGATGTCTGATTCTGCATGACCATTGGACGAAGGAGGCGAATGTCTGTCATCCGCTTCTCTCACCCATCCATCATTCCATCTCTGTGGATACTTTTCAGTGTAACGCCTGATGCCCCATCCATCACAAAAAGACGGCCCGACATCGCTGCCGGGCCGCGGGTTGTTCGTTTCATGAGCGCGTCGTTACCAGACGCGGCAGGAGTGAATCGGGTACATCGGCGCGCCTTTCTTGCAGCCAAAAGCCTTGCCGAACTCATCAAAGTTCTGCACCGATCCATTGGTGCGCCAGCGTCCCGGTGAATGCGGATCGATCAGCGCCGAAACGCGCGCCGACTGATCTGTCTGGTTCTGGCACCACACCTGGGCAAAGCCGATAAAGAATCGCTGCGCTTCCGTGTAGCCGCCCACTTTTTCTTCCACGGTCTTGTGTTCGGCGGCAAGTGTATTTTCGAGCGCGAGATAGGCAATGCGCAGTCCGCCGTTGTCGGCCGTATTCTCGCCCAGTGTCAGCTTGCCGTTCAGGTGCTGCGCCGGCAGACCATCGTGCGCCGGAGAAGCCTCAAAGCCGTTGTACTCCTGCACCTCGCAGTCGGTTCGCGCGGTGAAGGCTTTCCGATCGGCTGGCGTCTGCCATTCACGCAGGTTGCCGTGACCGTCGTACTGGCTGCCCTCGTCGTCGAAACCATGCGTCATCTCGTGGCCGATCACGACACCGATGCCACCGAAGTTGACGCCTGGGTCCATCGATGCGTCAAAGAACGGCGGTTGCAGGATTCCAGCCGGGAAGTTGATGTCGTTCATCGAAGGATCGTAGTAGGCGTTGACCGTCGGCGGCGTCATGCCCCACTCCTTCTCGTCGACGGGTTTGCCCAGCTTTGATAACTCGTAATTCCGCTGAAAGAGCGCATCCTTTTCGAGATTGCCAATCAGGTCAGTCCGACTCACGGTCAGAGCCGAGTAGTCGCGCCACTTCTCCGGATATCCGATCTTGTTGCGGATCAACGCAAGCTTTTCCGCCGCGGCCGTCTTTGTCGTGTCAGTCATCCACGGCAGGGTCTTGATGTCTTCGCCGAGAGCTTGTTCCAGCGCAGCCACCAGCTTGTCCATGCTGGCCTTGGCCTGCGGCGGAAAATTCTGTGCCACCCAGTCCTGGCCAACGGCCTCGCCCAGCGCACGATCCGTCATATCCGTGCACTGCTTCCAGCGTGGCTGCGGCTCCTTCTGTCCAGAGAGCGTCTTGCCAAAGAAGGCAAAGTTCTCGTCGAAAAACGGCTTTGACAGATTGCCGGCAAAACCATGAATCGTATGCCAGCGCAGATACGCTTGCCAGGCCGACGCAGGTTCCGTCGCGATGAGCTGATTCAGCGCCTTGAAGAATCCAGGCGTCGCGACGTTCAGCGTGTCAAAGTGGCCAATCCCGATTGCTTTCCAGTAGGTGGGCCAGTTGAAATCCGGCGTGAGTTGTTCCAGTTGAGCCACCGTGTAAATGTGATAGCGGTTGGCCGGCTCACGCATCTCTGTCCGGCTCATTGATCCCTGCGCCAGAGCTGTTTCGATGCGCAGCACGTCGGCTGCTTCCGCTGCGGCCTTTGTCGCCGAGTCCCCGGCCAGCGTGAACATCTTTGTCATGTGCTCCACGTACTGCTGACGAATCTGTACGTAGCGCGGCGCTGGCGAGATGTAGTATTCGCGATCCGGAAGCGAAAGCCCGGCCTGGTACGTCTCGGCAATCTGCTTGCTTGAATCCTTATCGTCCTGGCCGACGCCAAACCGAAACAGCGGTGCCGGGCTGCCTTCAGCAACCAAAGCCGACATTGTGGCGGACAACTGCTTCGAGTCGTTCATCGCGGCAATCTGCTGCAGCGCAGGCTCCAGCGGCTTCAAGCCATCCTGCTGAATCTGATCCGTATTCATGCAGGCCGCATAATAGTCGCCATATTTCTTTTCCAGCGCAGTCTTCGGATCGCTCGCCGCTGCGCTCAGTTCCTGCCACAGCAGATACTGATTGCGCTCATGGAGCAGCGAAAACGACCGCGCCCAGCGCACCTGATCACCCGGAATCGGGTTGCTCTTCACCCAGTTGCCGCATGCGTACTGATAGAAATCCGTGCATGGGTCGGCTGTCTTGTCCATCGCGCTTTCGTCAAAGCTGTGAATGGCCGGTGGAGGGGTGGGTTGCGCTGCATCGGCTGCTGCAGGAGTCTGACCCTGCACAGGGCATGCAAGCATCATGACGCCCGCTGCGGCAAGCAGTCCGGACGACACAGGCAACAAAGTCTTTTTCAAATTCATTGGGATTCCTCTGGC
>JAJZEA010000014.1 GCA_021851335.1 Acidobacteriota bacterium | reverse complement strand
ATACCTATGCCAGCTATGAGGAACTGGATCGCTACTGCTATCTGGTGGCTTCGGTCGTTGGACTGGTGTGCATTCGCATCTTTGGCTATGCGGAGGAACGCGCGGAATCTCTGGCGGAACAGACGGGGATTGCATTTCAGTTGACCAACATTCTGCGCGATGTGCGCGAAGATGCGGAGCGGAATCGCGTGTATCTGCCGCTGAGCGAACTGGCGCGGTACGGAGTGACGGTGGAGCAGTTGCTGCATCGCCATGCGATGCAGGTAAACGAGCGGGAACGCGCGCTGCTCCAGTCGGTGGGCGCGCGCGCCGAGCAGATGTATGCGGCAGCGCGAGAGCTGCTGCCGTTGATTGACCCGGTGAGCCGACCAGCGCTGTGGGTTCTGGTGACGATCTATCATCAGTTGCTGCGACGTATGGAGCGGGAACGGTTTGAAGTGCTGGCGCGGCGCATCGCGGTGCCGACGTGGCAGAAGGTGGGAATCCTGCTGATGGGGCTGGCGTGGATGGGCTGGGTACGTGTATTTCAGCCGCGCGGCAAGGGATCACGGAATCGATGACAGGCGCAATGCACGAAGGAAGTTCAGCGGCGGAGCAGAAACTGAACGCTGAGAATACGGTGATCGTGGTGGGCGGCGGCGTGGCGGGAATCGGTGCGGCGTGCGCGCTGGCCGATGCCGGTTTTCGCGTGACGCTGGTGGAGCGACGTGGTTATCTGGGTGGACGTGCGTCGTCGTACTTTCATCCCGGCACGAGTGAGACGATCGACAACTGCCAGCATGTGCTGTTTGGCTGCTGCACAAACCTGATCGATCTCTATCGAAAGCTGGGTGTGGAGGATCGCATCTTCTGGGATCGCCGGATGACGCTGATTGAGCCGGGTGGGCGCAGGTCTGTGCTGGAGCCGGTGAAGCTGCCTGCGCCGCTGCACGGGCTACCGGGGATTTTGCGGGCACGATGCTTTTCGGTTGCCGACAAGGCGGCGCTGCTGTGGGCGATGGGGCAGATGATGATGCGGCGGCAGAAGACGGGCATCTCGCTGCTGGCGTGGCTGAAGGCACACGGGCAGACAGAGGGCGCCCGAAAGCGATTCTGGGAGCTGGTGATCGCCAGCGCGCTGAACGCAAACCTGGACCAGATCGAAGTGGGCTATGCGCAGAAGGTGATTCGCGAGCTTTTTCTAAACTCAGCCGAGGCCGGCGAAATGGGCATGAGCCGGGTGCCGCTGAGCGATCTGTATGAGGGAGTGCGCGAGTATCTGGAGATGCGACGTGGACGGCTGCTGACCGGATACAACGTGCGGGCGGCGGCGTGGGATGAATCTGCGCGACGCTGGACAGTGCAATGCGATGAGCAGAAGTTTGAAGCTGAGCAGATGGTGCTGGCGCTGCCGTTTGAGGCGATGGCGAAGCTGCTGCCGCAGATGCCGGAGTGTGAGGGTGCTGAGGAGTTGCGGGCGCGGCTGAAGTGGCTGACGCACTGGCCGATTTGCAGCGTGCATCTGTGGTTTGACCGTGAGATTACGGAGCTGGATCATGCTGTGCTGCTGGATGGCGATGTGCATTGGATGTATCACAAGTCGCGCTGGCAGCCGATGCGGACTGACGAGGGCAGCTATGTGGAGCTGGTGATCAGCGCTTCGCGGGAGTTTGCCGCGCTGTCGAGGGAAGAGGCCATTCGGCGTGCAACGCAGCAGCTTGGGGAGTATTTCCCGGCGGTGAAGACGGCGCGCGTGGTGAAGAGCGCGCTGGTGAAAGAAGTGCGCGCGACGTTTGGCGTGCCTCCGGGCATTGACGCGATTCGCCCCGGCGCAATCTCGCCGTGGCCACAGTGTTTTCTGGCTGGAGACTGGGTGCAGACGGGTTGGCCGGCAACGATGGAGGGCGCGGTGCGTAGCGGCTATCTGGCGGCGGAGGCGCTGTGTGGGAGCCTGGGAGAGACGCGAAAGATTTTAGCTGCGGACCTGCCATCCGCAGGACTGATGAAGCTGCTGCCGTAGAGCACTGCGCTTCGCGCGGGTCTTTGTGAGTCTATCGGTGGTTGGAATTTTCTTTCTGAAGAAGTGAGATGCGCTGTTTTGCCTGCCACTCCTGGTCTTTCAGCTTGCCTGCGTCGAGGTCGAGGAAGCGCTGATAAAACAGGATGGCGGATTTTTTATCGCGCAGGCGGTCGTAGGCTGTGGCGAGCAGAAAATCGACAGGCGCGGTGTCGGGCTGGAGTTTTGCCCGCTGCCCCAGAGCCTGAATGGTGAGCTGCGGAAGATGCAGTTCCGAGGCGGCAAAGGCGACGCCGGTCCAGGCATCGGAGTTGTTGGCATCGATGCTGGCGGCTTGTTGAAATGCAGCCAGAGCTTCGGGAAAATGTCCGAGACGCATAAGGTTCTGCGCGTGACTGGTGAGCAGATCGGCGTCCTGAGGATGGGCCTTGAGGAGCGCAATATCAAGTGCGTCGGCGTCGGCAAAGTCACCGGCATCGGCCTGGACGCGGGCCAACATGCGGGTGATCTCTTCGTTGTCGGGCTTGAGCGTGTGGAGCTGCTGAAGCAGGGGAATAGCTTCGCTTTTATCTTCGGCGACGAGTACGGCGGCCAGTTGCGCGGTGAGCGGAACGTTGCCGGGATTTTTCTGCACGGCTGGACGCAGAAGCGTCTCGGCTTCAGGATATTTTTTCTGCTCGATGAGCAGGTGCGCGAGTCCGCCAATGGCCTGAGTGGAGTTGGGATCGGCGGCGAGCAATCGTCGGTAGGCGGTTTCGGCGTCGGTGGTGTCTCCGCTGGCCTCAGCGAGACTAGCGGCGAGCAAGGTGTCCTGGCCGGTTTCGGGAGAGATTTTGAGAGCCTGAAGAAGATCGTTGGAGGCCTGGGCGTAATCGGGTTTGCCATCGATGCCGACGCGATCGATCTCTGCCAGCGCGCGCCATGCCTGAGCCAGAGCGGCCTTTCCTTCCAATCCGGGATCAAGCTGTGTGGCCGCGACCAGAGCGGGCCGTGCCTCGGCGAGTTTTCCGGTGCGTGCCAGAAGAAGTCCAAGCGAAACCTGAGCTGGAAAATTCTTTGGCTGCACGGCAACACAGCGGCGATAGAGCGTGATGGCGTCGGCGTCGCGATTTTGCTCATCTGCAACGTAAGCCGCATCGAAGAGCGCGCGAGCGTCGGTGGGATGGCCAGCCAGCCATGCGTCGAGCAGAGGTGCGGCAGTCTTCCAATCCTGTTTGGTCAGTGCTGCTTCGGCTCGCTCAAACTCCCCAGTGCGAGTTGGAGCTGGTGCGGGGTTTGCGGGAATTTTGGCGCCGGGGGTGGACTGCGCCGCGAGCGAAAGCGTGCAACCGCAGCACAGAAGAAACAACGCGAAATTATGAATGGAAGGCAGGGTCTTCACGCTCTTCAGTGTACTCGGTTGGGGCGCGTGCATTCGCGGAGAAAGCTGGAATGTATCAGAAGGCTGAAGAGGATTTTGCCGCGGATGCGAAATGAAGCTCAATCTCTTCGAGAGTGCGCCCGCGCGTCTCGGGCAGGAGGAAAATGGCTGTGGCGAGATAGGCGAGTGTGCAGGTAGCCCAGAAGAAGAAGATAGTGGAGTAGCCAAAATGACCGACGACGGGCAGGAAGAGATCCGCGATTAGCGTGGAGATGCCAAGGTTCAGCAGGAGCGCGATGCCCATGCCGACGGCACGAATGCGAGTGGGCATCAGCTCTGAGAGCATGAGCCAGACGACGACGCCGGGGCCGACGGCGAAGGAAGCAATAAACAGGCCGAGCAGTGCGGTGACGAGCCATCCGGTGAGTACGGACGGAGTGGGTCCGAAACGAGCACGATGGATGATGAGCGGACTGCTCCGGGAAGGCTCCGGTGAGAGGGTGATGGTTGGCTCAGGATCGCTGCTGCGGAGGGTAAGGATGTGTTCACCGGAGGCGGAAGAGTACAGAATGGTCAGAACGCTGGAGGAGTTTCTGGTTTGCAGCAGGCGGTCGAGTTGCATGGGAGAGATGCGAAGGGACTCCTGGCGAACAAGACTTTGGACGATTGGGGTGACATCGCGAAGCGTGGATTCAAAGTGAAGAAAGACAAGGCCGCCCAGCGCGAGAGCCAGCGTGACACCGCTGGTTCCCACGATGAGGAGAAAACGCCGGCCTTTTCGGTCCACGAGCCAGACAGCGACCAGAGTCATCAGGCAGTTGAGCACCTTCACCGCGACATCGCCTTGAACTGCGTGATTTGCGGATAATCCAGCCTGGCGCAGGATGACGACAAGATAGGCGAGAATTGAGTTGATGCCGGTGGTCTGGTTGAGTGAAAGAACGGCGCAGGCAAGCAGGAAAGGTACGACAAATTTGCGCTGCACAAGCGATTCTGCGGGAGCTTCCAGAGTCTTGGAAGCATGAGATGCGAGCATCTCTCGCATCTCGATTTCAACTTCGTCAGGAGAAGTTGTTTTCAGCAACGCAAAGCGGGCTGCGTCAAGACGGCCCTTGCGTGCGAGCCAGCGCGGAGACTCGCTGAGATACAACGAGCCGATCGTGAAGAAGATGCCGGGATAAAGGATGGAAAAGAACATGCCGCGCCAGGCATGATTCTGCGCGGCGCGGATGAGTGTTGCGCTACCGTGCGCGGCGGCGATAGCAGACTCTGCTCGGTGCGTGTAGAAGAGCCCGGTGAAAGCAGCGACGACGATGCCAAGCGTGAGCATGAACTGAAAGATGGCCGTGCCACGGCCGCGATTGGCCGCGCTGAGACACTCGGCGAGATACAGCGGAATGACGACACCCATGATGCCGCCGCTCATGCCTTGCAAAAGTCGCCCCAGCAGGAGCGGAAGAAAGCTTTGCGAAAGGACGATGATGGCAACACTGCTGAGGAATGTGAGTCCGCTGAAGATCATCATGCGCTTGCGCCCGTAACGATCAGCGAGCACGCCTCCCGCCAGCGAGGAGATGACTCCTCCCCCCAGGACCGCGGCAACGATTGCCGAGGTTTGGGCAACGGTGAGATCGATGGTCTTGCCAAGATAGAGCAAGGCCGCAGCGATGATACCGACATCAATGCCGTAGAGCAGGCCGCCGAGGCCGGAGATGAGCAGCAGAAATCTGCCGTAACGAATGCGGTTGTCAAGGAAGGCGACGCTCACTGCAAGTCACCTCGCTCGATCACGGCCTTTTGCAGGTGGCGAGGGTGATCCATGTCGATGCCGCGCTGCAAAGCCATGTGGTAGGCGAAGAATTGCAAAGGAATCAACTCGGCGGTGGGCAGAAGAAATTCGCTGAGAGGTTGGACGAAGATGCAATCGTGGACAAGACTGCGAACGATGTTGTCATTCTGATTGGCGATGGCGATGACGCGGGCATTCTGCGCGCGCAGATTCTCCAGTGTCTGAAGTGTCTTCCGATAGCGCAGCACCGAGTCTTCCATGACGGGATCCACGGTGGCCAGGACAACCAGAGGCACTGCATCACTGACGAGCGCATTGGGGCCGTGCCGAAGCTCTCCGGAGGGGTACGCTTCTGCATGAAGATAAGCGGACTCTTTCAGCTTCAATGCGCCTTCGCGGGCAATAGCGTAGTGGATTCCACGCCCGAGGTAGAGAAATGTCCTTGCATCCTGATAGCGTGCGGCGATGGCGTCGATGCTCGTGTGCCAGCTATTCAGTTGCGAAGCGAGCTGATCCGGCACCGCGTGAAGCTCATTGATTCGCGCTGCAATTTGAACCGAAGTGAGCGTTTGCTTCTGCTGTGCCAGGTGGAGTGAAAGCAGATAGAGAACAATCAATTGGCAAAGCACGCTCTTGGTTGCGGGGATGGCAACTTCAGGCCCGGCTACGAGAGGGAGAGCCATCGATGCTTCCGTGGCCAGTGTGGAATGGGCTTGATTGGTGATGGCTAGAGTACGCAATCCGCGTGAACGGGCAAGTCGCATGGCGGCAAGCGTGTCGGAGGTTTCTCCGGATTGCGAGAGCGTGATGAGCGAGCAGGCCGAGGATGAGATTTGCGTTCGAGTGGCGTATTCGCTGGCGTACTCGACGTCGACCGTTGCAGCAACGATCTCTTCGAGCATGACTTCAGCGGCGAGGCCGCTGTGGCGACTGGATCCGCTGGCGGCGATGACGATGGGAGCGGAGATGGGAAAGTTTTCGCCGATGGGCTGCCATGTGTCTGCCCGGAGCTTGTCAGCATCGCAATAGTGCGCGAGTACGCGTCGCAGGGCATCGGGTTGCTCGAAAATCTCCTGCAGCATGGCGTGCGCGTGGTTGGGCATCCCTACATTTTTCTCGCTGGAAGCGGCGCTGTCAAAGAAATCTTTGCATCCAAACGATTGCGATGAAGGTTTGTGGTCCTCACCGATGAGCGCAGAAGTCAAAGTGCAGGTGCTTATTTCCACTATCCATTCGTGGATTCGACAGATTCTGCAGAATGGATCAGCCCGATTTTTGCAGGTCTGAGACGAGAAGTCTTTGGCTTGGGTTGCAACACACTTGTGGAGGTTTCCGTGAAGGGTCTCATCCGAATTGTGCTGGTCTGGATGGTGTTTTTGTTTGCGTTCCGGAGTGCATCCGCAGAGCCGCTGCGGTTGTTCTATATGGACGACAGCGTCGAAGCTGCACGATCCTTTGAAGCGCATGCGGCAAAGATTGATCTGCTGGTGCCGACGTGGTACCAGGTGGATGCGGATGGGTTGCTCTCGGGAGGTTCCAGCGCGGAGATATTGCGAGTGGCGCAACAGAAAAAAGTTGCCGTCATGCCGATCGTATCGCTCTTTGATCAGGAGGTGTTCCACGAGCTGGCATCCAGCCCGAAGGCCCAGGAGCGAATGAACGATGCGATGGTTCGCGAGTGCAAAGCGCATGGATACCAGGGTTTCCAGATTGATTTTGAGCATATTTACTGGACGGATCGTGTGCTGCTGACTGAGTTGGTTGCGCAATCTGCTGCGGCGCTCCACGCGTCTGGATTCCAACTCAGTGTTGCGGTAATTCCGAATGCTCCCGGCTATGTGACGACAAAATATGGTTTCGAGGCATGGATGTTTCGGCAGTGGCGCGGGGCGTATGATCTGGCATCGCTGGGGCGTTCGGCGGATTGGATATCTCTGATGACCTATGACCAACATACGCGGTGGACGATGCCTGGGCCGGTGGCTGGATGGCAGTGGACGATTGAGAATGTGAAGTATGCGTTGAAGATGGTGCCCGCAGATAAGCTGCTGCTGGGGATTCCGTTGTACGGCTATCGCTGGTATGCCGAAAGCCCTGAGCAGAGTCGGGATGGTGAGTCGCCTGAGTTCTCTGCGGATCAGGTGAGCGATCAGGAAGCTGCGCGACTGGCCGCAAGCGTTGGCGGGAGCAAGGTGAAATGGGATGCGGAGGATCATTCTCCGTACTTTTATTTCTATCGACAGCAGATGAGAGAGTGGGTGTACTTCACGGATGCAAGGGCGTTTGAAGATCGCGCAGGGCTGGTGGACCGGTATCATCTGAAGGGATATTGCGCGTGGGTGCTGGGGACCGAAGACCCGAAGATATGGGAATCGATGCCGGATCATACGCAACGCCGATGACAAAAGGGAGCGAAGCTGAGATGGCATATTTTCTTTTCAAGACGGAACCGGATGTGTATTCGTTTGCAGATTTTGAACGAGACGGTGAGACCATCTGGGATGGGGTTACGAATCCGCAGGCGGTGAAGTATCTGCGCGAAATGCAGGCCGGAACACGATGGATTTTCTACCATACCGGCGATGAACGATGTGCGGTGGGAACGGGTTCCGTGGTCAGCGTGGATCCGACGGACCCGAAGGTGCCGGTGGTGCGAGTGAAGGTAGGTAAACGCCTTCGTCAGCCCAAAAAACTTGCGTTGATCAAGGCAAATCCACTGTTTGCTCAGTCGCCGCTGGTCATCATCGGACGTTTGTCCGTGGTGCCGCTGACGCGGGAGCAGTGGGATTGGTTCCTGGCCTGACGGCGAAGCGGCTTACGTTTCGTTCCCATCCTGCGTTTCGTTACAATTAAAAGATATGTTGCGAATGGAAACGGCCGGTGAATCACACGGTGAGGCACTGATTGCACTCGTCTCTGGAGTTCCTGCGGGAGTTCCTGTTGATCTTGACTTTGTCAATCGCGAGCTTTGGCGTCGCCAGCAGGGCTTTGGGCGAGGCGGGCGGATGAAGATTGAGACCGACAAGGCGCATGTGCTCTCGGGCGTGCGTCATGGGAAGACAATCGGCTCACCGATTGCGATCGAGATTGAGAATCGAGACTGGAAGAACTGGCAGGAAAAGCTGCCGGTTGAGACGGGCGATTCATCGAAGCATCAGGCGGTGGAGTCGCCTCGTCCTGGCCATGCGGACTTGCCTGGGGCTTTGAAATATAACTTTGCAGACGCGCGGTATGTGTTGGAGCGTGCCTCTGCCCGTGAGTCGACATCGCGCGTGGCCGCCGGGGCCATTGCCAAGCTGCTGCTGAGGCATCTGGGAATTGAAGTTGCCAGCCATGTGATTCGCGTGGGGCGCGTGGAGTTGGCCCGGCCCGCGACCTGGGATGAGATTCTCGCAGTTACGCGCAAGGAAGAAGTGCTGTTGAGCTGCGTCGATGTCGAGACGGAAGCGAAGATGCGCGAGGAGGTGGCCGAATGCGCACGGACGGGCGATACCGTGGGCGGCGTCTTTGAAGTTGTGGTGCATGGTTTGCCGGCAGGTGTGGGTACCTATGCCAACTGGGATGAACGGCTGGATGGCCTGCTTGCCTGGTCGGTGATGAGCTTGCAGGCGGTGAAAGCCGTGGAGATTGGACGAGGCGTCACGGCGGCGGAGAGCTTCGGATCCGCGGTGCATGATGCGATTCACTACGCTGCGAATTCGGATGAGCGCCCCACGCGGTTTGTTCGTTATCAGAACAATGCAGGTGGAATTGAAGGCGGCATCAGCAATGGAGAGGATGTGATTGTGCGCGGATATCTGAAGCCGATCTCAACGCTGCGCAAGCCGCTGGCTTCGGTTCGATTTGATACGCGCGAGGCGACGGCAGCCAGCTATGAGCGCTCGGATATCTGTGTGGTGCCAGCCGCGGGAGTGGCCGCAGAGGCTATGGTTGCCTTTGTCATCGCGCAACAGGTGCTTGCGAAGTTTGGTGGAGATTCAGCGCTCGAGCTGAAGCGAAATTTTGACGGATATCTGGATCAGATTCGGAGATTCTGAAGATATTCCAGGAATGGATACGGACAGGCAGGATGATTCTACCGATCAGAAAATTTCCCGACCCGGTGTTGCAGCGACCCGGGGAACCGGTGATGGACTTTGACGACGCGTTGCAGAGTTTTGTGAGTGACATGTTCGAGACGATGTATGCGGCGCAGGGCATCGGGCTGGCAGCACCGCAGGTAGGCGTTTCCAGGCGAGTGACGGTGATTGACCTGAGCGGGGGCAAAGATCCGGAGCAGAAGATGGTGCTCGTGAATCCGGAGATCATTGAGCGCGCCGGCAAGCTGTATGAAGAAGAAGGCTGCCTGAGTTTTCCGGAGATTCGCGAAAAGGTGGTGCGAGCCGCCAGGGTGACTGTTCGAGCGCAGGATGAACATGGAAAGTGGTTTGAAGCCGAGGGCGAGGAATTGCTCTCCCGCTGTATGCAGCACGAGATCGACCATCTCGATGGTGTTCTGTTTATTTTTCGCATCAGTGGGCTGAAACGCGACCTGGCGTTACGCAAAATTCGCAAGATGCAGCGCGCGGGGGAGTGGTGAGAAAGCTGCGGCTTGTGTATTGCGGAACGCCAGCATTTGCAGTGCCAACGCTGGAAGCTCTGCATGCTGCCGGACATGAGATTGCACTGGTGATGACGCAGCCGGATCGACCCGTGGGGCGGAAACAGACGATGACTGCGCCGGCGGTGAAGGTGCGCGCGCAGCAGCTTGGACTGAGCGTGGCGCAGCCGGAAAAGATTCGCAGCAACGAAGCGCTGCGGCAGACGTTGGAGCAGATAGCTCCCGATGTGATGGTGGTGGTCGCGTATGGACGGATACTGCCGGAATGGATGTTGAAGCTGCCACCGCTTGGCTGCATCAATCTGCACGGCTCATTACTGCCGCGACATCGCGGAGCCGCACCCATACAGTGGGCGTTGGCAACGGGAGATGCGATCACCGGAAACACCACGATGCTGCTGGATGTGGGGCTGGATACTGGACCGATTTTGTTGCAACAGGCGATACCCATTCAGCCAGAGCATACTGCGGTTGAGCTTTTTTCCTTGCTGGCAAGCGCAGGTGCTCCGCTGATGATGGAGACGCTATCCGGGCTGGCGGATGGAAGCATTCAGCCCAGGCCGCAGGATGAAAGCCAGGCGACGATCGCGCGGTTGCTCGAGCGTGAAGATGGCCGAATGGATTTTGCATCGCATACTGCGACGGAGTTGTGGAATCGCTGGCGTGGATTTCAGCCGTGGCCAGGAGCATTTACGACGTGGGAAGGCAAGAAGCTGATTGTGCATCGAATGGAGCGAGCGGAGATTGCGAAAGAGTCTTTGCCGGGTCGTGTGATGGTGGAAGGCGAGCGGTTGTTTGTGGCCTGCGCAGCGGCGACGTGGTTGGAGATGGAAGAGCTTCAATTGGAGGGCCGCAATCGAGGAACCGCGGCGGCGTTTGTGCGGGGATTCGCGCTGTCTTCCGGGATGCGTTTCGGGGCTGTCGATTCACGCTCGGAGGGATAGTTGCCGAAGCGACAAGGCGAAGCACGCGGACGAACGATGCAGAGCGCTCCGTCGCGCTCGGCTGCATTTCACATCCTGGTGCAGTTGGAAAAGTCACGCGATCATGCGGATGATCTGTTGCGCAGCGAGCGAGTGGCTCGGCTGAGCGCGCAGGATCGTGACCTTGCCACGGCGCTGGTGATGGGCACTCTGCGGTGGCAGATACTCCTGGATAAGCTCATCGGCGGCTATCTTGCGCGCCCCTCTGCAAAGCTCGATCTGCCGATCCGGATTGCGCTTCGATTGGGTGCGTATCAGTTGCTGTGGATGGACAGAATTCCCGCTCATGCGGCGATTGGCGAAAGTGTTGCGTTGTGCCGCGCAGCCGGCCACGAGCATGCGTCGAGAATGGTGAATGCCGTTCTGCGCAGGATTGCAGCCGTTGCATGGGAACGAGTCGAGGCGGCAATAGCGCATGATTCGGCGGAACTGGCCAGGGTGACCGCACATCCGGAATGGATGGTGAAGCGGTGGGTCGATCATTTTGGGTTGGAGCCGGTGAAGTGGATTTGCGAACATGACCAGCTAGTGCCGGAGACTCATCTGCGCATGATGGACGCGAAAGTGATGGGCGAGATGGAAGCGGCCGGGATTGTGCTGGAAGCAGGAGGACTGCTGACGTGTGCGCGGCATTTGCGCGGGACGACAGTCCGGATTGCGGATTGGCTGCGAGGCGGCAGGGTACGTGTGCAGGATGAAGGATCGCAACTGGTCGCTGAGTTGGCTGGAGCGGGAAGGCGGATTCTGGATTGCTGCGCAGCGCCAGGGGGCAAGACGATGATTCTTGCCGAGAACAATCCGGATGCAGAGATTGACGCATGGGATGTGAGCGGGCTACGGCTGGAAGCGATGCGAGAGCGGATGGCGGCGATGAACTCGTTCCCCTGGGCAGAACGCATTCGGATGCATCACGCGGATGCCGTGGAGTCGATTGCGCATCCGCCAGTCCGACAATGGGATCTGGTTCTGGTGGATGCGCCATGCAGTGGAACTGGAACTCTTGGACGGAATCCGGAGATACGTCACCGACTTTCTGAAGACGATTTATCCGTCTTTGCGGAGCGACAGAGCGCGCTGTTGCAGGCTGCGATGGATGCGTCGTCTCGACGCATCGTGTATTCCACCTGCTCGCTGGAGCAGGAAGAAAATGAACAGGTGATGGCTGCTGCGTTGGCGGCTCGTCCGGAGTGGCATTTGCGCTCGCTTCGCGATGAAGTCGCTCGATTGAGAGAGGATGGACGATTGACGGAGACGGGTGTGCAGTCGCTTATGAGCGGATTGCAGCCGGACGGTACGCTCTGGCTGCTGCCGAAGCAACTGGATGCGGAGCGGGTGGTGCGCACGGATGGGTTCTTTGTCGCGATGCTGGAGCGACGGAGCGCGTCAGGGTAGAGCGCATTTCAGCCATAAGCAGTAGCCAGAAGCAAGAAGCCTGACACGACCCGTTTTAGCTCCTCCATCCCAACGGGGATGATGCATTCGGTGGAAATCACAACCGCGAGTACAAGAAACCTCCAGTTGCGCTAACGCGCGACAGTGAGAAAAACCCTGTCCCCAACTGCGATGCGAGTCCCGGCAGCGGGTTCCTGATGCACGATCGAGCCGGGTTGGATGAGCGGATGTACTGGAGCAGGCGTGGTTCCCTGCGGAAGCACAGCGGCAACACTTTGCACGGGATTGTCGGCGGTGCGAAGCGGAGCAAGCTCGATACCGACTTTGGCGAGTGGTGCGCGCACATTATTGATGGACATTCCGACGAGGTTGGGCATGACGAATCCATTGACCTCGCTGGTGTCCGGGGTGGCAACGAGAAGATGAACAAAGGGCTGCTCAATCCCGACGGCCTTGGCCGGGGGATCCTGAGCGATGACCGTTCCGGCAGCTTGTGAATCGTCAGGAAGATGGGCGGCAATGCCGGATTGCAAGCCGTTTCCACGCAGAGTCAGCATGGCAGCCCGTTCTTGTTCGCCGATCACTGTCGGCACGATCACGCGTTGCGGACCCAGGCTTTGTGAAACGCGTACCTGCCATTCGCGGCGCACCACAGTTCCAGCCGGAGGTGACTGGCTGACGATGTGCCCAGAGGCAACGTCGGTCGAGTAATAACTGTGATCGACAGCGAGATTCAGGTCGAGTCCGGCAGTCTGAGTTCGCGCTTCTTCCAGAGTCATACCGTGCAGAGAAGGTACACGCACCTCCGCTCCGTGAATGGCGAAGTGCATGGTGAGTACGGTGAAGAGAAGGCTGGTGGACACGAGTGCAGCCAGCAGGAGCAGAGTCTGAAATACATTACGAAATGTGCCCATCGCCATGGCAGCTCCAGTGTTGCTTCACGCGCGCTTGCTTGGTGGGTCAGTCACCAATCGAATCCGATGGATCCAATTCAACTTCCGCATGAATGGAAGCGGTCCCCGTCAACATCGCGGAGACTGAACAATATTTATTTTTGGATAGTGCCACGGCGTCCTCCACTGCCTTGCGATTGACGACCCCTGAGACTTTGTAAACCAGTCGGATGGATTGGAACGAACGCGGATGCTCGTCGCGCCGTGAAGCGTGAGCCGTGACCGTCAATCCTGTGAGCGGTTCGCGCTTTTTTTGCAGGATGCTGACAACATCGACGGAGGTGCAACTGCAAAGCGCCATGAGCACCAGTTCGACCGGGCTTGGACCATCCGCGTGCTCGTCGCTGGTGTCAAGTGTGAGACAGTGGCCAGATTCTGATCGTGCGAGAAATGATTGTGGATTCGATTGATTTGGTTTCCACTCGCTGGAGGCAATCATGATTCGTTCTCCGTTCAGCGCAGGTTATCGGTCTGTGGTTCAGGATGGATGAGAACCTTGTAAACTTCCGGGCAGACGAGTTTGAATTGATCTTCAAGATCGGTGATGACCTGATGTACACGCGACATTGGCAGAGCATCGGGCATGGTGCAATGGAAGCTGACCTGCAGATGATCTTCAGTACGACCAATCAGGATGGCATGAATATCGAGAACCTCGTGGAATTGAGAGGCAGTCTGTCGCAATGAATTTTCCAGACGCAGTACTTCCAACTGTTCCTTTGTCTCGGCAGCGTCATCGAGGACAACAGGATTTTCGATGGTTGAGGGTTCACTTTCGATATGCGTAAGGACTTCGGAAAGTTCGGGGATCTCCCGCAGAATTTCCGCCTCCATGCTGGTGACAAAGCTATGTGCTTCGGCGAGTGACAGATTTTCGTTCAATTCGAGATGTAGTTCCACGCGAAGCTTATCGGCCACAGACTGGACACTCACTTCATGGACGGCGACATTATTGCGCGCGGCGACTGCTCGCACGCGATCAAAGATGCTTTCGGTAGCGGTTTCGCGGGGAATGGTGTGAATGACGACATCGGCGTCAGGAACGACGCTATGCACAGCCTGTGTGGCGGCGCGAACCAGTTCCCCTGTGTGCTCGAAGGTGTAGGAGCGAGGGAGGGCAAGAGTGAGGTCGGCAAAGGTGATTGAACCGGCGCTGCGAACTCGTGCCTGCTCGACGGCAATCACTCCCGGTACCGACTCGACGGCATGCAAGACGCGAGTGCGCGCTTCCACAGGAGCTGCGTCGAGCAGAGCGCCGACAGTACCTCTCGTCAGTGTCCAGGTGAAGTGCAGAATCATGAGAGAGACGACGATCGCTGCGATTGGATCGGCAAAATGCAGCAAAGGGATATGATTTCTGGTGCCGAGCCAACTGAGGCTAAGTCCGCAGAGGACTGCGAGCGTGGACCAGATATCCGAGGCAAAGTGAAAGGCGTCTGTGGCAAGGGCAGTGCTTTGAAACTGCGTTGCCGCTCGGCGCAACGCGCGGGAACGCCACCAGTCCACAGCAATGGAAAGAATCAGGACTGCGACTGGCCAGATGGAGTGCTGCACAACCGCATCCCCGGAGAGAATTCTGCGAACGGCTTCCACGAGGATCCATACGCAGGAGATAACCATAAGCCCGGCTTCTACAAAAGCCGAGAGATTTTCAAATTTCGCATGACCGTATGGATGATCGTCATCTGCGGGCATGTCGGAGACGCGCACCGAGAACAAAGTGATGGCAGAGCCGGCGAGATCGAGCGCAGAGTGAGCGGCGTCAGAGAGCACGCCGAGCGAACCGCTGAGCAGACCGGCGGTCAGCTTGAGCGCAGTCATCGCAGCCGCAGCCAGCAGGGATCGCAGGGCAACCTTTCGCTTAGCCCTGACTGCTTCGGATGAAACGGCTACATGCTGCGGAGTGAAGGTCATGGAAATTCAGGCTAAACTGCCCGGCTCAAATTTGCCAGTGTCGGTCGATTGCGGAAAATCCGCAATGGGATCATTGCTTCGCGTGGCCGTGTACAGCCCGGCAATTCCCAGCGTGTACGGGGTCCACTGTACATTCACAAAACCCGAGGCTTCGATTTGCGCGACAAGCTGATGAGGAGCAGGGAAGCGACGAACAGACTCAGGAAGATACTCATAAGGGCCAGATTGCCCATAGACCAGCTTGCCAATAGCGGGAACGACGTGACGAAAATACCACTGATATGCTTTGCCCGGCAAACCTTCGGGTTCGCTGAAGTCGAGGATGCCGAGTTGACCGCCCGGGCGCAGGACGCGTGCAAATTCGCGAAGTCCCTGAGCGTAATTGGCTAGATTGCGGAAGCCGAATGCGGTTGTGATCAGGTCTGCTGATGCATCGCGCAAGGGCAGGTGAAGCGCATCCGCTTCGATGGCAAATGCTCCGCGCTGAGAGAACTTGGCTGAGCCGCGGCGTAACATTTCATGAGCAAAATCAGCTGCCAGAATGGGTTTGGATTCAGCGGGGCGGCGGCGCAGCAAGGCCATCGTCATATCGCCGGTGCCGCAGCAGAGGTCAACAATCAATGCATCCGGGCGCGCCAATACTGCGCGAAATGTGCGGGCTGCGCGCCACCACCAGAGACGATCAACATTGGCTGAAAGTAGATGGTTGAGCAGGTCGTATCGTGGCGCAATGGAGTTGAACATCTGACGCACGGAATGAGCTGCGCTTTGTTCGTCCCTGGCTCCTTCCGGCAGTGCGCCAGCGGAGGGTTGCCTGGTGGTCATACTGGTATCTCCTGCGCATGGATGGCGGCCATCGAGAGCATTGCGCGCGCAGCCTGGAGTAGTTCATCTGGGGTAACGTCCTCTGCGACTACGGCATTGCCGATGCCAACCGGAAGAATAAATCGCCGCAGATTGCCGAGGTGCTTCTTGTCTCGGGCAGTGAGCGCGACCAAACGATCTGCGCGCAGGTGAAGCGGCGGGAATGGGCCGTAGAGCATGACCGCAGAGAGCAATCGATCGAATTCGGCAGCGGAGATTGTGGTGCGTTCGCGCGCTACAAAGAAAGCGGCAATCATGCCCCATGCCACAGCTTCGCCGTGCAACAACTGGCGATAACGGGTCGCGGCTTCGATTGCATGTCCGAGAGTATGGCCCAGATTCAAAATCATGCGTAAGCCGCCCTCGTGCTCGTCCGCACCGACAACCTCAGCCTTCATTCGGATGGAAGCCACGATCACTTTCTGGATTACTGCGGCATCGCGCTCGATCAGAGATTTGGAGTTGGCGATCATGAAACGAAACAGAGCACGATCGCGGATGACGCCTGCTTTGAGACTTTCTATGAAACCGGCGCGAAGTTCTCGGTCAGGCAGTGTGGACAGAACTTCAATATCTGCGATGACGACAAGCGGGTGATGAAAGGCTCCCACGAGATTTTTGCCTTCGGGCAGATTGACTCCTGTTTTGCCGCCGATGGAGGAGTCAACCTGAGCGAGAAATGTGGTGGGAATCTGAACAAAGGGTATGCCACGCATAAAGATGGCAGCCAGGAATCCGCCTACATCGCCGATGATGCCACCGCCAAAGGCAATCAGCAACGAGCTGCGATCACCGCCTGCGGCAGCCATCTGACGGCTGAGTTTCTCGATGCTGGCAAGCGTCTTGAATCGCTCTCCGGCAGGCAGAAACAGCACAATGGGTGGTGAGTCAAAGCTTTGAAGGAAGCGCGAAGACCAGAGCGCCCAAATCTCAGGCGAGGTGAGCACAAAGATTCGTTGCGGGAGCGCAGAAGACTTGATAGCCGTTGCGGCGCTTCTTTTGCGCAACGCGCTACGGATGAAGCGTGTGATTTCGGTGAGCAATCCCGTCCCGACATGCACGGGATAATCCGTCGATTGGGTCCGCACCTGAATCGTCTGCATACTCTTCATCGTATCGCATGTGATGAAAGCGCGAATTGAGCGAGTCGACTCTGAATGTGGCAGGAGTGGTAGCCTGAAACGTTATGGGAGAGAGTGAAAAAGACTCTGCGCGAATGGTGGATTTTCTTGTGCTCGGAGCGGGAATTGCCGGGCTTCGAGCGGCGATGACGCTGGCCGAGCATGGCCGTGTTCTGGTGGTGACGAAAGAAGCCAGATGGGAATCGAATACTCACTACGCACAGGGCGGGATAGCTGTGGCGATGGGTGGGGCAAGCGACGTGGCATCGCATCTGCAGGATACGTTGGATGCTGGTGACGGACTTGTGGATCGCGCTGCAGCGGAGATTCTGGTGCGTGAGGGTCCGGAACGTGTGGACGAACTGCTGAAGTGGGGAACCCACTTTGATCGAAATGGTGAGACTCTGTTGCGGACTCGGGAAGGTGCGCACAGTGTTGCGCGAATTTTGCATGCCAATGGGGATGCAACCGGAGCGGAGATTGGCCGCGCATTGGCCGCTGTAGCCCAGTCGGAGAAAAACATTGAGTTTGCGGAGTGGATGACCGCGTGCGCATTGCTGATGGACGACCAGCGCGTAGTGGGTGCGGAGTTGCGAGATGCCGAAGGGAGAAGTCAGCATGTGTTATCGCGGGCTACGCTGTTGGCCACGGGCGGCGCAGGGCAGGTCTTCAGCGAAACAACCAATCCTGCCGTTGCAACGGGCGATGGATTGCTGTTGGCATTGAGAGCCGGGGCCGTACTCGTCGATATGGAAATGTATCAATTTCACCCCACTGCGCTGAGCATTCCGGGTGTGCCGCGATTTCTCCTCTCTGAGGCATTGCGCGGAGAGGGTGCGCATCTCGTGAATGCCGCAGGTAAGCGCTTTATGGAGCGAGTGCATCCATTGATGGAACTGGCTCCGAGAGATATTGTTGCGCGCGCCATGGTGAAGGAGAGTTTTGCAGACGGAGCGAAACAGCCCGGGAAAATTTTTCTGGACATGCGCTCGGTGCGAGGGATCCAACTAACGGAGCGGTTTCCGGGCATTAGTCGGTTTCTGGCAGAGCATCGCCTGCGACTGGATCGAGATCGAATTCCGGTCAGTCCGGCAGCGCACTACATGATGGGTGGGGTGAAGACTGATCTCTGCGGGAGGACAAATGTAGCGGGACTGTTTGCTGCTGGCGAAGTGGCGGCGACAGGTGTGCATGGAGCGAATCGTCTGGCCTCCAACTCCTTGCTGGAAGGCCTGGTCTTTGGCGCGCGCGCTGCGAAGGCTATGGCTATTGATAGCGAACAACTTCCGATTCCCAAAACCAGGGAAGATGCTTCTTCCTCGCAGCAGTGGATGGCTGTATCGAATGTGGAAGCGAACGAGCGCCTGGAAGCAGCTATCCATGCGCTGCGTGGGATGATGTGGAGATGCGCCGGCTTACTGCGTGATGCCGAGCGAATGCATGAGGGGCGAGAGGCGCTGAAAAAGATCTCGGAGGAAGTTTGTTCCATTCAAAACAGCGCATCTACGTCTCGTGTTGCTACAGAGGCACGGGCGCGGATCGAAGTCTCCAGAGCGTTGCTGGAGTGTGCAATCGCGCGATGCGAGAGTCGCGGGGCACATTATCGGAACGATTTTCCGCAGAAGAACAGCACACTGGAAAGGATTCACACCCACTATCGAGCGGATGGAACGGTAAAGCTGGAGTGTTTTGATGCGTTTGCGGAAGTTCATCGCGACGAAGAAAACGATAGCAAATCATCGATCCAGCGCATGACCGCTGGAGCTGCTTGCGGATCGGTTTCGTAGGGCATCTTGAACGAGAGGGCTGTTTTCTCACGGGCATTCTGGCGATAAGCCAGCGGCGTTGGTTCTGTGGCATTGAACAGCCACAGCGACGGAATCTTCAAAGCGCGTGCTGTCTGAGACAGATTGTAGTGATCCTGAAGCAGCCAGTGAGCAGGAACCAGATGACTGCGTGGATCGGCCAGAATCGCATCCAGCGGATGCTGCAAGGGCTGGTCGAGAACGACACCGCCAGCTTCAGGGTGTTCGACTGCAAGTTCGGCTGCAATGTCTGCGCCGAGACCAGTTCCCCAGAGTACGATGTGGGCTGGCGAAATATGCCGGGTGTCGGTGATCCAGGCTAATGCACGGTCAGCATCGCGGAGAGCCTGTTTTTCGGAAGGCCTGCCCGGAGCACTCTTGCCGTAACCGCGGTAGTCAAAGACAAAAACGTTCTGATGCGATTGATGCAGCCATGCATCGAGCGGCAGAGTATCGCTGATGTTTCCGCTGGCTCCATGCAGCACAAGGATGGCCGTTAGTGAAGGCGCGGAATCGGCAGGAATCCACCAGCCGGTCAGTTGCGCCACGCCAGTCTCCGAGGCGTCGAAGCTCACGGACTGGTAGTGCAGAGAAAAGTTTGTGGGCGTTACAGAAACTGCGTGGGTCGGATGGTAAAGAAGTTGCCAGCTACCCTGCCAGAAGAGCAAACACAAGAGAAGCCACGCACAGAATCCTGCGCTCAGAAACGTGAAGCCAATGGCCTGGAGTAGCCAGCGAAGAGAGATGTTCGGAAACTGAGGGTCTGCCTTGCGAAGGTCAAAAGAAATATCCTGCCACGGACGCGGAGTCTGCGCATCGTGCTTCGAGGCGCTTCGTGTCCTGCTTGGCTTGTGTTGGGATGGTGCGCGCTCTCTGAGATTGCTCTTCATGGCAAAACGCAAGCAGACTTTCGGGCTGAACTGTGATCGGGAAGGCGGGAATTTTCTGGAAACTCCCGCCCGGTAACGCTCAATAGTGAACGATGGCCGCGAAGGAATCAGGCTTGAGGCTAGCTCCTCCCACGAGTGCGCCATCAATCTCCTCCTCGTTGAGCAGCGACGACGCATTCTCTGGCTTGACGGAACCGCCATAGAGAATGCGGATGGCTGAGGCAATCTCGCTGCCCAGAAGTCGAGCAACTTCCGCGCGGACGATGCGATGAGCTTCCACAGCCATTTGCGGCGTTGCTGTTTTCCCAGTGCCGATGGCCCAGACAGGCTCGTAGGCAATCACGATTGGTGCTGCCTGCTCGGCTGCGATGCCACTCAGCCCTCCTGTCAATTGTGTCTTCAATACAGAGGCCGTTTCTCCAGCTTCCCGTTCGACCAGAGATTCGCCGATGCAGACAACGGGAACGATGCCATGGGCAAGCGCGGCATGAAGCTTCTTGTTCACAATGGCATCAGTTTCTGCAAAGTATTGCCGTCGCTCGGAGTGGCCAATCAAGGTGTGTGTTGCCCTCACAGCCTTCAGCATGATGGGAGAAGTCTCACCCGTGTAAGCGCCCTCGTTCTCATAGTGCATATTTTGCAAGCCAACCTGGATGTTGGATCCGGCCGCTGCATGGACAACCGTTGCCAGCGAGGTGACGGATGGAAACAGGGCAATTTCATCGCGTGTATGGTTGGCGACCAACGGTAAAAAAGCCTGGACGAAAGTGAGCGCTTCGTCCGGTGTTTTATACATCTTCCAGTTGGCGGCAATCAGAGATTTCCGTGCCATAGTATGCGTACTCCTCCAGTCCTGATTGTAGCGGAGTGCGGCATCGTGCGCATTTTGCGCGAGGCATCACGGTTGGGCGACGGAAGATTCATCCAGTAGATACAGGTAGGATCGGAACGTTAAACCTGTAGCGCGGGTCATGGCCATTTCGCAAGTGCGGCTGCTGGAGTAGCAACGATCCGGTTTCTGCGCAAGGATGGATTGTGCCATTTCTGATGTGGCGGACGCTGTGAGTTCCGGCACCAGCAGTCCCCGGTCGCCTGCAAACGCGCAACAGCCACCGTGCTCGGGCACTACGACATGCTGGCTGCATGCGTTCGCGATGGAAACAAATTTTGATTGAGACTTCATCTTTACAGCCGAGCAGACGGTATGCAGCGCAACCGAAGCGGCTGTTTGACGGAGGGAAAGACGTGGCATCATCGTGTCATGAACGAAATCAATGCTATCGAGAATCGTCAAACGATCCCAGCGTATCTGGTTGATCATTGAAAGATGGGATCGCGCAGTGCGCAGGCCAAGAGTGCATGGACTTGTATCCACCACGATAGGAATCTGTCCATGATTCGACCAGCGATCCATGCTTTCGATGATCTGATTCAGCGTGTGCTCGTGAGCAGCGGTGAATCCCTTGGAAGAAAAGGGAACGCCACAGCAGTTGCCTGCGATGTCAGGTGGGACAAAGAGGCGAATGCCGGCGCGTTGCGCCAGGCGCAGGACCACCGTTGTGGGATCATCCGCTTGAGGTTCATCGGGCAATTTTCCCATGACGCGTGTGATGCAGGCAGGAAACCACACAGCATCGAAAGGCGGTGCCTGATGCAGCGGAGGCTGTACCTTTGCAGGTAGCGGCATCTCGGCAGACCATTGCCAGAACGGCTCATCGAGCCAGCGTCGGGATAGGCGACTGATCGAATGTGTCCACTGCGCGACGCGTCGTGCTCCCAGGAGCTTTTGCATCCCATGCCCAGCACGCAAGAGGAGTCGTGCTGAAATCTCAACAGCGTTGAAGTGCTGCGCAATCTGACGAGCGATCTTTTGGCTAAGCAGAGAATGTCGATCTGCGCGGAATCGCTTGGTCAGTTGTCCTGTATCGATGCCGACGGGACACTCGGATGCGCAGAGTCCATCCACAGCGCAGGTGTCCAAAGCCATATATGGGAAGTCGGCTTCGAGTGATGCAAGAGTCGAGGGACTTGTGTCCTCATCGCGGAGCCGTTGCATCTCGCGTCGAACGACGATTCTTTGCCGCGGGGTCAGCGACAGATCGCGGCTGGGGCAGTGCGGCTCGCAGTAGCCGCATTCAATGCACTTATCGACCTCTGCTTCGACTTCGGGAAAACCTTTCAGATCTTTCAGGTGAGCCTGCGGATCGCCATTGAGGATGACGCCCGGGTTGAGCAGATAATCTGGATCGACCAGATATTTGATTCGACGCATGATTTGCATCGCTTCCGGCCCCCACTCCGTTTCCACAAACGGAGCCATGTTCCTGCCGGTTCCATGCTCCGCCTTCAAAGCTCCGTCATATCGCGAGACGACAAGTGAAACCAACTCATCTATGAACCTTCGATATCGATCAATCTCCTGCGCATGACGGAACCCTTGAGTGAGCACGAAGTGGAGATTTCCATCCTTGGCATGGCCAAAGAGAATGGCATCGTGATAGCCATGCTGATCGAGCGCCCGACGAAGGTCCAGAGCCGCATCCGCAAGCCGTTCAACCGGAAAAGCCACGTCTTCAATGATGGCCGTCGTGCCCGCTGCGCGAACGGCTCCAATAGACGGGAACATGCCTTTCCGCATCTTCCAAAGCTGCGCCTGAGTGACAGGATTGCGCGTCAGCGTGGTTGGCGCACATCCATTCAGGCTGGAAACACAGGCTTCGGCAATGGGCTGATGCGCGATGAACTCATCTTCCTGCGCATACTGAAATTCAATCAACAAAGCGGCTGCTTCGAGTGGCAGTTCTTTCAACTCCAGGGGCATGCCGGACTGGTTTTCAACAGAACGCAAGGCCGCTCTGTCCATCAGTTCCAGTGCTGCTGCGCCGGCTTCCTTCAGCGGTTGAATTGCAGAGCAGGCTGTACGGAGCGAGTCGAAGAAAAGCAGCCCGGTGGATTTGATTGGCTTATCGGGAACCGTATTCAAAACGGCCTCCGCAATCCAGCCCAGTGTGCCTTCAGCGCCGATTAAAAGATGGCTGAAAATGTCCACGGGACGTTCAAAGTCCAGGAAAGCATTCAAGCTGTATCCAGTGGTGTTTTTTGTCCTGTATTTCTGGCGAATCTTTGTCGCCAGATTGCTGTGTATTAGGATGCTTTTGCGCAGTTCCCGGAGACCGTTGCAGAGTTCAGGTTCCTGCTCTTCCAGTTGATTATCAGCCCGTGGAGAGGCGCTATCGATCAGGGTTCCGGAAGGAAGCATGAAGGTGATCGAGCGCAGCGTATGATATGCGTTCTGTACAACTCCACAGCACATTCCGCTTGCGTTGTTGGAGAGAATTCCACCGATGCGACAACTGTTGATGGAGGCCGGATCAGGGCCGATCCTGGCTCGATACAGTTGTAGTGCATCGTTGGCATGTTTGCCGATGACGCCGGGTTGGAGGCGAATGGCTTTGCCGTTGTCCTCAACACGCAGTGAGCGCATGTAGCGGCCCACATCGACCAGAATTCCGTCCGTGATGCTTTGACCGGAAAGACTCGTTCCACCTGCACGAAAGACCAAGGGGATCGAGTGTTGGCGACTGAAGCAAAACAGTGCAGCAACTTCTTCATGGCTTCGCGGTTGCACGACAGCGAGCGGAGTCAAGCGATAAAAACTTGCATCGGAAGCAAAGGCAACGCGGTCGATTTCGCGAATGAGTATGCGGGCTGGATCGATGAACAACCCCAGGCCATTGCGAATCTGCTCCGGTGTAAGCGACGACGAAGAGCTTGCATTGGACTGGATCATGGGTCACGCTTCCGAGGCAAGGCTGCGCAATATCCGCACATTGCGCAGGTCATCGTCGGGTTCATCCATCGGCGTTTCTGCAATGAAGGCACAATGTGCAAATCTTAGATCGCGCAGCAGTCGACGAAAGGGTTCGCTGCCAAGCGTGCCTGCCCCGATGTGTTCATGGCGATCCAACTTTGATCCAAGCGCTGCTTTTGCGTCATTGCAATGCCAGACCTTTACGATTGCGGTGCCGATCGTCGACTCCACCCGTTGGATGGTTTCTTCGTAGCCGGAATCGCCGCGCAGATCATAGCCGGCAACGAAGGTGTGACAGGTATCGAGGCAGACGGCAACTGGGGCCTTGGGGCGCAGGCGGTCCACCAGTTCGGCGACCTGCTCAAACGTGCCGCCGAGCGAAAACTCTGCCCCTGCCGTGTTCTCGATCAGAATCTGAAACGAAGTTTCCTGCCAAGGTAAACCGTCGACAGCGGTTGCAATCGTTTCTGTTGCAAGGCGCAGACCTTCTTCACGCGTCAATCCCTTCCAAGAGCCAGGGTGAAGAACCAGATATTCTGCGCCCCATGCGAGCGCGCGCTCCACTTCGCCGCGGAACGCCAATGTGCTTTTCTGTCGCACATCCTGGTTCTGGCTGCACACATTGACCAGATAGCTGGCGTGAATCACGAGCGGACCCACTTCGAACTGACTGCGCATCGCACGCATCTTCTCTGCCTGATCGGGCGCTACGCTCGGTGCGTGCCACATTCGCGGACTGGAGGAGAATATCTGAAAGGTATTTGCGCCGATTTCCGTCGCACGCTGGACGGCTTTCCAGGCTCCGCCCGCGGTGCCGAGATGAATTCCAATGCGTTGCTGCATACCATGAGTCTACAACTGTCGGCAAAGGCGGGTACGGCAAACCAGGGGGAGCCAGAAGGCACCAAGTCGCGTTGTCGGCACCTTGCTGGTGCTGGCTCCATCCTGCGATGATGCCTGCATGCAGAAGGTCATCGTTGCTTCGTGGTTGTGGACAGAGACAGGCATGTTGCCTGAACCGATGATCGTGGTCGACGAGGATCGGATCCTGTCGATCACGAGTCGTCAGGATGGTGAGATGCCGCGTGATGCGGCGATTCTGGACTACAGCGGTTCCATGATTGCTCCGGCATTTCTGGATGTCCACATACATGGTTGCGCCGGGCACGATGTGATGGAAGGCAGCTCGGATGCTCTCCTGGCAATCAGCCGCTTTCTGGGGCAACACGGTACGGGAAGTTTTCTTGCAACTACGGTGACGGCTCCTCTCGATGTCACCATGAAGTCGCTTTCCAACCTGGCGCGGCAACTTCGCTTAATCCACGAGTGGCCTGGCGCTATGGCCTGCGGAGTTCATCTGGAAGGCCCGTTTTTATCGCACGCTAAGCGCGGGGTACATCCGGTAGAGGATTTGCGCGAGCCTTCGATTGAGATATTCGATCAGCTTTTTGAAGCGGCAGATGGAATGGTTCGGTTGATGACTCTGGCTCCGGAGTTGCCGGGTGCCGAAGCTCTGACACGTCATGCGACGCAACGTGGAGTCCGGGTTTCCATGGGGCACTCCAATGCGACGGCTGCGGAGGCAGAACGGCTGATCCACGCCGGAGCGACCTCGGCGACGCACACATTCAATGCAATGCGTTCCCTCGATCATCGCGAGCCGGGCATTGCCGGTGTTGTGCTGAGCGAGTCAGCTTTGTTTGCGGAACTGATCTGCGACGGAATTCATGTGGACCCAAGAATGGTGCAGCTATGGTGGCGATTGAAAGGCTCGCAACGCGGCATTCTGGTGACGGACGCCATGGCCGCCACAGGCATGCCGGATGGAGAGTATCGGCTGGGTGGAATGCTCGTGCAGGTGGCCAACGGAAGGGCCACAGCAAACGGAGTTCTGGCTGGGAGCGTGCTCACGCTCGATCAGGCGTTGAAGAACATGATCGCGTTTACCGGAGCAGGCTTGGCAGAGTTGCTGCCATTGCTGACGCGCAATCCTGCGCAGATGATTGGCGTCGAAGAGCGCGGCTATCTCAGTCCGGGCAAGCGAGCGGATATTGTCGCGCTCGCTGACGATGGCAGGCTCATTGCGTCGCTGGTTGGGGGAGTTCCTGTAGCTCGTGGTTAGCCAGTTGCTGCGCACGCCATAGCGCTCCGTCGATAGACACGGTTGCTTTGGTATCGATCTCAATTCCAGGCATGGCAGTGCGCAGGATCGAGGCAAATTTCTCCCGCACGATGTCGATTTTTTCCAGCACACTTCCGGTCCACGCAACCGGAATTGCGGTTACGGATGGCTCCGTCCGAAGCAGCTTTTTGTGCACAGTGAGCACAAACTCTGCAAGGTCCACTGCCGCCTGTTCCAGCACGGAAAGAGCAACCGGGTCGCCCTCCAGCGCTAGCTGCGAGACGATGGGAGCGAGCGCGGCAAAGTCTGGGCCGGGAGTGGCGTTGCCGTAAAGCACGAGATCGGTCAGCGTGGGTGTTTTCCACAAAGCACTCACCTCATGCAGAACGCGTGCAGGCTGGTCACGATCATATGCGCGCAGTCCTCGACGAACTGCATGAAGTCCAATCCAATAACCGGAGCCTTCATCGCCCAGTGTGGAACTATATCCACCTGCGGAGGCCAGTGTGCCGGAAGCCGTGCGTCCAATGCAGTTGGAGCCTGTTCCGGCGATCTGTAGAATTCCTGCTCCACCGTGAAAAGCAGCATCCAAAGCGATGACCTCATCGCCGACGACCTCGGAGCGCGCTACATAAAACTCGTGAAAGATATCAGTGATCCACTCAGCGACGCCGGGAAGGGAAGCGCTGGCAATCCCAGCCGAAGCGGCATCAACACGGGTGACTCCGGCCTGCTGGTAGAGTTCATGCATGAGCGACCGCAGGTTGGTTGTGGCTTGCTCCACGCCCACGCGCAGGCGCTTGATCGATCCGCCGCGCGCATGTGCAATTGTTTCTCCGCCGCACTGAATGATGCCGCGCGTATTGGTGCCCCCACCGTCGATTCCGAGAATCGTCTTCAATGTTTGTGCTCCATTGTCATCGAGTCGCCCATGCTTCCACGATCACGCAGAGATCCGGAGAGAATATTGAGTTTGCCGTCCGAAGGCGGCGCTGTGCGTGGCAGTTTGAGATCGAGAATATGCGCAATCCATGGATATAAATTTACATTCTCAAACGGTGCAACCGTCTTGCCTTGGAAAATATCAGGTCCGGCAGCAAAAAAGCTTGCTTTCATCTCTGGCATACGGCGCGGATCATACCCATGCGATCCTGCGGCGGGTGGCAGATTTGCCATATCGATCCCCGGCTTGTTATTTGCGGGGCGACGAGCGCGGATTGCATACGGGCCAGTCGGGATAACCACAGGGTCGCCGGCGCGCGCATTGGTGTTGAAGTGCAGCGCAGCGGGAACATCGCGCAGCCGATAAGCCACAAATTTGTCTGACGCATGCTTGAGCTGGTCATAGACGCGTTGTCGGTCGGCTTCACTCTTTGCATAGAGCAGGGGCCCGTCTGTCTCAAACCCGGTGAGGTCCGCAAAATCGCTGAGCGTGATCCACGGTCCCTGAGTCTTCGCCATTCCGTGATCGCTGACGACGATCAGGTCAATGGGGAGCTTAGTCGCCAGCAGAGTGTCGCGCAAAAGTCCGATCATGGTGTCGAGATGATGAATGGCCGCGTGGGTTTCCGGCGCGTCAGGACCATAAGCGTGTCCTGCATGATCGGCATCAGAAAAATAGAGAGTAATGAAGTGTGGACGCTGTGAAGCTGGTTCACGAAGCCACGCCGCCACCTGTGAGATGCGGCGAGACTCATCGATGTGATCGTCAAATTTCAGATATTCAGAAGGACGTTCCCCTGCGATTTCTGCTTCAGAGCCTGGCCAGAAGAGGCAGGCTGTTCGCATTCCCTGCGCCTCGGCCAAAGACCACAGCGGAATGCCGCTATACCAACTTCCGTCGGTTACTGCACTTGCATCGCGGATGGAATAGATGGCCGATTTCCCCAGAGCCTGCCGCTGTTCATCGCGAAAACTGTTGCCCACAATGCCGTGATGCTCCGGGTACAGTCCCGTGATGATGGAGAGATGATTGGGAAAGGTGAGCGAAGGATAGCTAGGCAACATGCCTTGCGGTGCCCAGACTCCATCGTGACCAAGTTCTAGCAGATGCTGCGCCTGATCTCGGTGCGCATAGTCCCAGCGAAATCCATCGAGAGAGGCAAGCACGACGTAGTGCGCGCGTTGTGCCGCGGCAGAGTTTGGCCCATGATCCGAGTGGATGACGGGAAGGCTGGTCGATGCAGATGACTGTGCGAAACACGACGAAAAGGCGAGGAAGAACCAGCAAAATGCAGGAAGAAAGAAGTGACGCAACAGAGCGGAGCGGCTGTGTGTCATGCGTAAACGCTTCTTCATCCTTCAGAGCCTCATGCAGAAGATTAGCAGACAGTGATTGCCTTTGAATGGTTGGATTGCCATTTGTGAGCAAAGCGATTTGGTGTAGGATGCCTGCATGCTCGCATACCGTCTTCGTATCGCACTCTGCTTGACTCTGTTTGCACTTATCATGAGGGCAGCATCGGCGCAGTCGTCGCATCCTTCCATGCTTGCTGCAACGCCTCCCATGGGTTGGAACAGTTGGGATGCTTATGGTTTCACCATTACGGAATCACAGTTTCGTGACAACGTGGCCGTGCTGGCTTCCATGCATTCGTTTGGCTGGCAATATGCTGTCATTGACGAAGGCTGGTACATGCAGAACCCGCTTGCTTCCAAGGCTGCGGAACAGCATTTTCAACTGGATGCGCATGGCCGTCTGATTCCTGCCGTGGAGCGATTTCCTTCCGCAGCAGGCGGAGCCGGGTTGAAGCCCATCGCCGATCGGGTTCATGCTCAGGGATTGCTCTTCGGGATTCACCTGATCCGGGGAATTCCTCGAGAAAGCGTACGGCGCAATCTACCGATCGCAGGTTCACCTTTCACGACGGCCGATGCAGGCGATACGAGCGACGCTTGCCCCTGGGATGATGGCAACTATGGTGTGCGAGACAATGCCGCCGGTCAGGCATGGTACGACTCCATGATCGGGCTGTATGCCTCGTGGGGCGTGGATTTTCTCAAGGTAGATTGCATTTCAGACCATCCCTACAAGCCGACGGAGATACGCCAGATTGCCGCCGCCATTCACAAAACCGGCCGTCGAATTGTGCTGAGCCTGTCTCCGGGTCCAACCTCGCTGGGGCATGCTTCCGAGGTGGCGCAGTATGCGCAGATGTGGCGTATCTCGGACGATCACTGGGATGTATGGTCACATGTTGCTGAGCCGGGCAAATCGGAGTTTCCGCTGGGTACGCGACAGGCATTTGACCGCCTGGCGCAGTGGAATCGTTGGGCCGCTCCGGGCCACTGGCCGGATGAAGACATGCTACCCTTTGGTGCGCTCGAGCCGCATCCAGGTTGGGGAACTGCGCGAGCTTCGCGCCTGACCCAAACCGAAGAGCAGACCGAGTTCACGCTTTGGTCAGTTGCGCGCTCGCCGCTGATTCTGGGGGCCAATCTCACGCTGCTGGATCATCCCACGCGTGCCCTGATGCAGAACAAGCTGCTGATCGCGTTGAACCAGCAGGGAGACGGACATCCTCGCACGGATCTTCAAAGTGGAAGCAGCCTGTTGCGTGTCTGGGAATCGACCATCCCCAGCGGCACGTTTGCCGGGCGTTATCTGGCTGTTTTTAATCTTGGCGAAGCGCCTACTGTGGCATCGCTGAACTGGAAGTTGCTCAAGACAGCAGACGGTCATGCTGCAAGCCGGATCCACGATCTGACGGATGAAAAGACATGGTTGGCTCCGGCAGCAGTGAGCGTGCCACTGGCTGCGCATGGAAGCGTCGTCTTGCGCATGACAGGTGAAGCGTCGTCCACGCGGTGACAACACCTGCACACAAGATGCTACAAACCCAGGAGTGCCGCCTGTTCCTGGCTGCACTCCTGGGTTTATGTTTTTGCGGCATGTGAGTGTGTCAGACAGTTACGGCTTCCGATGCCGTGACTTTGACCGGCGTCAACCATCCGAATCGATCTGGTTTCAGCCCGTTGGCGATGCCGAAAAATTCGTCGGCGATCTGCTGGCTCACAGGCCCGGTGGTCCCATCTCCAATCACAATGCGATCAATGGACCGGATGGGAGAAACTTCCGCGGCTGTGCCGGTGAAGAAGACCTCATCTGCGATATAGAGCATCTCTCGCGGGATCGACTGCTCCACAACAGGCAGGCCGAGGTGTCGAGCAATGGTCAGCACGGAGTCACGCGTGATGCCTGAGAGCGCTGAGTTGGCCAGTGGCGGCGTGTAAAGCACACCGCTGCGTACCACAAAGACATTTTCTCCAGAACCCTCAGAGACCAGCCCATTCACGTCCAGAGCAATGCCCTCGGCATATCCGTTGACATCGGCTTCCATGCGAATTAACTGCGAGTTCATGTAGTTTGCGCCGGCTTTGGCCAAGGCGGGCATCGTGTTTGGTGCCAGCCTATTCCAACTGCTGATGCAGACATCCGCGCCACCGTGCTCGGCAGCCACATATTTTCCCCAGGGGAAGTTTGCGATAAACACATCCACCGGGCATTTGGAAGGGTTGATGCCAATTTCACCGTAGCCGCGCATGGCAATCGGTCGAATGTAGCAAGGCGCAATGCCATTGGCTTCAACCGTCTCGACGACGGCCGCGCACAGTTCGTCGAGGGAATAGGGTAGAGCCATGCGATAGATTTTGGCCGAATCGATCAGCCGCTGCATGTGCTCGGGCAGGCGGAAAATCGCGGCTCCGGACGGCTGTCCGTAGCAGCGTATTCCCTCAAAAACGCTCGACCCGTAGTGAACCACATGACTCATCACGTGGATATTTGCCTGTTCCCAGGGAATCAGGCTGCCGTTGCGCCAGATATTCTCAGTTGGCTGTATGGGCATAATGTGTGCTCCTGGTACATCCTCGTTTCCAAATCAGTACGGCTTAGGGTATCGCGAACCGGGAACCCTTGTCACGGATGCACGGTCGACCGAGGCGCGAATGGATTGCGCTGAACTTCCGTGCGGGAAGCTGCCGCCGCGCCTTACAATCAGACCTTGACGATTCCAGCACGGTTGCAGCCATTCTCAAGGTCAGGTTTCGTCACCAGGAGTTGAGTTTGCGTCGGATATTGGGCATCGGAGAATTGCTTTGGGACGTGCTTCCATCCGGGCAGCAGTTGGGGGGTGCGCCTGCCAATTACAGCGTGATGTCCGGTCGATTGGGCAACCATGCGACCATCCTGAGCCGCATCGGACAGGATGATCTGGCGCAGCAGACGCTCAGCATTCTGCGCGGTTATCCGGTAGACGTGAGTCTGCTGCAAAGCGACGCGCAGCATGAGACCGGGCGTGTCACTGTGGAGTTGGCGGACGGGCAACCAAGCTACGTCATTCATGCTCCGGCAGCCTGGGATTTTATGGAGAAGACAGCGGCCTGGATCGAAGCCGTTCAACAGGCAGACGCGCTGTGTTTTGGAAGTCTGGGACAACGCCATGCAGTCTCGCGTCAGACGATTGATTCACTCGTACAATCCGCGCCGCCCAGGTGTGAACGAATCTTCGATGTCAACCTGCGCGACCCTTATTTTTCCGCAGAGATTCTGCGCGCTTCAATCGAGCTTGCCAGCGTGGTCAAGATGAACGACCTGGAAGTTCCGCGGGTTCTTGGTCTGATTGGGTTGGTCGTGCAAAACGCAGCCGATGCCCTGCGTGCCGGGGCTGAGGCGATGCTGGAGCACTTCCCCGGCTTGCGTTTGGTGGCTGTAACGTGCGGAGGTGAGGGCAGCCTGCTGGTCAACCGCAACGACTGGCATCGCCATCCGGGAGTGCCGACGCAGGTGGTAGACGCCATTGGCGCAGGAGACGCCTTTACCGCAGCCATGACTCACTATTTGCTCCAGGCAGCGCCTTTGAAGACATTGAATGAGGCGGGTAACCGATGGGGTAGCTACATCGCCTCGCAGGCTGGTGCCATGCCCGTGATTAGCCAGGAGACAATTGCCCGATTGCGCAGCGAGATCGAAGGTTGAGGCTCCGGCTTTGACTCTGAGTCCAACGTGGGCGGCATCTCGTCGTCATCGCCGCAGATTTCAGCGGTTCACCATTCGCATGGTTGCCTCAGGATAGCGCTGTCCTCGTGCGGCATCACGGCCCAGTACGCGATCCATCTCTGCCAATTCTTCCGCGCTGCATGTGATCTCCAAAGCGCCCAGATTCTGCTCCAGATAGGCAACTCGCTTGGTGCCTGGAATGGGAAAGATATCGTTCCCCTGAGCCAGCAACCATGCAAGAGCCAACTGGGACGCGGTACAGCCCTTCTTCGCGGCCAGAGATTCAATGAAGGCAACCAGCTTGAGATTGGCCGCAAAGTTTTCACCCTGAAAGCGCGGGTGATTGCGTCGCGTGTCTGTTGGGTCCAGGTCTTCCAGCTTGCGGAAGCGTCCGGTCAAAAATCCACGCCCCAGTGGGCTGTAAGCAACAAAAGCGATTCCAAGCTCGCGGACGAGTGGAAGAATCTCCGGCTCTGGATCGCGAGTCCACAGGGAATATTCCGTTTGCAGCGCTGCAATGGGATGGATAGCATGAGCGCGGCGTATGGTCTGTGGTGCAGCTTCCGATAGACCCAGGTAGCGAACCTTGCCGGCCTCAACCAGTTCAGCCATCGCCCCAACGGTTTCTTCAATTGGAGTTTCCGGGTCAACTCGATGCTGATAGTAAAGATCAATCGTCTCCACGCCCAGACGCCGGAGACTGGCTTCGCATGCTTGCCGGACATAATCCGGCCTTCCGCTCACGCCCATCGGCGCTCCGGTCTCCGAGCGTCGAATGCCAAATTTCGTTGCCAAAAATACCTGTTCACGACGCCCTCGAATCGCTCGTCCAACCAGCTCTTCATTGCGTCCCAGACCATACATATCCGCTGTATCCAGAAAGGTTCCGCCTAGATCGAGAGAGCGATGAATGACGGAAATCGCCTCCTTTTCGTCACCGGGCACATAGAAGTCAGACATGCCCATACACCCCAGTCCGATACGAGCGACAGCCTCTCCTGTTTGAGCGAAATCAGCAAATCTCATGGGCATTTCTCCTTCACCTGCCAGTCTAACCTGCGATGCGACCTGTACGAAACCGCTCAACAACCGATGAACTGCGCAAGAAATGCATTGACAAAACAAAAGACATTCACCGAGCATTTGAAAAGGTAAGTAACTCAATCGGATTTACCGGGAAGAAGAGTGTCTATGGGAAATCGTCAGAAGGATGTTTTGGAAGTAGATAGTCAGCGTACAGTCGGAAAGGCTGCTCCCAAGCATCAATTGATCTTTGATTCCTTGCACAGTCGCATCCTCAACGGAACCTTCAAGCCCGGAGACAGGCTGCCGAGTGAAGCCGAACTCGGCAAGACATTTGACGCATCCAGAATCACGGTGGCCAAAGCGGTTCTCGAGCTGCAGCGAATGAATCTGGTGACGCGTCGGCCCGGTGCGGGAACCCACGTCACGCGCAAACCGCAGGCGGCAGGCTATACGCTCGGTCTGCTCATTCCAGAGTTGGGCATGACGGAGATATTTGACCCCATTTGCCACGGCATGATGCGTTCGCCGTTTGCTCGTCCGGACTCACTCCTCTGGCCCAGTGTTTCGCGCGCGGGCGGTGTCTCCAGTTCGGCCGCAGCGCCCAGCGACAAGGAAGCCATTGAACAAGCCGAGTATATGGCGCAGCACTTTATCTCCCAGCAGGTTGCAGGCGTATTTTTTGCTCCATTGGAACTGGTCGCGGGCATGGATGCAGCCAATCGACGCATCATGCGAATGCTGGAGCGCTCCCGGATGCCTGTCGTGCTTCTCGATCGGTGTTACCTGCCGTATCCGGAGCGTTCCGAGAATGATCTGGTTGGCATTGATAATCGCCGTACCGGATTTCAAATTACCCAGCGGTTGATTGGCAGCGGAGTCAGGCGGCTACTCTTCTTTGCGGAACCCAACTCCGCCCCGACGGTCGCGGCACGCATTTCAGGATGCATGGAAGCCTCTCGGCAAGTTCCCGATGCTGTGACGGAGATTCGCACGGCGCATGCGCTGGATGTGACAACGGTGCGGAAGATTCTGGAACAGGTGCGTCCGGATGGCATTGTCTGCGCCAACGACGTAACGGCGGCACGGTTAATGCAGACGGTGCTTGCGCTGGGTCGGCGGATTCCAGAGGAGATTCAGATGGTGGGCATCGACGATGTACGCTATGCAAGTCTGTTGCCCGTTCCGCTCACCACCATGCACCAGGACTGCAATGCCATTGGAGTGATCGCCATGGCGACGATGCTGGAGCGTCTGGAGCATCCTGACCTGCCGGTGAGAGAGATTCTCTTGTCGACGCGGCTGGTTGAGCGCAACTCCTGCCAGCCAATGATCCCCCGCGAATCGGCTCTGGCTATGGGAAGCACGGAGCATTGAGCAAGCGCCCAAAGTAAGCATAGAGACCAAGCGCCCAAAGTAAGCGCATCGACCAGGCGCATAGACAAAACGCCAGGGCTTTTCGTGCTCGGGTCAGTTGTGTGTCTTTGCCGCAGGATGGCTGCGCAGCCACGTCACCAACTCGCTCACCTCATCACGAGTGAGGGAATCGCCAAAAGCTGGCATTTTCTGGCCACCGTTGTTGATCTGCTTTGCTAGCCGGGAACCGCGCCAGTGCCACCATCCCAAATGCGCCAGCGACGGGCCTTTCGCCGTGCCGGTCGCCGTCTTCCCATGGCAATAGCCGCAGCCCTTTGTCTGGTAGAGCGTTGCGCCGGCTTCGATTTTCTGCGCTCGGGTCATGGCGTGGACGGTCATGGCGTGGGTCGGCAGTGCAGCCAATCCAGCAAGTATCCCGCATAGGAGTAAGAACTGAGTGGTCGAGGGCTTCAAAATCATCATCCGATTCAGTGTAGCGAACGCTGCTTACAACCCACCACCAGTGATATTGACAGGTTGAGTGGGATCCGCTTTTGGGGGCGTTCCAACGGTCAGATCATGCACATGCCAGGCGACACTTTCGCTGGCGATCTCCGGATGTTTGCGCAGGAACTCCAGTGCGTAGACCGATGCCGTGGGATCGATTTTTTCGGCGGCGAAACGAGATGCTTCATAGCTGGCTTTGCTGTGCTGGTGGAGTCGCCGATAGAGAATCGCCAGGTTGTAGTGGGCCGCCAAATCATCGGGATCAATGGTTTGCAGCTTCTGATAACACTCTTCCGCTTTCTGATACTCGTGCTTCTGGTAGTAGCTGAAGCCTAGATCGCGAAGCGCGTTACGCGATCGCGGAAAGCGCGTGAGGACCAGGTTCAGATCGTCGATCGCCTGACTCACCTGTCCGGCGTTTCGCTCCACCAGCGCACGATAATAAAGCGCGCGGGAATCCCCCGGCATCAGTGCCAGCGCTTTCGCCAGATTGGGACGCGCATCGTCATACTTCTCCCAAAGAATCTCCACGACCGCCATATTCGTGTACGCATCGCCGTAGTTCGGTCGCAGTGCGGCAACGCGTTCAAACGCATGGACAGAGGCTGCATACTGCTGGGCATCCAGCAAAGCGATACCGTAGTTGTTCCAGCGCATCCACTCTGGATTTTCATCGGCCTGCGGGGTGACCGGAGCGTTCTTTCCAACGGCAAGCGTGCGAGTCTCCGAAGCCATATCGATCACCGGTTCCGGATAGTGCTTCTTGTTCATCGCAAAATCAATGAAGTGCTGATTGAAGCGGCGATAACGTACGGTGGCAGTGATCTGGATTGGACCCTGCACATCGCTGGGCAGGTGGAAGCGGTATCGCACAAGCTGGCTGCGGCCTGACTGGATGGTGTTGTTGTAAGCCAGCACGCGATTGTGCCAGATCTGATGGAGGTCATTGAATTGTCCCTGCTTATTGATAATGCGATTGGTGAACGAGTGTGCAGAGGTGTCCAGGTTGCCGTCGGGTTGCAGATATCCGCTCTCGGCAAGTGTTTTTCCGGAGCCATCCTTGACGGTGAAGTTGACCCATCCCTCGTAAAAATCCCGTTGCTCCGGCACAAAGGAATGTCCAATGCCCTTGTTCTGGATGACGACGTCAGCCACCAGAGTTTGCCCGCCCGTAATGGAAAAGCTGGTCAATCCGAGCGGAGCCACCACCACCGAATCGTTTTTCGTGGCCTCGATATTCTCGATCTCAAGCGCAAAAATATCCACACTGAAGACGCCCGTGCGCAGGAACGCAGCCACCTTTTCAGCCTGTTCGGAGTATTTGTAGTACTGCGGGATCAGCGTATTGCCGCCAACCCAGCGATGGCTGGCCAACATGCCCTGAGTGCCGCCGTAGTCGGAGGCGCCGGCGGGCAGTGGTTCACTTTTCATGTGGCAGGTTTGACATGTCGAGACAGAGTCTTTTCGATAAAACGGCAGCGGGGATTCCTTGGCAAAGCTGGTGTTTTGCCATTCGTCATACACGGTAAAAGCGCGTAGCCATTTGTAGTCGTCCAGTGCCTTGGGGATTGCGGCTTTGTGGCAGGCGGCACAGAACTCTGAGGTATGCAGCATGGGCCGCATCACGGCCTGACTATGCCGGTCCAGGTGCGCCAGAATTTCACTGTCTGGAACAGGCGTGGTAATTGGCTGTCCGTGCTCGTCCACCATCACGGCTGGTATGCCCATGACCCAGCTTCCAGTGCCCATGGTTGTGGTGGATGTCATCGCGTGACAGGTCATGCAGGTAACGCCCTCATTGGCAAAGGGACGCTTGCGCGGCATTCCCTGCGAAAGATCGCCGGAGAGCAGCGCGACGGGGTTATGGCAGCCTTCGCAGTGCCGTGAATACTGCACTCCTTTTTCGTCAATCAGCATATTCACGTTGCGCAGATACCAGGGAGCGCGAAAACTGTTTGCATGTGCTGATTGACGCCACTGGTGATAGCTCTCCTTGTGGCAATGCCCGCAGTATTCCGCCGTGAGAAAACTCTTCGGGCTGTAGAATTGCCCGTTGATGCTGGTCGCATTCGAGGGCAGGAATGGGTGATCCTTTCCGAATGCATAGTTATAGCGACTGGTGATGTGCTGGTCATATTGCGTCGGAGGGACAACTGCCCAGGGAGCCACAGCAGGCTGGCCTGGCGCGTAGGATGAACCGCCAAAGACGCCCTGCTCTTCGGTGTCCGGTGCGTTCGCGTCCGTTGCATTCTGCTGTGCCGGATTCTGCGTCGAACTCTGGGTCGGGGTGGCGGCGCTTTGCGTCTTCTGGCTCGGCTTGGATGCCGCGTGAACGGTGCTCGTCCCTAAGTTCGGCATCATAGCTGCCAGAATCAGCAACGCCAGCGGTGAAGCCGTCGTCCAGCGTATCCATGGGCAATGGACGTGAATCGCAAATCGATGGGCAGAAGACATGGCCGACAGAACCTCCGGGGAAGAAACCGCGCGTGGGACGGGCGCGAGTTGGACATGATTACCAGCGAAGAGTAGCAGGAGTGTACCTGGCGCTGTCTTCCACCAAAGGTTGGAGACAGACAGGCATGGCCGCCGTGCAGCGGGAGGGAAGGCTTTTCGAGATGTGGGATGTTTGGCGGGATGGCCTGATTTTGAGAGTAGCGCATCAAACGGTGGACCTTTTACGATGAGATGCGAAACGATGTGGTTGAAATGCGATTCGGCCACCTTCGCGCCAGGACGGGCGAGTCGAAACTGGTAGGGTAGATGAGGCGGTCTTCCTTGACGCAGACTGCGACGGAATGAACGATGGCTGTATATGCTCCACTCCTGATCTTGTTCCTGGCCGCGCTCGGCTTTGCCATTGCGCCGCTAGCGCTGGCTCGCCTGTGGGCGGCATGGGTTTCTCCGGCAAAGCCGAATGCAATTAAGAACGCGATCTATGAGTGCGGGCTTGAATCCAAAGGGGATGCCTGGGTCCAGTTTCGGTCCGGCTACTATCTCTACGCGATTATCTTTCTGGTTTTCGATGTTGAAGCGGTTTTCCTTTTGCCATTTGCCGTTGCTTTTACGGGGCTGGGCGTGGGAGCGTGCCTGGCGATGTTTGTCTTTGTGCTTATGCTGGCCGAGGGGCTTGCCTGGGCTTGGGCTAAGGGAGTTCTGACCTGGGCGTAGCTGCTGCTCGCTGTTTCAGGCTTCAAGGAGTGTTGAATGGCAGTAGAGCCAGATCTGAAAATCGAGCTTGGAAAGCAAGGCGTGTTCGTGACCACGCTGAACGAACTGTATAACTGGGGACGTCGTAACTCTGTCTGGCCCATGCAGTTCGGCTTGGCCTGTTGTGCCATTGAAATGATAGCTACAACGATGGCGCGCTATGATCTGGCGCGATTTGGGGCAGAAGTCTTTCGGCCCTCGCCACGTCAGGCGGATTTAATGATTATCTCGGGAACTGTGACCAAGAAGATGGCGCCTCAGGTGGTGCGTCTTTACAACCAGATGGCTGAGCCGCGGTACGTCATTGCCATGGGGGCATGTGCGATCTCTGGCGGCCCATTCAAGCAGGGCTACAACGTGCTCAAGGGCATTGATCGCTATATCCCCGTCGATGTTCATATTCCTGGATGTCCACCTCGACCCGAGGCTTTGATCCACGCATTTATGACATTGCAGAAAAAGATTGAAGCGCAGCCGCTGACCGGAGAAGCGCGTCCGCGTCATCTGAATGCGGAAGCGCAGGGCGAGTTTCCCGTCCCCGTGCCGTCTGCCCATGATCTGGAGCCGCCTGTCAATCGGCTGGTATGGCCGCTGCCTGTTCCAAGCCAGGGAGAGTCGGCATGAAGACCTCCGAACAGGTGCTTTCGGATTTGCAAGCCGCGATGCCCGGGGTCAAGATATCGCTTCTTGCCAATCCATCTCCATCTGCGCAGCATTCCTTGCTGGTGGCCGCCGAGGATGCTTTGCGCGTGGCGGCGTATCTGCGCGACCAGCTCGGTTATGACTACTGCTCAAATGTGACAGGCGTCGACTGGCTGGACAAAGAGACAACGGAAAAGATGAAGACATCTCGAACCGTTCTGAAGCAGGTCGATGGCGTTGAGCAGAGTGTGGAAGAGACTGTTGAAGAGACGGTCAAGCGTATTGAACCCGGCTATCTTGAGGCTGTCTATCACCTGTTTTCGATGAAGCATGGCCCAACCGATCCACATCCGCCGCTGGTGATTCGGATGCGAACCGGAAATCGCGGCGACGCCGTCGAGTTGCCCTCACTCACGCCCGTCTGGCGCTCGGCGGAGTTTCAGGAGCGGGAGATATTCGATCTCTATGGGATCGTCTTTCGCGGACATCGCGATTTGCGCAGGCTGCTCATGTGGGACGAGTTTGAAGATCATCCCATGCGCAGAGATTATATGGATCCTGACGATTACGAATATGAGCCGACTCCGCATGACGAAGTGCTCAAGCGAGCTGACCAGCAGCGCTTGCAGGCTGTGCAGGGCGGTGCGCAATGAGTGATCTCGCCATCCGATCCTATCTGCCGCCGGTCATCGAGGTCGAGTCGCAGGATGAGCTTCTCGAAGTGGCGATGGGCCCTCATCATCCATCCACTCACGGCGTCTTTCGCATGGATGTGGCGCTCGATGGCGAGCGCGTCGTGCGTCTCAAGCCGGTCTTTGGCTACCTCCATCGGAACCACGAAAAGATCGCTGAGAAGACGACCTATCTGGCTTCAATGCCCTACACGGATCGGCTGGATTATTTCTGCTCCATGACGAATAACTGGGCCTATGCTCTGGCTGTCGAAAAGCTTGCCGGCATCGAGGTTCCAGAGCGCGCCGAGTACCTGCGAGTCATTACCGCCGAGCTGACCCGCATACAGAATCACGCAAGCGCCATCGGCTTTCTCCTGCAGGAGATGGGAGCGAGCGGAACGCCGCTCATGTATGCGTTTCGCGAGCGAGAAAAAATCCTTGATCTGTTTGAATCGCTCAGCGGTTCGCGCATGATGTGCAACTACATGCGCTTCGGAGGATGCCGCGTCGATCTTCCTGCTGACTGGCTTGATGCAGCGAAACTGGTGGTTGCCGGACTGCCGCGATTTATCGATGAAATCGAAGCGCTGTTGACCTCGAATGAAATCCTGATGGCCCGTTCGCAGGGCGTGGGCATTTTGAAGCCTGATCTTGCGGTCAACGCCGGAGTTACCGGTGTCATGTTGAGGGCAACCGGTGTGAACTACGATCTGCGCAAGGTGGATCATTACGGCATCTATGATCGTTTCAGCTTTCGCGTTCCATTGGGTGAACACGGCGATATCTACGATCGCTACATGCTTCGAGTGCTGGAGATGAGGGAATCGGTGAAGATTCTGGAGCAGGCGATTCCGCAGCTTCCTGACGGTCCGATTCTTGATCCAAAATCCAAACCTCGTGGCTTTCGGCCCAAGCCTGGCGAGGCATACGGACGGATTGAAGCGCCGAAGGGCGAACTCGGTTTCTATCTGATCAGCGACGGAACCGGCAACCCCTATCGCTATCGTGTAAGGCCGCCTTCGCTCATCAATCTGACCATCCTGGAGGATATGTGTCTGGGACAGAATGTGGCGGACGTCGTCTTGATTTTTGGCAGCGTCGACATTGTGCTTGGCGAGGTGGATCGATGAATAGACGCTCGCAGCAGGAGGCGCGATGTTAGGCGAAGGAATTCTGAAAGGGCTTGCAGAGACGGCCAAAAATTTTGCCGGCAGTTTCGTCTCAGAAGATCGTTTGACGACCGTTGAATATCCTGAGCAGCGTCTGCTGCCCATTGAGAATACGCGCGACTTTCCGTTTCTGGTGTACGACGGCGAGGATCCGGAAGCGGGATTGCGTTGTGTCTCCTGTCAGATATGCGAGAAGGAATGTCCGCCGAAGTGTATCTATATCGTCAAAAGCACAGACAAGAAACCCGACTATGTGGGCAAGCCACAGTTCTATCCAGCGCGTTTCGACATTGATATCTCTGTGTGCATGAGCTGCCAGATTTGTGTCGAAGTCTGTCCCTTTGAAGCCATCAAGATGGATACGGAGTTTGAGTTGAGCACCGACGATCGTTTTGGCGGTCTCATCCTCGACAAGCACAAGCTGGCCAAGTCGAATGAGCATTTCCAGCGGATACATCCCACGGAAGCCGCAGAAGTGGATGCGCGACTGGCCGAGGAGAAGGAGAAAGTCGAGGCCAAAGCAAAAGCCGCCGCGGAAGCAGCCGCTGCAAAAAGTGCCGCGGAAGCTGCCGCTCGAAAGGCCGATGCCGGTTCAGCCGGATCGAACGCAGAGGGGGTGAAGCCGTGAACTCAGCCACTCTCGACCAGTTCTTCGTTCTCTTGCAGCATCATGTCGCAGCGCTGTTTCCGACAGTTCTCCAGCCCTGGGTTTCGATGATTCTGGGTGTCGTGGGAATCGTGGCCGTATTCCCAGCAATTTTTGCGCTGACAACTGTGCTCGAGCGCAAGGGGCTGGGACGTATGCAGAATCGGCTGGGGCCAAATCGCGTGGGGCCGTTCGGCATTCTGCAGCCTATCGCAGACGCAATCAAGTCGCTGACCAAAGAAGATATCGTTCCGCGAAACGCAGATGATGTCGTGCATTTTCTGGCTCCGGTTGTACTCGTCGTTGCCATTTTCCTCGGATATGCCGTGCTGCCTGTCGGTCGGAATATGGTTCTGCTGAACATCGACGCGGGAATTTTGCTTTTCTTTGCGGTCGGCGCTTCGACCGAGCTTTCGATCTTCATGGCGGGCTGGTCCAGTCGCAACAAATACTCGCTGCTCGGGGCGATGCGTGCTGTTGCACAAATGATTAGCTATGAGGTGCCGCTACTGCTCGCGGCGGTGGTTGCCGTCATGATGACGGGATCGCTCGCTCCCACCGCCATTGTTCAGGCACAAGGCGGATTCACGGGCATCTTCCCCCACTGGTACGTTTTCACTCCCTGGGGTTTCGCCGGTTTTACGCTCTTCGTCGTGGCTGCTCTTGCGGAAACAAATCGTTCGCCGTTTGACCTGCCCGAGGGGGAGTCTGAACTGGTGGCGGGCTACTTCACGGAGTACTCCGGATTCAAGTTTGCCCTGTTTTTTTTGGGCGAATATCTGGGTATGATGTCGATTGCCGGCTACGGAATTACGCTGTTTCTGGGCGGCTGGGGCGCTCCGTTCTCGTTCTTGACGTTTATTCCCTCCTGGGCGTGGTTTTTTGCCAAGCTTTTTCTGGCCATCTTCTTTTTCATCTGGCTCAGGGGCACACTGCCGCGACTTCGCCAGGATCAGTTAATGAATTTCGCCTGGAAGTTCATGCTGCCGCTGTCTCTGCTCAATCTCTGTGTCGCAGCGGCCTGGAGATTTTTAGGGGAGTGGCTGGGCGGCGGCACAGTTGCGGAGCTCATACGCTGGCTGGTTTGTGCTGCCGTGCTGGTGCTGGCCTATGTTCTGCTGGCGCGCACACTGCTGCGCCAGCAAAATATTAGTCCGAGGAGTTATCGCTATGCCGACTGAACGGATAAGCCGACGGAAAGGATATCGACAGCGATGATTGAGGGTTTGATCTTCGGATTACTGTCCATCTTGACGCTGGCCGGAGCTGCGGCAGCCGCTTTGCTGCGCAATCTGGTGCATTGCGCTTTGAGTCTCTCCGTCACATTTGTTGGACTGGCTTTGATGTATCTCAGTCTCGGAGCGCAGTTCGTAGGGCTTTCACAGATTCTTGTGTATATCGGAGCCGTTGCCATCCTGGTTGTCTTTGCCATTCTGCTGACCCGCGGGGCTGGAGCGTTGACGCCACACCGCCTGATTGCTGCTGCTGGCTGGCGTCTGGGGTGGATCGCTTCGGTAGCCGTGGGCTTTGTGCTCATCGTTGCGCTTGTACGCTCGCCTTTGCCCGTTTCGGGGGATCATGCAGTGAAGGTGACCGTGCAGCAGATCGGTCAGGCTTTGATGGGACCGTATGTTCTTCCCCTGGAAATTGTCGCGATCCTGCTGACGGTTGCCCTCATTGGAGCGGTTATTGTTGCAATGCCGGAAGATCAGAAGGAGATGCGATGACTCTGACGCCGTATCTCATCGTTGCTGCGCTTTTGTTTGCCATTGGACTGGGGATTGCGCTCACGCGGCGGAATGCCATTCTCGTGCTTATCGGGATTGAACTCATGCTGAATGCTGCCAATCTAAATCTCATCGCATTCTGGCGCTTTGGGCCACATCCGGAACTGATGACGGGCATGCTTTTTGCGCTCTTTTCGATTGCCGTGGCAGCCGCGGAAGCATCCGTTGGCCTTGGCCTCGTGATCGCCTGGTATCGGCACTCTAAGACAACCGATCTCGATGAGATGGCGAGGATGAAGGGATAATGACTTCGCCAATGCTTCCTGCCTCTTCCTCGGATGCCGCCTCGATGGCATGGATTGTTCGCAATCTCTGGCTGATTCCTTTTCTGCCCATGGTTGCCTCCGGACTGATTGCCCTCATGCCGCAGCCTCGTCGCAAACCCGCTGCGACTCTGGCGATCGGAGCTCTTCTCGTTTCATTCCTGCTTGCCGTCACAGCCTTTGCCCATGTGCTCATAAATCGGAGCAGCGGCAACCCGACACGTGAGATCGTCAGCTTCGATTGGCTCACCTTTGGCTCGGCCACATTGCAGATGGGCTGGGTGCTGGACCCGCTGGCCGCCATCATGCTGGTCATGGTCACCTTTGTTGGCTCGCTGATCTTCATCTATTCGATCGGCTACATGAGCCACGATGAAAACTTCACCCGCTTCTTTTGTTTTCTTGCACTCTTTGCCGGCGGAATGCTGGGAGTCCTGATTGCCAACAGCCTGTTGCTGCTTTTCATGTGCTGGGAGATTGTGGGTCTGACGTCCTATCTGCTGATCGGTTTCTGGTATCACAAACCAAGCGCCGCTGCGGCAGCAAAGAAGGCGTTTCTGACAACTCGTGTCGGAGATATTTTCTTTCTGCTGGGCATGGTGTGGCTCTTTGCACAAACCGGCACGCTGCTTTTTTACAACCACGGTGCGGGGGCCATCGAGCCGGCTGCGCTTGCGACATTGCTGAGCCAGCATGCCGCCGGGGGACTGAGCGCTGCGGGCGCTATCGGGTTGCTCATTTTTGCGGGCGCTGCCGGCAAAAGCGGACAGCTTCCACTGCACGTCTGGCTGCCCGATGCCATGGAAGGACCGACCCCTGTCTCGGCGCTGATTCACGCGGCGACTATGGTGGCTGCCGGAGTTTATCTTGTGGCAAGGGTATATCCGCTGATGAGCGCTGGCGCGGGGCCTGGGACTACGACGGCGTCGCTTACGGTTGTGGCCTGGGTTGGCGCGGCTACCGCGCTCTTCGGTGCTCTTGTTGCCGTCGCCCAGTTCGACATCAAGCGTATTCTTGCCTATTCCACGGTCTCCCAGCTGGGCTACATGATGGTTGGCCTGGCCACTGGCGGAGTTGCTGTAGGCATCTTCCATCTGATTACGCATGCATTCTTCAAAGCACTGCTTTTCCTTGGTGCCGGTTCGGTCATCCATGGCTGCCACGAAGAGCAGGATATTCGCAGGATGGGCGGGTTGCGTGCGCAGATGCCGATCACCTTTGCTGCCTACACTGTCGGCATGCTTGCGCTCAGCGGTTTTCCGATCTTCTTTTCCGGCTTCTGGAGCAAGGATGCGATCGTTGGCGCGGCCCATCACTGGCCCGTCTCGCAGGGACCATTCTGGATGCTCCTGATCGGTGCCTTGCTCACTGCGTTTTACATGATGCGTCAGGTAGGTTACGTCTTCCTCGGCTCCTGGAGAGGTCATGGTCACGCGCATGAATCCCCCGCCGTCATGACTATTCCGCTCGTCGTACTGGCGTTTTTTGCCATGGCGCTCGGCGTTCTGGGAACACCAGCCTGGCCATGGTTTACCGCATTCCTTGATGGTCGTTCTCTGGCCTTCGATCTCGCCGGATTTGGCGAGCCTGGCCTTGTCCCCATGATGTTGCTCGCGTCCACGCTGGTCTTTGTGGCTCTCGGCGTGGGCTGGCGTCTCTACGTCACTCAAGCCAATCGCGCGGATACTGATCCAGACGTTCTTCAACGCGTATCGCCCCGAGTGTTTGGCTGGCTTGAATCGCGTCTCTACTTCGACGAGTTGTATCAGGCGACGATCCTGCGTGCATATACTCTTCTGGCTTCGTTTGCCGGCTGGCTCGATCGGCGATTCTGGGGCAGCATCGTCGCTTCGATATCCTCAGGCTTCCATGCGTTGGGCTGGTGCAATCGTTTGATGGACAGTCAGTGGATCGACGGCGGATTCGATAAAGGCTGCGAAGAATTGACGACCGCCGGAGGAGTACTGGCGTGGTTGCAAGCCGGGCGTGCTCCCAACTATCTGCGCACGCTGACCATTGGCTTGCTCATCCTTCTTGCGGTGGTTCTGATGGCTGCATCCATTACCGGGCAGGTGACGTTATGACCGGCACTCTTACCATGCTCACGGCCTTGCCCGCAGTCGGCGCCATCGTTGCCGGGTTTTCCGGCAAGCGCGCTCGTTGGGTCGCTGTGGGTGTTTCGCTGATCGCTCTTGTTGCCACGCTCTGGGTATGGTTCTCGGTCGGAGCCAGCGGCCAGATGGCTTTTGTCGAACGCACCATCTGGGTACCCGATCTTGGTATCGAATACCACCTCGGAGTCGATGGGCTTGGCGCTTTGATGCTGGCGCTGTCGGCTCTTGTCACGCTCATCTCGGTTTCGGCTTCACGTTCGGTCAAGCATCAGTCGGGCCTGTATTTTGGCTTGGTTTTGCTTCTTGAGTCCGGACTATTCGGTACCTTCACCGCGCTCAATTTTTTCCACTGGTTCATCTACTGGGAACTCAGTCTCATTCCCGCATTCTTTCTCATCCGACTATGGGGTGGACCACGTCGGGGCCCGGCCGCAACCCAGTTTTTTGTCTACACCATGGTGGGTTCCGCGGCCATGCTGCTCTCATTCCTGGCGCTCTTTGTCGCCACAGGTGGCATGGACTTCATCGCTCTGGCGCACTTCGCCGCGACCGGGGAACTGCATCGGCTGATCGAAGCGCATCTTGGCCACGTTGAACTGCTGCTGGCCTGTGGAGTGCTGCTTGGATTTGCCGTCAAGGTTCCACTGATGCCGTTTCACACCTGGCTGCCGGATGCCTACTCTGAGGCGCCCACTGCGATCACGATTCTGCTCACGGGGGCGATGTCGAAGATGGGCGTGTACGGACTGCTTCGGATTGCGCTGCCCATCTTTGGCAAAGAACTCTTTGCCATGAGAAGCGAGTTGCTGACACTGGCAGTTTTGACCGTCGTAGCCGGTGCATGGGCTGCGGTTGTTCAAAAGGATCTCAAGCGCATCTTTGCATACTCGTCGATCAACCATCTTGGTTATTGTCTGCTGGCTTTCTTCGCCGTTCTCTTGCCTGCTGCGGGTGATCCTGCGCGAATGCTGAGCGTTTCTGCCGCTCTGGATGGAGCGATCTTGCAAATCTTCAACCACGGTTTGACCGCAGCGACCATCTTCTGGTTCCTTTGCATGTTGGAGGAGCGCAGTGGGGGCACGCTTTCGCTGGATGCCTTCGGAGGCCTGCGCAAACGAGTCCCGATCTTCTGCGGTCTGATGGGAATTGCGCTGTTTTCGTCCTTGGGTCTTCCGGGTCTGAATGGATTCGTCGGCGAATTCCTGATCTTCCGCGGAGTCTTCCCGCTCTCCTGGCAGTCCGCCACGGTCTCTGTGCTCGGATTGCTGATCACGGCAGCGGTAATTCTTACGGTGATCCAGCGTGTCTTCAGCGGCCCACTTTCCACTCACTGGAGCGCGATGCCGGACCTAACCCTGACCGAGCGCATTGCCGTCGCTCCGGCCCTTATGCTCATGCTGCTCCTAGGCCTTGTGCCGCAGATCATTCTCGGTGTAATCAATCCGACCGTTCTGCATCTGATCGACGGGTGGAGATTCTGATGCTTGCGTGGACCATTTATCTCTCGTTTGGCGGTGCATTGCTCATCGCTTTCTTTGCCCAGGGCAGGCCGCAACTGGCGCGTTGGCTTGCACTGCTGACTGCCGTGGGCGGGCTTGCCCTTGCCGGCTTTGCTTTCTTCACTCAAACCGGCGTCACCCCCGTAGCGGATGCAACGTGGATTCCGGCAATGGGTATTCGGTATACGCTTTCCGCCGATGGCATCAGTCGCGTTCTGGTTCTTCTCACGGGCTTTGCCTCGGTTGCCGGCGTCCTGTTCTCCTGGAATATCGATCGTCGTGTCAACGAATTTTTCGGATTCTATCTGGCGCTGATCGGCGGCGTATACGGTGTATTTCTTTCCGCCGATCTTTTCCTCTTCTTTGTTTTTTATGAGATCGCCATCGTCCCCAAATACTTTCTCATCGCCATCTGGGGTTCCACGCGCCGTGAATATGGAGCGATGAAGTTGGCACTTTACTCGTTCATCGGGTCGGCGATGGTGCTCGTGGGACTGCTCGCGGCCTACGCTGTTTCCGGCGGACATACTCTGAATCTCGCAACGCTCCAGCAGTATCCTTTTCCGATTTCGTTTCAGATGTGGGCGTTTCCGCTTGTCTTTCTCGGCTTTGCCATTTTGGCCGGCATGTGGCCTCTGCACACCTGGGCGCCGACGGGTCACGTTGCAGCTCCCACAGCCGCATCCATGCTGCTCGCTGGCGTTGTCATGAAGCTTGGCGCGTATGGCTGTCTGCGTGTGGCTATGACCCTGTTCCCGCACGGTCTTGATCCCTGGGGCTGGAGCGTCCTGGGCATCGGTTCCTGGCGGACGCTTTTCGCGTTGCTGGCCGTTATTGGCATCGTCTACGGTGCGGCGGTTGCGCTCATTCAAAACGATTTCAAATTCGTCATCGGCTACTCCAGCGTCAGCCACATGGGACTGGTCCTGCTGGGCCTGATGACACTGAGCCAGATTGGTCTGGACGGAGCGGTTCTGCAAATGTTCTCACACGGAATCCTTGCCGGTCTGCTCTTCGCCACTGTCGGCCGCATCGTCTATGAACGCACACACACGCGCGACCTGACCGCTCTCAGCCATTTGCATCTCAGCCGGACGCTTCCATTTGCTGCATGGCTCTTCGTTCTCGCTGGCATGGCTTCCATGGGCCTGCCCGGTTTCAGCGGTTTCATCGCGGAGCTTCAGGTTTTGATCGGTGCCTGGACAGCGTTTCCCATCTTTACCATCGTTGCGGGAGTAGGCATCGTGGTCGGTGTAGCCTACACCTGGCGCGCCATGCAAAAAGCATTTTTCAGCGAAGCTCCAGCCAGTGAACCTGCGGCAGCAGCTTCGATCCCCGCTGAACACGCCTATGAACCGATTACCTGGGCGGAGAAAACAGGCGTCGTTCTTCTGCTTGCCGCAAGCTTGGCTGTTGGCCTCGCGCCTCGGCTCTTGCTCGATCAGATCACCCCGGCGGTCCTTGCGCTGCCCCATACTCTGCTCACGGGAGGCCGACCATGAGCACCTACGGCAACCTTCTCGCGATCCTGTGGCCCGAGTCGATTCTCGAGATCGCATCCCTGGCAATCCTGGTCGTCGATCTCGGCTTCATGCGTCGCGCGTCCAGTGCAGCCCGCATGAGCGTGGCAAGCGCACTGGGATCTCTCGGCGCATTGACCGCTCTTCTCTGGCTGCTGATGCACACAGGCAACATTGCAGTCATGGGCGGCGCTCTGGTCACCAATTCTTCGGTCGTCGCCGCTCAGGTCGGAATCATGATCCTGACTGCTCTGGTGCTGCTCCTTGGCGTTTCCACGCGATTTACACGGAATCCCGGGGAGTACGTAGCCCTTGTTCTGCTGGCAACCACCGGTATGTTGCTTGTGGCCGCGTCGCGTGATTTGCTCATCATCTTTGTGGCCCTGGAGCTTCTCAGCCTTTCTCTGTATGTACTCTCAGCTTTCTCCAAACACTCGGCGGCCTCATCCGAAGCTGCGCTCAAGTACTACCTCTTTGGCGGAATGTCTGCGGCGTTTATGCTCTTTGGCTTCAGCTATCTTTACGGCATCACCGGAACCACCAGTCTGCAGGCGATTGCAGCCTCGCTTACTTCCGCCTCACTGGCGCCCATCACCTTGGTTGCGCTCGTGCTGGTTGCGGCGGGCCTCGGATTCAAGGTTGCCGCTGCTCCCTTCCATATCTGGGCGCCAGATACCTATCTCGGAGCGCCCACTCCTGTCGCAGCGCTCATTGCTTCCGGTTCCAAGGTCGCGAGCTTTGCCGTGCTCATCGCCGTCACCGCTGCGCTTGCCCCCGCATGGGGATGGACGGAAACCCTGCTCTGGATGGCAGGAGCTTCCATTGTTCTCGGCAATCTAGCCGCGCTGGTTCAGTCGAGTGTCCGCCGCATTCTGGCTTACTCGGCCATCGCTCATGCTGGCTATATGCTGCTTGGTATTGCGGCTCACACCTTCGCGAGTGACCAGGCCGTTCTCCTCTATGCTTTGACCTACGCGCTCACCACTGTCGGAGCCTTCGGCGTGGTTGCTATCGTGGAGCGAGACGCGGGCAGTGACCGTCTGGACGCCTTCGCTGGCCTCAGCGCGCGCAGCCCTTTGCTTGCCGCCACTTTGTTAGTCTTTCTGCTTTCGCTGGCTGGCATTCCGCCACTTGTCGGCTTCTGGGTTAAGTTTCAGATGTTCGCTTCCGTCTTGCGCTCACCGCTCGCTGCTTCCTGGGGAATCGGCATGGTGACCCTTGCCATTGCCGGCAGCGCTGTCTCGCTTTATTACTACCTTCAGGTTCTCAAGTGTGCCTGGGTCACTCCGGGTTCCTCCAGGCTGGCGGTTCGGCTGGCGATTCAACCCCGGGAGCTTCTTTTGCTGGTCCTGATCGCCATCGCCGTCATCCTGCTGGGCATCTTTCCGGGCTGGCTTTTGCAATGGATTCCGGTGGTTGGATGAGTCTGCCTGTGATCGATTCGTATCGCTCTCGCTGCACGGTCACGCCGACGCCAGCGGTATGAGGCGTGTGATCCTTCGCAGGCGAAGATAGTCTTCGTCGCGACTCCGGCTCTCCAGAACAATTGCGGCGTCCGTTCCCGCTGCCAGAAGTTTCATCCAGGCTGAGGCATACGTCCAATCTGAGGGCCAAGGTTTTTGGCTCAGTCCGCGATCAGGAATCACCAGCGCAGTCCTAGATTTTTCTGGCTGCGGCCGGTTTGTTCGGAACTCACGAGCCAGTGAGGCAAACTGCTTTCCCAGCGGTTTCGGTTGATTGTTCCGGTCAAGCAGTCCAAGCGAATATTCATACGAACCGAAGCCGCCGATCGCCGGATCGAGATCGTGCGAACACCACCACGTGATGCCCCACAGATTCCTGCGCCGAACCAGATTGCAAACCGTGTGTTGCATAAAATCCGGTTTCGCCGCGATGGGCATTTCGACATTGCCCACGCCAATCTCTTCCACCCACACGGGTCGCTCCGCATCGCGCTGAAAAGCGGTTGCCAACTCCACTTCATAAGCACCCAGGTGTCTTGCTTCCGTAGAATTGTATGCAAAACGACTCAGAACTCCGTCGAAATAGATATAGGAGTGAATCGCCGTAGCGGCCCCTGTATTGGCCAACGTGGATCTCGAAAAACCAAAATCTGCAAACCAGTGCGAGTGATCGGCTCCGTTCACATGGAAGCGTCCGGGCGCAATCCGGCTACAGGTTTGCAGCATCTCGGTTGCCCACCGATCGGCGCGTGGTGGCTGGACCGCATTTGGACCCGTCATCAGCACGCCAAGTTCGTTTCCAATGTCGAAACCCAGGAAACGCCGGTGAGTGCCGATCCCATTTGCGATCTTACGGAAAAGCAGTGTTTGCGCCTCAAGAACGGCAGCCGATGTGAAGATGTTCCAGTCCTCATTCTTCTCAGTGCGAGCCAGCGGCGCAGTCCATGCGGGCAAAAACGACAATCCGCTCATCCATCCGTTGAGAACGGTGACTTCAACATCCAGTCCGCAACCGTCAGCAGCCTCCAGCAGGTGATGGAGGTTTTCGATGGCGCGCTCGTTCACCGTGTTGATTCCCGGCTGGAAGACCGGCCACAGGCACTGTGCTCGAATATGATCCATGCCCAGTGCCGCGATCCCTTCCAGATCGTCCATAATCGCCTGCTGCTTCCAATCCTGCCAGCAGTACCACCAGAGCCGGCGCGGCGTGTAGTTCACGCCAAATCTCAGCGCTTTGGCAGCAGCGCCTCCGCCATCCAAGCCAGTCTCGTGCTGCTTCCGCGGAATGAGCGCAGAACCAACTGAGGTGACCGCAACCGAGTGTAGAAATTCGCGGCGAGTTTCGATCATGATTGACTCCGCTCATGAAGTCTTGACACTATGCCGGTCTGCGCAAGACCGTCGCTACCGAGGCGCAGACAGGCCCGCCGATATTGAATGTGGCCGCCGTGCGCGCATCGCGCACCTGCAATGCAGCCGGCACTTTGCCGAGCAACTGCCAGCTTGACCAGCCCACCATGGCAATCCCCGTAGCTCCAACTGGATGTCCCTTGGCGATCAAACCGCCCGATGTATTTAGCGCGCAGCGTCCGTTGACTTCGGCTTCACCCTCGGCCCAGTATGCAGCGCCAAAGCCCGGTTTCACCAGACCCAGAATCTCCGCCGACAGCGCGGCCATTACTGTGAAGCAGTCATGCACCTCTGCCGTCTGAATCTCCATCGCGCGAACGCCCGCCATCGTGTACGCAGTTTGTACAGCGCTGTAGGCGGCTGCTGGCTCAAGCACGTTGCGACGTCCCTTTTGCAACGGATCAACGGCACTGCCCCAGCCCACAATCTGAACGCAATCGTTGGCGCGCAATCCGAGCCTTTCCAGGCCAGCTTCGGTCGCCAGCAACAGCGCGGCATAGCCATCTGTAATCTGCGAAGAGTCGTAGGTTTTCAGCGGTAGTCCATCCACCAGATATCGATTCGCACCGGCTATCGTCAACGTCTGATCCAGCGACAGTTCTGTTTCACGCATCTGAGCAAAAGGATTCTGTCGCGCGTTTTTATATTCAGTCACTGCCACGGATGCCAGTTCACGTTCGCTCACGTTCCATCTCTGCATATAGGTCTGCATGATTTCGGCAAATATATGCGGGAAGACAAAAGTTTTTCCAGGTCGCTCTGCGGGATCGGAAAAATACCCCAGCGCTTCGCCCACGCGCTTGCCATCGGCCTTGCCCAGATTGTCGCGCATCTTCTCCAGTCCCACGGCCAGTGCCGTTTCACCCATTCCGGCCTGCAATCGCACGATGCAGTTCAGAATGGCCTGACCGCCCGAAGCGCAGGCATTTTCCACGCTTTCGATTGGCTTGGCTTCCATGCCCGGAACGCCCGCCAGCAAGCCGGAGAGCAGCCCCTGCTGGTGCAGGGAAAAGCTGCATGCAGAGGCTATCGATGCCGAGTCAATCGCTGACGGATCGGCGCGCGCTTCTGCACAGACTCCAGCCGTGGCTGCGGCCAGCATTTGCTCCTGCGTCATGGACATCAGCTTCCCAAAAGGCGATTGAAAATAGCCTGCAATATAGATGGCTTTCACTGTGCACTCCCGCTGCGCTTTCGGCTGTTGTAGTCGCGCAGGATACCAGCCTCGCGCGCGCGATACGGCTTGCCATCCGGATAGAAAACATCGTGAAACCACACCGGAGGCTGCTCGATGACATAGGGCCGCTGCCAGGAGTCCCACGGAAGATTCGTCTGGCTTTTGCCCACGACAAGGCCCCAGTTGATCGCGCCCACCAGGTGTCTGCTCCAGACAATGGGCAGAATCGTGTCAAAGGTGCTGCCCACGCTCCGCGCCATATATTCCGTGCACAGAATAGGCCGATGAAACTGCTGCAATTCATCAATGCGTTGTTCAAACTCTTCCGGCCATCCGTAGTTATGAAAGCTGAGAATGTCAGATTCCGAAACTTGAATCTTCGCCACAGCGCTCATCATTTGCAAGCTAGCCCAGTCTCCCTGCCACACCCCGCTGGTCAGTGGCTGCGACGGATTCACAGAGCGCGCCCATGCAAAGACCTGCGGAAGCAGTTCGGCAACGCGCGCCACTTTGTTGGCCGGTTCCATCCAGTGATACTCCGGCCCATTCGTGTTGTCTGGCTCATTCCACAAGTCCCAGGCCAGAATTCGATCATCCTGTGCAAAGGCTCCAATCACGCCTTTCACATAGGCTTCCAGCCTCGGCTGTTGTGCCGGGTCCATCAGCGCAATTTTCCCCGGACTCTGCATCCAGCCCGAGTTATGAACGCCCGGAATCGGAGGCCGCTGCGGACCTAACCTCGGATAGGGATCCCAGCAGGAGTCGAAAAGCACAAACACCGGACGAATATGGTGTCTGGCTGCAATCGTCAGAAACGTGTTCATTCTCTGCTTCATTCCCGGCGCATCCTGCTCCCACAGCAAGTCATGCAGGAAGACCCGCATGGTCTTCATCCCTACGCTCTGGGCATACCCCAGTTCCCGATCGATCGTAATGGGATCGAAAGTAGCTGCCTGCCACATCTCAAGCTGGTTGATTGCATTTGAAGGAAGAAAATTTCCGCCCGTCAGGATCGATGGTTGCCTGGTTTGCCATGTATTCGCTTCCGCTTCTGTCCACCGCGCTCGCGCATAGGTCACTGAGGAAGCACACACAAGCAGAATGGCCAGCAGGGAAGTGATTGCCTTCTGAAAAGACGCGGATCGTTGCATCATAATTTCCTCGCAGAGAGTTGTCTCGCAGCAATCGCGCGACTGCCGAGAATATCATACGACCAGATGCTTACATCCCATGAGGTTCGCTTTCCATGACCACAAGACCGGCTATCCGAATGGATGCTCACCAGCACTTCTGGCAGTACGAGGCGCGGGAATTTGATTGGATCGATGATGCCATGTCGATGATCCGCCGCCATTTTCTGCCCTCCGATCTGGAGCCGCTGCTCCAGGCCAACGCCATCGACGCAAGCATCGTTGTGCAGGCCCGTCAGTCCATCGAAGAGACAGATTGGCTGCTCGCACAAGCCGAGACTCATCCATGGATTGCGGGCGTCGTCGGATGGCTGCCGCTGACTTCGCCCAGTCTTTCCACGCTGCTCGATCGTTATTCCCGTAAGCCCAAACTGCGTGGATTGCGACACGTGCTTCAGGCAGAGGCCGAGGAATACTTTGAAGACGCAAACTTCCATCGCGGTCTGGATCTGCTGCGTTCGTACGGCCTTGTCTACGATCTGCTCATTGTCGAGCGGCAGATGTCGGCAGCACTGCGCCTGGTCGATCGCCATCCCGATCAGATCATCGTTGTCGATCACCTTGCCAAGCCTCGCATCGCGGCTCAGGAACTACAACCCTGGGCAACACATCTGCATCAGCTCGCGCGACGAGAGCACGTCGTCTGCAAGCTCTCTGGCCTGGTTACAGAAGCGGACTATCAGCAATGGACCGTGGCCCAACTGAAGCCATTTGTAGAAGTCGCGCTCGATGCTTTCGGACCTTCAAGGCTGCTCTTCGGATCCGACTGGCCAGTTTGCACGGTTGCCTGCGGCTATTCGCGCTGGTGCGAGATCGCCGAGGAAATGCTCTGCGCATGCACCACCGCCGAGCGCGATGCAATCTTCGGACTCAACGCGCAAAGAGTGTACGGTCCATCGACAGCGAACTAGGATTTTTACAGCGAACGAGGATTTTCTTCGGTAGTCACAGGGTTGTTCAGCGTTCCCAGACCCTCGATCGTGATACTCACTTGATCCCCGTCTCGCAGCCAGCGCTGCGGAACACGTGCAAAACCCACACCGCTCGGCGTGCCCGTCGAGATCACGTCTCCAGGAAGAAGCGGCGTCAGCGACGAGATGTACTCGATCAGTTCCGGCACGCGAAAAATCAACTCACTCGTCTTCGAGTCCTGCATACACTCCTGATTGATCTCCAGCCGGATGCGCAGAGCATGCGGATCAGCAATCTCATCCTTGGTCACAATCGCAGGCCCCATCGGGCAGAAGGTGGGCAGGCTTTTTGACAGTGACCACTGCGATGTTGAGAATTGCACATCGCGCGCGCTCACATCATTGAGAATCGTATAGCCGTACACATGCTCCATCGCAGCTTCCGCCGATATCCGATATCCACCTTTGCCCATCACCACCGCCATCTCTGCTTCATAGTCTGGCTCTGCCGTTTCTCGCGGTAGCAGAATGGCTTCATCGGGTCCGATGATGGAGGGAGTCATCTTGAAAAATACAACCGGAAACTTGGGAATCTCCAGTCGCGATTCGATCGCATGATCGCAATAGTTCAACCCGATGCAGAATATCCGGGGCGGGTTCCTGATCGGCGCGTGCAACCGGACTTCATGCAGCGGAAATCGTGCTGCATCGGTGGGTGTTGCATCCGAGCTTTGAATGACCTGTAATGTGCTTTTATAGCAACCGGACAGGTCAAGCACTTCACCCGATGCCTCCAGCAGATAGCCTGGCTTTTCGATTCTCTCTCGTGTGGAAAATGTCACTAGTTTCATTGCTTCCCCCGCATTGCTTCTCCCGGTTGTTCCGTAAAAAACCTATCTAAGCTGCTGTCCATCCACCATCGATGGTCATCAAAGAGCCAGTCACAAAGCTCGCCTCCGCAGAAGCAAGATAGCGAACCATCGATGCGACGTCGTTCGGAGTCCCCAGCCGTCCGATGGGCTGACGGGCGCGCAACTCCTCCCGCACTTTTTCCTTTTCGTGCGCGTGATATTTGTCCAGATATCCCTCGACAAACGGTGTCTCCACGGTTCCCGGACAAATGGCATTCACGCGCAACTCCCGTGGATACTCCACCGCCAACTGTCGTGTCATGGCCAGCACAGCGCCCTTGCTGGTGCAATACGCAAAGCGCTGCCGGATGCCGATCATCCCGGCAACCGATCCAATATTTACAACACAGCCTTTGCGCTCGCTGGCCAGCAGCAACTTCAGCATGGCGCGCGTCACTAGATACACCGAGCGAACGTTCACATGCATCAGTCGATCGAAATCTTCCTCGTCCGTCGTCGCAACCGAACCCACATGTCCAACCCCTGCGTTATTGACAAGCAGGTCCAACTGCGTCAGATGGTTCGCAACGGCTGCAATAGAACTCGCGTCTGTCACATCCATCTGGACTGCAACCGCATGCAATCCAGCGGCCACAAGATACGCCGCCAATCGTTGCGCTGCATCCAGTTGAATATCGGCGATGTAGACATACGCTCCGGCACGTGCCAGTTCGATCGCGGTTGCCTCGCCAATGCCGCTTGCCCCGCCCGTGATTAGTGCAACGCAGCCATCCAGTCGAAATGCTTCATTTCGTTCAATGTCCAATGGAATGCTTTCCTCCTGGATACGTCATCGCACTGCAACAATCAACCGAGAACGTTTTCATCGCGAGCCTGAACAAAGTCTCTGATGCCATTTCCCGCTGACGGAGTTGGTTCTTTCGCTCACTTCAGCTTCGACTCTCTCCGGCTCTGTCTTCCGATTCAAACGTCTCCAGGCTCAACACTCCATCTCGCTGTGCAATCAGCTTCTGCACGCGTCCTTCGGCGGAATCAAGTTCCTGTCGGCAGGCTGTGGAGAGTTGCACGCCTTGTTCAAACAATCGCACGGAATCTTCAAGTGTCAGTTCGCCCTTTTCCAGTTGTTGGACAATTGCTTCCAGCTTGCTCAGAGCCTCTTCAAACTTTGCCATCGTCGTTCTTCTTTCTCTGCTTTCTCGATCGCTACAGCGACGAAGCGTCCTTCCGCCCGGGCAGGACCAGATCCAATATCTCCGCAGCCAATGCGTAACGACCAAAAGGCGCGCTCACCTGGACACCCTGTACCATGGGTCGCGCCTCGGCCAGCATCTCCTGAGCGATACGAATTCCTTCGGCTCGAGCCGCTTCCGCCGTCTCTGCCTGAGCCATACGCAGCATCACGGCTTCCGGCATGGAAACGCGCAGATCGTTTCGCATAAACTCCGCGTTGCGCAGGCTGGTTAACGGCCAGATTCCGGCAATCACTGGAATCCGAAATGATTCGATACGTTTCAGGAAGCTCTCTAGCAGACGCATATCAAAAACCGGCTGCGTAATGGCATACTCCGCTCCCGCATCCACCTTCCAGGCAAAGCGTCGCAGTTCCTGGTCAAGATCAGGAACACCGGGATTGGCTGCCACGCCAATCGTGAAGTTTGTCGAATCGCCAATCGCGTTGGAACCGATGTCGAGACCATGATTCAAGCGTCGAACAATATTTACCAACCCGATTGCATCCACATCGAAGACCGCCGTTGCATCCGGATAGTTGCCCAGCTTCGGCGGATCACCGGTCAGGCAAAGAATATTCTTCAGTCCCAGCGATGAGGCGCCCAACAGGTCCGATTGAATGCTCAGAATATTTCGATCGCGACACGTATAGTGCAGAACCGTTTCGATACCCGTCTGCTGTTGAATTTGGATGCACAGGCTCTGCGCGCTCATTCTTGCAGATGCGCGCGGAGAGTCCGGCACGTTGATTGCGTGTACGCCGAGCGAAGTGAGCAGCTTTGCCCCTTCCAGTTCCTTGGAAGAGTTGATTCCGCGTGGCGGCACAATCTCCACCATCGTCACAAATTTTCCTTCTGCAATTAGCCTGCCGATCGTCGACCGTTGAGCCAGGGGCAAAGGCGGCGTTTCCGCACTGATTTCAGCCTGTGTTGGCTCCATCAATGTGATATGTGTCTGCGCATCTAAAGCGCGCAGCGCAGACTTCATCGCGCGTATGTGATTCGGCGTCGTTCCACAGCATCCGCCCACAAACTGCGTTCCGGCCTTCACCGCCTTGCGCGCAAAGCTCGCCATGTACTCCGGCGAGCACAAGTAGATATTGCGGCCCTCCACTGCGCGAGGCATCCCCGCATTCGGCATGGCCATGATTGGAAGATGCGTCGCACTGCGCATCGCCTCCACGGCGGTTAACACGGTTGCCGGGCCGGTCGAGCAGTTGCATCCCACCGCATCGGCTCCGGCTTCCGTCAGGATCGCTGCAGCATGCCCGGGCGTCGTTCCATCCAGGCAGCGGCCATCTTCATCCACCGTCATCATCACAGCAACAGGCAGTTCCGGAGCAATCGTCTTCGCGGCCTGCAATGCCTCCCGCGCCTCGTTCACTGCCGGCATTGTTTCCACAATCAGCAGATCAACGCCTGCGTTCACCAGCGCCATAATCTGTTCTTCAAAAGCCGCTCTCGCTTCCGAGAGTGAAATCTTCCCCAGCGGTTCGAGGCGCACTCCAAGCGGTCCAATCGCTCCCGCCACCCACGCCTCGCCGGCCTGCTTGTCTTTGAAATGTCCGACCGCCTCGCGTGCAATGCGGACTCCGGCGGCATTGATCTCCCCGACCTTGCCGTTCAGTCCATGCCGCTCCAGCCGAAAGCGATTGGCGCCAAAGGTATTCGTCTCCAGAATCTCTGCGCCGCTTTGTAGATACTCTTCGTGAATCGCAAGAATCAGCGATGGATCGGAAAGATTCAGCTCGTCGTAGCAGCGATGGATAAACACGCCACGGCCATACAGCACGGTTCCCATCGCGCCGTCACACAGCACGGGGCGATCCTGAAACAACGCTGTCAAAAGAGAGGTTTGCTTCTTGTCGGGCACAATACTTACGATGCTATCGCGTTTTGCCGCTCCGTGGGCGTGCGCTTAGTACACGGATTGCCCGCTGGAATGAGAGATCCAACCCACTTCCCCCGACTCACTGCCAAGGTTCTCACTTCGGGGTGGAGCAGCAGTGACAGGAGGGCGCCAGTGTGACTCCGTGCTTCCCATATCCTTGGCTTTGCGTCGAACTACGGTATGCATGCCTGGGGCGCAGAGTCACTTTATTTCGGTTTCGATCCACCTCCATGCGGATCGAGCCGCTGCCGCTTCCATCCAGTGACTCACCGTACCCGTTCATAAGGTCCGGATTGGGTCCCCCGGTTTGCTATACTTGCCCAGACAGCTCGTTTTGAATGAGGTAGAGGATTTTGAAGAAAAGGGGTCTCGCTCTCTGCGCCCTCGCGGCTTTGGTGACCGCAGGTGTGCTTTCGGGCTGTGGTAACAACTTCTATTTCGCTGGCCGTGTTCTGCCGCCCAGCGGAATAGCAAACCGTGTTCTCATTGCTATCCAGAATCCAAGCGCCTTCAGCAAAGGCGCGCTAGAGATTGTCGATGCCTACTATGACATTCGGCAAAGCTATAACGACCGAGTGCCCGGCTTCAGCATTTCCGGCTACTCTGGCTCAGAGCCAAGCACAATTCAGAACATGCCTGAAGAGCAACTCGGCGCAGTGTACGGTTCGGGGGACGGCTCTTTTACGCTGGTGAACTATCAGAAGGAGAGCAATGGCGGAGCCATCGCCAGCCTGGGAACCCTTTCATCCAGCATCTTCGTCACACGCAGTCAGTTATTTGTCTTTGCGGCGGATCAGCAGGCGCACTTCCTCAATGTCGTGGATAAAGTGAGCGGCAAGATCTATAGCCTTGGTCTGCCCGGGGTATATCGGGTTTCCACCAACCCCGGCGGTTCGGTTGCTCTTGCCTTTGTGCAAAACTCCAACTACGCCTACTATCCGCGCAAGCTTCAGGGCTTTGAAACGACAGCTTACAGCGGAGGCCCATCCACCTGGCCACCCAATGCGGTTGATTGCGAACCCTTGAATGCTCCTGGAATGTGTCTCTTTCAGGTTGCCGACAGCAGTCATCATGCAATCCAGTTTGATCGCCCCATCAAGGCGCTTTGGAGCGCAGACGGCAGCACGGCCTATGTTTTGAACTGCGGTCCGGAGTGTGGCGGCAATCAGTCCTCGGTTGCACTGCTTCCCACGGCGCCCCTGATTATTCAAAGCGGCCAGCAGTCGGGTTCGATTCCCACTTCACCTACAACCATCCTGACGCCGGGCGGTGCCAGCAATGGTCTGGTCGACAGCAACACGCTCTATGTCTATGGCGAGCAGCCGCAGCCAGACGGACTGTTTGCAGGGTTTCTGACTCCTATCAATCTTGCCAATAACACCGCAGGCAACCCGGTCTCTGTCAGTGACGCCGCGCCGGGCCAACCCACAAAAATGGTGCTCGCCGACGACAACACGCTGTGGCTTGGAGGCGTTCGTTGCGAACAGGGTGAGCGCTACGCCAGAGGCGAGCCGTATGGTTGTTTGACCATGTTCAACACGGCCACCAACTCCGCTACTCTGCTCGAACCGTTTCAGGGCGACCTGACCGGAATCGCCGCCATTCTGACGCTGCACAAGGTCTATGTCGCCGAGGGTGGTCAGGTCTATATCTTCTCGACTGTCGATGGCACAGCGATCAACAATTTTTACGTGACGGTTACCGGAACGGCCTACGACGTTGCCTACATGGATGCAACGACGGATGCTGATAACACTGATTACTGACCCGTTCCCCCCATTCGCTTCGAAGACCTGTTGACACGACTTGTTTCATGGATCAACCCGGCACAGCGACGCCTTTCGATGTACTCGCCATCGCCGCACATCGGGATGACGTTGAGCAAACCTGTGGCGGAACGCTGCTTCGCATGGCTGACCGCGGCCTCCGCACCGGAGTCCTCGATCTGACGCGTGGCGAATCCGGTACGCGCGGTACAGCCGCCGAGCGTGCCGCAGAGGCTCAGGAAGCTGCCGCAATCCTGCGCCTATCGCATCGCGAAGCGCTCGATTTTCCCGACGGCGCCATCGTCAACTCTCTGGAAAATCGCATCGCCATCGCTCGAGTCCTCCGTCGTCTTCGACCGCGCGTCGTCATCCTGCCTTACGGTCAGGCACGTCACCCGGATCACGCAATCTGTGCTTCACTCGGCTATGATGCCTGCTTCCTTGCCGGTCTCGGCAACTTCTCCGGCGGCGATCTCGGGCAGGACGCTCCTCATCGTCCATTCAAGATTGTGTATGCCAGCCTCTACGCCGATGTGCGCCCCACTTTCATCGTCGATATCACCCCCTACATGGAGACTCGAATTCAGTCGCTGATGGCGTATCGCTCGCAATACTCCAGTCAGCAGCAGGGAAGCAGTCTCTTTGTTCCGGAGCAGGAGATACGCGAGCGCCTTCTGGCCGAGGCGCGCCACTACGGCCTGCTCGCCGGTGTCCGCTATGGCGAACCGTTCGTTCAGCGCGAGGTTGGTCTCGTCGATGACCTTACGCTCATTCCTGTCCAGTCCATCTGAGTCCTCGATCTGTCTGCCGCTGGAGCGCTTGGGATGTCTACCATTTCCATTCCGGAAGTCCACTCGACTCACGCGGCCACCTGGCTGCTGGTCATGACGGCCACCATCCAGCCATCTCCGCGGGCCGACGTTCTGCGCGCTGATCCGGTTTTGCGACTGGCCGACTATCAGCAGGCGCTGCGCTTCTGGCTTGGCGAAACGCATCCCTGTGCCGACCGCATTTTGTTTCTGGAAAACTCCAGCTCGGATCTCTCGTCCTTGCAGGCGATTGCGGAGCGCGAAAATCCGGCTCACAAGCTCGTCGAATTTCTCTCCATCCCCGCCAGTCCCATTCCGGAGGGTTTCAACTACGGCTACTCCGAGATGGAGCTGCTCGACGCCGGTCTTGACCGCTCGGAACTGCGCCGCGCCACCACGCATATGATCAAGACCACTGGACGGCTCGTTTTTCCTGCTCTTGGCCACGCGCTCGATCGCCTGCCCGCTGCGCCGGAGCTGTTGATCGACTGTCGCCGCTTTCCCTGGCCGCGACACGGAGCGGATGCGCGCGTGCAACTCTTCGCCTGCTCACACGTCTTTTACGACTCCCACCTGCGTGGGTCGCACCGCGCGATGAACACCACCGACCTTCGCCTGCTGGAGCAGCTTCTCTACTCCCGCGTCATCCGCACGCTGGGCCAGCCTCGTGTTTACCTGCGCTTTCCCTGCAACATCGATCCCGTCGGCTACTCCGGCTTCAAGGCACGCAGTTACCAGACTCTCGGCCATCGTTTTGATCAGGCGGTCCGCGCACTTTTGCGCCGCATCGCTCCATCCTGCTGGTATTGAGCACTGTTTCTACGCCGGGTTCCCCTGCTTTTTCGCAATGCGGCAAAAGACTTCCCGGTTTCCTTGACGGTCTCGTTGCCGGAACCAATAATGCAGATGTGGCTTGAATGTTACTTTCCGGGAATTACTTCAGGCCGTCGACTCGAATCTTTCAGGAGCATTACCCATGGCCACCGCCGCACGCCCTGATGCAAGCCAGACTTCCAGCCCCGTCGGTCGCGGTGTCGAACCGCTCCGCGCCGGGAAAGGCAACTCGTTTCTTTTTCGCAAGCTGCATTCGCTCTCCGGCATTGTGCCCATCGGCGCATTCCTGATCGAGCATCTGCTCTCCAATTTTGAAGCGCTCAAAGGCCCGCTGGCCTACGCCGAACAGGTCAAATTTCTCAACAGCCTGCCGCTCGTCCGCTTCCTTGAGGTCGGCCTGATCTTCATCCCGCTTGCCTATCACGCGCTCTATGGCGTCTACATCGCCATGCGCGGCAAGGCCAACGTCATCTACTATCCTTGGTCCGGCAACTGGATGTATATGATGCAGCGCTGGACCGGCTACATCGCTTTCGTCTACATCGTCCAGCACGTCATTCGCCAGCGCTTCATGGGCGTCAGCCTCCCGGAGCATCCCGGCGCGGCCTTCCATAAGGTTCAGATGGAGTTGTCCAACCCTTGGATGCTGGCCGTCTATGTCATCGCCATGATCGCCGTCTGCTGGCACTTCTCCTACGGCATTTGGCTCTTCGCGGCCAAGTGGGGCATCACGCCCGGAGCCAATGCCCGCCGCCGCTTCGGTTATGTCTGCGTCGTGCTCGGCGTCGTGCTTGCCATCATGGGATTGGCCAGCATTTACGCTTTCGTTGGGCCGGATTACAAAAATGCTCCCGCCGATGTGATGCCAGCACAAACCATGCTGTACGCGCCACCTTCGCCGGGTGCATCCTTGTCATAGGCGGCGGTCGAGCGGAATCACAAGAACCCAGGCATAGTGGAAAACGCTCTCCGAAGGTATCCGGAGAACAGGCAGGAAAGGACAGGAATCAATCTCATGGCGGCACCCAAAATCATCGTAGTTGGCGGTGGGCTGGCCGGTCTGGCAGCGGTCATCAAGATCGCTGAAGCAGGCGGCAATGTCGATCTTTTCTCCATCGTTC
>JAJZEA010000073.1 GCA_021851335.1 Acidobacteriota bacterium | reverse complement strand
CAGGGAGCCTAATGGACCCTAATCGGACCCGGATTTGCTTGTCACTGTAGGTTGCCATAGCTTCTAAGTCTTTTAGAATCTATGGCGGGGACGACGGGGCTCGAACCCGCGACCTCTGCCGTGACAGGGCAGCGCTCTAACCAACTGAGCTACGTCCCCAGGCTGTCTTTCAACAACTTGGATCTATGTCACATAGAATCAGGCGCTTTTCCGCTCTCGCCTGCTCCTACCTGTTCGCTGCCGAGCACTCGACCCTGCGCTTCCATCTGTGCGCCCAACCGGCTCAACGCAACATCAATAATTCTATCAGAATATTTCCTGTAAAGCGCCGTCCCTGCACGCGTCGCCCGTCAAGAATTTCTCCCACACGCGTTCCCGACACACGAATCTGCACCGCTATTCCCACGCCTATCCCACCCGCGCAAACCCTGCCCGCGCCAGCTTCGCCAGCGCCTCTGTCAGCCGCGGCGAGCTATTCAGCGACTCCGGCCTGCGCAGTTCGATCCCTAATCCCGCCGCAAACTCGCGAAACGCAATATCGATGTCATAGAGAATCTCCACGTGGTCACATAGAAATCCCACCGGCTGCAGGACCACAGCCTTGACCCCGCCCTTCGCCATCGCCTCCAGCGTCGCCTCCACCGCAGGCCCAATCCACGGACCGCCGCTCGCGCCCTGACTCTGAAACGCAAAGCACCATCCCGCCGCCTCCGGCACGCGCTCGGCCACCATCGCCGCCGTCCGCTTGGCTTCCACCGCATACGGGTCCACATTCGGGGCGCCTTCAGCATCCTGCTTCAGCGTCGGCCACAGAATCGGCTGCCCGTCGGAAACCGCAGGTGCCTGAATCGTCCGGCAGGGCACGCTGTGCGCCGTGAACAACACCTGCACACGCTCGCCCGTCTCCGCCGCCAGTGCGGCAATCGCAGGCCGCAGTCGCTCTGCAAACGCATCCGCCAGCAGCGGCTCCTCGGCCCAGCCTTCGGTAAAGTCCACACGCATCCCCGCAGCCTCAGCCAGCGCCGCCCGCCGATACAACCCCACCGAAGTCCGTGAGTTCTGCGGCGCCAGGCAGATCGCCGCAACCTCCGTCACCCCGTCCTCGCGCATTCGCTTCACCACGTCGGCGATATAGGGCCGCCAGTTGCGCATCCCCACATACACCGGCTCGCCCAGTGCCGACGCCAGCAGCGCGCCCTGCTCCAGTGTCAGGTCGGTCAGCGGGCTGTGCCCCTTCGGCTCGCCAATCAGCGAATACCGGTGCTGAATCTCCTCCACCACATGCTGCGGCATCGGTCGCCCGCTCACCACATTCCGCAGATACCCTGGAATCTCCTCCACCGTATCCGGCGTCCCATGCGCCAGCAGCAGCACCGCTCGCTTACTCATGGATCGCCTCCCCTGCGCTGCCCGCCTGCGCTCGCTTCGCCGCAAACTGCGGCCCCATCGCCTTCACCATCCTCACCACAGCCTGCACATTTTCCACCGGCGTTCCCGGCACAATCCCATGCCCCAGGTTGAAGATGTGCCCCGCGCGTCCATCCGCCTCGGCCAGAATCTCCTTCACGCGCCGCTCCAGCACCGGCTCCGGCGCAAACAGAGTGATCGGGTCCAGATTCCCCTGCACCGCGCACCCGTAGTCCATGCCACGCCACGCCGCGTCCAGCTCCACGCGCCAGTCCAGCCCGATCACGTCCGCGCCCGTCTGCCGCATCCACGGCAACAGGCTCGCCGTATCCACGCCAAAGTAGATCACCGGCACACCCATCTCCTGCACCGCGCGCACCAGCCGCTTCGTCACCGGCAACACATACTCGCAGTAATCCGCCACGCCCAGCGATCCGGCCCAGCTATCGAAGATCTGAATCACATCCGCGCCCGCGTCCACCTGCTGCTTGCAGTAGGCCGTCAACACCACCACCAGCTTGTCCAGCAGCCGCTGCCACGCAGACGTCTCCCCGTACATCATCTGTTTGGTAAAAATATAATTCCGCGAGCCGCCACCCTCGATCATGTAGCTGGCCAGCGTATACGGCGCGCCACAGAAGCCGATCATCCCCATCCGGTCGCCAAAGTGCCCGGCCACTTTGGCAATCGCCTCGGCCACGTATTCCAGCGCGCCCGCACGATCCGTCCGCAGCCGGTCAATGTCTTCCACCGTGCGCAGCGGATGGTGCACCACCGGCCCGTCGCCCGCCACAAACTCGAAGTCCAGCCCCATCGGCTCCAGCGGCAGCAGCAGATCGGCAAAGATGATCGCCGCGTCCACCTCCAGCTTCTCCGCCGCAGTAATCGTCACCTCGGCGGCCAGCTCCGGCCTCTTGCATATCTCCACCAGCGTATGGTGCCGCCGCACCTCGCGATACTCCGCCATATACCGCCCCGCCTGGCGCAGAAACCACACCGGCGGCCTGTCCACAGCACGCCGCAGACAAGCCCGCACAAAACGGCTCCCGCCCGTCATCTCCAGCGGCAGCCCCCCATCGCCAATCAAAGAACTCATGCCTCTATCTTACCGGCCCGCCCCTGCGCCGCCGTGACCCTGCGCACACCTCATTTTCGCCCGCTCAACCCGGCTGCAACATCCTGTATCCTTGGCGCACTCGCTCCAAGCCAAAGCCTGCGCGCTCCAGGCGGAAAGATATCCATGCACCGCTACGCAAACTGGCGTTCCACCGTCGCTTCTCTTCTGCTTCTCGCAGCCGGACTCGTCTCCACTCCCTGCTCCGCGCAGACATCGCACGCAGATGCCCCATCCGGCATCCTCCGCTTCAACCGGAAGCTAGCCGACGCCACCCGCCACATGGACAACGCCGCCACGCTTGCCCTCTGGGCAGACGACGGCGTCAGCCTGCTCCCGGACGCCAGTCCACTCCTCGGCAAGCCCGCCATCGCCGCTTTCATGAATCGCGTCACAGCCTCGCTCAAAGGGGCAACGATGGCAAAATTCGCGATGCAATGCTCCGGCATTGAAGTCTCCGGCGACCTCGCCTCCGAGTGGTGCGCCGAACACCAGATTGTCACCCTCCCCGGCAATCAGCCACCCTTCGACGGCCACGGCCAGATGCTCCTCGTGCTACGCCGAGATACCCACGGCGACTGGCGCCTCCTCCGCGAAATGTGGGTACAAGCCGCGATAACCGACTCTCACTGAGAAAAGCCGCTACCGCCCGGCATTTTTCGTCTCCATCCACTCCCGACACGCGCCCAAGGCCACTTCCTCCATCGACCTCAGGCCCATCCAGGCACCGGGCACGCCGCGCACCAACGGCAAAGCGGAACGGCTCCATCCAGACCGCCCTGCGTGATTCGGCCTGCGCCCGTACCTTCCAGAATCCAGCCGAACGAGAACGCCGACTCGCCCTCTGGATACACCTTTACAACTTCCATCGTCCTCATGTTAGCTTTGGATTCGTCGCTGCCCGAGGTCAGTTAGGCATCGATGACAACTACCGGGAATCACCCCACATCCATCGGAAGGGAATCCTCTGCCATGAGAACTCTATCCCGCTTAGTCGCCGTCGCCTTGCTCACCTCGCTCGCCATGCTGTCCGTCTCGTGCGGCGGCTCCAGTAGTGTCGCTGGCACCACTCCACCCCCCGCTCCCGCTCCCGCGCCCACCCCCACGTCAGTCGCTCCGCAGGTCGCCGTGGTCTCAGGCAAACTTGTCCTCGTTGGCACCACGACGCCTTTTATCCCCAGAGGGTTTAATACCAACGGCGCACTCTATCCCACTCAATACGCCGCCACGTTGTGCCCGCTCGCCGGTTCTCCCAATACCAGAAACGTCTCATATCTTCAGGATGCGCAGGCCGCTCTCACTGCGCCTCCGCTGCCCGGCCTCGCGTACAACGCTTCTTTCCAGGCCATGGTGCAGGACTGGCATGCGAACACCGTCCGCATCCACGTCAGCCAGGGAGCCTTGCAGTACGAATATGCCCACGGCCTCTCTACATACACAGACATGGCCCGCGCCGTCCTCGCACAGGCCCGTGCCGCCGGCCTCGTCGTCATCATTGACATGCAGGCCGAGAACTACGGCTGCACTCCCTACGTAAATGGAAATATCCAAAAGCTGCCCGACATCAACACCGAACAGGCATGGAAGCAGATTCTGAACCCCACGCTGACCAACGACACTGGCATCGTCCTCGAAATCTTCAACGAGCCTGATTCCACTATCGCCTGTAATCTCGGCACGTACGGCCAGCCCGACTGGACGGCATGGGAAACGGGTTGCGGCTCGGAACCCGATCAGGGCATGCTCACCGTGGGTCAATACGTCCGTTCCCTGGCTCCGAACAATGTTCTCTTCTTCAACGGCCAGGGAGACGATTTCGGATTCATCGGCTTTACGGTTCCGGCGGGCATGCCCTCCAACTCCGCCTACACCGTCCATCCCTTCGTTTACGTCGTAAATTCCAGTGAAACAACAAGCGTCAGTGCCTGGAATACGAACTTTGGAAATTTTGAGCAAAGCGGCCAAGCCGTCGTCGTCACCGCGTGGGATGAAGACTTTAAATGCCCAGTTGATCCCAACCAGACCATCACAGACGAATTCATCGAGACGTATCTTCCCCAGCACTCGATCGGCATCATCGGCTACGCATGGGATGGACCCTACTCGCAATCCGGCTATCTCGTGAATAGCTATAACTACACCGGCAACACCGCGAACTACCAGTTAGTCGACCCCGATAGCTCAGGCTGCTCTCAAAACGGCGGAAGAGAGTTGCAGCAACTCTTCCAGACCCAGGCCGCCGCAAACTGACCCGCTTTTCTCGCGGGCACGGATTCTGGCGCATGATCAGGAACCTGATTTTCACCTGCCGCTGCGAACAAAGATGCCGTTCGCCCATCTCCAGGCAACTCGCTATCAGCGCGTGCCCCGGTTTTCGTTTTTGAGGCCTGCAATCCAACTCACGTTACAACCCGGCAATCGCCCCTCGAATCAGGAGACCTGTCTGCCGCCTGCGCTGTCAGACACAATCTCGCCATCGCGCATCTGCAAAATCCGATCCGCCACCGCCGCCGCTTCCAGGTTGTGCGTAATCATCAGAATCGTCTGGCCCAGTTCCTCGTTGGACCGCCGCAGCATCGCCAGCACCGCATCCGAGTTCTTCGAGTCCAGGTTCCCCGTCGGCTCATCCGCCAGCAGTATCGCCGGACGCGTAATCAACGCCCGCGCAATCGCCACACGCTGCTGTTCTCCACCCGACAGTTCCGACGGACGATGCGCCAGTCGTCCTCGAATCGACAGCAACTCGCTCAGCGACTCCAGATACGCCTGGTCGATTGGACCTCGGTTGCCGCCAATCTCGTGCGCCACCTCGATATTGCCCAGCGCAGAGAGCGACTGCAACAGGTTGAACCGCTGAAAGACAAATCCGATTCGCTGCTTCCTCAGCCGCGTCCGCTCCGCATCCGTCAGGCTCCCAAAATCCACCCCATCAATCAGCACCGAACCCGACGTCGCCGACGTCATCCCGCCCAGCAGATAGAACAGCGAAGATTTTCCCGACCCCGACGGCCCCACAATCGCCACAAACTGGCCCCGCGGAATCTCAAAACTCAGGTTTCGTACCGCGGACACCTCGATCCGCCCCGTCCGATAGACCTTCGTCAGGTTGCGAGCCTCAATCATGCTCCGCGTTGAGGTCCGCGAATCGATCTCTGTTCCTGCTGCCATCGTTTGCACCTGTTCATTGTAACCGGCTCCCACTTCACCCACACACCTGTGCCACTAGAAGGGACGCAACAATTCCCTGCCTGCCCAGCCAGCAATTACACTGGCTGCGCAACATGGCGAGCCGTCGGCACGGCTCCGGACGCAACTTTTCAACGAAATGAGAGTGTGCAATCTTGGCCCGAGAAACTTTTCCCGCACGGCTGTTACGCAAGGTGTGCCTGTCCGATTCGGCACAGTGTTATCACTTCGAATTTGAGCTGGTCGATCGTCCAGCCTTCGACTACAAAGCCGGACAATTCCTCTCCGCCGTCGCCGTCGATGGCAACGGAAAATCCCAGACCCGCGCCTACTCCATCGCCTCCGCGCCCCACGCCAACCGCTTCGATCTCTGCGTCAACCGCGTCGAGGGTGGATTCTTCTCCAACTACCTCGCCGACCTCGCCGAGGGCGCCATCATCCAGATTCACGGCCCACACGGACACTTTGTCCTCCACCATCCCCCGGTCGACGCCATCTTCGTCGCCACCGGCACCGGCATCGCTCCCATGCGCGCCTTCACGCAGGCGCTCTTTCCACCCTCCGGCGAAGACCACAGCGGAGGACGCCACATCTGGTGCGTCTACGGCACTCGCCACGAAAGCGAACTCTACTACCGCGAGTACTTCGAACAGGTCGCCGCCGCTCACCCCAACTTCCACTACATCACCACGCTCAGCCGCGCCCCGCAGCAGTGGACCGGCCACCGCGGCTACGTCCAGCAATACGTCGGCAAGATCGTCGAAGAGCGCCAGGCGGCGCAGCCGAGCCTCTCACCGGCCACCACCACCCCGCCCGCCGACGCCACCCCCCAGTTCGACATCTACACCTACATCTGCGGCCTCAACAACATGGTCTCCGAGGTCCGCAATCTCCTTACAGAACACGGCTGGGACAAGAAGCAGGTGGTTTTCGAGCGATACGACTGAGCCGTTGCTCAGCGACTTGATGGTGCTGTTGTCACAGCGAATCGCTCGCGGCAGTCCGCGCTCCGCGATGATCAGATCAAGCACCCGTGTAACGCGCAGACCGGCGAAGCTCGCATCCGCCACAATCATCTGCGCTTCCGTGTGTTTGCTCCTTGACATCGCTCCGCTTCACTTCTGAATACGAAAATCGTAATCGGCTTTGTGCGGATTTTGACGATCAGGCCAGGGATCCGCGTTCTCCTTCAGCCGGCATGACGCTGCCTGCCCTCCTAATATCAATTGGCATTTTATTTCTATTTACAATCAAAACTTCGACGTGCTACCCTCGGTGACTGTATTCAAGGGAGCATCTTCCCCTTTCATGCCAACTGTTTTGCGAGTAGCTCGGGGATAACGGAATCCATCGAGTTTCGGCTACAAACAAGGCGTGATGCCGCAAGTAGTTTGCTTATCCGGGCACAACGTATCGATTGGGGAGAAGAACAGCATGGCTTCAGACGCTGACAGTTTCACAAGCAAAGTAAGCGACTTCAGCTTACGTGGATTGGACGGTCTCGCAGAGCAGTACAGTCCACCACCCATAGGAAACTTCACTCCCAACGGCTACTGGAAGCAAAGCTACGCGATGTTTGTGCTGGTCCCGCTGGGAGCACTTAAAGTTGGTGAGTTTTCTCTGGAACGCAAGGTCAAAGGGCCTACAGATTTTATGCTCGCAGCTACCATACGTAGGTACGCTAGTCCCGGCTTCTCGCACTTTCAGCGAGCAGAGATTCGATGCAGGCTGGATGCGCTGGCCACGCCTGTCTCATGGTTGTTCGATACAAAGCTGGCGCGCGAAGCAACCGCACCCCCCTATCTACAGAGCGGGCGACGCCGTAGCGCTTCTGTGCACAATTCCGTGATGATGGTCAGAGACAGGCTCCGCTCCACCAACATCGTGCTGGACGGCGCCTACAGCAATGAATGGTCGCTGCTCGAAGCAATACAGAGGCTGCCTGGCGAAATGACTCCGAACATGCATTACACCCTCATCGATGAATTCGATACGCCACAGCAGGCGCATACGCTCATCTTCCGCGACAAGGTGAACGTGCCGCTCAAAAACGGCACGATACTGCTGACTGGATACTGCGATCTCGGCACTGCGGTGGTTCCGACTACCTACTGGGTGGACGAACATCATCGGCTGATTTTCGTGTGCAGTGGCCTTACAGTCTATGCACTGACCGCCACCAATGGACACCCAGGACAATGTCCGGATCGTTTCTCTGGTTCAGAGCCAGGGAGCGCACAACGCCCAGGCAAGGAGGCTCAGTAATGACGGAAGATCAACAGATCAAAATACCGCATACTACAGTCGATACGCCCTACGACCAGACCGACTCTGCTCTCTCGCGGCGAAGCTTCCTGAAGGCTGGGGCGACTATCGGTGGCCTCTCCCTGCTAAGCCATCCTTCCGTTGCCATAGCCTCGAATGCTTCTCCTTCCACAGCCACGCAGAAGAAGCCCAACATACTTTTCATCATCTCCGATCAATTCAACATTGATGCGATCGCTCACTTCAGCAGCCACTACAAAGACCCGGCCTACGGATGTCATTGGGTCAAGACACCGCATCTGGATCGATTGGCGCAGGAGGGGTACTCCTTCATTGAATCCCACTCCGCCAACCCTGTGTGTTCGCCTTCACGCTCGTGCCTGTTCACAGGACGCATGGCTATTGAGACCGGGGTCGTTACAAATAATATTGGCATCGATCAGCATGTGCCCAACACCGGGCAGTGGTTCGAGCAGCATTCAGACTATCGGCGCGTCTACTGCGGCAAGTGGCATGCGGGTGGACAATGGAACTATCCGCATGTCAGCGGTGCACGCAAAGCTCCAGGCTTCGACATCCTTCCGGTGGGTGGTTCAGGCATGGGAATTTATGCCGATCCACAGGTCTCCAACAGTGTCGCGTCCTTTATCACCAACGATCATGGAGATACTCCCTATTTCCTTGTAGCCAGCCTCATGAATCCACATGATATCTGCTACTGGACTACGGAATTGGTAGGCAAGAAGATCACCCCACAGGATGATATTTTCAAGCTCGGCGATAAACTGCCCATTCTCCCGCCTAACTTCTCCTATGACTTCAAGGAACCACATGGAGAAGCGCCCTATCGCGGCTTCCACGGCGAAACCCAGTGGCGTAATTACACCTACGACTACTACAGAATGGTTGAAGATATTGACGAGCATGTTGGTCGCATCATGGACGCCGTGCGCGAGCGCAATGACGACACCGTCGTGATCTTCACTTCTGATCATGGAGAGGGCCTGGGACGTCACCAACGAGTCCAGAAATGGCACCCCTATCAGTCATCACTTAAGGTTCCCCTCATCATCTGGAGCCCCAGGCGTGTCAAAGCCGGCATCATCGATACCGAACATATGACCAGCGGCGTCGATATCACGCCCACGCTTAGCGACTACGCCGGAATCCAACCGCCTCCGTCGCAGCGGGGATTCAGTCTGCGTCCAATCGCCGACATCGAAGGAACGGGCAGCAAAGATTGGCGAACCAACATTTACTCCGAGTGGCAGGTCACCGGACGCCTTGTCCGCACTCGAAAATATAAGTATGCGATGCGCTACCAGTACTCCGGCGATTTCGAGAAGCCCTTTGTGCAAAAGTCGGACGGCAGTTACACACAGTTTGTTCCCGATCACGGAAAAGACTACGCCGAATATCCCCATCCCTTGCTCTTTGATTTGGAGAACGACCCCTGGGAAACAAACAATCTTGCCGAGGATAAGAACTACGCATCGGTCATTGAAGCGCATCGCGACATTTTGCGGCAGTGGGAAGCGACGCTGAATCCCGGTCATCACTTCGACCGCAATTAGGGCCTGTTCACAGGCCCCGATTCAAACGGAACTGGCCACGGCTCTGCCGGGCATGGCCTGATCCCTACCCCCCGGAACCGAGTACGATTTGCGTATTCAGCAAGGTGGGATGCAATGTCGAGGAGCAAGCACACGGAAGCGCAGATGATCGTGGCGGTCCATCTGACCTCCAGAGAAAACAGATGGCTCGACACAATCAGCTTCTCCGTTCTCGGTCAGATGGACAACAACCGATTGCAACTTCACAGCTAGTGTACTGAGTCATTAATTCGTTTACAAAAGCGGGCAACGGAATCGAGAATCTGATCTGCGGTTTTGTGCCAGATGAAGGGTTTCGGATCGCGATTGTGGTGTTCGATGAAGTCGTTGATGGCC
>JAJZEA010000072.1 GCA_021851335.1 Acidobacteriota bacterium | reverse complement strand
ACTTCTTCTATCCCAGCGCAGCCGGAGCCAGTCTCCACTACACCTCCACCGATCCCAGCAATCCAGGCTCGGCTGAGATGGACTCCAGCATCCAGGGACTTCAGGCGCGCGGCGTCACCTTTCTCAGTTGCCACATGGCCACCGAATTCCAGGCGCGCGTCCTCATCAAGCGCTTCAATCTGACCGCCAAGCCGGAAGAGGTCGTGCATGAGATGCTCGCCCACACCCTCCCCGGAGTCATCGTCGTCCCCGGCGTCGTCGGCACGGTCACCATGCTCCAGTCCGTCGGCCACTACAGCTATCTCAAAGTTGTCTGATCGTAACTGAAAACGCAGAAGGAATCGCCTCCATGAAACGCACGCTCACTCTCGCGGCAGTCCTGCTGGCTGCAGCGCACGCTCTCACTGCGCAGCAACCGCTCCTGCCCGCCGCTCACATGAACTCGCAACCGCTGCCGCCCTGGTCTTCCGGGCACAACGATCCAGCCGCCGATCGCGGCTACGCCTTTCCCGTCGGCGATGTCGATAGCACTCCCGATCTCCACGGCAATCCCGCCGACGCCCAGCTCGTGCTCTTCATCGGAGGCAACCAGTTCTTCGTACTGCCCCAGTTGATCGCGCGCTTCCAGCAGCTTCACCCCGAACTGCGCGGCCACATCTTCTATGAAACCCTCCCGCCCGGCATCCTGCGCCAACAGATCGCGCATAATGACACGCTCACCCTCGGCAACCTCACCCTCCGCGTCGTTCCCGATGTGTACGAGGCAGGCGCCCGCGTTCTCGACGCCATGCAGGCCGCCGGTCAGGTCGATCACACCACCCGCTACGCCATCAACGATCTCGCCATCATGATTCCCGCGGGCAACCCGAAATCCATCCACTCCCTCAACGATCTCGCGCGTCCCGATCTTCGCCTTAGCATGCCCAACCCGGCCTGGGAAGGCGTCGCGCGACAGATCCGCGCAGCGCTGCGCAACGCCGGTGGAGACGCGCTCGATCAGACGGTCTACGTCGCCAAGGTCGCCAGCGGCCAGACGCGACTCACCCAGATTCACCATCGTCAGACGCCCATGCGCATTCTGGCCGATCAGGCCGACGCCGGTGTCACCTGGTCGTCCGAGGTCGCCTTCCAGCAGAAGATCGGCAATCCCATCGTCGGCGTCGCCATCCCCGCCGCGCAGAACGTGACCGCCATCTACGCCGCTGGCGTCCTGCACAATGCGCCGCATCGCGCCGCCGCGGAAGCCTGGGTACAATTCCTGCAATCGCCCGAAGCTCAGGCCGCTTACCGCGCCTTCGGCTTCCGCCCATACGCCCCCGCCGCAACGGAGACGCAGCATTGATCCGCATCCTCCAACGGATGCGCAGCCGCGCCATCCCTCTGCTTGCGCTGCTCATCGCCGCGCTCTACGGCAGCGCGCTCTGGTTCGGTCTCAGCAGCCCGCGTCTCGCCACCTGGTGGAGTCTGCCCGTTGATCCGCGTGGCACAATGCCCTGGCACGCGCCGTCGATCGAATCCGTGCCAGCCGACGAGCACGGCGAACTCATCCGCGATGGCCGTCGCATCTTCATCGCCACGCCTGAGTTTGCCTCTGACCACGCCCGCGCGCTCGTCAGTTGCTCCAACTGCCACATGCAGGGCGGCATTCGCCCCTACGCTTCGCCGATGGTCGGCCTGCCATCCATCTTTCCCACGTACAACAAGCGCGCGGGCCGCGTCATCAGCCTCGCCGAGCGCATTCAGGAGTGCTTCGTGCGCAGCGAAAACGGCACGCCGCTCGACCCGCAGGGCAGGGAAATGCACGCCCTGCTTGCCTACATCGACTGGCTCTCCACGCCGCAGCCCACCCGCCGCAAATTCGCCGGTCGTGGCCTCGTCGTCCTGCCCGTGCTCACGCCCGATCCTGCACGCGGCCAGCGTCTTTACGTCAGCCAGTGCGCCGGCTGCCACGGCGCGGGCGGGGCAGGATACACGCCGCAGTTTCCGCCGCTCTGGGGACCGGACGCCTACAACGACGGCGCTGGCATGAACCAGATTTCCAAGATGGCCGCATTCATCCAGCACAACATGCCGCAGAATCGCCCCGGCGCGCTCACCCCACAGCAAGCCTGGGACCTGGCCGCATTCATTCACAACCAGCCCCATCCAGCCTTCAACCCGGCCTACAAACATTACTGAGCGCTGCCTTGCGCGCGACCCGCTCGCGCAGCGCTCAGTTCAGGAACATCGTCGTATAAAGCGTATCCCGCTGCACCGGTTTGAACCCCGCATCGCGGATAATTCGCCGCAGCTCTTCTTCCGTCGTGCAGTTGCTTGTGCCCGCGGCCTTCACCACGTTTTCTTCCAGCATCACGGAGCCAACGTCGTTGCCGCCAAAGTGCAACCCCAGCTCCAGCACCTTCAGCCCCTGCGTCACCCAGCTCGCCTGCACATTCAGAATGTTGTCCAGATACAGCCGCGAAATTGCCAGCACCTTCAGGTATTCGACCGACGTCGCCTCATCCCATCCGCGCCCGCCCAGCGCCGTATGATTCGGCTGAAAGCTCCAGGGAATAAACGCCGTAAATCCGCCCGTCTCTTCCTGCAATCGCCTCACCACCTCGAAGTGGTTCACGCGCTGCTCCATCGTCTCGCCCACGCCAAACATCATCGTCGCCGTCGTGCGCATCCCCAGCTCATGCGCCGTCCGGTGTACGCTCACCCAGTCTTCCGTCCGACACTTCAGCCGTGCAATCCGGTGCCGCACCTCGTCGTCCAGAATCTCCGCCCCGCCGCCGGGAATCGAGTCCAGCCCGGCTTCGCGCAGCCGCGCAATCGTCTCCCTCAGGCTCAGCTCGGAGTACTCGGCAATCGCCAGAATCTCCGACGCCGACAGGCAGTGCAGCCAGATGCGCGGAAACCGCTCCTTGATCCCGCGAAACAGTCGCTCGAACCACTCAATCTTCAGTTCCGGATGAATCCCGCCCTGCATCAGCACGCCCGTTCCGCCCATCGCCTCGGTTTCGGCAATCTTTTCATAGATCGTCTCGAAGTCCAGGATGTAACCCTCCTCCGAACGCGCTCCCTTCAGCGGTCGATAGAACGCGCAGAAGGTGCAGTACTCCGTGCAGAAGTTCGTGTAGTTGATATTCCGGTCGATGATGTAGCTCACCACATTCTCCGGATGCAGCCTGCGCCGCACCGCATCGGCCTCCATCCCCACTCCGATCAGATCGTCGGACCGAAAGTACTCCAGTGCCTGCTCTCGCGAAATTCCCATACCTTTATTTTACGGGCAAACCCATCCTCGCGGCGCGTTACGCCCGTGCCTCCTCTTCTTCCTTCATTTCAAAATCTGCAACGTCTCGGCGCGCTTCCAGCCGCATCCACACCGCGCCCGCCGGCCGCAGCGTAATCTTCGGCTGCACCTCGATGCTTTGTCCCGGCTCCAGTCGCAGCCGCCAGCGTTGCGCCACTGTCGCCACCACCAGTACGGCCTCCATCCACGCAAAGGCTTCGCCAATGCACTGCCTGCCGCCGCCGCCAAAGGGAAAATACGCAAACTTCGGTCGTCCCGCCTTGGCCTGCGGCAGAAACCGCTCCGGATCAAACCGCAGCGGCTCCGGGTAATACCGCGCATCCCGCTGCACAATGTACTGGCTGAAGAAGACAAAGCAGCCCTTCGGCAGCCGATACGGCCCAATCTCCACCTCTTCGGTCGCCTGCCTGCCCATCGCCCACGCCGGCGGATAGAGCCGCATCGACTCGGCCACCACACGCTCCACATACTTCAGTCGCTCGGCATCCTCCAGCGTCGCCGCGTGCCCACCCAGAACCGCTTCGATCTCCTCACGCATCCGCTGCTCGACCACAGGATTCTCCGCCACCAGCTTCCACGTCCACGTCAGCGCATTGGCCACTGTCTCATACCCGGCCAGAAAGATCGTCAACACCTCGTCGCGCAGCTCGCGGCTGTTCAGCTTTGCCGCCGCATTTTTCCTTGTATCTGCGCTGACATCCCCGCCATCATCCCGTGCCGCAATCAGCATCGACAGCACATCGCCGCCAATCTCCTCGCCGCGCTCCTGCCGCTCGCGGATCTCCCGCTGCCTGGCGGCAATCATCCGATCCACCACCGCATCCAGCCTGCGCTTGGCGCGCCGAAAACGCATCAGCGCAGGCACCGGCGCATGCGCCGCCAGCAGCCACTCCGCGCGCGGCAGGGCAATCAGCGTGTTGTAAATCTCCATCACGGCGTTGGTTTCATCGTTCACCGCCTGAATCTCCGCCGTCACCTCCGTGTCGAAGAGCGTGCGCGCCGTCACCTCCAGCGCAAGACCCATCATCTCCGCGGCCATGTCGATCCGCTCGCCATCCCGCCACCGCGCGCAGCGCTTCTGCGCCAGCTTCACAATCGTCCCCGCATACGCCTGAATCCGCTGCCGATGAAACGCCGGTGCCGCAATGCGCCGATGCCGCCGGTGGTTCTCGCCATCGGCCGTAATCAACCCTTCACCCAGCAGAATCCGCATCCGCCGCTGCGTTCGCTCCTTCACAAAGACGCTGGCCTTGTCCACCAGCACCTCGCGGATATCCTCCGGATCGTGCAGCACCACAATGTCGTTCCACAGCAGCCGATAGTGCGCAGCACGCCCATACCGCCGCAGATGCTCAAAGAGCAAAATCGGATTCCCCGGCTTGAAAAACCGGCTGAAAAGATAAAACGGCAGATTCCAGCGCAGCCCCTGCGGCAGTCGTAGCCGCCCACGCCGCACAATCCCTGCCGCTTCCGACTCGCCGCCCGCTTGTTCCGTTCTCGCTCGATTCATTCCGCAGTGCCTGCTCCGCCGTCGTGCCGCGTCATCCGTGCAATGCTGCAATCAACGCTCAGCGCAAAACTCCCGCCGCGCGCAACCTCGGCTCTACCTTCGTTATAACCTCCACCTGCACCGCCTGCGCATCCCCCGCGCACTCGATTGTGATCACACGCACAGCCTCTCGCTCGGCAATCGCCCGATACGCCGCATGCACGCGCTCAAAGAACGCATCCTGCTCCGCCTCGAAGCGTCCTTCGTCCGCGCCCGTCTGGCTTTGCGCGCGCTCGTTGCGTCGCCGCGCCCGCCTCAGAGCAACGTTCAGAGGCGGCAGCAGCAGCACCGTCAGCTCCGGCATCCGCTCGCCACACACCAGCGCGTGCATCGCCCTCACGCGCTCCGCGCCCAGCCCGCGACCGCCTCCCTGATACGCCTCCGTCGAGTCCGTGAAGCGGTCGCACAGCACCACGCGTCCCGCTCCGAGCGCCGGCTCAATCACCTCCGCCAGCGACTGCGCCCGGTCGGCAAACATCATCGCCAGTTCGGTCCGCGCGTCCAGATTCCCCGTCCGACTATCCAGCAGCAGCGCCCGAATCCGGTCGCCCACCGCCGTCCCGCCCGGCTGCCGCGTCACCACCGGCTCCACGCCGCGCTCCAGCAGCCACCCTTCCAACAAGCGCATCTGCGTCGTCTTGCCCGACCCGTCCACGCCCTCGAAACTTACAAAAAAACCGCGCGCCATTTCAGCCCTCACACGCCGGAGTCTACCATCGCGATTCCTTTTTCCGGTCAATTGTGAATTGTTGTTGACAAACCATCCACTGAACGCGCGAAAATCAGTGGTCTTTTACTGGAGGAGCAATCCCCATGCCTCGTTCCTGTTTTCTCCTGCGCGTTCTCTCTGTTCCTGTGCTTCTGCTCGCGGCCAGCCCGCTCTGCCTCGCCCAGAACCTCACCCTCGAAGGCCAGACCGGCGGCTTCATCACGCCCACCGCCTATGTCGTCCCCGTCGCGCCCCACAAACTCTTTTCCATCCCCGAGTTCGGCTACCACTTCGTCGCCGCCGGCTCGGTCATCGGAGACGTCCAGACCGTCAGCATCACCGAAGGCATCCACAACATCGCCGAATTCGGTTACACCCGCAGCATTCACACCGACGGCTCCAATCCCGACTTCAGCTCCCTGTGGAACTACAGCGGCATGAACATCTTCCACGCCAAGACCATCCTCCTGCGCGAAAACGCCTTCCATCGCAAGTGGATGCCCGGCCTCGGCTCCGGCTTCGTCGTCCGCCTCAACGATCCCTTTGTCTCCGGCGCCATCGCCCACACCACCTACAACAACGAAGACATCTACATCGCCGCCACCAAAACCGCCCTCGACCTCAAAGTCCCGCTGCTCGTCAACCTCGGCTTCAAGATGACCAACGCCTCCATCTTCGGTCTCGGCGGCCAGGCCACGCGCTTCGGCGGACGCTGGTTCGGCGGCATCGGCTTCCCGCTGCCCGGTCCCTGGCACACCGCGCTCGTCCCCGCCGCCGGCTTCACCCAGGAGCCGTACCACGTCAAGAACCTCAACCAGGAGATCCCCGGAGGCGGACGCATTCCCACCACCCTCGACTACGCCGTCCGCTGGACCCAGCGCACCAACGCTCGTTTCTCGGTTGACTTCGGCATCGGCCAGGTCGCCGGCAACATCGGCTCCACCACCATCCCCACCACCTCCAGCCTCATCGTCGTCCCCGTCAATCTGGAAGCCCGCCACGTCATCGGCTTCGGCGGCACCTACCGCTTCTGAAGCGCACAGCCACTGCATTCCATGCTTTTCCTGGTCGGCCGTTGCCTTTGTTTTTGCGGTTGTTTTTGTTCTTCTTGTTGTCATTCCCGCAGGAAATCTGCTGTTGCCTTTGTTCTTGCTGTTGCCTTTGCCTTTGTTCTTCCTGCCGTTTTCAGCCGCTCCCACCCCGCGACCATCGAGAGCGCAGCAAATATCCGTGGCGGCCGTGAGGCCGCAGTGGCAGCATGCAATGCCCCGCAGGAAATCTGCTGTTGCCTTTGCCTTTGTTCTTGCTGTCGTTTTTGTTCTTCTTGTTGTCATTCCCGTAGGGAATCTGCTGCCGTTTTCAGCCGTTCCCACCCCGCGACCATCGAGAGCGCAGCAAATATCCGTGGCGGCCGTGAGGCCGCAGTGGCTGCATGCAATGCCCCGAAGACCCGCTATGATTGAAACAGGCTATCCTGCGTTTTGTGCGCCAGCCAGCTTCTGGCCGCTCTCAGTACTCGCCGGTCGCCATCTCTCATTCAGTTAAGGACACATCATGGGTTTCAACTGCGGCATCGTGGGCCTGCCCAACGTCGGCAAGTCCACGCTCTTCAACGCGCTCACCGAAACAGCCGCCGCCGAAGCGGCCAACTATCCCTTCTGCACCATCGAGCCGAACGTCGGTCGCGTCGCCGTTCCTGATCCGCGCCTCGACGTGCTTGCCCGGCTCGCGCAGTCGGAGAAGATCATCGCCACCCAGCTTGAATTCGTTGACATCGCCGGCCTCGTCCGCGGCGCCTCGCGCGGTGAAGGTCTGGGCAACAAATTCCTCGCTCACATCCGCGAGGTCGATGCCATCGCCCACGTCCTGCGCTGCTTTGAGGACGGCAACATCACCCACGTCGATGGCTCCATCGACCCCGTCCGCGATGCTGAAACCGTCGAAACCGAGCTGATGCTCGCCGACCTCGACAGCCTGGAGCGTCGCGTCACCGCCGCCCAGAAAAAAGCCAAATCCGGCGACGCCGAAACCCGCGCCCAGCTTGCTGTCATGGAGCCGGTCCTCGATGCCCTGCGCGACGGCAAACCGGCCCGTTCCGTCGCCTTCGATGCCGAGCAGCAGCGCACGCTCGCCACCCTCGGCCTCATCACCTCCAAGCCTGTCCTCTACGTCTGCAACGTCGAAGAGTCCTGCGCCGGCACCGGCAATCGCTTTTCCGAGGCCGTCGCCGCCTTTGCCCGCTCCCAAAGCGCGGCCTCCGTCGTCATCTCCGCCGCCATCGAGGCCGAGGTCTCCCAGCTTGGCGACGAGGCTGAAAAGCAGGAGTTTCTCGCCTCGCTTGGTCTGGCTGAAACCGGTCTCACCCGCGTCATCCGCGCCGGATACGATCTGCTCGGACTGCTCACGTTTTTCACCGTCGGACCCAAGGAAACCCACGCCTGGACCGTTCGCCGCGGCTCCAAAGCGCCCCAGGCCGCCGGCGTCATCCACACCGACTTTGAGAAAGGCTTCATCCGCGCCGAAACCATCGCCTACGACGACTACGTCTCGGCCGGCTCCGAAGCCGCTGTCCGCGACGCGGGCCGCATGCGCCTCGAAGGCAGCGACTACCTCGTTCAGGACGGCGACATCTTCCACTTCCGCTTCAAAGCCTGAGCCACAATACGCGCATCGCCCGCAAGCCGCCGGTTTTCCACAGCCGGCGGCAACTTTCCGTTCGCGCAGGGGTCTATCTGGCCAGCAATTGCCATTCGTTCCACGGCCCTGTCAACCCGCTTCGGCATTTCCCGTCTGAAGTAACAGGCCGCCCATCGAACGGCCTTGGCGGCGATTCCAACCTTGGACGCCGCAGAATGGAGATCGACGATGAAACTTCCCCGTAGGCTTCCCGCTCTGCTCCTAGCGCTTGCCGCTGCGCTTTTTCCTGCGACCTCGCGCGCCGCCGTCTTCGTCAGTGTCGGCATCGCCCCGCCTGCACTGCCGGTTTACGTCCAGCCGCCCTGTCCGCAGCCTGGCTTCCTCTGGACGCCCGGTTACTGGGGCTACGGCGCGGCTGGTTACTACTGGATCCCCGGCGTCTGGGCCGCGCCGCCCGCCATCGGCATGCTCTGGACGCCGCCCTACTGGGGCTGGGGTGGTGGCGCTTATGTCTTTCATGCCGGCTACTGGGGACCCCACGTTGGCTACTACGGCGGCATCAACTACGGCTTCGGTTACATGGGCGTCGGCTTCGTCGGAGGCTACTGGCACGGCGGTGAGTTCGCCTACAATCGCGCCGTCATGAACGTCAACACCACCGTCATCCACAACACCTACATCAATCGCACCGTCGTCAACCGCTACACCGTCAACAACGTCAACCACGTCGCCTACTCCGGTGGTCCCGGTGGCATCAACCATCCGCCTTCGCCCCAGGAGCGCGTCGCCATGAGCGAGAATCATCTCTCACCCACCGCGGCCCAGGCGCAACACATGCAGGCCGCCGCACGCGACCCGCAGCAGAGCTTCAGCGCCAACCACGGCCAGCCTGCTGTGATGGCAAAGAACACGATCAACGGGCGCAGCTATAACCAGCAAGGGAGAATTGCGCAAGGACTGCAGCGGGGGCAACTCAGTTCCGGCCAGGCAGCCAGAGACTTGAATCGCCAGCAGAACATTCACAACTCCGTCGTCGCAGACCGCAGCGCCAACGGGGGCCGTCTGACACCGCAACAGCGGCAGAATATTAACCGCAGGCAGAACAATGCAAGTCGCCAGATCTATCGCCAGCGACATAACGGGAATCGTGGTCAGCGCTATTGAGATGAGTGCGCCCATCACGAAGCCGCCTACCATGAGGCCGCCCACCACGAGACTCTGACCGGGGTACTCTCAGCCGTCTTCGCTCCAGGGGGATGGATGATGGATGGGCGGCCTTCACGCAGCTTCTGCTCGAAGACGGCGGCCTCATTGCTCCCCTCTGACGTCGGCTCTCGTCTAACTTTCGTGTAAGACCATCCGGAAATCGTGTACCGCGTATCGAGTCATGAAAGCGAACTTCGACCACTTTATGTCGGTTCGTTTCGGCATAAATACAAGCCATTGAGGAATCAATCGATGTCCAAATATGCAACCAAACAGTTCATACACCTGGCAATCGCCGGAACTCTCGCCATCGGCACTTCGTTCGCCATGGCTCAAGCCCCCACAGCTCAAGCCCCGTCAACTCAAAACGCGAGTGCGCCCGCACAGGGAGCATCTGTGAGCAAGCAACAACTGCGGCAGGACCGCAAACAGCTTCGCGCCGACGTAATGCAGTATGGAAAAAAGAGTCCCCAGGCCAAGGCGGACCGCAAGAAACTTCGGAAAGACAGAAGCAATCATTCCGGCGGTTAACAGCCCGCGGTGTTCGTCGCGATTTCCGGACTGCATCTAGACCGGAGCAACTGCCGCAGCACCGAGCAGGACACCGTCCGCTGCGCAGCGAATCGGCCAGCCGCCACCCGATCCCGATCCCGCTCACGCAAAAGTCAATCCTGCGACGCGAAGTAAATCTTCGGCACCGACCGTTTCCTGTCGGCTTCGGTCATTTCATCAAGCCGAATTTCCTTGCAACATCCCAAATCGCAAGCGTGTACACAAACAATGTCGCTACTCCTGTAATTGCCAACGACCGGATGCACGCAACGCCCTCCTTTGAAGTTGTCACAGACTCCAGGAAGGACGCGCTTACCTTATCGGAAAATCTGTTTCCTGCATACACCATGCAGAGCATCAGCACAAAAAC
>JAJZEA010000013.1 GCA_021851335.1 Acidobacteriota bacterium | reverse complement strand
ATCATGAACGCCAGCAGCGTGCCGATGTTCACCAGTTCGCTCAGCCGGTCGATGGGCAGAAACGCCGGCATCACCGCGACAATCAATCCCACGATGATCGTCGATTTCCAGGGCGTGCGAAACTTCGGATGAATCTCCGAGGCCCACTTCGGCAGCAGCCCATCCCGCGACATCGAGAAGAAGACGCGCGACTGGCCCAGCAGCATCACCAGCATCACCGTGCCCAGCCCAAAGATCGCGCCAATCTTCACCAGCAGCGAACCCCAGCTTACGCCCGTCGCGTCTATGCCCAGCGCCACCGGATCGGCCACATTCAGCGCGCGATAGTTCACCAGCCCCGTCAGCACGGTCGAAACCACGATGTACAGCAGAGTGCAGAAGACCAGCGAGCCGAGAATGCCAATCGGCATATCCCGCTGCGGATTCTTGGCCTCCTGTGCCGCCGTCGAAACCGCGTCAAACCCGATATAGGCAAAGAAGATCGACGCTGCTCCGGCCGCAATCCCCATCATGCCAAAGTTTCCGTTGGCGTCACGCGGCGGAATGAACGGATGCCAGTTCTGGAAGGCCAGCCGTGGGTGATGCACCAGAAAGTAGATGCCCAGCACCAGAAAGATCCCCACGATGGCCAGCTTCACGATCACAATCGCCGTGTTCAGGTTGGCCGACTCCTGAATCCCCACCACGAGGATCGTCGTCACGGCCAGTATCGCTAGCATCGCCACCAGGTTGAAAAGCCCCGTCACATGCGGCATTCCCGTATCGCTCACCCCCGGTGGCAGAGACATCAGCGGCGTCCACTTCTCCTGATAGAACACCAGCACCGTGCCCGTCGTCGCCGTCAGTTGCGGCGGCAGATAGATGTGCAACTGCTGCAGAAAGCTGTTGAAATATCCTGACCAGCCCGAGGCCACCGTCGCCGCGCCAAAGGCATACTCCAGCACCAGATCCCAGCCAATCACCCAGGCTACAAACTCCCCCAGCGTCGCATAGCCATAGGTGTAGGCGGAGCCGGCAATGGGAATGATCGAGGCAAACTCCGCGTAGCAAAGCCCGGCAAAAGCGCAGGTGATGCCGGCCAGGATGAAGCTCAGCGCAACGGCTGGACCGGCGTGCCGAGCCGCAGCCTGGCCGGTCAGCACAAAGATGCCCGCGCCGATAATCGCGCCAATTCCAAGCGTAATCAGGTTCAGCGCGCCCAGCGACCGCTTCAGTGTATGTTCGCCCACTTCCTGCGATTCATCATGCAGCAGCGCAAGCGGCTTGATCTTCAACAGATTTGGCATAAGACTTCGGCGAGTTCCTCTCTCAACAGTTTCCCTACGTTGTGCAGCGTGATTCCGGAGTGCGCCTCTGACCGTATGTCCACAAAAAATACACGGGAATCCCCAGCAGTACGATCCCCAGCCCCGGCCATGTATATTGCGGCTTGTATCGCAATAATACGACACATATCCAGCTCGCCATCACGATATATATCAGCGGCAGAAACGGATACCCCAATGCTCGATAGGGTCTAGGCGCATCGGGCCGCTTGATCCGCAGCACCACCAGTCCGGCGATGGTCAGAATGTAAAAGACCAGCACCGCGAAGATCACGTAATCCAGCAGTTGTCCGAACGATCCGGAGACGCACAGCAGCACCGTCCAAGCCGCCTGCACGGCCAGCGCAGCCACCGGCGTCCGATACCTGGGATGCAGGCGGCCCGCTGCTTTGAAAAACAATCCATCCTTGCTCATTGCATAATAAACACGCGCTCCTGCCAGCGTCATTCCGTTGGCGCAGCCAAAGCCGGAGATCAGAATCGCCGCCGCCATCAGCCCCGTTCCCAGTCCCGGGAAGATTGCCTCCAGCACAGCCGTTCCCACGCGATCATCGGTTGCAAACTGGATGCCCCGCGCCATCACCGTCGCCCCATGTGGATCGCCCTTCAGCGGCAATACGAGCAGATAGGCCAGCGAGATCAGAAAATAGATCGTCAACACCGATCCCGTGCCCAGCAGCAGTGAAAGCGGCAGGTTGCGCTGCGGATTCTTCACCTCTCCCGCCGTAAACGTAACGTTGTTCCACGCATCCGCCGAAAACAGCGAACCCACCTGCACCACGGCCAACACCACCACAGCCGAAACCATCGTCGTCCCGCCCGTGCCCGTCGTCAGCGAATGAAGATGGGTCCACCCCACGCCTTGCCACAGTCCGCTCAGGCCGCCTTGAAAATTGGCCTCGATCGCCTGCGCATGTCGCCCCACGGTCAGACCCAGCGCCACCATCGCCGCCAGTGAAAGCGCCTTCGCCGTGGTGAAAATATTCTGCACCAGCGCACCGAGCCGCACGCCAAAGACGTTCACCACCGCCAGCAGGATCACCAGCGCCAGTCCCGCCAGATTGGCCGTGTTCACGCCAATCTCCATATTGCCCAGCGCAACCGGACCCATTCGAACCACCGGCACATGCGCTATGTGCCACAGCCAGTGCTCGCTTGAAATCATCGGAAAAAACACACCCAGAAACTTGCCAAATCCCACACACACGGCAGCAATCGTCCCTGTCTGGATCACCAGAAACAGCGTCCACCCATACAGAAATCCCCACAGCGGCCCCAGCGCCTCGCGCAGATACACATACTGGCCGCCCGCTGCCGGCATCATCGCCGCCAGCTCGCCGTAACACAGCGCGCCGATGATCGTCATCACCGCCGTCACCACCCACGCCGCCAGAAACAGCCCCGCCGACTGCGTGATGCGCGCAATCTCCGCCGCCACCAGAAAGATGCCCGATCCAATCATCGATCCGGCCACAATCGTCGTCGAGCTGAAGAGTCCGAGCGTCTGCGCCAGGCGCACTTCGCCGGTTTTCACACTTGTCTCGGTTTTCGTCACTTCTACTGGTTGTAACGGAACGATGTTGCTTTTGTCTTCTCTTTTTTTTCAAGTCGTTGCGGTTTGGGTGGTTGCTTCCACCCCGCACAGTAGCTCATCTCATCGAGCGGCCTTCACTACGCGATCCATAGACCGCATATTGCGCAGGCAAGACCGCACGGCTGCTTGCGGTTCGCTGTGGCGGCAAGCTGCGCCCTGCTACAATTCCGTTGCGGTTTGCTGTGCGTTTTCTCATGCAGGCATGCTTCCGCCACCCGGAGGAATTTCTCAAAATGGCCAGCGTGTCCACTGTTGTTCCCTCGTCCATCGCCACGCTCAACGACATCTTTCTTGGCCTTGTGCAATCCAACCGCGAAGGTGTCTTCCAGTGGGAATCCGCTGATGGCGCATGGAGCAAACTCTCTTCCCAGCAGGTCGATTGCCGCGTCCGTGCGGTCGCCCGCGCTTTGCAATCCTGGGGCATCCAGCGCGGCGACCGAGTGGCCATCCTCAGTGAAAATCGATGGGAGTGGGCCATCACGGACTTCGCCATTCTCGCGCTCGGCGCCGTCGTCGTGCCCATCTATCCCACCCTCACCGCCGAGCAGGCTACCGCTCAGCTTGCTGACTCCGGCAGCCGTATTCTTTTCACCTCCTCCGTCGCGCATGCCCGCTCCATCACTTCGCTGGAGCACTCGACCGTGATCGAGCGCATCGTGCTCTTCGATGCCTTCGACGCTCAGGCCCAGCGGATTTCCACGCGATGGGAAGCCTTCTCCGCCATCGTCGACAACGCGGACAACCTGCCTGGCGACCCTGCCTTTGTGGAAGAACTCACCCGCACGCAACCCGATGACCTGGCCACGCTTGTCTACACCAGCGGCACCACCGGCGAATCCAAAGGCGCGATGCTCACGCACGGCAACATTGTCGCCAACATCCATGGCTCCACGCCTCGACTCCAGACTCAGGCTCACCCGCGCTGCATCAGTTATCTGCCGCTCCCGCACATCTTCGAGCGCATGTTTGATTACCTTCTGCTCGCCAACCACTGCCAGGTTGCGTATTGCTCCCAGATGGACAAACTGCCCGCTCTGATGCTCAGCTTCCGCCCCACCGAGTTCATCGGAGTCCCGCGCGTCTACGAGAAGATCCGTGCCGGCGTCGAGCAGAAGTCGTCCGCCTCGCCGCTGAAGGCGCGCATCTTCCGCTGGGCCTTGCAGGTGGGCGAGCGCCATCGCGAAACCATCCTTGCCGGCCAGCGTCCGTCTTCTCTGCGCTGGAAGCTCGCCGACCGACTGGTCTTCAGCAAAGTTCGCGCGGCCTTTGGCGGATGCGTAGGGAACTTCGTCTCCGGCGGCGCGCCGCTTGGCCTCGAAACCGGACTCTGGTTTGCCGCTGTCGGCATCGCCATTCAGGAGGGATACGGACTCACCGAAACCTCACCCGTCATCTCTGTCAACTATCCCGGAGCCAGCCGCATGGGAACAGTCGGCCTGCCCCTGGCCAATGTCGAGTGTCGTCTCGCTCCGGACGGCGAACTCATCGTCCGCGGACCATCCATCTTTCGCGGCTATTGGAACAAGCCGGAAGCCACGCGAGAGTGTCTCGACAGCGAGGGCTGGTTCGCCACCGGCGACATCGCATCCATCGATGCCGACGGCTTCATCTCCATCACCGACCGCAAAAAAGAGCTGCTCAAAACCTCCGGCGGCAAGCTCATCGCCCCGCAGCCCATCGAAACCAAACTCAAGTCCGATCCGCTGGTGGCAAACGCCGCTCTCATTGGAGACAAACACAAGTTCCTCGTCGCCCTGATCAGCCCCAACTTTGCCGCGCTCAGTGCATGGGCGTCAGGGCAGGGAATCGACACCTCGGATCGCGCCCGCCTGGTCGCCCATCCGCGCGTCCTTGCCCGGTATGAGCATGGGGTGGCCGAAGTCAATCACACCCTCGCAAAATTCGAGTCGATCAAGCGCTTCCATCTCGTCGCCGACGAGTGGTCGCTGGAGACCGGCGAGTTGACTCCCAGCCTCAAGCTTAAGCGCCGCGTGGTCACGGCGCGCTATGCTCCGCAGATCGCCCAGCTTTACTCCGACGAGTCCACTTCAAGCGCCGTCTAGGCTGCCCGATCCTGCGACGCATCGAACTGCCGCCGCGCCGCCAGATCCGCTGCAATCCCTGAAAAAACGGCGCTCCCCAAGCGCCCATCATCAGCAGCGAACCAAACAGCACCACCGCGTCAATGCTTAGCCGTCCCTGCCTCAGCCAATAGGCATTCGGGTCCAGATTGAGCCACAGCGCAAACTCATCCAGCGTCAGCGCCGCGCCCACGCCATAGGAAATTGACAGAATCCGGCTCATCAGGATTCCCGTCGGGGTATGCGACCGTCCCAGGTCCATCAACCATCCGTAGCCCACCAGCAGCAGAATCAGAATGCCCCACACCAGGTGGTGAATATGCCGCCCTCGCACCATCACCCAGGCAAACGGTCCCGAACCCACCATCACCAGATGCACCAGCAGCCGCACTCCCGCAAAGGTCAGAAAAAACGCCACCGAAGCCAGAAACATCCGCCGACGTGGACGATCCGGAATCGAGGCGCGCAACAGATAGCCCAGCCGCGTCAGCTCCAGCAGCATCAACAGCATCCCCGCCACAAAGATGGCAAAGAGCAGCAACAGATAGGCGCCTGTATGTGGCATCATCCTTATTCAAACACTCTCAGGCCATTCTGTCGCCGCCATCGACGGATCATGCACAGGCCGGGCATCGCCAGAATTGTCTCTGGGGCAGGAGCGACTTGCGCAACTGCGGCAGGGCAGAGGACACCACGGGGACACCGGTCAATTTGTCCGGGATGCTTCCGGGATGCCTTCAGGGATGCAGCTCTCGCAGCAGGATTCTCGCCTTGTCGGCGAGCATGGCTGCGCCGTCGCTGTCGCCGGTGACCAGCGCCTGACGCGCTTCTTTGAGGAACTCTCGAATCTGCGCGACAGTGTGTTGTTCCTGTCGTGTCAGTTCGCGGTGAATTCCGTTGAGTGTGTTCTCCGTAGCGGTGATCGAGGTGCGGATGCGGTCTGGCGCAGCGGCGCTGGTGTCGCTGGTGGAGAGTTGACCGATGGCGCTGACCTCGGGTTGCAGATTGCCGGCCTGAAGCTGCGCCGGATCGTCAGCCGTGTGGGGCTGCTTGTGGATGCGATGATGGATCGTTCGCGGTGCAGGCTCCGTGGTCGCCAGGGTCACGCTGGGCACCATTGTGCTGTCGATGACGTCGCGAGCAGGCAGACTGAAGACGGCCGGAAGCGACGCAGCGGGCGGACGCTGCTGCTCCAGTTCCGGGGGCAGAAAGCCATTCTTCAGCGGCGGGCGTGGCTGGCGACAGCCGACCGCCAGCGCCACCAGAAGCAAACTCCCGATTTTCAGGGAATGTTTCATGCTTACGCCTTTGAACGTATTCAATTTCAGATTCGCCCGATTAACTCGCGTGCCAGCGCGTCCAGCACGCCATTTAAAAAACTAATCGATTCAGTCCCCGAATATCGCCGCGCTATCTCCAGCGCTTCATTGATCACAACAGGAAACGGTGTCGAACGGTAGGCCAGCATCTCTGCCACAGCCATGCGGAGCACATTTCTGTCCACGGCTGGCATTCGTTCCAGTCTCCAGTTTCGCGCATGAGCCTCAATCAGTCGATCAATTTCTTCAGCATGGAGCGTGGCGGCGCGATATAAATCCTCGGCAAAGCCGCGCGTTTCCATCTCGGACTCCTCGCGCGCCATCCAGAACGTCTTGCGAACCTCGTCGGGCGTCTGCTTACCCATCTCGCCCTGGAATAGCATCTGCATGGCCATCTCGCGGGCTTTTCTGCGCCCCGTCGCTGTTGTCATGCGTTCTCACTCAGCTTTCTGCGCAGAGAAACCATCTCGATGGCCGCAACGGCAGCCTCAAATCCTTTGTTGCCTGCCTTGATGCCGGCGCGATGGAGCGCCTGTTCGAGCGTCTCGCAGGTGAGCACGCCAAAGGCGTGGGGCACGCCGGTTTCCTGCTGGCTTTGACCAATTCCCCGCGCGACTTCGTTGTAGATCGCCTCATAGTGCGCCGTTTCGCCACGCAGCAGGCAACCAAGCGCAATGACGGCATCGACGGCCTTTTCGCTGCCTGCGGGCTGCTCGGCGATCATCCGTGCCGCCGCGGGCACCTCCCACGCTCCGGGCACGCGGACAAGCTGCACATGCCTGCGGCTGGCTCCGCTGCGCAACAAGGCATCCAAAGCGCCTTCAAGCAGGCGATCTGTAATCACTGCATTCCAGCGCGCCGCGACGATGGCAAAACGCATGCCCGCGGCGGAGAGATCGCCCTCGACGGCCACAGGCTTGCCCCGCAGCGGATCGGACCACTCCCAGAAGCTGTAGCGCTCGCCGGAAACTGGCTCGACGTGAAAGATGCGCGACTTCCAGCTTGTCTCTTCGACCTCAGTCAGATGAATGGCCGCCGCATCCAGGCCGCTCCCGGCTGCCCACCGTGCGGTAGCCTCGCGTACGGCATCGAGCTGTCGCACCTCGACCAGCACGGACGCAGCCGTGGGCAACGCGCCGAGCACGATCTCCAGATTGCCCAGCGGAGCCAGAAAGGACGATCCCTCGCTTCCGTTTTCGTTCCATCCGCGCCCTGGCTCGAAGCCGAGAGCGGTCAGGAATGCCGCCAGCCGTTCGTAATCCGCCGCAGACTTTGCTGCACGCAGTACTGTGATCCCTTTGATCATAATCTCGATTCTATCGTGTGGCCCGCGCGGGTTCGGTTTCCGCAGTGGCGGAATTCAGAAGCGCGGCAAACGGAAGTGCGTCTGCTTCGTCGGACAGGTTCTACAGCAGGTGCTTCGGCTGGTTCTTCGATCCGTCCTGCGGATGGGTTCCATAAAACAGCCCGCGCTGGTGGTCCAGAGCGGGCTGCCAGTTCACTGCCGCTGCCTGCGATTACGTTGTTGGCCTTGGCTTCACGGCCAGCAGCGTTGCGGGAACAATATTGCCATTCGCGTCGACCAGACCGGGCGTAATCTGCTTGGTGTCCTGCAGGTTGGATGTGCTGATGTAATGCACGGCATTGTCGCCTGACGTGGAGACGAAGAACAGTGTGTTGTCCAGGCTGAAGATGCCTGTCAGTGGAGCGGTTGCGCCTCCTGCGAGCGCTACGGAACCGATGGTTCCCAGAGAACCGTTGGCGTTTGGCTGATAGTAGGGCAGGGAAGCTCCGCTGGTTGCGCCCTGGATCGCGTCATAGGTGATGAACGAGAGATTGGTCGCTGGCGAAGGATCGATCCCCGTGATGGCGCTTGCCTGGAAGGGCAATGGTGCCTGCTTGAATGGCGTTGCGATGGTGATTCCAGTCTCCGCTGCCGGACACGCGCCCGTCACGAGGCTGGCGCTCAGGTGGATGTTGATGTCGCTGAGTGTGGGCGTGGTGCCGCCATTCAGGCCGACACCCAGAATGTGCTGGCCGTCGTTGGTGGCAGCCAACTGATCCGTCTCCACATTGACCTGCGCCGCCTGCGGATAGGCCTGTCCTTGCGGATAGCCCGGCGAGGGTGTCAGGTTCGGACACCAGGCATGCGCCAGCGTTGGGTATCCACTCAGGAATGCGCCGACGCTGGGCACCGTGATGGCCAGACTTTGCGAGGGCGTTGTCTGGTTCAGCGGATAGGTCGTCCAACCCGTATTCACGTTATAGACAAAGAGTGTCGGGGTTCCGGCACCGTTGGTCGAGTAGTCTGTGCCGACGGCATAGAGCGTCTTGGCATCTGGCGTCCAATAGGCAGAGTTGCCCACGCCGGCAAACGTCGTGGATTTTCCGCCGCTGACGCGATACAGATAGAAAAGCTTGCGGACAGGATCGCTGATCAACACCTGTTGATTATCCGGCGAGACTGCGAGCACCACGCCCTGCACCGTAGGATCTTCCTTGATCAGTGCATTTGTGGTGGTGCTGTAGACCATCAGCTCATGCGTCGAGCCAAAGTACAGATTGTTTCCATCGCGATCCATGACCATGGAATTCGGATAGTAGGGCAGCTTGACAGTCGATCCCAGCGTGCCTGTCAGCAGTTCCACAGGAACAAAGTACTGCGACTGCGGGCTGGCCAGCCAGAGGAATGTGCTTGCAATGCCCGGCGTGGTAATCGTGACCTTGTTACTGGTGATCGGCGTACCCGTCTGGTTCAGACCGATGACGTCGATCGGGGCCGTATTGCAGGTGGTCGGCTGACAGACCGCGTAGATATCGGCTTGTCCGGCGAAGTTGGCGGTGACAGTGCCGCCTGCGCCAGCCGAGATATTCAGCGGGTTGGTGGACTGGTAATCGAGCGACAGACCGGTCAGTTTGGTGCCTTTGGTGTCGTAAACCGTCGTAACCAGATTCTGCGTCACGCCTTGGGTCACCGTGCCCGTTGTCTGGCCATTGAGTGTGATGTTGATCGAGGCTGGCGGACAGGTGGAGAACTCGCCCGCCGACGAGCCGGAACCGGCCACGGACGCGGTGATGTAGGTGGTTCCCGGCTGCTGCGCTGTGATGACGCCATACTCGTCAATCGTGGCGATGGTCGGGTTCTGTGAAGCGTAGGTCAGGTTTCCGATCGCCTGCGAACAGGCCGGAACGGTCTTTGAGTTGGGTCCGCAAAGCTGCGTCTGTGTTCCATTCACGCTGTAGTAAGCCTGCGAATCCAGTTGCGCTGTCTGGGTTTGCGAAAGACAGCCACTGATCGGCGTTGTCGTCCCCTGTTGCTCCAGCACAAGCGAGACAGAGGTGACCTGCGCATGCACCCAGACCGTCACTGTATTCGATGCCACAGACTCTGCCGTTGCCGTTACCGTCACCGACCCATAAGGCAAGCCGTTGGTCGTTGGCGCGGGCGTGGGATAGTTGCAGATGGTGTAGTCCGGAATGCCGCCGCCGGTACGCCGGTTCCAGGTGCCGGCGCAGAGATTTCCCTGCGGCGAAATATCCAGCAACTGGTTGTTGGAGGTGCCATAGGTGAAGTTGGTCACGCTCGCCTTGGCCCCTTTGCACGTGTAGGCTGTCGGGGTCGCGAGTTGCTGCGTCTGGCCAAAGGCCAGAGAGATGCCCGTCGTCCTCGGCTCGAGATCGATCGAGGCAACATCGGTCAGCTTCAGGCCGAAACCTTCACCATTGCAGTAAGCGCCCTGGGGATTACGAGAGCAACTCGTCAGAACCATGCCAGCAGGGAGTGTCAGGCACATCAGAAAAACTAGCGTCAGCAACCGCCGCATGCATCCTCCCCGTTCCGTGCGCGCAGCACAAAACGGTCAACATCAGAACGTTTGGATTCCTGTCTGGACTCCGTAACCCAAGTGTAACAGGCAGGACCGCATTCCTTGACAGTCCTCCTGCCTATTGCTGACTGTCCTTTGCAAAAGCTTCTTCAATGGACGCATGGAGTCGGCAAATGAAAGCGCAAAGCGGATTCAGAACATCGCTCCGCTTTGCGCACCCACCAAAATTTACGAGGCCGGCATGTATTTGGCAAACCACGCCGCCGCGCGCATCAACACGTCCAGCCGGTGCTCGGGATCGACGAAACCGTGCCCTTCGTTGGGATACACGACGAGCTGCGTCGGCACATGTTCGTCGCGCAGCGCATGCCAGAACTCAAACGACTGCGGCGCGGGGCACTCTCCGTCGCGATCGCCCACCACCACCAGCGTGGGCGTCTTCACGTTGCGAATGTAGTTGATCGCCGAACTCTTCGCATACACGGCAGGATCGTCATAGACGCTTGCGCCGAAGTAGGGAATCATCCACTGGTCAATCGAGTTTTCGCCGTAGTAGCTTTGCCAGTTGGACAGCCCGGCGCCGGCCACTGCCGCGCGGAAACGCGTGGTCTGGGTGACGGCAAACATGGTCATGAATCCACCATAGCTCCAGCCCGTGATGCCGACGCGGTTTTGATCGACCGGATAGCGGGCAATCACCGCGTCCACGCCCTTCAGAATGTCGCGCAGATCGCCGTAGCCAAAGTCCTTGCGGTTGGCCGCGGCAAACTGCTCGCCCTGGCCGTAGCTGCCACGCGGATTCGGCTCCAGCACAAAATAGCCCATGGCGGAAAAGCTGGCTGCATTCAAGCTGCCGCCCACGCCCCAGCGCGACATCGTGGCCGCAGCCGGCCCGCCATGCACCAGCACGATCATCGGATACTTGTGCGTTCCATCAGCCTGCTGCGTGGGGTCAAAACCCTTGGGCAGATGGAGCCAGCCCTGCACATGGAATCCTTCATCGGTCCAGCTCACGGAGATGGTCTTGCCCCACAGCGCTCCAGCTTCTTCGGCGACGCCGACGTTAGCCTGTGTGAGCGGCGTGAGCGCGGCAAAGCCCATGCCCATCGTGCCCATGGTTCGCGCCAGATAGACCTCTGGCGGATGCGCGAACGAGCTGGCCGTGAAGACAAATGCCTTATGGTTGCTGGCCGCGGAGATGCTCAGGTGCAGCCGTCCATCGCCGACCGTGCCGGCCAGCGCATAGACAGGCGCGCTGAAGCTTGTGGTGATTGCTGTTCCATCGCCGGCAAGCGTCATCTTAACCAGGTCGCTTTCGCCGCCACGCAGTTCGCTCACAAACATCGATTGATCGTCGGCCCAGGTCATCCATGCCGGAGTCGCCATCCGCCCCGGGGTCAGGTCCACAGAGCCCGACTCCGCATTGGCTCCTGAAGAGGCAACCATCCACACATCGCCGCCTGTCGATCCCTGATCGCTCATCAGGCCGCCGATAAAGGCGATTCGCTTGCCATCGGGCGACCAGCGCGGAACGGCGATCTGCAATCCATGCATCGCTCCGGTCGTCTTCGTCGGATTGAAGACTATCTGCGGCTCGCCGCCCAGCGGCTGCACATACAGATTTGCCACCCACCAGTTGTCCTCGCCCGGAGGATTCGCGGCCACGTAGGCCAGCTTCTTCGAGTCCGGAGACCAATCGTATTCATAAACGTGCAGCGTGGCTGGCGTGGCAAACTCAGGCTTCATCGGCTTCAGCGCGCGCGCGTCGACCGTGGCAACGCGCTGCACCTCGATGCCATCTTCGCCGATCACGCCCGACCAGGGCTTCATCGCGGCCAAGGCGCCGGCAGCGCGCGTTGCGCCCTCCACATACAAAAACGCAATGCGCTCGCCATCCGGAGAATAGGTTGGATAACCCACTTCGCCCTTGGCGTCGGAGACCTGCGCAACCTTGGCTTTTCCATGTCCGGATGCGAGATCGCCGGTGAGCGCTGCAACGAATACATCCTCCTGGGAGTGACCGTCGGAGGCGCAGTTGCTCAGGAAGGCGAGATGATTCGAGTCCGGCGCCCAGGTCACGCGACCTTCGCCGCAGCGCTCCTTGTCGTCGGTTCGGGCGGTCACCGTCAGCGTCTTTTGCGGATCGCTGATCGCCGCGACCATCACGCGCGAACCCATGGCGCCCGCGCCGGAGTAGGCCACAAGCTTTCCATCCGGCGAGATCGCTGCCGAGTTGAATCCATGCGACTTTTGTGCCGCTTTTTCGAGCGCCATCACCTGCGCCTTCACCTCGCTCGGCGCAGTCTGCGACCACGCGCTCCAGGCCGAGGCCATCAGCACCAGCCCTGTCAGAACTTTTTTCGCTTTCATTGCTCTCCTCGTTTCGGACAAAAAATACATACGCGCATGTTGCAAACTTATTCTGCCGCCGCGGCGTGAATGGCTAGCAACCGCTCCAGCAGCGGCTTCAGCAGCTTCAGGTCCAGCGCATTCGCGCCATCCGATTTTGCCTCAGCCGGGTTGTCGTGCACCTCCAGAAACAGACCGTCAACGCCCGCGGCCACCGCTGCTCGCGCCAGCAGCGGAATAAACTCGGGCTGCCCGCCGCTTACTCCGTTGGCCGCCGACGGCTGCTGCACCGAGTGCGTACCGTCAAAGACCACCGGAGCCAGCTTGCGCATCACCGCCAGCGAGCGCATATCCACGACCAGCGTGTTGTAGCCGAAGCTTGCGCCGCGCTCAGTCAGGAAGACACGCTCATTGCCGGTCGAGCGTGCTTTTTCAACCGAGTACTTCATGTCCCACGGAGCGACGAACTGGCCCTTTTTGATGTTCACTGCGCGCCCGGTCCTGGCCGCCGCCACCACCAGGTCCGTCTGCCGGCAAAGGAAAGCTGGAATCTGCAAGATGTCTACCGCTTCGGCCACGGCTTCACACTGTGAGGCTTCATGCACGTCGGTAAGCACGGGCAGGCCGGTTGCGCGCGCAATCGCGCTCAGGATGCGCACGCCCTCGCGCAATCCCGGCCCGCGAAAGCTGCTCACGCTGGTGCGATTGGCTTTGTCGAAACTTGCCTTGAAGATATAGGGAATGCCGAGGTCGCTGGTGATTCGCTGAAGCGCATCCGCCATCCCTCGCGCATGGGTTTCGCTTTCAATCACGCACGGCCCGGCGATCAGAAACAACTTGCCATGACCGATCTGCACTGGCCCAACTTCAAAATTCTGACTCATCCATGATCCTTTTCACGCTGGTTCGCGCCTGTCGATACGGGCTTGCACAAAGACTCAAACACCCACAGGGAACGGCTTGGGGCTGGACTCTTCGGGGTTGGCCATGGTGCCGCTGCGCCATCGTTCAAAGCGCCCCTGCAACAGGCTCATCAGGCCCGTATACCAGTAGCCGACCACAAACAGAATGAGAAACGGCGCGGTAAAAAAGTTGTTGTTGGTGAAGGTGTAGGCGATGGCCAGCGCAAAATAGGTTCCCACCGCCAACTCAATCCACGGCGCCCACACCAGCCGTTTCCGATATTTGGCCGCCTTTGGCTTCTCGCCTTTTTTTGCGACGGAATACTTCGGCGTCCGCGCAAATGCGGATTTGATGCCGAGCAGTGCCTCCATCACAGCCTTGGTGTTGGTGATCGTCAATCCAATGCCCAGCGCCATCAGCATGGGCAGATAGAAAAACGTCCGCTTCCACGTCTTCGGATACAACTCTCGCTGGCTGAGTACGTAAAAGATGGCAATCGACAAGGTGGACGCGCCAAAGAGCGGCACGTCGATCAACAGCATCTGTAACCAGCCCTGATAGAAGCGCACGATCATGGCCGGAATCAGCAGCGCCGTCATGAGCACCATCAGCGGATAGCTCAGGTTGGCCGTCAGATGATAGACCGCTTCCACTTTGATCTGCCGCGGCACGTCGGAGCGAAACATTTTGGGCAGGATCTTGATCGAGGTCTGGATCAAGCCCTTGGCCCAGCGCGCCTGCTGGGTTTTGAAGGCGACCATTTCAATGGGCAACTCCGCCGGGCACTCCACTGCGGGCAGATATTTGAACTTCCAGCCGGCCATCTGCGACCGATAGCTCAGGTCCGTGTCTTCGGTCAACGTATCGTGCTGCCACCCGCCGGCATCGGTGATGGCCTGCCTGCGCCACATGCCCGCGGTGCCGTTGAAGTTGAAGAAATCGCCAGTGCGCGCTCGCGCTCCGTGCTCAAGCACAAAGTGCCCGTCGAGCAGGATGGCCTCAATTCTGGTCAGCAGGTTGTAGTCCTTGTTCAGGTGCGTCCAGCGGGTTTGCACCATGCCGATGGATTCGTCGGTGAAATGGTGGACGACCTGCATCAGCCAATCCGCGGGCGGCACAAAATCCGCATCGAAGATGGCAATCAGATTTCCTTTGGCAATCTTCAGCCCCGCGTCCAGAGCGCCGGCCTTGAATCCGTGCCGGTTGGTTCGGTGAATGTACACGACCGGCTCACCGGCTGCCGCATAGCGCTCCACAATGGACGCGGCCACCTGCTGGGTTTCGTCGGTCGAGTCATCGAGCAGTTGAATCTCCAGCTTCTCGCGCGGGTAGTCCAGACCGCAGATCGCCTCGAGCAGGCGCTCGATCACAAATTGCTCGTTGAATATGGGCAACTGTACGGTGACAAACGGCAGTTCCTCAAAGTGCGACTTCGGATTGGGGTCGTAGTTCTTCTTGAACTTGAAGTAGAGATAGGCCATCTTGTAGCGGTGCAGTCCATAGACGGACAGCATCAGCATGACGGCAAAGTAGGGCAGCATCAGCGAAGCGTCAAACCAGTTCCATTCATACAGCCCGCGAAAGGTCTGGTCCGCATACTGCATCTTCAGGTAGTGGACGAGACCGGTCTGCGGCACGAACGCGGCCAACTCCGGCAGCCGCGCCGCCATCCCAGTCCTTCCCTTTACGGTCCACGCAATCCCGGCCCATCCAATCCCGGTCCATTCTTGGACGCTCAGCAAATTTCCGCCTCCGTTGCCACTCGTACTCCTGATTTCAAAGTGATTGTAAGCGATTGCCGCCCATGCGCGGCGACTCCCTTGCTCGTGGCTCACACGCTGGAGTATCGTTTTCTCGTCACAGGCTGTTCCCCCGAGGTGCTTCATGTCCATTTCCACGCCCGATTCCGTTGCTTCCATTCTTGCCGCACCCGGTGGCAGCTTCCTGCTCGACGATCGACGTCCGGAGGAAGTCTTTACTCCGGAAGACCTGACCGAAGAGCAGCGCCAGATCGCCGAGACCGCTGACCGTTTTGCCCGCGAACAGCTTTTGACGGTTGCCGACCGCGTGGAGGCAAAAGAACCCGGCGTGTTGCGCTCGCTGCTCGTTCAGGCCGCAGAACTGGGCTTTACCTCGGTCGATATCCCGGAGCAGTACGGCGGACTGGGCCTCGACAAGGTGACCTCGGCGCTGGTGGCCGACCATCTCTCCGCGCTGGCCAGTTTTTCCACCTCTTTTGGTGCGCACACCGGCATCGGCACGCTGCCAATTGTCTGGTACGGCACGGAAGAGCAGAAGCGGCGCTACCTGCCACGATTGGCCTCGGCCGAGTGGGTCGCCGCCTACGCGCTTTCGGAGTCCACCTCCGGCTCCGACGCCATGAATATCCGCACCCGCGCCACGCTCTCGCCCGACGGCTCCGAGTACATCCTGAACGGCGAAAAGATGTGGATCACCAACGCCGGTTTCGCGGACATTTTCACGGTCTTTGCCAAGCTGGATGGCGACAAATTCTCCGCCTTCCTCATCGAACGCACCACGCCCGGCCTGACGATCGGCAAAGAGGAGCACAAGCTTGGCATTCGCGGCTCGTCCACCTGTCCACTCATTCTTGCGGACTGTCGAATTCCCACTGCCAATCTGCTGGGCGAAGTCGGCAAAGGCCACCACATCGCCTTCAACATCCTCAATGTCGGGCGGTTCAAGCTGGGCGCGGCCTGCGTGGGCGGCGCGCGGCTGGCGATCGAAGAGTCCATACGCTACGCCAAAGACCGCGTGGCCTTTGGCAAGCCCATCGCCAGCTTTGGCCTGATCCAGCGCAAGATCGCCCGCTCAGTCGTCCATCTTTTTGCCGCCGAATCGATGGCCTATCGCACGATTGGCATGATGGACGCGGCGCTGGCCACGCTGCCCGTCGATGCTGCGCCGCGCGAGATCCAGAAGCGCATTGAAGAGTATGCCGTCGAGTGCTCGATCCTCAAGGTCTTCGGCTCGGAGATGCTCGGCCTCGTCGCCGACGAACTGGTGCAGATCATGGGCGGCTATGGCTATGTCGAGGATTATCCGGCAGAGCGCTTCTATCGCGATGCCCGCATCAACCGTATCTTTGAGGGCACCAACGAGATCAACCGCATGATTATTACCGGTTGGCTGATGAAGCGCGCGATGAGCGGGCAGTTGCCGCTGCTGGCGGCCATCCGCAAGCTGATGGATGAACTGATGCAGCCGCCATCGTTCGATGTCTCTGCGGGCGACGATGCGCCGCTGGCGCGCGAGACAGCGCTGCTGGCCAACCTGCGCAAGATCACGCTGGTGGCCGCTGGAGCTGCCTCGGAGCGCTTTATGACCGCTCTGGCCGACCAGCAGGAGGTGATGGCCGATCTCTCCGACTGCATCACGGCGATCTTTGCGCTGGAGTCCTCACTGCTGCGCGCGCGCAAACTGACCGCGGCGCACGCACCGACGGCTACGCTGGCGCAGCAGGTTTGCGCGGTCTTTGCCGAGGAGGCCTTGTCGACGGTCGAGAGCAGTGCTCGCCGCGTGCTGGCCGCCGCCAACGATGGCGACGCGCTCACCACGCGCATGGCCGTGCTGCGCCGCTTCGCGAAATCAACGCCGATCGACACCGTAGCGCTGAGCCGACAGATTGCCCAAATCTGCATCGACGCTGGAAAGTACCGTTTCTGAACTGGAGCAAAATTTCCCTAAGAGAATTCTCACCTCCGCGCTGCCGGTCGCTTTCATACTCAATCTGCGACCGGCATTTTTCTGCCTTGCGGAGTCTTCATGGTCAACGGTTTTTCTTCGTCTTGCTTGCGGTTCGCCCTGGGAAAAGGCGCTCTGGCGCTGCTGGCCGGGATCTCTTCCGGCCTGTTGGCGGCTCAGCCTGTAACCGAAGCTGCGGCGCAGTTTCATCGAGTCCCGCGGGTCGCGCAATCGGTCGATCTGGATCAGGTTGTTCCGCTGGCTGGTTCGCATGCAAACTTGCCTGCGCGGGCGCTTGATCTTGGCCCAGCCGCGCCGTCCGATGCCGCGCCGTGCATGCTGCTGCTGTTGCGCCGCAGCGCTCAGGACGAGCAGACGCTGGAGACTCTGCTGCAATCGCAGCAGAATCCTGCTTCGCAGCACTTTCATCGCTGGCTGACGCCGGAGCAGTTTGCCGCGCGCTTCGGCGTGCTGGACTCCGACCTGGCCGCGGTGACGGCCTGGCTTCAGTCGCAGGGTCTGGTGGTTGAGGGCCGCCGTGCAGGCGGCAATCTGCTGGAGTTTTCCGGCTCCATCGCGCAGCTTGAGAACGCGTTTCACCTGGTTGTGCACAGGGTTTCGCTGGATGGCGAGGTGCGTCTGGCCGCGGTACGTGACCCGCAGATTCCCTCCGCGCTGGCTCCGGTTGTCTCCGGTCTGGTTTCGCTGAGCGCGCTGCCGCCGCATGCGGCTGTCCAGCGCGGTCCTTCGGCTACGTTCCACCCGGCATCACGCCGCTTCCAGCCGGATTTGACGCCCGCGCATCTTCACCCGCAGTACACGACGGCAACGGCGACCGGCAGCTTTCTTTACGTTGGACCCGCGGACGCGGCGACGCTCTATGACCTGCCCAATCATGCGCTGAACGCGGCCTACTCCGGAACGACTTTGGACGGCACGGGAGCGACGATCGCCATCGCCGCCGACTCCAATATCGACCCGACGCAGGTGGCCAACTATCGCTCGCTTTTTGGCCTGGCGGCGAACGCGCCGACGGTGGTGCTGGATGGCGCGACGGACCCCGGCATCACGAGCGACGCGGTCGAGTCCTATCTGGACACTGAGATCGCCGGTGGCCTGGCCCCTGCGGCGCGCATTCTGCTCTACACGGCTGCCGATACGAATACGGATTCCGGCCTGAATCTGGCGCTGGTCCGCGCTATCGACGACAACCTGGCCGACGTGCTTGTGGTCAGCTACTCGTCCTGCGAATCCATGCTGGGTGCGGCTGGCAATGCGTTTTACAACGCGCTTTGGGAGCAGGCCGCGGCACAGGGCATCTCCGTGGTGGTGGCAAGCGGCAACTCCGGTTCGGCGGCCTGCGACGATCCCACGCTTGAAACCACGGCTTCAGCGGGTCTGGCCGTGAACGGGCTGGCTTCGACGCCGTACAACCTGGCTGTTGGAGGCACGGATTTTGCCGCGCTTGCCGGGCCGGACGGTGGCGGCACCAACTTCGGCAACTACGTCAACTCCACCAATGCCAACGGAACGCTGCTTTCAGTTCAGGGGTACATTCCGGAGGTTCCCTGGAACGAGTCTTCGACGGCGTATCCGCCGACGACTCTGGCGCAGAATATTGCTCTGCCCGCGCCGTATGCTTCGATCGAGGCGACGGGCGGTGGAGCAAGCTCCTGCGCGCAATCGACCATGAGCGCGACGGGCGCGACCGTCTGCAACGCCGGCTACGCCAAGCCTTCGTGGCAATCGGCTCCCGGCGTACCGTCGGATGGTGTGCGTGACCTGCCCGATCTTGCGCTCTTCGCTTCCACGGGATTTGATTACGCGGCCTGGGGCATCTGCACCGATCAGGATACGGACGCCGCTGGCAATCCGGTCGTCGATTGCCAGCCCAACTCCAGCGGCCAGTTCAACGTGATGTCAGCCGGTGGAACTTCAGCGGCGGCGGCTGCTGCGGCGGCGATTCTGGCGCTGGTGCGCCAATCGACGGGCCAGCGCCAGGGACAGGCCGCGGCGGTGCTCTATAACCTGGCGCGCACGACTCCGGCGGTCTTTCATGATGTGACGACGGGAAACAACTCGGTGGCCTGCGCCGCGGCCACTCCCAACTGCCAGTCGAACGCGCTGGGCTTTGATTATCTGACAGGATTCAATGCGGCCGCGGGCTGGGATGCGGCGACAGGACTGGGCAGCGTGGATGCCGCAGCGCTGGTTGCCGCGTGGACGGCCGCGCCACTTACCGCGACCACGACGCAGCTTGCGGTTTCTCCGGCAAGCATTCAGCATGGCCAGATCGTGAGCGTGACGGTTTCGGTGACGAGCGGCTCGGGAACACCGACCGGAGAGGTGGCGCTCCATGCCGACAATGCCAATCCTGTGTTTACGCCGGAAGGCGTGGGTGTGGGCGTCTACCCGTTGGTAGCCAACGGTTCCACAGGAACGCTGACACTGAACAATCTTCCAGGCGGAAGCTATCCGCTGGTGGCAAGCTATGGCGGCGCGGCGACACTGGCCGGCAGCGTCTCGCAGCCGGTGACGGTTTCGGTTGCGCCGGAGTCAAGCAGCACGCAGGTCACCTGGGCTGTGACGGCTCCGGCGACGGGAGCAATTACACGCAACGCGGCGATTCCCTACGGATCGCTGGTACAGTTTCTGGCTCTGCCGTATGGCAACCGCTCGACGACGACGAATGGAATCCTGCAGCCGGATGGAGCGGCGACGGGGACGGTGGCCTTTACGCTGGGCGCGAATCTGCTGAGCACGCAGCCGCTCGGCATTGCGGGAACAGCGGCTACAACGCCTGAGCTTCTGCCCAGCGGCGGCGCAACTCTGACGGCAGCGTATTCGGGCGATGCCAGCTTCAATGCGAGCACGGGAACGGCTGCCGTGACGGTTGCGCCGGCGGCGACGACGCTGGCGCTGAGCAGCACGACGACGACCTATTCCGGCGCGCCCGTCACATTTTCCGTTGCGCTGAGCGCGGATAGTCTGGGCGTGGCTCCGACCGGCACGGTGACACTGACGAACGGAACGGCGACGCTGGCGACGGCGCAGTTGACCGGCGTGGCGGCCTCCTCGACGGCGCTGGCATCGGGCACGGCGAGCTTCACGGTCAGCAATCCGCCGCCGGGCACCTATACGCTGACGGCGGTCTACTCGGGCGACGCAAACTACGGCGGTTCAACCTCGGCAGGACTGGTCTTTCATGGCATTGCCAACTTTTCGTTGAGCGCTCCGCCGGTGAGCCTGAACTCGATCCATGCCACGGCTTCCGATACGCTCACGCTGACTTCGCTGAACGGATATGCGGGCACTGTGAAGCTGAGCTGCGCGCTTGCCGGGTCCACTTCGGCGGCCAATCCGCCGGAGTGCGGACTGGACCCAGCGACTGAGACACTGGCGGCGAACGGAACAGCGCAGCCGCTGCTGCTGATCTTTGGCGCAGGCACCAACCTGCCTTCCGGAGTGACGGCTGGCGGAGCCGCAGCACCGTTGTTGGCGCTGCTCGGCTTCGCGCTGCTTGGCTTTGCTTCTGCAGGGCGGGGCCTGGTGCCGGCCCGGAAAGCTCGCTGGCGTTCGCTGGCTGTGCTGCTGATGCTGGCTGCCTGCGTGCTGCCGTTTGCCGCCTGCGGCGGGCAGTCATCGCTGATTACGGCTGGCTCGTATAACTTTACGGTGACGGCAACGGATGCGCAGAATGCGGCAATTACCACCTCCGTGACTGTCGCAGTGACGGTGCAGTGACGGCGCAGTGACGGCGCAGTGATGGCTCTGCGCGTGGATGGAAGCCGAGCCGGATGGAACGTGGCCCGTGCCGTAGGGATCTCGGTTGGAACAGAAGCTTCGCTTTGCGATTGGCAACCGAAGCTTCGGCCAGCGATTGGCAACGGAAGCTTCGCTTGGGGCATCCTATAGAACAGGTAGTCAAACCGCCCTTGCTGGGCTAAACTCAAAAGCACTGGCATCCGAAGCAGATTCGTCTCCGTATCGCGTTCGGAGCTGTGCGACATTCTGGTTCCGCTTGTTTGCAATCGAAAGGAGATTTTTTATGGCTTCTGACAATCAAAATGCATCTCTCGGCTGGTTTTTGGCCGGTATTGGATTGGGCGCTCTGGTTGGCGTTCTGTATGCGCCGAAGAGCGGACGCGAAACGCGCGAAACCCTGGTTTCTTCCGCCAAGGAAGGCTCCGAACTGCTGCGCGTGAAGGCGCGTGAGGCGGCCGATCAGGTGGGAACATTCGTGGAGCGGGGGAAATCGCAGGCAACCGAGTTTACGCAGCGCGGCAAGGAGGCTGTGGTGCAGGGCCGCGCGCAGTGGGAAGAGTTTGTGGACAAAAGCAAGTCGTTTGTCACCGACCAGACGACGCGGGTTTCGGCTGCGGTGGAAGCAGGGAAACATGCGTATCAGGCCGGCGGAGAAACGTCGGAGTCCTAACCGTGTTTTTGCTGACCCTGATCCTCAGGGCGGACTCTGCGGGGCCGTGATCGGGAAGACGGTTGCGGCTCCACTGACAGTTTTGCAGGACTCACACAGGCACATTTGAGCACGACCTATGCAATGGAATACCGAAACTCTGCTGATCGTTTTTGTCGCATTCACCGGCTTTGCTGTCTTCATGCAGGCCTGCGTCCTGCTGGGCATACTGATCTCTATGCGGCGCGCGGCCAAATCCGCGCTGGTGGTGACGGAGGACTTTCGCGCCACCGTGGTTCCGCTGATCCAGTCGACGCGTGAGCTGATCGAGCGCTCGACGCCACAGTTCCTGACGGCGACGAGCAATCTGCTGGAGCTGACCGACGGCATCCGAAGCGAGACGGCCGAGCTGCGCCGGAATCTGGCCGATATTCTGGACCGCGTACATCGACAGACCGTGCGTCTGGATGGAATGCTGGCCTCCGGACTGGACTCTGTGCAACATGCGGCGGAAGTGGTGGAGTCGGCGGTGCTTCGTCCTGTGCGGATTGTGAACCGCGTGGTGCGAACCGCCAATGCGATGCTGGATGCCTATCGCTCGCCGCGTCGCAGTGACAAGTAATGCAGTTTTACGTGCGGGTGGCTTCACGTTAAATCATTGAAAATATGCGACTTGTTTTTTATGCTGTTTAGTTTCTTGCTATTGACATGATTGAAAGGGGGTAGGGGGGGTATATTAATTTTGTTCTCAACTGGATGACGTAAAAAAGTTTATCATCTGGTAACGAGTGATCCTTACTTTGATGTAACGCTGCGATACCAGGCACACGGCAAAATCTCGACAAATTCGAGCATAGCATGAAGGCAAATAATTCGATGCAGGGCGACGGAAGCAGGGGCTAGTTGGAAAGTTGCGGTGAAACGCCGCAGGAAGGCTTGCCAATCAGGTGGATCGTTCCAGCTCAGATATTCAGGGAAGCCGGCGGTTGATCCTGGGCAAGAAAACGACCTGAACATGGAAACCAAAGCGGGCTTGCCTGTTCTCAGCTTTCCCGATGCCGCAGCCTTTGTACACTGGCTCGACAGCCAACGCGGGAGCGCGCCAGGTCTGTGGTTGAAGGTTGCCAGGCAAGGGTAGGGCCTTCTCAGCTTGACCCAAGCCGAAGCCATCGATGCTGCTCTGTGCCACGGCTGGATCGATGGTCAGCTTGCCCGATATGACGAGCGGTGGTGGCTGATTCGCTTCACGCCGCGCAAGGCTCGCAGCAAATGGTCGGAGTTGAATCGCAAACGGGCGATCGAGCTGATCGAAGCCGGGTGGATGACCGCGGCTGGACTGGCGGTGATCGAAGCGGCCAAAGCCGACGGGCGCTGGGATGCCGCCTATGCTCCTGCCAGCCGAGCGATCGTGCCGCCCGATCTGCAAGCTGCTCTGGATGCAAATAGAAAAGGCGGCGAGATTCTTCGCAACCTTGACCGGGGCGAACCGCTATGCGGTGTTGTATCGCATTGGCGCCGCAAAAAAGGCTGAAACGCGTGCGCGGAAGATTGAAAGTTTTGTCGCCATGCTTGAACGCGGTGAGACGTTGCACGGCCAGAGATCCAAACCAAATGGAGTGAAGCAGGAGCCGACAACGGAGAATGCAGAGTTGCAAGTAGCGCCTTCTGGCCTGAGCGAAGATCCAAACTGACCCTAGTGAAGGAACAAACTGACGATCGAGGCGGACATCAGGTTGGCCATCGTTCCGGCGAGCATGGCGCGAAAGCCGAGGCGAGCGAGTTCGTTGCGGCGCTCCGGGATGAGTGCGCCGATGCCGCCAATCTGCATTCCGATGGAGCCGAGGTTGGCGAAGCCGCAAAGCGCGAAGGTGGCGATGGTGAAGGAGCGCGGAAGCAGAGTTGCCTTTTGCGCGCCGAGCGCGACGTAGGCGATGACTTCGTTGAGGACCATGCGGGTTCCAAGGAGGTTACCGATGGCAGGAGCGTCGCGCCAGGGGACGCCGATGAGCCATGCGACGGGCGAGAAGAGCCATCCCATCACCTGATTCAGGCTTGAAGGGAAGAACCCGATGCCGGAGTGAATCCAGGCCATCAGGCTGTTGGCGAGTGCGACAAGAGCGAGGAAGCTGATGAGCATGATGCCGACGTTGAAGGCGAGTTTGCCGCCGTCGATGGTTCCGCGGGCGATGGCGCCGAGGAGATTTTCTTCGCGATGCTCTTCGCTGGCGGGCAGGGTGACGCGCCCGTCGGTGATGGGAGTCTCGGTCTCCGGGACGAGCATCTTGGCCATGACGATGGTGCCGGGCGAGGTCATGATGACGGCGGCAAGCAGGTGTTTTGCCTCGACGCCGTTGAGGATGTAGGCGGCCATGATGCCGCCGGAGACATGGGCCATGCCGCTGGTCATGATGGTCATGAGTTCCGAGCGCGTGGCCGAGGCGAGGAATGGACGGATGGTGAGCGGAGCTTCGGTCTGGCCCATGAAGATGGAGGCTGCGACATTGAGGCTCTCGGCGCCGGAGATGCGCATGGTGCGCTGCATGGCCCAGGCGAAGCCGCGGATGATCCACTGCATGAGTCCGATGTGGTAGAGGACGGCGAAGAAGGCCGAGATGAAGATGATGGTGGGCAGGACCTGAAAGGCGAAGATGGTTCCGAGGGAAGAGTTCTGTTTGCCCAGCTCGCCGAAGAGAAGCGTGGTGCCGGCGTAGGTGCTGGCGAGCATACTGTTGATGACGCCGCCAGCCCAGGCGAGGGCGCGCTGGCCAAACTGGAAGCGCAGGACGCCGTAGGCGAAGAGGAACTGGAGTCCGATGCCCCAGAGAACGGTTCGCCAGCGGATGGAGCGGCGCTGGGTGGAGCCAAGCCAGGCGGCAAAGAGGATGACCAACAGGCCGAGGATTCCGGTGAATCGCGCCAAGTATGTCTCCGTGAAGTTGCAGGGATGGAGTTAGATTACCGCATTGCGATGGGCGCGAGGATGGCGGCAGCGCGCTGGGCATCGATGATCTGCTGGACGATGGGCGCGGCGGCGACAGCGCTGGCGGTGCCTGATTCAGACCAAATGAGCGCAGACTCGACAAGCGGGATGGCCTCGGCAAGCTGGCCGGAGCTGGAGGCGTAGAGCGTGGCCAGAGGCTGGCCTTGCGCGATGCGGTCGCCGGTGCGGAAGTGGAAGTGAATGCCGGCGTGTGGATCGACGGCCTGGCCGGTGACTTCGCGGCCTGCGCCGAGACGCTGGACGGCCCAGCCGAGCGTGGTGGTGTCCTGGGCGGTGATGTGCCCGGAGCGTGTGGAGGTGAGCGAGTGGGTGACGGCAGGGCGATGGAAGGCTTCCGGGTGGTCGAAGATGGTGAGATCGCCGCCCTGCGCAGCAATCATGGCGAGGAAGCGGTCCAGCGCGGAGCCGTCGGCGAGAGCGGCTTCGGCGCGGAAGTAGCCGGAGGCGGGCGAGTCGGCGACGCCGCCGAGATGGAGCATCCAGGCGGCGAGGTGAAGCGAGAGGGTACGAAGGTCTTCAGTGAGCGGGGAGCGTTGGTTACGGAGCAGGTTGTGGGCTTCGAGGAGTTCGATCCAGTTGCCGGCGGCGGAGCCAAGAGGCTGGCTCATGTCGGTGAGCAGGGCGATGGTGCGTGTGCCGGCGGCGTTGGCGGTGGAGACAAGCAGAGCGGCAAGGTATTCGGCTTCGGCGGGATCACGCAGAAAAGCTCCGGAGCCGGTTTTGACATCGAGAACGAGCGCATCCAGTCCGGCGGCGAGTTTTTTGCTGAGGATGGAGGCGCAGATGAGCGCGGGCGACTCGACGGTGGCAGTGCGGTCGCGAAGGGCGTAGAGGACGCGGTCGGCGGGGACAAGATCGAGCGTCTGGCTGACGATGGCGGCTCCGGCGGAGCGGAGTGCTGCGGCAAGCTGTTCGAGCGTGAGCGCGGTGCGGAAGCCGGGGATCGATTCAAGCTTGTCGAGCGTGCCGCCGGTGTGGCCGAGCGCGCGGCCGCTGATCATGGGCACGTGCAGGCCGCAGGCGGCGGCGATGGGCGCGACGAGGAAGCTGGTCTTGTCACCGACGCCGCCGGTGGAGTGCTTGTCGACGGCGGTTTTACCCAGCGGACGAGGATCGAAACGAACGCCGGAGTCCCGCATGGCCAGGGTGAGGGAGCGGATTTCGTCGAGGCTGAGTCCGTTGAGACGGACGGCCATCAGCCAGGCGGCAAGCTGCTCGGCGGGGATGGACTGGGCGGCGGCACCGGCGACGAGGAAATGGATCTCCGCTTCGGTGAGAGGCTGGCGGTCGCGGGTCTTGCGTATCAGATCGATGGGGTGCATGGGTTTTTGCGGAGTCACGGCTTGAGATGAAAAGAGAACGGCATCAGGTCGGTGAATTGACGGGTGAGCTGGATCAGCTTGCCTTCGTCGAGGGCGGGAAAGTGGATCAGTGCCTCGGGTGAGCAGAATTCGGCGAGCACCTGACGGCAGGCACCGCAGGGCGGGCTGGCGGCGTGGTTGAGGTTGGCGACAGCGACGGCGGCGATGCGGATGGTGGGGCCGAATTCGGCGACGGCGCGGGCGAGAGCGGAGCGTTCGGCGCAAAGGGTGAGTCCGAAGCTGACGTTTTCGACATTGGCGCCGGTGACGAGTTGTCCGGAAGCGAGACGAAGCGCGGCTCCCACGCGAAAGCCGGAGTAGGGCGCGTAGGCGTGTGCGGCAGCGGCGATGGCCGCAGCCATCAGACCTTCGTCGGAGAGGTTTGCGTCAGCGGTCGGGGCGGAGTGAATGGGCATGGCCTTCGATACCAGTCTTCGATTTCCGTAGTCGATTTCGTGTTTTCGATTCCGGATTCGATTTTCGCATGGGTGGAAAAACCCAGCGTAAACGCGGACAAGCCAACGCGGCAAGCAAGCTGATGGACCGGACTCAAGTTTGTGTCCGTCGCGACCGATAAAGCCAGCAGGGACGATCGACGCGTAAAGGCAGATTCTGCCGTTCAGCGGCTAAGGGCAAAGCTTTGTGCGTCGAAGTAAAAGCATCCCGGTAGCTACACAATCCCAGGGAGCAACAGCACTCCGGAAGCAGCACCACCCCAGGAAAGGCCAGCCATGGACGATCTTACACGAGAGTTTCTGATTGAAAGCCAGGAGGGTCTGGACAGGATGGAACGATGCTTGACGGACCTCGAAGAACGCCCGCAGGATAAGGATTTGCTGAGCGATATCTTCCGCTCGGTCCATACGATTAAAGGCACGACGGGTTTTCTGGGTTTCAAGCGGCTGGAAAAGCTGGCGCATACGGGGGAAAATCTGCTGGGCTTGCTGCGCGATGGCAAGCTGGTGGCGACGCAGCCGATCATTACAGGATTGCTGGAACTGCTGGATGGCCTGCGGGGGATTCTGAAGACCGTCGAGGAGACCGGCGGCGAAGGGGAAGACGACGACCTGGCTCTGCGCGAGAAGCTGACGGCGCTGCAAGTGCCGGACGGACAATCGGCAACGCCGGAGACGGTGAGTACGCACAGTGTTGCGCAGGAGAAGCAGGCGACGCCAGAGCCGGTAGCAGCGGCAGGAACTCATGCCGCAGTGCCGGAGCCGATGGAAACAATCTCAAAGGCGGCAGCAAGCCCGGCAGCAAGCGCGCCGCAGGAGGTGTCTGAGGCGCAAAAGCCGAAGGCCGGCGCGACGGCGGCAACGGACAGCACGCTACGCGTGGATGTGGCGCTGCTGAACCGGATGATGAATCTGGTGGGAGAGCTGGTGCTGACCCGGAACCAGATATTGCAGGCGACGGCGCAACAGCCGAACTTTACGCTGCTCTCACGTCGGCTGGATATGGTGACGGCGGACCTGCGCGAGTCTGTGATGAAGGCGCGCATGCAGCCGGTGTCGAATGTGTTTTCGAAGTTTCCGCGAATTATCCGGGACCTTTCCCAGATGCTGAACCGGAAGGTGAAGCTGGTGATGGAGGGCCAGGAGACGGAACTGGACAAGACGCTGCTGGAGGCGATCAAGGATCCGCTGACCCATGCTGTGCGGAACTCGATGGATCACGGGATTGAGCCGCCGGAGGAGCGTGTGGCCGCGGGCAAGGATGCCGAAGGCACGCTGAAGCTGCGGGCGTATCAGGAGAGCAGCCACGTGATGATCGAAGTCTCCGACGACGGCGCGGGGATCAGCGTGGACAAGGTGCGCAGCAAGGCGATCGAGCGCGGATTGATTACCGCAGAGCGGGCGGCGCAGTTGAGCGAGCGCGAGCTGTTGCAGCTGATCTTTTTGCCGGGGTTTTCGACCGCGGCCGCGGTGACGAATGTGAGCGGTCGCGGCGTGGGCATGGATGTGGTGCGGACGAACGTGGAGAAGATTGGCGGCAAGGTGGAGCTGGAGTCGAAGCCGGGGCAGGGAACGACGCTTCGGCTGCGCATTCCGCTCACGCTGGCGATTGTGCCGGCGCTGATTGTGAAGAGCCGTGGTCAGAGCTTCGCGCTGCCGCAGGGAGCGCTGTCAGAGCTGGTGCATCTGTCGGCGGATAGCTATGACAAGGAGATCGAGTGGATGGAGGGCGCGCCGCTTTATCGGCTGCGCGGGAACCTGCTGCCGCTGGTCTTTCTGGAGCGGATGCTGGAGCAGAGTCTGGACGCGCGTCCGGGGCGGGATCGCGACAACTACATTGCCGTGCTGGATGTGGATGGCCGTCGATTTGGTCTGGTAGTGGATGGATTGGCGGATCCGGAAGAGATTGTGGTGAAGCCGCTGAGCACGGTGTTGAAGTCGATTGGGCTGTATACCGGCGCGACGGTGCTGGGCAGCGGAAATCTGGCGCTGATTCTGGATCCTGGATCGATTGCGGCGCGAGCCGGTGTGCAGATGAATGCTCAGGAAGAAGCGGCCGAAGAAGAGCAGAATGAAGAGCAAGGTCGGGGTGCGGAATATCTGGTGGTGGAAGCGGGCGGTCGGCAGGCGGCGGTGGTGCTGGGCGATGTGCTGCGGATCGAGCGAATTCCAATGTCGCGGGTGGAGTACATCGGGTATCGACCGGTGTTGAACTTTGAAGGGCAACTGTTGCCGGTCGAGGATGCAGGCGGAATCCTGCGTGAGGCAGGGACGGTCAGCGAGGGCGAAGAGCGCCAGGTGACCGTGGTGGTCTGTCGCGATGGCAGCCGACATGTGGGACTGGCGGTGAGCGCGGTGCTGGATGTGGCGGCAGGCAGCGAGTTGAAGGAAGCGGGCACGAATCGGCTGGCCGACGGCGTGACGCTGCTGAAGAATTCCGTGACCAGCGTGGTGAGCCTGAGCGGAGTGGAAGCACTGCCTGAGACGGCGATGGAAGGAATGTCGGAGAGCATGACGGGCGGATGGTCGAGCGAATCGGCGATCGAAGCAATGGGAGTGGGGGAGGGTGTGCGATGAGCGAAGCGGGGAATGGGCCAACTACGGCTGCGGGACAGTCCAAAAAGCGAACGACGGCGCGAGCCAAACGCGACCGAGGCGAAGTGCTGACCGAAGTCTGTTCAGTGCAGCTTGGAGAGACGCTGTTTGGGGTTCCGATTGCGCACATTCTGGAGATTGTGGGTGGAGCGCATCCGGAGCAGGTGCCTCTGGCGCCAAAGTTTGTGGGTGGATTGGTGCATTATCGCGGAGATGTGCTGACGACGGTGGCGATGCGGCGGTTGCTGGAGATGGAAGAGCAGGAGGTGGCGCAGGACATTCTGGTGCTGGAGGGCGAGCACGGATGTTTTGGGTTGCTGGTGGACGCGGTGGGCGAGGTGTTGACGGTCTCCTCGAAGGACTATGAGAAGAATCCGTCCATTCTGGACGAGCGTCGGCAGGAGTTGTTTGCCGGAGCATACAAGCTGAACGACAAGCTGCTGGTGATGCTGAATCCGGAACGGCTGGACCCGATGCGTCTGGATGCGGCGTGAGGTGAGCGGAAAAAGGAGAAGGAATGCGAGCGTTGATTGTGGATGATTCGCGGTTTGTGCGAACGGTGCTGCGCGATCTGCTGGAGGAGCGCGGAATTGAGTGTGTGGAAGCGGCGGATGGTCAGGCGGGCCTGGATTCGGTGCATGAAGGCGAGCCTTTTGACCTGGCGCTGGTGGACTGGAATATGCCGGTGATGGATGGCTTTGAGCTGTTGCAGCATCTGCGCGCGGAGGGTCGCCGGGAGATGAAGGTGATGATGGTGACGACCGAGGCGGAGACGGACTTTATCACGCGTGCGCTGGATGCGGGGGCGGATGAGTATCTGATGAAGCCGTTTGATGGCGAGGCGTTAGCGGACAAGCTGGCGATGCTCGGACTGGCGGAGGTCTAGGTGGAAACGGAAAGCCTCCGGCGGATTCGGATTCTGATTGTAGACGACTCGGCGGTAATGCGAACGCTGCTGCGGGCGGTAGTGATGACGGATGCTCGACTGGAGGTTGTGGGCACGGCGATCCACGGCGAAGCGGGACTGCGCGCGATGGAGAGCTTGAAGCCGGATCTGGTGCTGCTCGATGTGGAGATGCCGCAGATGGATGGTCTGGCAACGCTTCGCGCGATGCGCGCGCGCGGACTGCACCTGCCGGTGATTATGTGCAGTACGCTGACGCAGCGCGGCGCACAGGTGACGATTGAGGCGCTGGCGACGGGCGCGGCGGATTATGTGGCTAAACCGTCAGGCCAGCAGTCTCGCGAAGCGGCGATGGATGCGCTGGCGCACGATCTGGTGCCGAAGATTGTGGTGCTGACGACGCGGCATTTGCCCGCTATAGCGGCTTTGCCGAAAGAAGCGTCCGGCGTATTTGGAGCGTCTGCACCGATGTGGCCGGGCAAGGAGCAGATTTCGGGGTGGAAGAGCGCGCCGACGGGGATGGCGGCAGCGCCTCAGCCGAAGTTGCCGGGGCGGACGCAGGAGCCACGCGTGGTGGTGATGGGGGTTTCGACGGGAGGACCGGCGGCGCTGGATCGGGTGTTGCCAGAAATTTCCAGGGATTTTTCCTTGCCGTTGCTGGTGGTGCAGCATATGCCGGAGATGTTTACGAAGTTGCTGGCCGAGCGGCTGGACGGGCGTTGCGCGTTGCATGTGTGCGAAGCCGAGGAAGGCATGTCGGTGCAGAGTGGATGTGTCTATGTGGCGAAAGGGAACTGGCATCTGGAGGTGCGCGGGGATGGATTGCGAGGTCACGCGTCGCTGCATCTGACGCAGGCGGCGCCGGAGAATCATTGTCGACCGGCGGCGGATGTGCTGTTTCGCACGGCGGTGGAGAGCTATGGTGGCGCGGTGCTGGGAGTGGTGTTGACCGGGATGGGAGCGGATGGACTGGCAGGTTGCAGGATGATTCGCGCGCGAGGCGGGAGTGTGATTGCGCAGGATCAGGCGACGAGCGCGGTGTGGGGCATGCCGGGCGCGGTGGCGCAGGCAGGATTGGCAGAGAAGATTTTACCGTTGAATGCGATAGCGGCAGAGATTATGCATCGGGCGCAGCGCCCACTTGGCGAAGGAGCGAGAAGCGAAGCGGTGTATCCGCAGAAAAGGGTGGGATGACAAGTGGCAATCGAGAGCGTGGCGGGGTTGGCCGGAACAGGATTGGCCGGATGGAGTGGAACGTCTACGCGCACAGAGTCGACCTCAGCAGCCGACTATGACTATCTGCGGCAATTGGTGATGGAGCACTCGCGCAATGTGCTGGACTCGTCGCGGGATTATCTGTTTGAGACGCGACTGGCGCGGCTGTTGCGCGCGCGGGGGTTGACGAATATTGAAGAGTTGGTGCAACTGCTGAGACTGCGGCGCGACAGCCAACTGGAACATGCTGTGGCGGAAGCGATGACGATCAATGAGACGAGCTTCTTTCGTGACAACAGGCCGTTTGAGCTGTTGCGGACGGAGCTTTTGCCGAAGCTGATCGAGGCGCGGATGCGCACGCGCAGATTGCGATTCTGGAGCGCGGCGTGCTCGACGGGACAGGAAGCCTATAGCTTGGCGATGCTGATTCGAGAGCATTTTCCGATGCTTTCCGGCTGGCAGTTGACGATTGAAGGAACAGATCTGAGTACAGATGTGGTGGCGCGGGCGCAGAGTGGGCGGTATCCCCGCATCGAGATCAATCGCGGTCTGCCGGCGCGGCATATTGTGAAGTATTTTGACCACGCTGGCGAAGACTGGACAGTGAAGCCGGAGTTGCAGCAGATGTGCCGTTTTCGGCAGGCGAATCTGTGCGCGCCCGCGCTGCCGTTTACGGAGAGCTTTGATGTGGTGATGCTGCGGAATGTGATGCTCTATTTCAACCAGGAGACTCGCAAACGGCTGCTGGCGCAGGTGCACAAACTGTTGCCGTCAGATGGAATTCTCTTTCTGGGGTCAAGCGAGCAGCCGGCGGATCTTTCGCTGTGGCATTCGACGCTTGCAGGCGGCACATCCTACTATCGGCCCCGGCAAAGCTGAAGCAGCCGGACGGCGCTGACGGGATGGAAACGGGTTGCGCCAGGCGAGGCGGAATCCGCCGCGCGGCGGCTATGCTGGTATGGAATGCCGCGCCGAAACCAGAGATCGCAGGACGAGCTTCGACCTGCTGAAACAGCAACGCCTGAGCAAGCCGCCATGGTTGTGCCCGATCTTGCCGGGCGCGTGCTGGAGTGTTTTCATCCGGTGACGGCGACATGGTTCGGTGAAGTCTTTGCCGAGCCGACACTGCCTCAGCAACGGGGCTGGCCGGTGATTGCGCGCGGCGAGAGCACGCTGATTCTGGCGCCGACGGGCACGGGCAAGACGCTGACGGCGTTTTTGTGGTGTCTGGATCGGTTGATGCTGCGGGAGCCGGAGGCAGGGCGCGGATGCCGTGTGGTGTATATCTCTCCGCTCAAAGCGCTGGCCGTGGATGTGGAGCGCAATCTGCGTTCGCCGCTGGCGGGAATCGAGATGGTGGCGCGGCGGATGGGCGTGGCGGCGCGTGTGCCGGAGATCAGCATCCGCACGGGCGACACATCGCAGCGCGAGCGAGCGCGATTTCGACGGCATCCCGCGGAGATTCTGATCACCACGCCGGAGTCGCTGTATCTGCTGCTCACTTCGCAGTCGGCTGAAGCGCTGCGGACGGTGGACACGGTGATTGTGGACGAGATTCACGCGCTGGCTCCGACCAAGCGCGGTGCGCACCTGGCGCTGAGCCTGGAACGGCTGGAGGCGCTGACGAATCGTCGCATCCAGCGGATTGGGCTGAGCGCGACACAACGGCCGCTGGAGGAGATTGCGCGCTATCTGGGCGGTGCGGAGACAGATCAGACAGCAGCGCCGGAGGACACAAGCGCGCCGCGTTGGCGACCCGTGACGGTGGTGAATGCAAGCGCGCCGAAGCAGTTGCGCTTGCGGGTGGAAGTGCCGGTGGAGGATATGGCGCGGCTGGGCGAGATGGAGGCGATTCCAACGGGTGCCGCATCGCAGACGCCAAAGCGGGTGTCGATCTGGAATGCGATTCATCCGCGGCTGCTGGAGCTGATTTGCGAGCGCACGTCGACGATCCTGTTTGTGAACAGCCGACAGGTGGCCGAGCGTCTGGCCGGAGCGTTGAACGAGTTGGCCGGCGAGCCGATTGTGCGAGCGCATCATGGTTCGCTGGCGGCCGAGCAGCGAGCCGTGATTGAGGAGCAGTTGAAGGCGGGCAAGCTGCGCGGGCTGTGCGCGACATCGACGCTGGAGCTGGGCATCGATATGGGCGCGGTGGACCTGGTGGTGCAGATTGAGTCTCCGCCATCGGTAGCGAGCGGGATGCAGCGGATCGGACGGGCAGGACACAGCGTGGGCGCGGTGAGCGAAGGCGTGCTGTTTCCCAAGTTTCGCGCGGACCTGGTGGCGTGCGCGGCGATGACCCATGCGATGCACGAGGGAAGAATTGAGGCGACACGGTATCCGCGGAATCCGCTGGACGTGCTGGCGCAGCAGGTGGTGGCGACGGTGACGCGTCCTCCGAGAGCGTGGAATGACGGAGAGAACGAGGCCAAGGGGACGTTGGCGGCAAGCGCTTCCACGGAGGGAGATTTGCCGGAGGGACGGTCCGAGGAGGAAGAGTCGTCGTCGGCAGGAATGAGCTTCGACGATCTCTTTCGGCTGGCGCGCGGGGCGGCTCCGTTTGCCGAGCTGACGCGGAGTGCGTTTGAGGGCGTGGTGGATCTGCTGGCGGGGCGGTATCCGTCGGATGAGTTTGCCGAGCTGCGCGCGCGGCTGACGTGGGATCGGAATCGGAATGTGGTGACGGCGCGGCAGGGTGCGGCGCGGCTGGCGATTCTGAATGCGGGAACGATCCCGGATCGAGGGCTGTATGGGGTGTTTCTGGCAGGCGCCGAGGGTAAGGCGCATCGCGTGGGCGAGCTGGACGAGGAGATGGTCTTTGAAAGCCGCGAGGGTGAGACGTTTCTGCTGGGCGCGAGCACGTGGCGGATTGAGGAGATCACGCACGACCGTGTGATGGTGTCGCCGGCGCCGGGCGAACCGGGCAAGATGCCGTTTTGGAAGGGGGATGGTCCGGGTCGTCCGATGGAGTTTGGGCAGGCGATTGGGGCGATGGTGCGCGAACTGCTGGCGGCTCCGCCGGCGGCTGCGCTGACGCGGCTGGTTACGCAGCACGATCTCGATCCAGGCGCGGCGGAGAATCTGCTGCGGTTTTTGGAGGATCAGCGAGCGGCGACGGGAGTGGTTCCGGACGATCGAACGATTGTGATCGAGCGATGCCGGGATGAACTTGGCGATTGGAGGATCTGCGTGCTGACGCCGTTTGGAAGCCGGATTCATACGCCGTGGGCGATGGCGGCGATGGGCAAGATTCGCGCGGCGGGCGGACCGGATGTGGAAGCGCTGTGGAGCGATGACGGATTCGTGCTGCGCTTTCCGGATATGGATGAGCCGCCGAGCGAGGAGTGGCTGCTGGTTGAGTCCGGCGAGGCCAACGATCTGGTGCTGCGACAACTGGGGGCGACGGCGCTGTTTGCCGGACGATTTCGTGAGGCGGCGGCGCGTGCGTTGCTGCTGCCGCGGCGCAGGGCGGATGGTCGCACGCCGCTGTGGCAGCAGCGAAAACGCGCCTATGACCTGCTGAGCGTGGCGTCGCGCTATCCGGCGTTTCCCATGCTACTGGAAGCGTATCGGGAGTGTATGCGCGATGTCTTTGACATGCCGGCGCTGGCCGAGACGCTGCGCCGCGTGGAGCAGCGGCAGATTCGAGTACACGTGGTGGAGACGCGGAAACCGTCGCCGTTTGCCTCTTCGCTGCTGTTCAGCTATGTGGCGAATTTTCTCTATGACGGAGACGCTCCGCTGGCTGAACGACGCGCGCAGGCGTTGACGGTGGATCAGGAGCAGCTTCGGGAGCTGATGGGCGATGGCGACCTGCGCGAGCTGCTGGATGCCGAGGCAATTGCCGAAGTGGAGGAGCAGCAGCAGGGACTGGTGTCGCCGTTTCGCGCACGCAATCTGGATGGGATGCAGGATCTGCTGTTGCGCGTGGGCGACCTGAGCCATGAAGAGATGGCGGCTCGCGTGGAGCATACCGAGTGGGAGCGTGATCTGGAGCGGCTGTTGCGGACGCGACGCGCGCTCGAACTGCGGATTGGCGGCGAGAAACGAGTGATTGCCGTCGAGGATGCGGCGCGATATCGGGATGGGTTGGGGATTCCCTTGCCCCCGGGAGTTCCGACGGCGTTGCTGGAGCCGGTGAAGCAGCCTGTGCTGGAGCTGGTGAGGCGGTTTGCGCGCACGCATGGTCCGTTTGAGCTGAATGCGGTGACGCGGCGGTTTGGATTGGACAATGCAAGCGTGGAGGCGGCGCTGCGACAGTTGAGCGCAGAGAATCGCGTGATGGAGGGCGGCTTCCGGCCAGGCGGCGTGCATCGCGAGTGGTGTGATGCCGAGGTGCTGCGACTGATTCGCCGGAAGTCGCTGGCGCGGCTGCGCAGGGAAGTGGAGCCGGTGGAGCAGCGGACGCTGGCGCGGTTTGCCACGCACTGGCAAGGGCTGATGACGCCGCGACGCGGAATGGACGCGTTGCTCGACGCCATTGAAGGATTGCAGGGTGCGCCGCTGATCGCTTCGCTGCTGGAGACGAGGATACTTCCGGCGCGTGTGGCCGGATATCAGCCAGGCGATCTGGACCGTTTGATTGCGGCGGGTGAAGTGAGCTGGGCGGGATGGGAGCCGCTGGGTGAGCGCGATGGACGTGTGCGACTCTTCCTGGCCGACAGCATGGCGGCGCTGACGGCGCTCGAAAACGATGTCGCGGAGTGGAGTGAAGCGGAGCGGCGTTTGCTGGAGATTCTGCGCATGCGCGGAGCCAGTTTCTACGAAGAGCTGCATCAGGCGATGGGGGGTGGTTATCCGGGTGACACGGTCGAGGCGCTGTGGTCGCTGGTGTGGCGCGGGCGAGTGACAAACGATTCGCTGCACCCGCTGCGCGCGTATGTGACGCGCACGGAGACGCGGCGTTCGGGACAGCGACGGAGTCATCATGCGCAGCAGGGAAGCGCAGCTTATCGTTCTCGCAGAACTGTGCCTGCTACGGCGACGGGGAGATGGTCGCTGATTGCCGAGGCCAAAGGGACAGAGACAACGACGGCTGCACTGCATGCGACGACGCGCCAACTGCTGCGGCGCTACGGCGTGCTGCTGCGGGAAAATGTGACGGCGGAAAATATTCCCGGCGGATTCGGCGCAGTGTATCCGGTGCTGAAGGCGATGGAGGAGAGCGGCCAGGTGCGGCGCGGATACTTTGTGGCGGGATTGGGCGCGACGCAGTTTGCGCTTCCGGCGGCGGTGGACCTGCTGCGGTCGCTGCGCACAGCGGGCGAGAGTTCCTTGGCGGACACCGATAGGCAGGAGTTTGTGTTGCTGGCGGCGACGGACCCGGCCAATCCCTATGGGAGCGCGGTGAAATGGCCGGAACTGCCAGCCGAGGCGGGCGAGACGGAGTTCGTGCCGCGCACGCTGACGCGCGCCGGATATGCGCAGGTGGTGCTTTGCCGGGGATGGCTGGCGGCGTGGCTGCGGCGCGGGAATCCGCACGTGGTGGTGTTTCTGCCGGAGGATGAGCCGGAGCGGTCGGCGATGGCGCGCGGACTGGCGCGATTTCTGGCTGAGAGCGGGCGCACGGGACTGGAGCAGGAAGACGGCGAGGGAAGGTTGATTACGACGGTGAATGGAGTGCCGGTCGTCGAGCATCCGTGGGTCCATGCGCTGGCCGAGGCTGGCTTTGTGGCGGGGCCGCTGGGGATGCATCTGCGGCGCGATGTGAGTTCGACGCGAAGATTTTCAGCCGAGGAAGCGGCGCGAAATCGACCAGCGTTGACGCATCCGGATGCAGCAGGGAGAGGCCCGAGGAGGAACTGAGATGCCGGAGGGCGATACGATCTTTCGCACGGCGCGGGCGCTCGGTCGCGCGCTGTCGGGAGACGGGGTACGCAGCGTGGTGCGGCGGTTTGAAACGACGATGGCGCCGCTGGCGCGGGCCGAGGACGAGCGGAGCTTTGCAGGTGAGCGCGTAGTGCGCGTGGAGTCGCGCGGCAAGTGGGTGCTGATGGTCTTTGCGCCGGAGGACGCTGCGGAAGATGAGGCAGCGCAGCGCGTGGTGGCGACGCACATGCTGATGAGCGGGAGTTGGCACATCTATCGACAGGGAGAGGTGTGGCAAAAGCCGCGGGAGCAGGCGCGGATTGTGGTGGAGAGCGATGCGTTTGTGGCTGCCGCGTTTCGGGTGCCGATTGCGAAGGTGTACACGTGGGCGCAACTGCGACGCGAGAGAAAGATTCCGCGCGTGGAGGAGGATTTGCTTCGCGAGGAATTTGATGCAGAGGCTGCGGTGAAGCGGCTGATGGCGCGGGGCGAAGAGTCGATTGGCGAGGCGTTGCTGAGTCAGCGTGTGATGGCCGGCGTGGGGAATGTCTTCAAAAGCGAGGTCTGTTTTACGGAGCGCGTGAATCCGTTTGCAAAGGTGAACCGGCTGAGCGAGCAACAGGCGCAAGGGCTGGTGAAGCGGTCGAGGCAACTGCTGGAGGCCAACGTGATGGAGGATTCCGGCGACCGGATTGTGACCTATCGCGGATGGCAGCGCAGGACGACACGAAGCGCGAACCCTGGAGCGAGCCTGTGGGTGTATGGGCGAGGCGGCGAGCCGTGCAGGAGATGTGGAACCGCGATTGAACGCTTGTTGCAGGGGGATGGTGCGCGAGTAACCTACTGGTGCCCGGTGTGCCAGATGCGACCGGAAGGATGAATCCTTCGGTCGCGACGCGGCGGAATTTCCACCACGCTACTGTGGCTTGTTGCCCAGGCCAAAGATCTTCTGCAGGAAGTTGCGGTGATCGGGGTTGGGATGGCTGCATGTAGCCTGCGGCACGGTGCCGTTGAGGAAAGCCGCTGTGTAGGTGTCCGTGGAGCAGGTGTTGTCCGCAGGGAGATTGGTGGCGGAGTCGATCTGCACGAGTTGAACGCCCTCGGGTGGAGTGAATTCAGTTGTATCCGAGTACTGCGGCAGGGCGACGGCGCGCTTCATGAAATCGGCCCAGATGGGAGCCGCGGCGTGCGCTCCTTCAATCTTGAGATCGGTGTAATCGTCGTTGCCGACCCAGACGATACACAGCAGATTGCTGGTGTATCCGGCAAACCAGGCGTCGTGCTCGGTACCGGTTTTGCCGGCTGCGGGCGCGGTAAAGCCCATATTGCGAACGCCCGCGCCGGTGCCCTTGCCCTGCAGAACAGCCTGCATCATGTTGGTGGTGAGATAGGCGACGCGCGGATCGAGAATCTGCTTGCTGGTGGGCGTGTAGTCGGTGAGGACGTCGCCGGAGGGTGTGCGGACACTGGCCACCATCCAGGGATCGATCTTGAGGCCGCCGTTGGCAAAGGCGGTGTAGACACCGGCCATTTCGAGCGGCGTGGCGTCGTAGGCTCCGATGGCGACGGCGGGCGTGGCGCGCGCACTGGCGATGCCGAGCTGCTGGGCGAGCGTGGCCACGGTGTCAAAGCCGACCAGCGAGGCCAGGCTGATGGTGGCGTTGTTCAACGAGCGCATCAGCGCAAAACGGGCGTTGATCTGACCGTGATATTCGCCTTCAAAGTTGCGCGGCGTGTAGTCCTGGCCGTTGACCTCGTAGGTGGTCTGCTCGTCGCTGAGCTGTGTGAGCGGAGAGAAGAGCGCATCCTGACCGGGAAGCGTGGAACCGGCAACGGCTGTGTTGAATGCCGCGGCGTAAACGATAGGCTTGAAGATGGATCCTGTGGGGCGCGAGGCGACGGCATGATTCAACTGGCTGAGGCCGTAGCTGCGTCCGCCAACCAGGGCTAGCACCTGGCCGGTGTGAGGATTGAGCGCGACGAGCGCGACCTGCGGATGGGGCAGAGAACCGATGCGATGCAGGCGCGCGGCTCGTTGATCGACCTGCTTGTCAATGGCGGGAATCGCCTGAGCCACAGCGGCGGTGGCCGCGGATTGAAGATCCGGATCGAGCGAAGTGTAGATGCGCAGGCCCTCGCGGTTGAAGTCATGCTCGCCCAGTTTCTGGTTGAGCTGGTCGCGTACAAGATCGACGAAGTAGGGCGCGTCGCTGGCGTCCACGCTTTGCTCGGAGAGATGGAGCGGCTCCAGCTTGGTTTGTTCCGCGGTCTGCTTGGTGATGGCGCCGGTTTCCACCATTGCGTCGAGAACGAGATTGCGTCGCTCCAGTGCGCGGTCGGGATGACGATACGGCGAAAAGTAGTTGGGCCGCTGGATCATGCCGGCCAGAAGCGCAGCCTCGGCGAGATCGAGCTGACGGACATCCTTGCCGAAGTAGACGCGGGAGGCTTCTCCAAAGCCGTCGATGGAGAAGCTCCCACGTTGACCGAGGTTGATCTCGTTGGCATACATCTCAAAGATCTGCTGCTTGGTGAAGCGGTGTTCGAGCTGGAAGGTGATGACGATCTCGATGAGCTTACGCTTGAATTTTTTCTCTGGCGAGAGAAAAAAGCCGCGAGCGAGCTGCATGGTGAGCGTGGAGCCGCCCTCGACTTTGCGTCCGCTGAGGATGTCTCGCAAAGCGGCGGAAAAAAGGCGGGAGAAGTTGACGCCGTCGTGCTCGAAAAAGCGACGATCCTCAATGGCCATGACGGCCTGGACGAGATTGGGCGGAAGCTCGCTGTAGGAGACGAGACGGCGCTTGGTGCGACTGGCGTCTTCGCTGAGTCCGGTGATGAGCAATGGCTCCAGTTCGTAGCTGGCAAGCGGCTGGCCGTGATCGTCGGAGATGGCGGAGACGACTCCACCGGAGAAGCGAACGAGCGCGCCGTCCTGTGAGTGGTAGCTTTGCGGGCCGGGATGGATGGCGACGCTTTGATCGGTGGTGGCGAAGGCGCCGAGTGGCGAGGGAGTGGACGCGGAAGGATCAGAGTATCCGGCGGTGCGTAACTCGCGGACCACCTGGGCAAGCGAGAGATGCTGCCCCGGACGGACTTCGCGTGGAGCCGCATAAATCTTAGCGGTGGTGGCGAAGAGCGGCTGTTGGAGACGCGCGTCGACCACGCCGCGATAGCGCAGGTAGTAGTAACCGCCTGTGGCGAGCAGCGCAAGACCCGCAAGGGCGCAGCAGGCGAGCAGAACCATGACCAGGCGGAAGGCCAGACTGTGCTGCGAACGGCTGCGGGGAATGCGGATGCGCAGAGCCATCAAAGTCAACTCACAGGGTAGAGGCGGTCGCGGCGAGAATCTGAGAACGTAGCAAGGTGACTACATCGGCAAGCGCGACGACGGTGGTTGTGGAGGTGGAGCGAGTGAATAGCTCGACCTGTTGATCGGCGATCTTTTTGCCGACGGTGATGCGGAAGGGAATGCCGATCAGTTCCGCATCTTTGAACTTGACTCCGGCGCGTTCGTCGCGGTCATCGAGCAGGAGATCGAAGCCTGCGCGGTCGAGTTCCGCGGCGAGTGCTTCCCCGGCGGCCATCAGCGTGGCGTCGCTGGTGTTGGTGATGGTGACCACGACCTGAAACGGCGCAATGGCGGGAGCAAGCCAGAAGCCGGAGGCGTCGTGGGCTTGCTCGATGGCGGCGGTGAGGATGCGCTCGACGCCGATGCCATAGCTGCCCATGATCGGCGTGACTTCCTTGCCGTTGGGATCAAGCACCGTCGCGCCCATGGCCTGCGTGTATTTGTAGCCAAGCTTGAAGATGTGGCCGATCTCGACGGCCTTGCCGACGACGAGCTTGCCTGCACAGTTTTCCGCGGGGCAGGATTCCCCTTCGAGCACGGTGCGAATGTCCCCGGCAATCGTCCACTGGAAGTCGCGTCCGGCGGTGACGTTGCGCAGGTGGTAGTCGAGTTTGTTGGCTCCGGCGACCATGTTTTTGCGCTGGGTGAGCGATGTATCGACGACGACAGTGAGTCCGTCGGCGAGCGGAGCGGAGGCGGGAACGAGACCGACCGGACCGAGGAATCCGGCTGGCGCATGGAGGAAGATTTCGAGTTCTTCGGCGACCATGGGGCGAAGTTCCGCTGCGCCCAGCAGGCTCATCAGCCTGGTTTCATTCACCTGATGGTCTCCGCGCAGGAAGGCTGCAACACCATGCCATGAATCCGCAACCGCGCCACTGCCGCGACGCAGCGCCATGTAGGCGACGCACTTGATATCGGAAGCGGGCGCAATCTGGAAGAACTTTGCCACGTCGGCGATGGCGCCGAGACCGGGAGTGAAGACAAGCTCAGGTGTGCCGTCGCCGGTGGGTGCCATTTCCACGACGGGTTCGAGGCGCGAGGTGGCTTTTTCCACGTTGGCGGCGTAGCCGCAGATGGGGCAGCTTGCAATCAGGTCTTCGCCCGCGTCGGTGTAGACCATGAACTCCTGCGACTGCGAGCCGCCCATGGCTCCGGAGTCGGCATCGACGGCGACAAAGCGCAGGCCGCAGCGCGTGAAGATGCGCCGATAAACCTGATCGTGAAGGTCGAAGCTGCGATCCAGTCCGGCGGCATCGAGGTCAAACGAGTAGCTGTCCTTCATGGTGAACTGGCGCACGCGGAGAAGTCCGGATTTGGGGCGCGGTTCGTCGCGAAATTTAGTCTGTATCTGATACCAGATCTGCGGAAGCTGCTTGTAGCTGCGCAACTCCTTGCGGGCGATCTCCGTCATGATCTCCTCGTGCGTCATCGCCAGGCAAAGCTCAGCGCCTTTGCGATCCTTGAGGCGAAACATGTTGTCCCCCATGCCGCTCCAGCGACCGCTTGGCTCCCAGACTTCGCGCGGGTTCAGTGCGGGCAGAAAGAACTCCTGGCCGATGGTGTCCATCTCTTCACGGATGATGGCGATGATCTTGTTGAGCGAGCGCTGGCCGAGGAAAAGATAGTTGTAGATGCCGGCGCCAAGCTGGCGAATGTAGCCGGCGCGCAGCAGAAACTTGTGGCTGGCGACCTCGGCGTCGGAGGGTGCTTCACGAAGCGTGGGGAGAAAGAGTGTGGACCAGCGGTGCATGCCAGATATCGACTTTCAATTCAAGATTCAAACTGCTTTGATTTTACCTGCTGAGCATCTGCGTGGCAGTTCCGTGTGGACGACCGTGGCAGAGAGGAAGCATTTCAGATCATCTCCAGTCCCCAGAGATCGTGCAGGTGCAGGATGCCCTCGACGCGCTGAGCGGCGTCGGTGATGACCAGAAAGGTGATGCGGCGCTCTTCCAGAATGGCCAGGCCGCGCGCGGCCAGTTCATCGGCAGACAGCGTGACGGGAAGCGCATTCATGGCTTCGCGCGCGGAGTGTTCCAGCGCGCTGCCGCGATATTGTTCGAGCAGGCGGCGAAGGTCGCCGTCGCTGAGTACGCCGAGCAGTTTTCCATCGTGCTGGACGGTGGTCATGCCGAGTTTCTTGCGGCTCATCTCATAGATGACGTCGATCATGGCGGCATCGGGCGCGACGACAGGAATGGCGTCGCCGGTGTGCATCAGGTCGCGGACACGAGCAAGCTGACGGCCCAGTTTGCCGCCGGGGTGAAGCTCTGCGAAGTCGTCTGCTTGGAAGCCTTTGCGCAGGCTGACGGCGATGGCGAGCGCGTCACCGAGCGCCAGCATCGCCGTGGTCGAAGCCGTGGGCGCAAGATTGAGTCCGCAGGCTTCGCGTGCCACCGAGCAGTCAAGCGCGACATCGCTCGCGTTGGCGAGCGTGGAAGCGGTCTGGCAGGTGAAGCTGATGAGCGCGTCGCCTTTGCGCTTGAGCGTGGGCAGCAGGCGGAGGATCTCCTCGGTTTCTCCGCTTGCAGAGAGCGCAAGGACAAGGTCGCCGTGCATGAGCGCGCCCAGGTCGCCGTGAACCGCCTCCGCCGGATGAAGAAAATGGGCAGGCGTACCGGTCGAGGTCAGCGTGGCGGCGATCTTTTGCGCGATGATGCCGCTTTTTCCCATGCCGGTGAGCAGGATGCGTCCGCGCGAGCGGGTGCAGGCAACGACAAGATCGACGGCGCGGGCAAAGGCAGATTGCATGGGTCCGTCGAGGCGCGCAGCCAGAGCTTGGAGTGCTTCGGCTTCGATGCGCACCAGTTCCGAGGGTGACAAGGACGAGGATGGTTGCGTGGCCATGCGCTTCTGATGGTAGCAGTTGGACGGGATGGAACGGAATGTGAGCAGCCTGGCGGCGGGCAGCGCCGAAGCTGCCGGGTTGGAGTTAAAATTGTGGCTGCGAGGGCATATGAGAAACAAGAACTTTTTTGTGGCTGGGCTGGCGATGGTGGTCTTTGTGATGCTGGCTGCGGCGGGTTGGGCCAACTGGATGAATCGGAAGCATATGGCTGAGATTCAGGCGCAGAGAGCGGTGGAGCCGATGGCGATGGGCAATATGCCTGGCATGCAGATGAGGGGTGACGCCGGCACGGGCGATATGGCTTCGCCGATGGTCGGCAAGCAGGCTGAGAACTTTACCCTGACCGACCTCAACGGCAAGAAGGTTTCTCTGTCCGACTACAAGGGCAAGGCGGTGCAGTTGAACTTCTGGGCGACGTGGTGCGCGCCGTGCAAGATTGAGACGCCGTGGCTGGCGGAGCTGGAGAAGCAGTACAAGCCGAAGGGATTTGAGATTCTGGGCGTCTCGTTTGACGATCTGGACGTGGGCGACGCGGCGAAGTTGAAGACGGAGACGGCCGACATCGCCCAAAGCGCCCGGCAGCTTGGCATCAACTATCCAGTGTTGCTGGATGGGGATGCTATCAGCAAGCAATATGGCAATCCGGAGGTTTTTCCGACCTCGTTTTTTGTGAACCGGCAGGGGAAGATTGTCGCGGCGACGATGGGGCTGACCTCGAAGGACGATCTGGAAAACAACATCAAAAAGGCGCTGGGCGAGTAAGCGGCGCGCCGGTAACGAAGGGGTGACGACGTGAGTGGATGGGTGAGCACACTGCTGGCGCTGATGCTTGTGGTCGGCCAGCAGAATCCGTTTGGCAGCCTGTTGCAGAACACCGGGAAGAAGGATGCGCCGACGGAAGCGGTGCGTTATTTGTATCCGGAGCAGATTAGCGTGACGGCAGGACAGGCGACGCCGGTCGAGCTGCACTTCAGCGTGAAGCAGGGACTGCACATCAACTCGCACACCCCGAAGACGAAAGACCTGATTGCAACGGCAATTCAGTTTCCAGCCGACGCTGGGGTGCGAATGAGCGAGGTTGAGTTTCCGGCAGGCAAGGATTTTGTGTTGCCTGTCGCCGGGGCGCCGGGCGATCATCTGAGCGTGTATACGGGCGAGTTTGCCGTGCGCGGCATGATGACCGCAACGCGCGGAGAGCATCTGGTGCAGGCGAAGCTGCGGTATCAGGCTTGCGATAACCGCGCCTGTATGCCGCCGCACACGATTCCTGTGGTGGTGAATGTGGAGTCGCGCTGAATGCGCGGCTGCGAGTGTGCGGGATGAATCGCAGAGCGTTTGTGCAGGGATTGGCCGGAGTGGTGGCGGCCTCGAAGTTGTCGGCGGCGCGCGCTGCGGAGACGCTTCTGGCTGAGCGTCTGGCGGCTGATCCGCTGCGACCGCAGTATCACCTGCTGCCGGTGGCCAACTGGATGAACGATCCGAATGGGCCGATCTTCTGGCGCGGCAAGTATCACATGTTTTACCAGTACAATCCTGACGGCGCGTACTGGGGCGATATGCACTGGGGGCACGCGGTGAGCGCGGATATGGTGCATTGGCGGCAGTTGCCGGTGGCGCTTGCGCCCACGCCGGGCGGGTCGGACAGCGCAGGCGTCTTTAGCGGAACAGCTGCGGTGGTGGATGGGCGCGTGCAGATGATCTATACGGGCGTGCGTTCGGTTCCGGAGGCAGCGGCAACGATCAAAAACGGAGATCAAAGCCTGCTGGAGACGCAGTGCCTGGCGGTCAGCGAAGACGAGAGCCTGAGCCGGTGGCGCAAGCGGACGCAGCCGGTGATTGCCGCGCCGCCAGCGGGAATGCAGGTGAACGGCTTTCGCGATCCTTCGCCGTGGCGACAAGGGGAATGGTGGTATCTGACGCTGGCGGCTGGATCCAGGGAGCGCGGCGGCGCGGTGCTGCTCTATCGTTCGCGCGACCTGCGCCAGTGGGAGTTCCTGCATCTTCTGGCCGAGCGCGCGGGCAGCATCGCGGTTCCGCTGGAGAAGCCGGATGCGAACGAGGTCTGGGAGTGTCCGGAGTTTTTTGCCTTGGGCGAGGGAGCGGCGCGACGCCATGTGCTGATCTACTCGACCAACGGGAAGGCGTATTGGCTGAGCGGGCTGTTGGACGAGAAGACGATGCGGTATGCGCCGGAGCAGGCAGGAGTGCTGGATTACGGATCGTATTACGCGCCGAAGACGCAGTTGGATGCCGCGGGTCAGCGTGTTCTGTGGGGCTGGATTCCGGAGACGCGACCGCTGGCGGAGTATAGGGCCGCGGGATGGGCAGGATTGATGTCTCTGCCACGCGTCCTGACGCTGAGCGCGGAGGGCCGGTTGCGGATGCAGGTGGCGCCGGAGCTGGAGAGATTGCGGATAGCCGAGCAGCGCTTGACGCCAACTACGGACGCGGCGGCGCTGCGCGTCTCCTTGAAGGCGATGCGCATTGCGGACTACTGTGGCGAGCTACGCTGTGTGGCCTCGCGCGGCGAGTCTGCGCAGGTGAAGGCCTGGGAGATGGCGCTGGTCGGCGAGGGAGCCAAGCCGTGGTTGCAGATTGCCTACAGCCCGGCGAATCCGCTTGAGGTGCGTGTGAACGGAATCGCGGTGCCGGTTGCGGGCGAGTGCGAGATGCGGGTGTGGGTCGATGGCTCGTCGATGGAAGTGGTGTTGAACGGCGAATCGGCTTGCACGGTGCGGATTTATCCCGAAGGCAGAGCAGCGCAAACGTTGCATCCGCAGTGGACCGGCGACGCGGCAGCGCTGCGCGAGCTGAGCGTCTGGGCGATGACGCCGATCTCTTCAGACCGCCTGACGACCCTTGCGTGAAGCTCTCCTGCCCGTGCGACTTTGCAGCAAAAGACCGTGAACGGCTAGAAGTAAATCGATCCACGTGAATCCCTGAAAAATCCTTAACTGCTTGACAGAAGCAGGCAGGGTGGATAGATTGAGGGCGCGGAAAAAAGGCTTGGAATACTGCGCGCAAGCACATGCGAAGTGGTTGCGAAGGGTTAGAAAACGGCCGCGCCGCAGGGAGACGATTGCAATGAATCAGTGGAGTTGGCGAGGAGCGGCGCTGGGCTGTTTGAGCGCGTTGGTGTTGATGATGGGCAACGGCGCAAAGGCGCAGGAGCCTGCATACATGAATCCGCATCTGTCGCCGGAGCAGCGGGCAGCGGACCTGGTGCAGCGGATGACGCTTGAAGAGAAGGCCAGTCAACTGGTGAATCAGGCGCGTGCGATTCCGCGACTGCATGTGCCCTCGTATGACTGGTGGAGCGAGGCTCTGCATGGCGTGGCAGTGAACGGGACGACGGAGTTTCCCGAGCCGATCGGGCTTGGAGCGACCTTTGATCCGAGTCTGATTCACTCGATGGGAGTGGACATCAGCACCGAGGCGCGCGTGAAGCATGAAGAGGCGATGCGCGCCAACGGCGGTCACAGCGATATCTTTCAGGGGCTGGACTTCTGGGCGCCCAATCTGAATATCTTCCGTGATCCGCGCTGGGGGCGCGGGCAGGAGACCTATGGCGAAGACCCGTTTCTGACCGGGCGGATGGGCGTCGCGTTTGTGACCGGGATGCAGGGCGACGATCCACGATACTATCGCGTGATTGCGACGCCGAAACACTTTGATGTTCACAGCGGACCGGAGCCGACACGACACAAGGCGAATGTGGACGTGAGCAAGCACGATGAAGTGGATACCTATCTGCCGGCGTTTCGGGCGGCGGTAGTCGAGGGCAAGGCGGACTCGGTGATGTGCGCCTACAACAGCATCAACGGCGAGCCGGCGTGCGCGAATCAGTTCCTGCTCCAGGACCAGCTTCGCGACAAGTGGGGATTCAAGGGCTACGTGGTCTCCGACTGCGGCGCGGTGATCGACATCTTCAGCGGACACCACTTCAAGCCGACCCAGGCGCAGGCCTCGGCGATCAGCTTGCAGCGCGGCATGGACAATGAGTGCGCCGATTTCTTTGCCAAGGTGAAGGATGACCATGATTACAAGCCGTATCTGGATGCGGTGAAGGAAGGCTATCTGAAGGAGAGCGAGATCGACACGGCGGTGGAGCGGCTGTTCACGGCGCGCATCAAGCTGGGCATGTTCGATCCGCCGTCGATGGACCCGTACTCGAAGATTCCGGCGAGCGAGCTGAACAGCCCGGCGCACAAGGCTCTGGCGCTGCGCGCGGCCGATGAGTCGATGGTGCTGCTGAAGAACGACGGAACTCTGCCGCTGAAGGACAAGAATATCCGCATTGCCGTCGTTGGTCCGCTGGCCAATCAGACTACGTTTCTTCTCGGCAACTACACCGGAGTTCCCGACCACATGCAGTCGATTCTCGATGGCATGAAGGAGCAGTTTGCCAACGATCAGATCGATTATCTCCAGGGCACGCAGTTCCTCAGCAACAGTGCTCAGCCTGTACCCTCCAGCGCTTTGTCCACCAACGGCAAGCCGGGAGTGACGATCAATATCGATAAGGCTCCGCCGATGGACCTGTCTGCGCTGACCATGAAGCCGACCGTGCTCTCGACCATGCACGCTTCGAATATCGATGCTGCCAAGGTTGCGATTCCCGATGACGTTACGGTTCCTGTCGCACTTCACTGGGAGGCAACGCTCAAAGTCCAGGAGACGGCGGATTACAACCTCGGCATGACTGCAAACAGCTTCTTCCGCGTGCAGGTCGATGGTCAGGATGTCATCACCAACTTCGGTTACCGTCACTCCGGAACCCGACTTGGCCGCATCCATCTGGAAAAAGGCAAGGCTTACGCATTGTCCGTGGATTACACTCCGGGCGAAGACTCTTCGCTCATGGCTCGTCTCATGTGGTCCAAGGTGGACATGACGCCGCAGCCCGATGCCATTGCCGCCGCAAAGAAGGATGACGTCATTGTGGCTGTCGTCGGCATTACCAGCCGTCTGGAGGGTGAGGAGATGAAGGTGAGCGAGCCGGGATTCCTGGGCGGCGACCGCACCAGCATCGATCTGCCCAAGCCGGAAGAAGACCTGCTGGAAGCCTTGTCGGCAACCGGCAAGCCCCTCGTCGTAGTTCTCGTTAACGGCAGCGCGCTGGCCGTGAACTGGGCCAAGGAACATGCCAACGCGATTTTGGAAGCCTGGTATCCGGGCGAAAAGGGCGGCCTGGCGGTTGCGCAGACACTCTCTGGCTGGAACAATCCGGCTGGACGACTTCCTGTGACCTTCTACACGGGCGTGGATCAGTTGCCGAAGTTTGAGGACTATGCGATGAAGAACCGGACGTACCGGTACTTTACGGGTACGCCTCTTTATCCGTTTGGCTATGGGTTGAGCTATACCACCTTTGCGTACAGCCATCTGGAAGCTCCGACGGCACCGGTCAAGCCGGGCGACCCAGTGCTGGTGAAGGTTTCGGTGACGAACACGGGCAAGCGCGATGGGGACGAAGTGGCGCAGCTTTATCTGAGCTTCCCGGATGTGCCTGGAGCGCCGTTGAAAGCACTTCGATCCTTCCGTCGCGTGCATCTGGCGGCAGGCCAGACGAAGCAGGTGGAGTTTGCGCTGGAAGGCCGTGACATGAGTATGGTTTCGGCCGAAGGTGAGCCGGAGATTCCCGCCGGAGCCTACAAGATCAGCGTAGGCGGCGGCCAGCCTGGCACGAGCGCGCAGACGCTGGATGCAACGGTGACGGTCGAGGGATCGAAGACTCTGCCGGAGTAAGCGGAAGCAGGAAACAAACGGGACGAAGCGCGGTCTGGCGCTTCGTCCCGTTTTTTATTTTTGTCTTCAGTCGCGCAGCAGCGTGTCGCAGATGACGATGGCGGCAGCGGCGATGGGAGCAGCGAGCGCGACGCCGATTGGCCCGGCAACAGCTGCCAGCAAAAGCTGAAGCAGCAGCGTGAGCGCCGGAGGCAGACGCACCAGATTGCGCTCCAGCAGAGGAGTGACGAAGTAGCCTTCCAGTACAAAGACCACGGCAAAGACGGCAAGCGTCAGCAGACCGCTCATCGGAGAGTTGGCCAGGCCCAGCAGGATCGCGGGAACCAGCGCGATGAGCGGGCCGACATTGGGAACAAAGGTAAGCAGGGCGGCGATGAGCGCCAGCAGGCCAGGCAGGGGCACGCCGATGAGCCAGAGTCCGATGCCTACAAAGAGGCCGACAAAGGTCATGGAAAGCAGTTTGGCCAGAATCCACCAGAGCAGCACTTTGCGGACACGGGAGACGCATTCGTCCAGCAAGGGACGAAAAAGCTGAGGCACCAGGCGACGCAGCCCGCGGTAGTAAATCAGCGGCTCGGCGGCCAGATACAGGCTCAGCAGCAATGTGATGGCAAGGCCGGCGACGGCTGTGGCCGAGGTGAGCACAATGCCGCCGATGCGAGTGAGCGCAAAGCGTGCGCCGTTGGCGATCTGGTCAGGATCGGGCGATTGTGTCAGCAGCCAGCGCCCCCATGCGGTCTCCTGAACTTCGCCGAGGATGCGATGGAAAGCGTAGGGCAGATCATTTTGCAACTGCGCAAACTGGGAGAGAATGTTTGGGCCTTCCACCCAGAAAAACAAGGTTACGATGCCGAGCAGCAGCGCGAGGAAGAGCAGCAAAGCCAGCCCGCGATGAATCCGCAGCCGCTGACTCAACGCGCGAGAGACGGCAAAGAGCAGAATCGAGCCGATAATCGCGGCGAAGAGAAGCAGGAAGATGACGCGGCCCATCCACAACAGCAGCGCAGCCACGGCCAAGCCAAAGACCGAGAGCAGCACGGTGAAGAGACGTTTTGCAAAATAATCCGGCATGGCGTTCATCTCCGGAAGGGAAATTGGCCCGGCGAGCGGTTTCAGGCTGCTGCGCGCCGGGCGGTGTGACTTCGGTGAGCGATCAGACCGCGAAGGTGCGTACCCACTCCGCGATGGTGCGGACGGCGACGCCGCTTGGGCCTTTGGCGATGGAGGGACGGCTGTCTTCGATCCAGGCCATGCCAGCGATGTCGAGGTGAATCCACGGCGTATCCGCGACAAAGACCTTGAGGAATTCGGCGGCGGTAACGGCTCCGCCCCAGCGCCCGCCGGTGTTTTTGATATCGGCGATGTCGCTGCGGATCAGGTCGAAGTATTCGTCGCCCAGTGGCAGACGCCAGAATTTTTCGCCGGTCTTTTCATAGGCCGCTTCAAACTGGCGGAAGGTGGCATCGTCGTTGCTGAAGGCTCCGGCGTTGACCATGCCCAGGGCGACGACGCAGGCTCCGGTGAGCGTGGCGGCGTCGATCAGGTGGGTGCAGCCAAGCTGTCGAGCGTAGGTCAGTCCGTCGGCCAGCACCAGTCTGCCTTCGGCGTCGGTGTTGATGATCTCGATGGATTTGCCGGGCCTGGTTCCGTCCGGCATGGAGGTGGCGATGTCGCCGGGCTTGTAGGCTTTGCCGTCCGGCATGTTTTCCGCCGAACAGACGACGCAGATGACCTTGACTTTGGGCTTGAGTCCGGCGATGGCCTGCATCGTGCCCAGCATGGCCGCAGCGCCAGCCATGTCATACTTCATCTTTTCCATGCCGTCGGCAGGCTTAATGGAGATGCCTCCGGTGTCGAAGGTGATTCCTTTGCCCACCAGTCCGACGACCGGGCCGTTGTAGGTGGCCGGGTTGTAACCCTCCGGCTCATAGGTCAGGACGATCAGCGCTGGCGGCTCTTCGGAACCTTTGGCTACCGACCAGAAAGCGCCCATCTTGAGTTCGTGGAGCTTTTCGCTGGAGTAGACCTCCCACTTCAGTCCAACGGACTGTGCCATCAGCGCGGCGCGCTGGCCGAGCACCGTCGGAGTAAGGACATTGGGCGGTTCGTTGACCTGCACGCGGGCAAAGTTCTGCGCTTCGGCAAGCACGATGCCTTCCTGGAAACCGGGCTGCGCGTTGGCAAGCGAGTCTGACGAGGAGACCAGAGAGCAGGTGTGCAGTCCCTGATCCTTGCGGTCCGAGCGATAGGTGTCCGGGTCAAAGTCAGCCAGGACAACGCCTTCCGCGGCGGCGCGAGCCGCGGCAAAGGCATCCAGATCCGTTGGCAGCGCAAAGGCCAGATTGCGCAGCGTTCGCGGCTTGCAGAAGCGGACGGCGGTTCCGGCGGCGGCGCGGACAGCGTGAGGCGTGGCTTTGGCGCGTTTTCCGAGTCCGACGATCAGTAGACGCGTGGCGGCGAGGCCCGCGGGCGCGTGCAGCAGCAGGGTTTCATTGGCGGCAGCCTTGAACTCGCCGGAGGCCAGCACCGAAGCGGCAGCGGCTTGAAGGGCGGCATCCGAGGTCAACAGGACCGGCTGGGGAAGAGCATTCTTGTCTTTGGATGTCTGGTCATCGACGGCGCAGATCGCCAACAGATCGACCGCCATCCCGGAGAGCGGGGCAGAGACGAGTTCCGTTTTCATAGACGCAATTATCGCACTCGGAGCCTGTCTGATTCTGTGCCGGGTTGGCCGTCCGGATAAGCAGTCCAGATCCGTAGTCTGGGCCAGGAGGGCGTTATGCCCGGCTGGCGCGATGCTTGCTGGCGTTGATGGCGGCTCGCGATTCCCGATCGGCTTCGCGACGCTTCTCGGTCTCGCGTTTATCCCAGTCCTGCTTGCCTTTGGCCACGGCCAGTTCGCACTTCACGCGCCCGTTGCGGAAATAAAGTCGAGTGGGGATGAGCGTATGGCCTTTGATCTGCGTCTTTCCGTGTAGACGCCGCACTTCCTCCTTGTGCAGGAGGAGTTTTCGCGTGCGCAGGGCGTCGTGGTTGGCAATGTTGCCGTGGGAGTAAGGGCCAATATGCACGTTGAGCAGAAAAGCTTCCCCGTCCTTGATGAGTCCGTAGGCGTCTTTGAGGTTGGCCTGTCCCTGACGGATGGATTTGACCTCGGTGCCGCGCAGGGCGATGCCCGCTTCAACCTTGTCGAGGAGGAAATAGTTGAACGAAGCGCTGCGGTTGTGAGCCGCATCGCGCTCACCGCTGGCGACCGGATCGCGCGGACGGTTTGGCTTCTCCGCGGAACGAGTCGGGGTTGCAATCACGTGGCTGGACTGGCGCGGCATTTGCGTCTCACTCTCCCTTTTGATGGTATCTCAGATTGGATTTTCTCGACGTTTCGGATCTCCGGCCAGGAGCGGTGGCGGGAAGGGCTTTGTTAGAATGAGAGATCAGCACAACAGTGGGAGATGGATGAAACGCAAAGGGTTTTTTTCTCGCAGGCGCGCAGTTGGAACAGGAATCCTTGCGGCGTGGACGATTGCGTGCGCCATCGGGCTGGTAGTGCTGGTCAGCTTTGGGCCGGATGCCTATGCCCGCCACTCGGACTCGGTTCATACTTTGATGAACAAGGGTGAGGCGGCTGAGGCTCGCGAGGACTACGACGCGGCATATGACTTTTTCAAAAGGGCGTATGAAAAGGCGCCGGAGAATCTGCGTACGCGCACGGCCTATTATCGGCTGAAAGAGACGGACGCGACGTGGCACGTGACGCGCGGCAACAAGTTGATGAAGCAGGGCGATTCGCAGGCCGCACTGGTCGAGTATCTGCGGGCGACCGCGGTTGATCCGGGCAATGAGGCTGCGCTCCAGCAGATTGAGGCGATCCGGGCGAAGGAGACGCACCAGCCCATCCGCTCGGAGACCAGCATTCCGACGCAGACGGCCGAGGAGATTGAAGGAGCCGAAGCGCCGGCAGAGCTGCATCCGATGAATAATCAGCCGCTGACGCTGCGCTACTCGGAAGACTCGAAGATCATCTATCAGGCGATTGGCAAGGCGGCGGGCATCAATGTGCTTTTCGATCCGAGCTATGTGGGCAAGCGAATCCAGGTGGACCTGACTAATGTCTCGCTGCTGGACGCACTGCGGATTCTGGGTGAGCTTTCGGATACCTTCTGGCGTCCTGTGACGAGCAATACGATCTTTGTGGCGCAGAATTCGCGCGCCAAGCGAACGGAGCTGGATGAGCAGGCGGTGCAGACGTTTTATCTGACCAACGCCTGGCAACAGAACGACCTGAACGATATCCAAACCGCAATTCGCAACGTGCTGCCGAATACGAAAGTGTATGGCGTGCCCAGCCAGAATGCGATTGTGATGCGCGCAACGCCGGATGAACTGCTGCTGGCGCAAAAGGTGATTAACGATCTGGACAAGGCGCGTCCAGAGGTGGTGGTCGATGTGGGCGTGCTGGAGGTCAATCGCGATGTACTGCGTAATATCGGTCTGAGCTGGCCGGGCAGCATCGGCTTTGCCTTGCAGCCGCCGCAGTCGGTTTTGAATAGCACGACGACGACCACCAACCCGACGACCGGTACCGTCAATACGCCCAACCTGACGCTGGATAACCTGGCGAACCTGAACGCGACCAACTTTGCGATCACGGTCAGTTCCGCTACAGCCAACCTGCTGCTTACCGACTCGAACACGAAGATTCTCCAGAATCCGCGGATTCGCGCAACGGATGGACAGAAGGCGACGATGAAGATCGGCTCGCGCATCCCCATCGCCACGGGTTCGTATCAGACGGGTGCTGCGGTGACGGCCATCGCCAGCCCGCTGGTCGATACGCAGTTCCAGTACATTGACGTAGGCGTGCAGATTGAGATGACGCCGACGGTCCATTTTGACCACGACGTAACGCTGAAGATGAAGATCGAGGTCAGCTCGGAGAGCGGCACCTCCACAATCAGCGGCGTGACCGAGCCAATCATCAGCCAGCGCACCATTGAGCAGGTCATCCGCCTGCGCGAGGGTGAAGCCAATATCCTCGGCGGCATTGTGAACAAGCAGGATCTGGTCAGCATTACCGGCATTCCAGGCCTGGGTGAGCTGCCGATTCTGCGTTACATCTTCGGGTCCAAGTCGCGTGAAGTGATCGACGATGAGATCGTCTTTGTTCTGGTGCCGCATGTGGTTCGCAGCCAGCAGCTCAGTCCGCTGAATCTGCGCCAGATTGATACCGGAGCCGGGCAGGCGATTGATCTTCGGCGCGCCGATCTGAATACGACGCCGGGCTTCAATCGAGTGGCTCAGGCCGCAGCGCTGGGGATGCAGCAGTCGCAGGGCGGCGTGATCGCCGAGGCGAATTCTCTGCGCGGGCAGACGGCTTCGGCGGCGGCTCCGAATGCATTGGCGGAGTTGCATCAAAGCGCCGATCCGACGGCGCCGAAAGCTGCGGCGCCGCAGGCAGCGGCCAGCGCCACGCCACCAGCCACTTTGCGCCCCGGCGTGGTGGGGTTGAGCCTGACGCCACCGGCCACTCCGCCTACCGTCGGTCAGACTTTTTCGGTGGCCGTGAATATCGCCGACGCCGCGGGGATCGATTCCGTGCCGCTGCAAATTCACTATGACGCGACAAAGATGTCGCTCGTCAATATCGATGCCGGTGGATTCCTGAAGCAGGACGGACAGGCTGTGGCGCTGGTCCATCGGGATGATGGGCCAGGGCTGATTACGCTGGCGGCTTCGCGTCCGCCGGGTGTTGCCGGAGTCAATGGCAAGGGAACGGTTTGCATGCTCACCTTCCAGGCGAAGCAGGCCGGCACGACCCAGCTTACGTTTGTGCGTCCCGGCGCACTCGATTCCGAGCAGCATCCGGTGATCGTTTCGGCGCAGGATACGCCTGTGATCATTCGCTAGGGAGGTTCACTGCGCATGATCGGGTGGAAAGCACAATGCGGAGGACGATCGTTGCGTGGGAGCGGCCGAGAGCGCGGACTGACGCTGGTCGAGCTGATTGTGACGGCGGCGATCCTGGGCATTCTGGCGATGGCGGCGATACCGGTGGCGCGGTTTGAGGTGCAGCGCGAAAAAGAGCGCGAGCTGCGCAGCGATCTATGGACGATGCGCAATGCGATCGACAAGTATAAAGACGCGGCGGACAAGGGCGCGTTCCAGACCAAGGTGGACAGTCAGGGGTATCCGCCGGATCTCGATACGCTGGTGAAAGGCGTCGATGTGCAGGGCAAGAAGGTGCGGTTTCTGCGCAAGATTCCCACCGATCCGATGACGGGCAACACGGATTGGGGGATGCGCTCGATGCAGGATGATCCGGACAGCGACTCCTATGGCGGGCAAAGCGTCTTCGATGTCTACTCGAAATCGACAGGAACGGCGCTGGACGGAACGAAGTATTCGGACTGGTAGCAGGACAGGACGGGCGAGAAGTGACCAAGAGGCTGCACAAACCGGGCGAAGCGGGATTCACGCTGATCGAGCTGATGGTGGTGATGCTCATCATCGGCGTGCTCATGGCCATTGCCGTGCCAAACTATGTGGCGGCAGTCAAGGCGGCCAAGGAATCTGTCCTGCGCGAAGATCTGCATGTGATGCGGCAGGCGATTCAAGCTTATACGATGGACAAGCAGAAGGCGCCGCAGTCGCTTCAGGATCTGGTGGACGCCGGCTATCTGCGTGAGATTCCCGTGGACCCGATGACGCGGTCGGCGGATACATGGAATACCGATCAGAGCGATGCTATGAGTTCGGTGGACCAGACCGAGCCGGGCATTGACGACGTCCACTCCGGCGATGATGATAATGGAAGCAATGGCCAGCCATATTCGAGCTGGTGAAAGTGAACTCCGCTCCAGGCTCAAAGGAGTGGTTTCTGACGCGCCATGCACGATACAGTCAGAGCAGAAGGCATCCATAGCGATACGTTCAAAGCGATGCGTTCAAAGCAGGACAGATTTAGAGTATGACCAGCGAGACGCCCACAATCTGTTCACCGGAATCCGAGCGCACCGCAGTGCCTTGGATCGAAAGCGTCTATCGCGGCTACGAAAAGCTACTCGAACTTTTTCCGGTTGACCCGGAACAGGGCCTGGGCGGACGGCTGATCTTTGCCGGTGAGTTGCAGCCGGAAAGCTCCGTCGCCGATGCGCTGGTGACGGCGGCCAATATCGCCGGGGCTGCGACACTGGTGGCCGCGCCCGATGCGCTTGCGCAGCGGCGTGCCATGCGCGACGCGCTGGCAGACTTTGTGGTCAACACCGTGGAAGAGGCGCTGCGCATTCTGAAGAATGAGGTGCGTCAGCGACGCGCTGTTTCGGTTGCTGTGGCCGTCTCCGCGGTATACCTGATGGAAGAGATGCTGCGACGAGGCGTGCAGCCGGATGCCCTGGCCGCGCAGCAGAACGCAACGTCCGCCCATGAGAGCGCGCAAGGTGCCTTTCTGCATCAGGCCTTTCTGCGTCAGGGCGCGCGGCTGCTCGATGCCACGGAAACCTTCCATGGCCACTTCGTCTCCTGGCGTCAGGAAAAGTGTTGCGCATCGCGCGCTACTCCGGTCGAGACGGCTGCGCGTGAGATTGCTACCGATGGCGCTCGTCAGCGCTGGCTGCGGCTGGCTCCGCGATATTTGGGCCGTGCGGCGCAGCGCGCCATGGGCGTCAGCATTCGTGCCGAGGAGCAGGCAGACTGGGAAGCGGCCCTGCGCCGCGCCTCAGCTTTTGTGGGTGGCAAGCGCCTCGAAGCGAGCGTTGAGGTGATTCAAGCCTAGCCCTGTTTTGGATGAGATCAGAAGCAGCTCATCGACGCCCAGCCCCTGCTGCAACTGAGCCTGATTCCGCGTCCGCTCGTTTCCGCTGAGCTTATCGGCTTTGGTGCCCACGACAAGCACGGGGCGATCGTGCGCGCGCAACCACTCCAGCAGTTGCAAATCGCTTTTCTGAACAGGAATATTGGAGTCCACCAGAGAGATGCAAAGCGCAAGCTGCGGCCGTTCGGCAAGATACGGGTCAATGAAGGACGGCCACTCGGCGGAGATGGATTTGGAAATCTTGGCATAGCCATAGCCGGGCAGGTCGGCCAGCACCAGACGAACGCGGCCGGGCGAAGTGGGCGAAGCAAGCGAAAAGAAGTTGATGGAGCGGGTGCGGCCCGGCGTGCTCGATACACGCGCCACCTGGCTACCCACCAGCGCATTCAACAGGCTGGATTTGCCCACATTCGAGCGGCCGAGCAGGGCAATCTCCGGCGCGTTCGTCGTGGGAAATTGCTCGGCCTTCATCGCCGAAAGCAGGAACTGAGTCTGGAATTTCAAATGCTGGATTCACTTTCCGTCGGATTGATTTTATGTTGCATCGGATTCACGTTCCATCTTCGGCTCGTCACTCACCGTGGCCGGTGTCTGCGCCCAACCTAGATCATAGCGGGTTTCCTGCTCCGCCAGCTTGATCTTGCGCTTATCGCTGCTGCGACTGCGCGCGTGTCAGGGTGTACTCCGAGGCAATCCTGTTGAAAAACGCCGCAGCGCGCGGAGCGGGATTCGGCGAGTTTGCCGGTGGCAGAATCTGCGCGTCCAGATCCGGCGTCTCTGGCAACGTGCGCGAGTAGGTGCTGCTCCAGCGAGAGCCGCACGAAGAGGGAATCATGAGCTGATAGGTCCACGTATGTTGGCCATGCACCAGCGCATCGGAGACGGGCAGATTGCGGTCACGCATCTTGGCGCGAATGGCATTGAAGGAGTCAATGCCAAGTTCAATGTCATCGAGAGTCTGCACCACGTGGCCGGTTTCGAGCGTCAGCAGCAGCCGGTCTGCCGCTGGTTCGGCGAGCGTGAATGCGTCCTGGGACCAGATCAGCGAGTGGGATTTGCGGGTCGGTTTGCCGTAGAGGCGAGTGGCCAGCGCCAGCGTCTCCGGTGTCGAGGAGGGCGTAATCTGCGGCTCCACCAGCTCACCGACCTTGACCAAAAAGCTGCGTTCACAGCCCGGAACAAAGAGGATGCGCGTGCTGGGCGCAGCGGCTCGCCGAGGCGGCGGCGCAGTCAGCGAGCGCACTTGGATGTAGGCGTGCGCCCGGTGCAGCCAATAGAGATAGCCGCCGAGCGCGCCGGCCAGAATCGCAAAGGTAATCAGCAGCGCGCGCAGCATCGAGGCTTACTGACGCGCCGCCGGAGACTCGCCTCGATCCGCAGGCGAAGGAATGGGCAGCATGGAGGTGGATTCGTCGAGCGGTTGCAGCGGAGCCGCAAGCGCAATCCGCAACACCTCATCCATCTGATCCACAAAGTGCAGCTTCATCGCATTGCGCAGCGCCTCAGGCAGGTCGGCAATGTCCTTTTCGTTGGCGGCCGGCAGGATGACCTCGAAGATTCCGGCGCGCTGCGCTGCAAGCAGCTTCTCCTTGAGTCCGCCAATCGGCAACACCTTGCCGCGCAGAGTGATCTCGCCCGTCATGGCAATGTCGCGCCGCACGGCAATGCCGGAGAGCGCGCTGGCCAGCGCTGTGGCCATGGTGATGCCGGCCGAGGGTCCGTCCTTGGGGATGGCGCCCTCGGGAACGTGCAGGTGCAGATCGAGGTTGCGATAGAACTCGCGCGAGAGGCCCAGCGCCGCGGCCTTGCCGCGAATGTAGCTGAGCGCGGCCTGCGCCGACTCCTGCATGACGTCGCCAAGCTGGCCGGTGATCGTGAGCTTGCCCTTGCCGTCGAGCACCTGCACCTCAGTCGAGAGAATGCTGCCGCCGACCTCCGTCCAGGCCAGACCCGTCACCAACCCGACTTCGTTGCGCTCATGCACCTCGGAGTCGCGGAATTTGGCCACGCCGAGGAACTCGGCGAGATTGTCTGCCGTGATCGTCTCCTTGTGTTTGGGACCATTTTTCACCACACGCCGCGCGACTTTTCTGCAAACGTTGCCGATCTCACGCTCCAGATTGCGCACTCCCGCTTCGCGAGTATACGCGCGGATGATGGCGAGGATGGCGTCATCCTGGAAGACGATGTTTTTCAGCGTCAGGCCGGTGGCTTCGCGCTGCTTTTTCAGCAGATAATTCCGCGCAATCTCCAGCTTCTCCACCTCGGTGTAGCCATGCAGCCGCAGAATCTCCATGCGATCCTGAAGTGGCGCGGGGATCGTGTGGAGAACGTTGGCTGTTGCTACAAACAGCACGTCGGAGAGGTCGTAATCGACATCGAGATAGTGATCCTGAAAGGTCGTGTTCTGCTCCGGGTCCAGCACCTCCAGCAGTGCTGAGGCCGGGTCGCCGCGGAAGTCCGAGGCCATCTTGTCCACCTCATCCAGCAGGAAGACAGGATTGCGCGTTCCGGCTTTTTTCATGGACTGGATAATCTGCCCCGGCAGCGCTCCGATGTACGTGCGTCGATGGCCGCGAATCTCCGCCTCGTCGCGCACGCCGCCCAGGGAAAGCCGCACAAACTTGCGTCCAGTCGCCTTCGCAATCGACATGCCCAGCGAGGTTTTGCCGACGCCCGGAGGTCCGGCAAAGCAGAGGATCGAGCCTTTCGGATTTTTCACAAGCTGACGGACAGCCAGAAACTCCAGGATTCGCTCCTTGACCTTTTCCAGTCCATAGTGATCCTCGTTGAGCACCTTTTCCGCCTGATCGACCGAGCGCGTCTCACGGGTGCGCTTCTTCCACGGCACGGCCAGCAGCCAGTCCAGGTAATTGCGGCTGACGGTAGATTCGGCCGACATGGGAGGCATCGCTTCCAGCTTCTTCAGCTCCTGCATGGCCTTTTCCATCACGTCCTTGGGCATGCCGGCGGCTTCAATCTTCTTGCGCAGTTCGTCAAATTCGCTCTTCTCGCCGCGCCCCAGTTCCTTCTGAATCGCCTTGATCTTTTCGTTGAGGTAGTACTCTTTCTGCGCGCGCTCCATCTGTCGCTTCACGCGCGACTGCACGGTGCGATCGAGATCAAGTTTTTCGATCTCCACATCCAGAATGTCCGCGACGCGGCTCAGCCGCGCAATCGGATCGAAGATGCCGAGCAACTCCTGTTTTTCCTCGATGCCAAGCTGAAGATTGGCTGCAATCACGTCGCTCAGCTTGGTTGGATCATCGAGCCGCACACCGGCGATCATGGTCTCGTAATTCAACGATTGCTGGAGCTTGACGTAGCTCTCAAACAGCGTGGTTACGCGCTGCATCAGTTGCTCGACCGCCGGAGTCACCTCAGCCGCGGCGCGCGAACGGCGCAACGTAGCCACAAAGAATCCGTCGGTATCCACAATCTCCGTGGCCTTAGCACGCTCGATGCCCTCGACCAGCACCTTGATATTTCCATCCGGCATCCGCACGCTTTGCACGATGTTGCAGATGGTGCCAACCTGATAGATATCCTTCGCCGAAGGCTCATCGACGCCGGCGTCGTGCTGCGTGGCCAGAAAGATTTTGCGATCGCCGCTCAGAGCTTCTTCCAGCGCTCGCACGCTCGATTCGCGGCCCACCACAAACGGCGTCACCATGAATGGAAAGATGACCATGTCGCGGATCGGCATCATGGGAAGCTTGCGCTGTTCGTTTTTTTCGCGTGCCGATGTAGACATAGTGTTATTCACCCCTTTGTGAGTGTTGGATGCAGGAAGCGGCGTACGGTCGCATCCTCTCCTCTGGCTCGTAGAACGATTGTAAATCCTGCTGCGATTTTCCTCTGGGGTTGTGGTGTGGAGATTTCGATGAGAGCAAGCTCATGGGTTGCAGCGTGGGAATGAGCGATTGCTGAGGGAATGTGCGCGCATCCGACGACGCGCCTCGGATGAAGCTGCCCCAGCATGGGTGAGGAGCAGGGATGATTTATCCTGAAAGGTCGAGGGGTAACAGCGAAAGCGGGGAACAGTGAGTACGAAGACCTATCAGAACCTGATTGGCGGCGAGTGGATCGCGCCGCGCAGTGGAAAAACATTTCAGAATGTGAATCCGGCCGACCATCGCGATGTTGTGGGCGAGTTTCCAGCATCCAATGCTGAAGATGTCGAGCTGGCTGTGGCCGCGGCCAGGAAAGCTTTTGCCACCTGGCGTCTGGTGCCTGCGCCCAAGCGCGCGGAGATTCTCTATCGCACCGGACAACTGCTCGCCGAGCGCAAGGAGCAATATGCGCAGCAGATGACGCGCGAGATGGGCAAGGTGCTGGCTGAGACGCGCGGCGACGTACAGGAGGCCATCGACGAAGCCTACTATGTGGCCGGCGAAGGTCGTCGGCTTTTTGGCCAGACAACGCCTTCTGAGCTGGCTAACAAATTCGCCATGTCCGTGCGCATGCCGGTCGGGGTCATCGGCATGATTGCGCCGTGGAATTTCCCCATGGCCATTCCGTCGTGGAAGCTGTTTCCTGCGCTCGTCGCCGGCAACACCTGCGTCATCAAGCCGGCCGAAGATACTCCGCTCTCCACCTATAACCTGGTGCAGACGCTCATGGATGCGGGCTTGCCACCGGGCGTGGTGAATATCGTCAGCGGCTTTGGGCCGGAGGCTGGCGCGCCGCTGGTCGAGCATCCGGATGTGCGCGCGATCAGCTTCACCGGATCAAGCGCCGTCGGCGCGATGGTGGCGCAGCGGGCAGCGGCGACCTTCAAGCCGGTCTCGCTTGAAATGGGCGGCAAAAACGCCATGATCGTGATGGAAGACGCCAACCTGGAACTGGCGCTTGAGGGCGCGTTGTGGGGAGCCTTTGGCACCACCGGACAGCGCTGCACGGCCACCAGCCGCATCCTGCTGCACCGGTCGATCGCGGCTGAATTTACGGAGAAACTGGTTGCGCGCGCGGCTGCACTGAAGGTGGGCAACGGTCTTCATGCCGGGGTCGAAGTTGGCCCGCAGGTGAACGAGCAGCAGATTGCTACTTCCGCCGAGTATGTGGCCATTGCGCTGGCCGAGGGGGCCAAACTGCTGACCGGCGGCAAGGCGCTCACTGAAGGCGATTACGCGCATGGAACCTTCTTCGCGCCAACGATCTTTGGCGCGGTCAGGCCGGAGATGCGGATTGCGCGGGAAGAGGTATTCGGCCCGGTGGTCGCGCTCATCGAGTTTGACACGCTCGAAGAGGCATTTGCCATCGCCAACTCGATCGAATATGGCCTCTCCACCTCGCTCTATTCGCGCGACGTCAATCGTGCCTTTGCCGCAATCCGCGACCTCGAAGCCGGCATTACCTATATCAACGCGCCGACGATCGGAGCCGAGGTTCACCTTCCCTTCGGCGGCGTCAAAAAGACCGGTAACGGGCATCGCGAAGGACTGGGTGCGTTGGATTTCTACACCACCTGGAAGAGCGTCTATGTCGATTTCAGCGACCGCCTGCAACGCGCGCAGATCGACAACGCGGAGTAGAGGTTGCCGCCTCAGTGCCGTCGAGCTTTCGTCGGCATACGAATCAGCCCCGCATGGATGGCGGGGCTGATTCGTTTTCTGTCTGGCTTTCTACAAATCGGATTTTGCCTCAACGGTCTGGCCACTCGTCCACGACAATGCCAAGGTCGCTGAGCTTGCGAATCGTGGTTTCCATCTCGCGTCGGATCGCCGGACGCGAGGCTTTGTCCGCCAGTGGATACTCTTCGATGGCGACGACGCGACCATACGGCCACGCGCTTGTCGGCAGATCGATGAGCGCCCTGGGCAGATCCTGAAAACGAATCTGCAACTCCTGACGGCGTGCCGAAGCGGGACGCAGCAGGCCGCCCGCGCCCAGCGAACTTGGATTGGCATCGGCCTGCGTGATGCGCAGATTAATCATCTTCGCATCCACGCTCAGAAACGGATTCTGCCACGCGCCCGGTTCATGAACATCGACATAGCGACTCTTGGTGGGCAGAGGAATCGCGGCCAGTTGCGCGCGCTGCTGCTCGATGAGAGCGGAGTTGGCCGCCGAACGCTGCTCGGCGTTGGAAGCGGACGCAGCAACGCGCGCCAGGGCTGCAGGCTCATGATGACAGCCCGCAGCAAGGAAGCCAAGAGTCAACGTGGCCGCGATGGCCGCGCTTGGGTAAAGGCGATTCACCCCTATAGAATACCAGCCCTGCGAGTGTCTCATCGCTCCGTGGTGAACGGCGAAGCAGGCAGCCCGGCCTCGTTGTACAGATGACACTCCGGGCTGTTGGACCAGCCGTAACGTGCCTTGACCGGCGCAGGAACCGCAGCGCTTTGCAGCAGGATGGTTTCGCCATCGATGGTGGCGAGTGCGGGATGAAAGACCCCATCCGCGCCAGCCACTTCAAACCCGGTCAGTCCGCCGTGCTCGGTGTGCAGAGCCTGTGCGTGGTCAAACCATATCCGCAGTGCGTGGTCTTCGGTGGTTGCCTGGCGAAAGATCGGGCCGGAGTCCTCGACCGGCTCGCCATAGCTGATCTTTCGTGCTGCCAGTGCCAGTCGGTGGCCCACCGTCGCTTTGTCTGTCGGATGCACATTGTCCGGATTGCCGATATCGATGGTGACCGCCATGCCGGTGTTGCGCAGAGTCAGGGCGTCCAGTTGCGCCTGTCGGATGGTCGCCCAATCCTCGGCAGGCGTCGATTTGAAGTTGGCGATCTGTACAAAGAGAAACGGAAAATCTCCCTCGCCCCACTGCGCGCGCCAGTCGGTGATGAGCGTTTGAAACAGTCGCGCATAGATCGGCGCGCGCGCCAGCGGACTGTTACTTTCTCCCTGATACCAGATCACGCCGCGAATGGGAAACGGAGTCAGCGGTGCGATCATGCCGTTCCACAGCATCGACGGCGCCCACATATTCAGTTGCGGATGCCACGGAAACTGCGGTTCCGGCTGGCCCGCTGCCTTGGCTTCGGCGCGCATGCGGTCATGGAGTTTGTCCTCCAGTTGCATCGTCGCTTCGTCATCGGTCATCTGGCCGCGCACGGCAAAGACAGGAGCCAGCGCCGCATTCTGCCCAAGAGCTGTCATCCGTGTCCACGCCTCCGCGACGGTTCCGCCCCAGGTCGAGTCGATGACGCCAACCGGAACATGCTCGCGCTCGGAAATCTCCCGCGCAAAGTACCACGCCACTGCCGAAAAGTTGCGCGCGGAATCGGGCGTGGAGGCAACCCAGCCTGTGCCGCTGAAGTCTGGCTGCGCATAGTCGGCGGCAACCTTGTTGACGGTCAGCAGTCGCACACGGGGCAGGGAAGCAGCGGCCAGGTCTGTCGCCGCCGTGGCGGCTTTGTACATCTCGAATTCCATATTTGACTGGCCGCTGGCCAGCCAGAGATCGCCCACCAGCACATCGGTGAAATGCAGCGGCGCCTCCCCGGATGCTGATCCCTGAATCGTCAGGTCAAACGGCCCACCCGCCACGCCCGGTGACAAATACAGGCTCCAGCGCCCCAGTTCGCTGGCCGTGGTGGAGACCGTCTGCCCGCGAAAGCTCGCACGGACCGACTCGGCCGGAGCCGCCCAGCCCCAGATATGTACAGGCATCTCGCGCTGCACCACCATATGGTCGCTGAAGATGCGGGGCAGCCGAACCTGAGCCTGCGCTGCGCACAGGCCTAACGATGCGGCAACCAACCCCAGCCATGCGGCAGCCATGAAGCCAGGCAGTGGCAGTGAGCGGCGAAGTTGCTTCTGAGTGGAAGGCGATGCGGCAATTAGTCTCCTCATGAATCTCTCCTGATGGGTTACTTCAGAACCGGGATTTCAAAATCAAAATTCTTATAACCCAAAGCGGCACAGGCAAATTCCAGGCCAATCCGATAACGATATCACGATGGATTCCTCACTCGCCCGCTAGCAACCAGAGTGGGAAAGCCAATCGACTGTGGCTTTTCTGCCATACTTTGTGGGAAATCTGAATCGTTGAAGCAGCTTCGTTTCGAAATCGTGCATCCCAATCGAAAAGCAGTTCTATTTTGCTCGAAGACTCAAGCTCCATGCGGGATTCTGAACGCTGATGCCAAAACACACCCTCCCCATCGCGGTTCCAGTGTACGCAGTGGCTCGCTTTCTTTGCTTTGTCTTGCTTCTGTTCTTCGTGCTGCGCTCCTCCGTCCCGGCACAGGCGCAGGCAGCTCTGCTTCTGGAAGAGCCATACGGCGTCTTCGGCCACCTCAATCCCACCGGCCATGCCGCGCTTTACCTAAGCCACGTCTGCGCGGAGACACCCGTCAAGCTGCGCATGTGCGCGCCGGGCGAAAATGGCGTGGTGCTCAGCCGATACGAGGGCATCGGCCATTACGACTGGGTAGCGATGCCACTCATTCCTTATCTCTACTCGGTCAACTCCGCCTCTCAGGTGCCAGCCCGCGTCAGTGTTCCTATGGTGGCTCGACTTCGCAACCAATATCGCGAACGCTTTCTCGGCGAGTTCACCGACGGCATCCAGCGCGGCGGATTCTTCTCCGGCGGCTGGACCGAGTTGCTGGGCGCTGCCTACGAACGCCGCATCTATGCCCTCAGTTTTCAGACCACACGCGCCCAGGATGAGGCTGTGGTCCGAGCGCTCAACGATCGAGCCAACGTCTCCCACTTCCATCTGCTCACCAACAACTGCTCGGACTTTGACCGCTTCGTGCTCAATCTTTACTTCCCGCGCAAGTTTCGCCGCAGCGTCTTTCCGGATGCCGGCATCACTACGCCGCGTCACATTGCGCATCGGCTCGTGGTCTACGCGCGCCGCCATCCGCAGCTTCATCTCGCCTTCTATCAGATTCCGCAGGTTCCTGGATATCGCAAACCCAGTCACAAAAATCATGGCGTCGCCGAGTCGCTCATCAAATCCGGCTACGTCGTCCCTATCGTTATCCTCAGCCCTTACGTCGCCGGCGGCCTGCTTGCCGACTATCTGATCACCGGGCGCGATCGCATCCTTCCACACACGGTTCCGCGACTGGACCCGCAGCACCTCGTGGCACTAACCGGCGATGACGCTTCCGTTCGTGGAGTGCTTGCGGTGCAGGCAGCATCTCACGTACCCGGCAATCCAGCCCATCCAGCCCATCTAGCCCGCCCCGTCGCCGTCTCGGCTCGTGTCTCCTCGCCTTCGGCTCCGGATACTGCGGAAGACTCCGCGGATTTGTCCAGCACCCTGCCGCAGTGAGCGCCTTGCCCAGAGCGTGGGCTGGGCGGATGCGTGGGGCATCCCGTAACGACACCGGTTGAGCCGCGGAGCCTGAGCGTAGAATAGCCGTGAAGGTTGGTGTAGGAAGATGAGTGAACCACGACCGCAACACCTGAAAAACCATGCCAGCATCGACCCGATGTTTCACTATGTCGCGTTGGGTCTGCTACTTTTTGGATTGATTCTCGGCATTACGGCCTTTGTGCAAAGCCTGCACGGTCACCATGACTTTTTGGTCGGCCTCTGGATGCTGATTATCTCGGTCGCATTGATCGTGATTGCAACCAAAGCGCGCATGTATCCGCTCAAGGTGCAGGATCGCGTGATTCGTCTGGAAGAGCGCCTGCGACTGGCTATGCTGCTGCCGGAGCCGCTTCGACAGCGCATTCATGAACTGACCGAAGAGCAGTTGATCGGGTTGCGCTTTGCCTCGGACGAAGAGGTTCCGGGGCTGGTTCGCGAGTCGCTCGAAAAGAAGCTCACACGCCAACAGATCAAGCAGCGCATCCAGAACTGGCGTGCCGATCACTGGCGCGTCTGAAGCGATCGTCTGCTGTTGAAGTCGTCGAAGCGAGCCAGCAGATTTTTGTGCCCGTTGGCCTGTCCTCTGTCGTAGGATGGCTGCATGCGAAAATCCACTTCGATCCTTCTTGTGAGCGCGCTGCTTCCAGTTCTGGCTCTTGGCTCCCTTGCACAAACCCCTGCGAAATCAGGGTCAGACTCTGCGCTTATGCTAAGCTCATCCGCTCATGCGGATCTGATCCGGCTTGGCGGACAGATGATGCTGGCAGGGAAGGCTTACGAGTATGATCGTGAATTAGCCGACGAGATCGGGCCGCGCCTCACCGGCTCGGCCAACTACGTCAAAGCCACAGATTGGGCTGTGACCGAGTTCAAGCGTCTCGGCCTGAGCAACGTTCACAAGGAAGGCTGGACGATTCCCGCCACCTGGGAGCCGGAAAATCTGGCCTCAGCGCGCATGATTGCTCCGCATGAGCAGCGCCTCCATCTGGAAAGCGAAGGCTGGAGTCCGTCCACGCCTGAGGGTGGCGTCCGTGGCAAGGTCGTCTATCTCGGCGAGTTGAAGGGTGCCAGCGTGCAGGCGCATGCCGCCGAAA
>JAJZEA010000071.1 GCA_021851335.1 Acidobacteriota bacterium | reverse complement strand
GTGGGCGCGCAAGGCATTCTGGCCGCTGATTTTGAAGCCGAAGCTGGGCAAGGACGCCGCGCTGTATGCGTGGTCAGAGTCGAACTTTGCCGAAGAGGAGATCATCATGCACGGCGGCGATGAAGCGCGCAGTCCGTGGCTGCCCCAGCGCTTTCGCGATTGGAATGCGCTGCTGGCCGAGGCCGTGCGCAAGGGGATGGACGAGGGGCGCGCGACGGGCGATCTGAGCGCGTGGCGCTATGGACGCTGGCATGTCGTCGATCTGGAGCATCCGCTGCTGCACCTGTTGCCGGTGGTGAGCGGATGGACCGGCACGGGCGCGCAGCCGCAAAGCGGCGACACGACGACGATCAAGCAGGTGGGCCGCGCATTCGGACCGAGCCAGCGATTCACCATGGACTGGAGCGATCCGGATGCTTCGACGGAGAATATCGCACTGGGCGAAAGCGGCAACGCGCTGAGTCCGTGGTTTCGCGATCAGTGGTCGGCCTGGTACGGAGGCACTACCTTTGCGATGCCGTTTTCTGAGGCCGCGATGGATGCACAGACGACGCATACGCTGCGTCTGCTGCCGCAGTGATGGCGACGAACCGAGCGCTGCATGCCGGTCTGGCGCGCGCCCTGGTCCGTTGGATCAGAGAAGCGCGCTGGATGCTGTTGCTGGCGGCGATCCTCACCGTTGCAGGGATGCGCGGAAGCGTCTCCTGCGGGCATGATTTTGATTTTCATCTTGTCTCCTGGATGGAAGCGGCGCACGCGGGTCATCAGGGCGTCTTGTATCCGGCGTGGGCGCAAAGCGCGGCGTGGCAGGCGGGCGAACCACGGTTTATCTTTTATCCGCCGCTGAGCTGGATGCTGGGCGCTCTGCTGAGCAACGCCTTCGGTGCCGATGCGGCTAGCCGGTCAATCGTGAGCTGGACGATGGCGGTGTGGACATTCGTCTTTCTGACGCTGCTGCTGAACGGGCTGGCGACGCGCAGGCTGGCCAGGGAGTGGCTGTCGGAGGGTTCGGCGCAACTGGCGGGCGTGCTGGCGATTGCTTCGCCCTACGCACTGTTTACGGCCTTTGAGCGCAGCGCGTTGGCGGAGCTTGCCGCGGGAGTGTGGGTTCCGCTGGCGCTGATGCTGGCCACGCGCTGTTGCCTGCGCGCAGGTAGTCCGAGCCGGGCAGAGCAGGGAAGCGCACGGACAATGCTGGGCAAGCCACTTCGGTCGCTGGTGCTGAGTCCGGTTTGGAGCCAGGTTCTGAATCGCGCTGCGCTGGGTCTGGCGTTGACGATTGCCGCGTGTTGGCTGACAAATCCTCCAGCCGGGGTGATGATCTGCTATCTGCTGGCGGGCGTGGCCTTGGTGACAGCGTGGACGGAGCGCTCGGCGTGGCCGATGCTGCGCGCGCTGGTGGCGGTTGTGCTGGGGCTTGGCATGGCGGCGTTCTATCTGGTTCCTGCGGCGTGGGAGCAGCGCTGGATCAACATTCGCGCGGCCAGCGATGTGGGAATGCGCATCGAGGATAGCTGGCTCTTTGCGCATCACTCGGGCGCGGAGATGGCCTTTCATGACGCAGTGCTGCATCGGGCGTCGTGGATCTTTGTGCTGATGGTGTGCGCGATCGTGCTGGCCGTTCTGGTGCTGCGCCGTAGCAGGCAGTTGTGCGTCGAGCATCGGACGCAGTGGCTGCCGCTGCTGCTGTTGGTTCCGGTGGTGGTGGCGATGCAATTTCCGTTTTCGCTGGGACTCTGGCATCTGTTGCCGAAGGCGGAGTTTTTGCAGTTTCCGTGGCGGTTGACGATGTTGCTGACGCTGCCGCTGGCGATCTTTGCTGCGCAGGCACTGTGTTGCTTTCGTCGCTGGGCGCGCTTTGCTGGAGTTACGGTGTGGCTGCTGCTGGCGGTGGTGGCGAGCGCGGGATGGTTTCATCAGCGCTGTGATGACGAGGACAATGTGGCCGCACAGATTGCGGCGTTTCAGGGCGGTGGTTCGCAGCCGACCGATGAATATGCGCCGGTGGGAGCGGACAATGCAGCGCTGGCGGCGGGATTGCCGACCGGATGTCTGGCAGCCGATCCGCTGGTGAGGCTGGGAGAAGCCGACGAAGATGGAGCCTTGCGCTGGAGTAGTCAGAGAAGCCCATGTCTCGTCACGGTCTACCCGACGGAGTGGGGGCCGAAGCGAAAATTCCTGGAGTTGGATGCGCCGCAGGCGGGATATCTGATTGTGCGGCTGCGCCGCTTTCCGGCATGGCAGATCGAGCGGAATGGACGCAGAATCACGATCTTCCTCAAGCGAACGGATGGGTTGATTGTGGTGCCGGTGGAGCGTGGGACGAATCGAATTCGCATTCACTGGATGGAGACCGCGGATGTGCGATGGGGGCGCTCGATGAGCGTGGCTGCTCTGCTCTGCTGGCTGCTGTTGTGGATGCGAATCGAACGGAGGAGTGCAGGCGGGCCGATGTCTTACACTGAATCAGATGTCGATTGACGTACAGTCCATTCTGAGCCACGGAGTTGCAGCGACCGATGCTGCGCTCGACCGGCTGCTTCCCGCAGCGACCACGGTTCCGATCTCGATTCACAGCGCGATGCGCCACTCGGTCTTTGCCGGGGGCAAACGGCTGCGCCCGGTGTTGGCGATGCAGGCGGCGGCAGCGGTCGCGGGCGCGGTTCCGGCTGGCGTGGAGCGGCTGGGCGCGGCGATTGAGATGCTGCACACCTACTCGCTGATTCACGACGATCTGCCTGCGCTGGACAACGACGATCTGCGCCGCGGCAAGCCGACGTGCCATGTGGTCTATGGCGAGGCGATTGCGATTCTGGCCGGGGATGCGCTGCAGACGCAGGCATGGGAGGTGTTGTCGGAGCTTGCCTGTCCACCTGCGGCGACAGTGCGCATCGTGCGCCTGATGGCGCAGGCCGTGGGCACTGTGGACGGAATGATCGGCGGGCAGGTGCTCGATATTGAGGGCGAGCAGCAGAAGCCGACGGCGGAGCTGGTGGACGCGATTCACCGCGCGAAGACTGGTGCGCTGATCCGCGTGAGCGTGGTGGCGGGCGGCGTTTTTGCGGGCGCGGATGAGGCGCAGATGATCGCGCTGGATACCTTTGGCCGCAAGGCGGGACTGGCGTTTCAGATTGTGGATGACATTCTGGACGTGACGCAGGACTCCGCACAACTGGGCAAGACGGCGGGCAAGGACCTGACCAGCGAAAAGGCGACCTGGCCGGCGGTCTTTGGCTTGGAACAAAGCGAACGCGATGCGGACAGGCTGATTGGCGAAGCATTTGAAGCGCTGGCGATCTTTGGCAAGCGGGCGGATGGGTTGAAGGCCATTGCGCGCTATCTGGTGGAGCGGAAGAGCTGAGGCTGGCGGCCATGCAATCGTTGACAGAAGAGGACGTACTGCTTGCGCTGCGGGATTGCTTTGATCCCGAGGTGAAGCTGAATCTTGTCGATCTGGGCTTGATTTACGACGTTGCGCTGGAACCGGATGAGCGCTCTGCGCCAGCGTTTCCGCGGCAACGGGTGAAGGTGACGATGACGTTGACGACGCCGCAGTGCCCGGCCAGCGGGCTGATCTTCGAGCAGGTGAATAATCGCCTCGCGTCGATGGAGCGCATCAGTAAAGTCGAGGTTGATCTGGTGTGGGAGCCGAAGTGGACGCCGCGGCGGATCAGTGCGTCAGGCCGCGCGCAGCTTGGTCTGTGAAGCCTGTAGCGCAGAATCCACTACCTTGCCGCCATGATTTCGATCAAAGTTTGCGTGTGAGCATCCAGCGCACGACCGACGGCGCACAGGACGACCTCAGGGTACATTGAACGCATGCAGACCGGATCGGTGCAGGCCGAGTTTTTCTGGTTGGCTGCCGTGACGCACGGCGAGCAGGCGAGGCCAAGCGTGAGCGATTCGGTGTTGCCCAGACTGCCGTAGAGCGCTGGCGTCTCCGGACCGAAGAGCACGATGGAGCGAATGCCGGTGAGCGCGGAAAAATGCGCAGGGCCGCTGTCATTGGTGACCAGCACGTGGCTGATGGAGTAGAGCGGCAGCAGCATGCTCAACGCATGCATGCCAGCCAGGCTACGCACGCGCGGATGGCCGATTTCGGCTTCCATCCAGAGCGATTCGTTGCGTTCGGCAGCGGAGCCGGTGATGGCGACCAGCGTATCCGGCCACTGCTCGACGATGAGTTGCGCCAGGTGCTTGAAGTGCTCCCGCGGCCAACGGCGCTGAGGCAGCATCTCGGAGCTGTTGGGGTTGAGAAGCACGATGCGATGCAGCGCTGGATCGTAGCTGTCGAAGACCAGACGCAGCAGATCGCGCGCGTCAGCGATTTCGCGCGCGTCGATTGCGGCTGGCGTAACGCGCATCTGATGATCGGCGATGGCAACTTTTGCGTAGGGATATTCGGGATGGTCGGCGAGCAAAGCATGCGTCATGGCGAGAAAGTTTTTCGCCATGTGCGCGTGGCCGTTGTAGACCACCGGATGCGTGAGCATGGAGCCGCGATAGAGGCCCTCGGCGTGGAAGCGATGAAAGCCGATGCGTATGCGCGCGCCGCTCAGCCCGGTGAGCAAAGCGGAGTAGCGGGAGAACAGTTCAAGGTCGAGCACGGCATCGATCTTCTGCCGCCGCGTCCACAGCAGAAAGCGCAGCGAATCGAGAGCAAGCACCATCAGGTTGTCATCGCGAATGAGGAAGATATTTTCCAGTGGGATCAGTTTGAGCAGAAGAAGACTTTCTGCATTGCGCGCGAAGATGACGAAATAAAGCTGAGCGCCGAGCGTAGTGCGCACGTGGCGCAGAGCCGGCTCGGCGATCACGGTGCTGCCCATCTCGGATAGCTCCAGGAACAAGACCCTCCGCGCAGATTGTGCCGATTTCGAATCTTGGAGGAGGTGCATTCGCTGCGCGATGCGCAGCAGCAGAGTGGCAAGGAAGCAAAGAGGAATGCCCACCCAGCGATCCAGTCGTCGCATTGTCTTCAGTCGCATCATGAGCCGCAGATATCCGGAGTGCAGCAGTGCTTCGTGCGGTCGAGCGGGTACGGCGAGAAGCCCCTGTCTTCAGCTTATAATGACGCAGAGACCGCGCGTCCGGATTACGAAATCCGTCGCATTCAACACATGCCATTTTTTTCACTTCACTCCCAGACAGTTGAGCGCAGGACAGGGGCTTGGCCGGTGCTGCTGAAGACAGTGCTGCTGCTGACGTTTTTCTCTGCGCTTGCATTTCTGACGCTGGGCTATCATCCTGGCTTTGAAGATGACGGTGTCTATCTGGCCGCGGTCGAGCGGCGCGTGCACCCAGAGCTGTTTCCCTACGATTTCCATTTCTTCACGGTGCAGTTGCAGGCCACGATTTTTGATCGCTTCATAGCGGCGTGGGTACGGTTGACGCATATGTCGATCGCCTGGTCGGAGCTGCTCTGGCAGTGCGTCGCGATGGTCGTCATCCTGACAGCTTCGCGCGCAATCCTGCGACATTTCTTTCGTAGCGAATGCGCGCAGTGGGCTGGAGTTGCGATGCTCGGCGCGATGTTTTCGCTGCCCGTCTCCGGGACGGCGTTGTACATTCTGGATCAGCATCTGCATCCGCGCGCGTTGTCCACGGCGCTGATTCTGATGGCGGTTGCGTGGCTGCTGGAGGGGCGTCGCTGGAGTGTTGCAGCCTGCCTGCTGGGCGCATTTTTCTTTCATCCGATCATGGGCGCGATGGGCATGAGCTTCTGTTTTTTCCTTCTGCTGGCGCAACAGGAAAAGCTCGACTGGATGATGGACACAAAGAAGCCACAGCGAGCCGCAGTGGCAGCGATGCCGCTGGGTTGGGTATTTGAACCGCCGACGGCGGCGTGGCGCCAGGCACTGCACACGCGCACGTACTATTTTCCGTTTCAGTGGCAGTGGTATGAGTGGCTGGGCGCGTTGGCTCCGATCGCTCTTTTCTGGCTGCTGGCGCAGTGGGCGTCGAGAAGAGGCAACAAGGCATTGGCGCGCTTCGCAGCCGCAGTGGTGGCGTACTCGGTGGTGCAGCAGGGGATCGCGGTCGCGATGACAGCGCCGCCGTCGTTGATTCGATTGATTCCGTTACAGCCGATGCGATTTCTGCACCTGGTTTATCTTTTTCTTGCGCTGATGGCAGGGGCGCTGCTGGGCGAATTTTTTCTGCGCACGAGTCGTCTTCGCTGGGCCTGTTATCTTGTGCTGATCTATGGGGGAATGTTTGCGTCGCAGCGCGCGATTTTTGCAGATACGGTCCCCGTCGAGTGGCCTGGAGTCGTAACAGAAAACCCCTGGGTACAAGCGTTTACGTGGATTCGTGGGCACACGCCAAAGGATGCGTATTTTGCGATTGATCCTTGGTATCTGAAGGCTCCGGGAGAGGATTATCACAACTTTCGCCCTCTGGCGGAGCGCAGTGTGTTGGCGGATGGGGTGAAGGATGCAGCAGTCTGTACGCAGGTGCCGGAACTGGCGGATGTGTGGCTGAGGCAGCGCAATGCGCAAGAGGGACTGAACGGGTTCACTCTGAAGCAATTCGAGGAATTGAAGCGTAAATTTGGCGTGGACTGGGTGTTGGTGAGTTATCCGGCGAATCCATGGCTGGATTGTCGGTGGCATAATCGTTTGCTCACCGTATGCCGGATTCCCTAGTCCAATGGGGGATGCATGAATTGCTCTTCATTCATTCTTCATTTGGGGGCTATAGGTGCTTCAAATCATAGCTTTATCGCTTGATACGCCAAAAAAATCCATGCTTTTCCAATATCTTTCTATCGGTAAGGCTTCATCGTCGGTATCATAAGAGTAGCGTGCAAAAGAAGGGTTACGAGTAACGCATGATCAATCAGAAAAAAGTCATCGTCGTACTTCCTGCATACAACGCGGAAAAGACGCTGAAGCGGACGATTCAGGAGATTCCCGCTTCTGTGGATGACTGCATTCTCGTCGATGATCACAGCACGGATGCAACGGCCGCACTGGCAGCGCGACTCGGGTTGCAGGTTCATCGACACGAAAAGAATCGCGGTTACGGCGGCAACCAGAAGACCTGCTATCGTGCAGCATTGGCTGCCGGTGCCGACATTGTGGTGATGGTGCATCCGGATTACCAGTATTCGCCGCTGCTGGTAGAGCCGATGGCGGCGATGATCGCCAACGGGCTTTACGACATCGTGCTGGCCTCGCGCATTCTGGGTGGAGGCGCTTTATCAGGCGGAATGCCACGACACAAATATATTTCGAATCGAGCGCTCACACTGATTCAAAACATAGCTCTTGGCGCCAAGTTGTCGGAGTATCACACGGGCTATCGCGCTTATAGCCGCGAGTTGCTTCTATCGCTTCCGATTGAGGCGAACTCCGAAGATTTTGTCTTTGACAATCAGTTGCTGGCGCAGTGCATTTATCTGGGCGCGCGCATTGGCGAAGTCTCCTGCCCGACGCGCTATTTCCCCGAGGCTTCGTCGATCAATCTCCGACGCAGCATCGTCTATGGACTGGGTGTGCTGCGCACGACGATGGATTGCGTGGCAGCTCGTTCCGGATTGTATCGCAGGCCGTTTTTCGACTTTCCCCCACTCCAGCTCAAGCAGCAGAGCAAGTCGATTGCGCAGATGCTGGAGGATGTGCGGTGAGAGAATCAAAGCGCTTGCCGCTGTTGCGCCTGCTGGGTTTGACAGTCGCCGCACTTCTAATCCAGGGCTATCACCTGGGTGTGGAGGACGCGGAGATTTATATTCCCGCGGCGAAGAACCTGCTCAACCCCAGGCTCTATCCTTTCGGTCGCGAGTTCTTTCTTTCGCACGCGCATCTTTCGCTGTTTAGTCCGCTGCTGGCTGTGACCGCGCGGGTAACGCATCTGTCGATGGATTGGACAATTTTTGTCTGGTACATGGCAACGCTGTTTGCGATGCTGGTGGCCTGCTGGCAGCTTGTTTCCATCAGCTTTGAATCAGCGCGCGCGCGATGGACGGCATTGCTGGTGATGACCGCAGTGATGGCGATGCCGGCGACGAATACGGGACTTTTGTTGATGGATCCCTATCTGACAGCGCGATCGCTGTCCACGCCGCTCACGTTGTTTGCGCTGGCTGCGCTGCTGGAGCGGCAATATGTGCGCGCAGTCGTTTGGGTTCTGCTGGTGGGGTCGGTGCATCCGCAGATGGCGGCTTATCTTGCATTTCTCGCAGTGCTGCAGTGGTTCCAGGTGCGTGCGCGACGATCCGTGGAACAGCCAGCGGTGCCGGCGCTGGCGGCTGGGGTGTTTCTGCTGCCGGATGGATTTCACCTGGCTCCGGCAACGGGTGCCTATCGGGAAGCACTGTTTTCGCGTGATTATTTTTTCCTTTACAACTGGACCTGGTATCACTGGTTGGGGATGCTGGCGCCTCTCGCGATTCTGGCTTTTTTCTGGCGGGCAAAGCTGCGCGGCGTGCGCCCTGCATTCGAGCAGCTCAGTTTTTTGATGATTCCCTTCGGGCTGATTTCGATTGCGGCAGCGATTGTGCTGGCGAGTTCTCCATCGTTTGAGATGTTTGTGCGTCTCCAGCCACTACGAAGCTTTCATCTGATCACGATTGTCTTTGTCCTGCTCTTTGCCGGTGTTTTGGGTGAATATCTTGCCGCTCGTCGCCCATGGGTTGTCGCTGCGATTGTGCTTCCGCTGAGTGTCGGGATGTTTGTGGCTGCACGCGCCACCTATCCCAATAGTCCACACATTGAGCTGCCTGGAATGGCGACGACGAACCCATGGTTGAATACACTGCGCTGGATTCGCAGGAATACGCCGGAGGATGCTGTCTTTGCCGTCGATGCACGCTATTTCAAAGACCCTCCGACGGATGTGCACGGCTTCCGCGCGATTGCTGAGCGCTCGTCGTTGGCTGATTACTATAAAGACAGCGGCGTGGTCTCGCTGTTTCCTGATCTGGCGGATGAATGGAAGCAGATGAGCGATGCAACGCAGGGGTTGAACCATTTCCAGCATGCGGATTTCGTACGACTGCGCAACGAGTATCCGCAGGTGAGCTGGACGGTCATTCACGGAGCAGCGCCTAGTGGGATGAATTGTCCATATCAGCGCGGCGGCTATGCCGTGTGCAAAATCTCTTCGCTTTGATGCGCGTTGCGGCCTCTTGGCTGAGCATGCGGCGCGCGTGAAATTTCAAGTTCATTCCATCTGTCCATCGTCAGTTCTCTGCTAGTCTGTAAAAAAACATCAGGAATCCAGCAGTGCGCGCTGCCATGCGTAGCGCGGGTGCCTGGAGTGCAAAGACCTTACCGATCAGATGCCCAGGAGGACCTCATTGGAACAGGCTGCTATCTATGAAAAGCTCACAGAGATTTTCCAGGATTTGTTTGACGACGATTCGATCCAGGCTACGCCGGAGCTGAGCGCAAAGGACGTGGAAGGCTGGGACAGCCTGGCGCATATCCGTCTGATTATCACAATTGAAAAAGCCTTCAAGGTGAAGTTTTCAACCACGGAGATTTCAAAGCTGGAAAAAGTTGGCGATCTGACAGCGCTGATCCAGAGCCGCGTCTAGCAGTGTATGCCGCATTGCGGCAGAACTTTTCTGACTGAATTGAGATGGATTCCTGGAATCCTCTTGTGGCGGGCTGACTTCCCGCAGGAGTTCCAATGCCGACCGATTTGTATACCGAGCTTCAATGGCTGCCCAGACCGCCCCAGGATTTTTCTGCGCAGGTGAAGGCGTGGACGGAGGTCGGCGGTGGCGCGGCTCTCCGTGAGCTTGCGTCGTATGCGCTGGACCTGAATCAACTGACGAGGCTGGCGAAGCGGATGACGGCGGCTGTCGCTGGTGGCGCAGATATTCAGCCCCTGATTCCGTTTCGCCTTGCCGTCATCAGCAATGCGACGATGGACTTCATTCTGCCGGCACTGATGGCCAGCGCGGCACGGCACGGGATTGCGCTGGAGATCATCCAGCCGGCGTATGACCAGGTGGCGCAGGAGGCGCTGACGCCGGACTCGCGCGTGAATGCGGCGAAGCCCAATGCCGTGCTCTTTGCGCTGGACTATCGCGCGCTGCCGCTGAAGCCGACTCCAGGAGACAGCGCGGCGGCGGCGAATGCTGTGGCTGGAGCAACGGGCTATCTGGCTGCGCTGCGTGAAGGCATCCAGAAAAACTGCGGAGCTGCGTGCATCTTCCAGACGTTTGCACCGGCACCGGAGACGGTCTTCGGCAGCCTGGATGGTGCTCTGCCGGGCACGATGCGCTGGCTGCTGACAGAGGTGAATCGCGCGCTGGGCGAGCAGGTGCTGGCGACGGGTGACGTGCTGCTGGACGTAGCCGGAATCGCCGAGACGGTGGGGCTGGCGAGTTGGCATGATCCTCAGATGTGGAACCTGGGCAAGTTTCCCTGCGCGGAGAGCGTGATTCCGCTGTATGCGGATCACGTGGCGCGCGTGGTGGCGGCGATACGCGGCAAGAGCCGCAAGGTGCTGGTGCTGGACCTGGACAATACAGTCTGGGGCGGCGTGATTGGCGACGATGGGCTGGAAGGGATTCGCGTGGCTCAGGGGGACGCGATCGGCGAGGCGCATCTGGCGGTGCAGCGGATGGCGCTGGAGCTGCGGCAGCGCGGAATTGTACTGGCGGTGTCGTCGAAGAATACCGATGAGGTGGCGCGCGAACCGTTCCTGAAGCATCCAGAGATGCTGCTGAAGCTGGATCATATTGCCGTCTTCCAGGCGAACTGGAATGACAAGGCGACCAATCTGCAAGCCATTGCCGAAGAGCTTTCGGTTGGCATCGATTCGCTCGTGTTTCTGGACGACAATCCGGTGGAGCGCGGGCTGGTGCGCAGGCTGCTGCCGCAGGTGGCGGTGCCGGAGCTGCCGGAAGATGCGGCAGGCTATGCTCGAACACTGGCAGCGGCGGGTTATTTCGAGGCGATTGCCTTTGCCGGCGAAGACCTGAAGCGTGCGGATTTCTACCAGGACAACGCCAAGCGGATCAGTCTGCAGAAACAGGTGGGCGGTGTGGATGCGTATCTG
>JAJZEA010000070.1 GCA_021851335.1 Acidobacteriota bacterium | reverse complement strand
ATCGACTGGAATGCGGCCAGAACCACCGTGGTATAACGCGTCCACTGGGTAATCTTGCGCCGCCCCAGCTCGCCCTCTTTTTGCAGGCGCGCCAGCGGTTCATAGACCACCGTGAGCAACTGGAAGATGATCGATGCCGTGATATACGGCATGATGCCCAGGGCAAAGATGGTAAACCGCCGCAGGTTGCCGCCGGAGAACATATCCAGCAGTCCCAGCGCCGAGCCGCCCTGGCTGCGGAAGAACTGGTCAAGCAGCTTGCTGTTCACGCCGGGCGTGGGAAACTGCGCTCCCAGGCGATAGATAGCCAGCAGGCCCATCGTGAAAAAGACCCGCTTGCGCAGATCGGGAACGCGGAAGATATTGAGGAATTTTTCCAGCATGGTTGGAACCTGAACTCCGCGGCCTGACGGCCATTTCTTCAACTAAGGACTATGGCCATGGTATCGCGCCATGGCCAACTCTGTCCTGTATGCAACTGCTTATTCGGCAGCCTTCACTTCGGCTTCGAGCATGATGGCCTTGCCGCCTGCTTTTTCTATCTTCTCAATCGCCGATTTGGAGAACTTGTGGGCGGTGATGGTGATTGGGGTGGTGACCTCACCATTGCCCAGAATCTTGATCATCGCCTTGCGGCTGCTGGCCAGGCCGAGAGTGCGGTAATCCTCAATTGCAATCGTCGAAACGGCTTTTTCGGTCGCGACCTGCTGGATGCGGCTCAAGTTGATCACGGTGTAGTCCACGCGGAAGATGTTGGTGAATCCACGCTTGGGCAGACGACGATGCAGCGGCATCTGGCCGCCCTCAAAGCCGCGCATCAGGCTGGAGCCGGAGCGCGATCCCTGACCCTTGTGGCCGCGGGTTGAGGTCTTGCCCATGCCGGAACCCATACCGCGTCCGACACGCTTGCGCCCGATGTTTGCTTTTTTGGGGGCGCGGAGATTAGAGAGATTTTTTGCCATGTTGTCCTCGCTCATACGCCATCAGCGTTTCAGCCGATGACTCGCGTTTTGTTTGCCAACAGCCTGCGTGGCCTGTGGGGAGTTGATCGTCAACGAGCTACCCGACTACTGCTCGACGATGCGGACCAGATGGGGCACAGCATTCACCATGCCTCGAACGGAAGGATTGTCTACCCGCTCGACAATCTGATTCAGGCGCGTGAATCCAAGCCCAGCCACAATCTTCTTGTGCTTGACCGGCGTGCAGATTGCCGACCGGTAGTACTGAATACGCAGTGTTTTGTTTGTCATGTCCTACAGCTCCTCTACGCTCTTGCCCCGCATCGCAGCCACTTCCTTACGATCGCGAAGCTGAACCAGCGCATCGAACGTTGCCTTGATCACGTTATGGGGATTGGCTGTACCCAGGCTCTTGGTCAGCACGTTCTGAACGCCGGCCGAGGTCATCACCGCGCGCACGGCGCCGCCGGCAATCACGCCTGTACCTTCCGGAGCCGGCTTGAGCAGGACCTGACCGGAGCCGAACCGCCCAAGCACCTGATGCGGAATGGTTGTTTCCGTCAGATGAATGCGAACCAGATTCTTCTTCGCCGACTCAATGCCTTTGCGGATGGCCTGTGGAACCTCGCGCGCTTTGCCCGAGCCGTACCCAACGACTCCAGCCGTGGCGTCGCCGACGACGACGAGAGCCGCAAACGACATGTTCTTGCCGCCTTTGACCACCTTGGTCACGCGGTTGATGGCAACCACCTGATCCTTGAGATTGTACTGGTTGGCATCCAGCTTCTTTGTGAGTATCGCCATTGCGTTTTGTGTCCTTCCGTGCGGCCTCGCGGCGCGCCCATCCACTGAAAAGTTTCTGCCCGTCCGGTTACTTAGAATTCCAGCCCGGCTTCGCGCGCTGCATCGGCCAGCGCCTTGACGCGACCGTGATACAGATAGCCACCCCGGTCATACACCACTTTGCGGATGCCCTTGGCCAGCGCTTGCTCGGCGACCATACGACCCACCTCACGCGCCGCCGCAACGTTGCCTCCGGTCGGCATCTTGGCGCCGAGCGAAGAGCTGGAGACCAGCGTGACTCCCTGAAAGTCGTCGATCAACTGAGCGTAGATGTGATTGAGCGAGCGGTAGACGTTCAACCGCGGGCGCTCGGTTGTGCCGGAGAGCTTCTCGCGAATGCGGAAGTGGACCCGGCGGCGAATCGCGTTACGTTCGATCTTTGCAATCATGGTTCTTCTGTCCTATCGGCGGAGCTGCCTTGCCGCTCCGTTCGGTCGTTGTTCGGGCCACAGGCTGCCGCGCGTGGCCCGGATCATTGTCCTGTTACTTCGAGCCGGACTTGCCAGCCTTCTTCTTCAGCTTCTCGCCTGTATAGCGTACGCCTTTGTTCTTGTATGGATCGGGCTTGCGCAGCGAACGCATATCTGCGGCTACCTGGCCAACCTTCTGCCGATCCACCCCACTGATCGTCAGGTGCGTCTGCTTGGGATCAATGGTGACCTCGATACCGGTCGGGAGTGGGAATTCGATCGGGTGCGAGTAGCCGAGCGTAAAGACCACGGTCGATTTGCCTTTCATCTCCGCACGATAGCCGATCCCGACAATATCCAGATCCTTGGTCCAGCCCGCGGAAACGCCATGCACGGCGTTGAAGACCAGAGCGCGCGTCAGACCGTGAAAAGCCGCGGCCTTGTCATTCTCGCGCGTGACGTGAATGGTGCCATCGACAGTAGCGAGGCTCACTCCAGGCGCAATCAGCGCCGTGGACTTACCTTTTGGTCCTTCGACCAGTACGGTATTTCCCTCGACGGTATACTTCACGCCCTTGGGCAGTTCAATCGGTTTCTTTCCAATTCGCGACATCGTTTTCCCTTAACTGGCTTGCGAGTCCCGCATAGATTGCGTTCCACTGCAGCCGAATCCCCTATGCGCCAGACTCCAGCGCTGCGGAGGCTTTACCAGACTTCACAGAGCAGCTCGCCGCCCACACCCTCGCGACGTGCCTGACGACCCGTCATGACGCCCTTGGGAGTGGTCATAATCGAAATGCCCAATCCACCTTGAACGCGCTTGATCTCATCGCGGCCAATGTATACGCGGCAACCCGGACGCGAGACTCGCGCCAGATCGCGAATCGCTGCCTGCGAGCCAGCGCCATACTTCAGGTAAACGCGCAGGATGCTCTTGCCCTGCTCGTCCTGGGTCTTGTAGCTGGTGATGTAACCCTCTTCCTTGAGGATGCGGGCGATCTCCGCCTTTAGCTTTGAGGCGGGTACATCCAGCTTCTGTTGACGCGCCCGAATGGCATTGCGAATGCGCGTCAGAAAATCGGCTACCGGATCAGTCAGACTCATCGTTTCTCCTTCATCTCCCGTTCGCTCCTTAACTTTGGAGAACCTGCGAAGATGCTCTTTCTTGCCTTGTCCACGAAGCATCACGCATGCGGCGCGCTCTACGTGGAGATTCCATTGCTTACCAGCTTGACTTCACAACGCCGGGAATCTCACCCCGGTGCGCGAGACTGCGGAAACACAGACGGCAGATGCCGAACTTGCGCAGGAACGCTCGCGGGCGTCCGCAAAGCTGGCATCGGTTGTGTTTGCGGCAGGCAAACTTGGGCTTGCGCGCGTCTTTCACTCGTTTTGCTGTGGTTGCCATACTTGCCTTTCGTCTTCTGAAAAATTCTCTTATGCGCCCTGGCGGAAGGGCAGGCCAAAGTGCTTCAGCAGGACACGCGCCGAGTTGTCGTCCGAGGCCGTCGTCACAATGGTGATATTCATCCCCTTCAGCTTCTCCACCTTGGAGTAGTCGATCTCGGGAAAGATCAACTGGTCGCGCAGGCCGAGCGTGTAGTTGCCGCGTCCATCAAAGCTCTTGGTCGAGACACCACGAAAATCGCGCACACGCGGCAACGCCAGCGAGATCAACCGATCGAGAAACTCATACATCGCATCGTTGCGTAGCGTCACCATGGCGCCAATCGACATGCCCGCGCGCACCTTGAAGGCGGCAATCGATTTCTTGGCCTTGGTCGCCACAGGCTTCTGTCCGGCAATCGCGGCCAGGTCGCCGACCAGCGGATCCAGCAGCTTGGTGTTCTGCGTCGCCTCGCCCAGTCCCATGTTCAGGACGATCTTTTCGATGCGCGGAACTGCCATCACATTGCTCAGGCCCAGTTCCTTCTGGACCGCGGCGCGAATCTCGCTGTTGTACTTCTCTTTCAATCGTGCTGCCATCGTCGTCTCTCTTTCTTCCGCTCCTCGGAGTGGGTCTGGCCCGTTTACCGTTTCGGAAGTCTGCTGCGCCGGATTCTGCAAAGCTCCCGGCTTGGAAATCGCGTTACTTCTTGAACGGCAAGGCCGTGCCGCACTTGCGACAAACGCGCGTCTTGGTCTCGCCTTCAACCTTGTAGCCCGCACGCACCGGCCCGCAGTTGGGGCAAACGAGCGCGACGTTGGAAATCTGCAACGGAGCTTCCTGCTCGGCGATGCCGCCCTGCGTATTGCGTCCGGTCTTTGAGCTGACCGTCTTCTTGACCATGCGCACATGCTCGACCAGCACCCGGTTGCTCTCCGGAAGCACGCGCAACACGCGACCACGCTTGCCGGCGTCAGCTCCGGTAATCACTTCGACCGTGTCATTGCGATGAATCTTCAATCCTGCCATTTGCTTGCTCTCTTTTCATCCGGCAGCCACGGGCTGCCTACAATTTCCAGCACCCTTCGCAGGCGCTTAGATCACTTCCGGCGCCAGCGAGACGATCTTCAGAAACTTCTTCTCGCGCAGCTCACGGGCCACCGGTCCGAAGACGCGCGTGCCCACCGGCTCACCGCCTTCGTTGATCAGCACCGCAGCATTTTCATCAAAGCGAATGTAGGTGCCATCCTTGCGCCGATACTCCTTGCGCGTACGCACGATCACCGCCTTGACGACTTTGCCCTTCTTGACCGTGCCATCCGGCGAAGACTCCTTGACCGCCGCCGTCACTACGTCGCCAAGACTAGCCTTGCGACCAGACGCACCGCCCAGCGGCAGGATCACCTGAAGCTTTCGCGCGCCGGAGTTATCGGCAACGGATAGCATTGTTCTCATTTGCACTGCCATCGAATCATCTCCCTGGCCGGATCACTCTGGCCACTACTGCTGCTTATTCGCTTGCGTGGGTCTCTTCGGCCTGACTCAGCGAAGAGCGACGAACAATCTCTTCCAAGGACCAGCGCTTCAGCTTACTGAGCGGACGGGTCTCGCGGATGCGTACCATGTCGCCGACACGCGCCGAGTTCTGTTCGTCGTGGGCGTAGAACTTGCGCGAGCTGCGCACAATGCGCTTGTACTTGGGATGCGCTTTGCGCATCTCCACTTCGACCACGATCGTCTTCTGCATCTTGGTCGAGACCACCTGCCCGACCTTCTCATTGCGTCGAGCGCCGGTGGCTGCCTGAGCGGCTGTATCCGTAGTAGCGGTCATCACTTACTTTGCACCTTTCCTGGAACTCGTCGTGGCGCGTCTTACAGCGCGAGGAGCCGAATTTGTGGACGCCTCTGCTGCCGCGCTTCGAATGCCCAGAGCGCGCTCACGCGCGATCGTCTGAATCCGCGCAATATCCTTGCGCAGTTCGCGAATCTTTTTGACGCCGTCGTTCTGTCCCAGCTTGCTTTGAAAGCGGATACGAAAGAGCTGGTCGGCGGCCTGGATCTCCTGCGTCTTCAGCTCTTCATCGCTCCAGCTTCGAATCTTCGTCAATTCCATCATGCCCTCTTCTCAGGCGAAGATCGTAGCCTTCGCCGGAACGTAATCCTCGTTACTCCACTGCTTCTTCGACCGCGGCCTTGATAACCGCTGGACGCTGCACGAACCGCGTCTTCAACGGCAGCTTGTTCGCCGCCAGACGCATCGCTTCCTGCGCAATCTCCGGCGTCACGCCTTCCATCTCGAAGAGAATCTTACCTGGGCGCACCACAGCGGCCCAGTGGTCCAACGCGCCTTTTCCGGATCCCATGCGGACCTCAGCCGGCTTCTTGGTCACTGGCTTGTCCGGAAACAGGCGCAGCCAGACCTTGCCGCCGCGCTTGATGAAGCGCGTCATTGCGATACGGCTGGCTTCAATCTGACGGTCGGTGATGTAACCGCACTCCATCACCTTCAGCCCATATTCGCCAAATGCCAGCGAAGAGCCGCGCCACGCCTTGCCGCGCATCTTGCCCTTCTGCTGCTTGCGAAACTTCACTTTCTTTGGCATCAACATAGTGATTTCCTCTTACCCGCTTATGCGCCTGAATTCCTGCCACAGCCTGTTTCCGGCTGCTTTGCCAATCTTCTTCGCTAGCCCTCAAACACCGAGGCACCGATACCGGCCCCCTGACGACGCTTCTGCTCATAGATATCGCCGCGATAGATCCAGGTTTTGACGCCGATGATTCCGTATGTAGTGTTGGCCTCGGCAAATCCGTAGTCAATATCCGCGCGCAGTGTATGCAGCGGAAGGCGACCCTGGAGATACCACTCCGAACGCGCAATCTCATTGCCGTTCAAGCGGCCCGAGACGCGAACCTTGATGCCCTTGCAACCGAAGCGCAGCGCCGAATCGACACTCTTGCGCATCGCGCGACGGAAGCTGACTCGCTTCTCCAGTTGCAGCGCAATGTTCTCAGCGACCAGTTGAGCATCCAGCTCCGGCTTGTTCACCTCGAGAATGTCGATGAAGACATCACGATTTGTGCGCTTGCCCAGCTCCGCCTTCAGCTTCTCGATCTCGGCGCCTTTACGGCCGATTACGATGCCCGGACGCGCCGTGCGGATAATGAAGCGCAGTTTGTTGCCGGGTCGCTCAATCTCAACCGAACTGACACCTGCCGCCTTGAGTTTGTCCTTCAACTCGGCCTTGAGCTTGACATCCTCGACCAAAAGCTTGGCATACTCACGCTCGCTGAACCAGCGCGAGCGCCAGGGCTTGTTGACGCCCAATCGAAATCCGTAAGGGTGGACTTTTTGTCCCATACTTTGCCTCTCAAATCCTCTTCTGGCCTACGCGGCCGTCTTGGCCTTTTTCGCTGCTTTGCCTGCCGGCTTCGGCTGCTCCGCGGCTCGCTCGGCAACTGTCACGATGATATGCGTCAAACGACGCTGGTAATGAAACGCACGGCCCATCGGGGCAGGACGAATCCGCTTCATGCGCGGGCCTTCGTTGGCGATGGCTGTCTTCACAAACAGCCGATCCACATCCAGATCCAGACCGCGATCATCGGAAAGATAGCGCGCATTGTCGATGGCCGAGGTGAGCACCTTGCGCACCACCGGAGCAATCCTCTTGCGCGTAAACGAGAGTGTATCGAGCGCCTGCTGCGCATCCAGCCCTTTGATCAGGTTCAGGACCAGCCGCGCCTTCTGCGGCGAAATCCGCTGGAAGCGCGCCTCGGCGCGGAACTCTGCCTGTGTCTTCTCTGCTGCCATCTTCTTGCCTTTCCTCAACCTGCCATTGCCTGCATCCGGCTTCAACCCCGGCTTCATCTCTGCGACGACTCCCGCGCCCGCGTGAAGCGCGAAACCCGATCAGCGTCCCTTGGCTCCCGACTCCGCCGCCTTCTGCGTATGACCCTTGAAGGTGCGCGTCGGGGAAAACTCGCCCAGTTTGTGGCCCACCATGTTCTCTGTCACATAGACGGGAACAAACTTCTTGCCGTTGTGTACGGCGATAGTGTGTCCGACAAACTCCGGAAAGATCGTCGAGCGCCGCGACCAGGTCTTCAATACCTTCTTGTCGTTGGCTGCATTCATCGCATCCACCTTCACCATCAGGTGGGAGTCTACAAACGGTCCTTTTTTTGTCGAACGTGCCATCTTCAGTTCATCCTTTTTGCCGGGCATCTGGCCCGCATTCCAAATCTTCGGCGGCATTCAGCCGCCTTGCTCCACTTTGTCCTAGCGGCTGCGACGGTTCACGATGAAGCTGTCGGTCCGCTTGTTGTTACGCGTCTTATATCCGCGCGTTGGCTGACCCCACGGAGTCACCGGATGACGGCCACCAGAGGTCTTGCCCTCGCCGCCGCCGTGCGGGTGATCCACCGGGTTCATCGAGACGCCGCGGTTGGTTGGGCGAATGCCCTTCCAGCGATTTCGTCCTGCCTTGCCGATCGAGACATTCTCATGATCGGCATTGCCCACCTGGCCAATCGTCGCCATGCACTCAACCAACACCTTGCGCGTCTCGCCCGAAGGCAGCTTCAGCAATGCGTAGTCGTCTTCCTTGGCCACAAGCTGAGCCTGAGCACCTGCCGAGCGCGCCATCTGCGCGCCCTTGCCCGGTCGCAGCTCGATATTGTGTACCGTTGTGCCGGCAGGAATATTCTTGAGCGGCAACGCATTGCCTACCAGAATATCGGCTTCAGGGCCGCTCATGATCGTCTGTCCCACCTTCAGGCCAATCGGCTGAAGAATATAACGCTTTTCGCCATCCAGATAGTGGATCAGCGCGATCCGCGAAGAGCGGTTAGGATCGTACTCGATCGTGGCCACCTTGCCAGGAACGCCAAACTTCTCGCGCTTGAAGTCAATCAGGCGCAGTTGCCGCTTGTGTCCGCCACCGTGGTGACGGATCGTCAGGTCGCCGGAGTTGCGGCGACCACCGGTACGCTTCCGCGTGACCACCAGCGACTTCAGTGGCTTGGTCGCCGTGATGTCGTCGTTGACCTGCGAGGTCTGGAAGCGAAGCGTCGGCGTAATCGGTCGATATGTTTTGATAGCCATCGTCAGTTTCCCTGCTTCCGGAGAGCTTCTTTTCACTCCCGGAGCCTTCTTCAATCTTCGGGCCGTTGCCCGCGTCTGCTCATCTCACGCCAGCGCTTAGTAATTGCTGACGTACTCCGGCATCTTCTCGCCGCTTTTCAGGCGAACATAAGCCTTTTTCCAGTCCGGCTTGTAGCCGGAGAACTTGCCGCGACGGCGTTCCTTGCCCAGCACATTGGCCGTGCGCACCGAGGCAACCTTCACCTTGAAGAGTGCCTCAACCGCCTGCTTGACTTCCGTCTTGCTGGCCGCCGGAGCTACGTCAAAGACCAGCGAGCCTTCGGTTTCCTTCAGTTGCAGACCCTTTTCCGTAATCAGAGGCCGGCGAATCACTTCATACAAAGTCGGCATTACGCAACCTCCTTCTGAGCCGCGCGACGACGCGAAATCGTCTTCTGCAGTGTCTCAGTCAACTGCTCCAGTGCACCGCGCGAGAGAATCGCGCGCTCGCAACGCAGCAGGTCGTAGGGATGCACCTCGTTGTTCAGCACCAGTTCGACCCGATCCAGATTGCGCACACCCAGCACCAGCTCTTCACGCAGATCCTTGCCGCTTTCGACGATCAGCGTTGCGCGATGGGCTTCCAGCTTGTCCAGCGCAGCACGATACAGCTTCGTCTTGGCCGAGGCCAGCGTAAGGGAATCGACGATCGTCAGCTTACCGTCAGCGAACTTTGAGGCCAGCGCAGCGCGCAACGCGCCCAACAGCTTCCGGCGAGGAAAGGCGTAATCGTAGCTGCGAGGCTGCGGTCCGTGAACCGTGCCGCCATGACGCCAGAGTGGTGAACGCACCGAGCCGATACGCGCGCGTCCCGTGCCCTTCTGCTTCCAGAGCTTCTTGCCTGAGCCAGCCACCAGCTTGCGGTTCTTGGTCGCGTGGGTACCCTGGCGAGAAGCCGCGCGGTAGTGCTTCACCGCTTCCCACAGGAGAGCTTCGTTGATCTGGTCTGCGGCAAAGATCTCCTCTGCCAGCTCGACCTCGCCAACCTTCTCTCCATTCAAATTCAACACATCGCTTTTTGCCATCGTCGTCTTCTTTCGGGCGTCAGCGCCCATCCAAACTCTGCAAAACACTTAACCTTGCCAACAACTTCGAACTTTTCTAGGCCCCCATCAGGGAGTCACATCAAAGCTACTTCTTCTTGCCGGAGGATGCCTTTTTCGACGCCTTCAGCGGATCGACCGTACCGGCACCGGCAAAGCCACGGCGCTCACGCGGTGGAGCCTTGGCCTTTGAAATCAGCACATAACCATCGCGAGGCCCGGGAACCGCACCCTCCACCATGATCAGATTCTCTTCAAGATCCAGCCCTCGAATGCGCAGATTGCGCACCGTCACGCGATCCACGCCAAAGTGACCGGGCATACGCTGGCCGGGGAAGACGCGCGAAGGAAAGCTGGAAGCGCCGATCGAACCCTGGACCTGAAACATATGGCCGTGAGACTTGGGGCCGCCGCCGAAACCGTGCCGACGAACAACACCCGCAAAACCACGCCCCTTCGATGTGCCGATAACATCGACAAACTTCTCTTCGGCAAAGATATCCACCAGCACACGGTCGCCGGCCTTGATGGGCTCAGCACCTGCTGCCGTTGCCTCCAGAGCAACCTCGCGAATCTCGCGCACGGGAGGAGCGTCCGCCTTGGCCAGATGGCCTGCCTCGGGCTTGTTGATCTTCGATGCCTTCACAAACTCGACCAGACCAATCTGTGCCGCATCATAGCCATCGCGGGCAGCCGTCTTGAGTTGTGTGATCACGCACGGTCCCGCCTGGAGAACGGTGATTGGATGAACGTCACCCTTCTCGTCGTACACCTGCGTCATGCCGATCTTTTTGCCCAGAATTCCAGTTACTGACATAGTTTCCTTTCCTCATCATGCCCAATCTCTGGGCACTGCCGGGCGCCTGCGCGCATCTGTATTACGACAAAACCTACTTCTCGAATGCCTTGATCTCGACATCCACGCCGGCAGGCAGATCAAGCTTCATCAGCGCATCCACCGTCTGTTGTGTCGGCTCCAGGATATCGATCAGCCGTTTGTGCGTGCGAATCTCGAAGGCCTCGCGGGACTTCTTGTCCACATGGGGCGAACGCAGCACGCAGTACTTGTTCTTGATGGTGGGAAGCGGAATCGGACCCGCAACCTGTGCGCCGGTGCGCTTGGCCGTCTCCACAATCTCACCCGTCGAGGTATCAAGCACACGATAGTCGTATGCCTTTAACCGAATGCGAATCCTCTGTCCAACCATACTCATCTTTCTTTCTCGTTGACCGGAGCGCCAACTGCTCGCTCCGGCCAACGCAAGCCATTTTTACGCCAGAATCTCCGAGATTGCGCCGGCTCCCACCGTGCGTCCGCCTTCGCGAATCGCAAACCGCAATCCCTTTTCCATCGCCACCGGCGTCTGCAACTCGATCTCCAACTGGATGTTGTCGCC
>JAJZEA010000012.1 GCA_021851335.1 Acidobacteriota bacterium | reverse complement strand
CGTCTTCGCTTCCATCCTCTGCATCTCCGGTGTCTGCGCTTTTGCCTGCGCTGCCCGGATGAAAATCCGGATCATGAATCCGCAAACCGGCGATATCGACATTCAGATAATTTCCGCTGCGCAGGAAACCGATCGTCTTCTGCAACTGCGCGTCAAATCCGTAGTAAAACGGGGCTGCGGTGTTGCCGGCCGTCCAGCGATGCGACGCAAAACTGCCGTCTTTCGCGCCCGGCTCGTGCGCATCCGCGGCGGCACGCGCCATGTGGCAGTTCTGGCAGGTTTTCTCGTCCGCAGAGTAATACGTGAGCGGATTCTGGTGAGAAAACTTCGACTGCTGCCACTCATCAAACGCGCTGAACGCACGCAGCCATTTGTAGTCGTTCAGCATCGGCGGCAGGCTCGCCTTGTGACAGGCCGCGCAGTACTCCGCCTGGTGATAGAGCGGCTGCATCACCGCCTTCGAGTGCCGGTCCAAGTGGGCCAGAATCTCCGCATCCGGCACACGCCCGGGAATGCGTCGCCCCTGCTCATCGACCATCACCGCAGGCACCGCAAGAACGAAGCTGCCGTTGCCTTCCCGCGAAGAAATCGCCTGGATCGAGTGGCAGACCATGCACGTCACCCCGTCCCGCTCAAACGGTCGATCCATCTGCGCCACTGGATTCAGCGATCCGCCAAACACACCGACAGGATCGTGGCAACTGTCACAGTGCCGCGCATACTCCGGTCCTTTGGTGTGCAGCAGGATGTTGACGCTGCCGCGATAAAACGGCTCGCGAAATGCGTTGGAGTGCAGCGACTGTCGCCACTGGCGATAGGCCTGCTGATGGCAGTGTCCGCAATAGGCGGCGTCAGGAAATGCGCTGGGCGAAAGAAACTGATTCCCCACCACGGTCGCATTGCCCGGCAGCGCAATCTGCGCCTTGCCAAAGGGAAAACTGTAGGTAGAGCGAATCTTTTGATCGTAGGCGCTGCGAGCGGCGAGATCCGAAGCCGCCATGACGGAACCTGCGTAAGCGGTTGCGTTCTGCTGGCCCGCACCCCTGCCACTGCGTTGCAGCCCCATGCCGACAACCAGTACAAGCAGAATCGCGAAACCCCGGTTTGCAGGACGGCTCATCCGAATCACCCACGCCACTCGCCGGTGCAACGCTCCGGAGCCTGCAAGCTTGTTGACAAGCAGTGCTCGCTCGAACGCAGCCACAGCTTCGCGGTACGCGGCAGCACACTTATCCTATCGAAGCGTAAAGACATCTGACAATGCGCCACGCCGCCGCAACTTCAGTTCCTGTCCGCAAAGGTGAGCATCGCCGCGGCAAACTCCTCCGGCCGCTCCACGCAGCCCAGATGCGCCACCGGAAGCTCCATGTACTCCGCTCCGGAAATCTGCACGGCCAGCGCACGACCGTCTGCGGGCGTGGAAACCGGATCGCTGACGCCGGCCATCACCAGCGTGCGTGCGCGAATCCCACTCGCGGAACTCCGAAAGTCTGCATCGCGCACCGCCGCGCAACAAGCAACGTAACCATCCGAGTTGCAATGCTCCAGCAGTCCGCGAATCGACGCCACCTGTTGTGGATGCGTGGCGCGAAAATCGGCTGTAAACCAGCGCTCCAGCGTGCCGGCAATCACCGGAGCCAGCCCTTGCTCGCGCACCAGATCGATGCGCGCATTCCAGGCTGCGGCTTCGCCAAATTTCATCGCCGTATTGGCCAGGAACAGGTGCTCGATCTTTTCCGGGGCATGGATGCCGAGCCACTGCCCGATCAGCCCGCCCAGCGAGACGCCGCAAAACGAAAATGCGCTCAGATCGAGCCGCTCGGCCAGTTGCAAAACGTCCCGGCCCAGCGCTTCAACGCTCAGCGGGCCGTCCGGCTGCGCCGACTCGCCATGCCCGCGCAGATCATAGCGCAGGATGCGCCACCGTTGCCGCAGCGCAGGCAGCAGCGCATCCCACATGGCACGCGTGACGCCCAGCGAATGCGCCAGCACCAGCGCGGGCTTCCCTTCATCTTCGTCCAGCTCGCAGGCCAGCGTTGTGCCGAGCGGATTCACGCGCTGCATCTCCGATTCAGCCCTTGAAACCGACGCGATTGTGGCTGCCGTCGCAGTAGGGTTTATTGGCCGAAGCGCCGCAGCGGCAGACCGCCGTCGTCGTGTTGTTGGCGATCGTCTGCTTCTGCGCGTTCTGCACGGTCAGCGGCCCGGCAGCAATGAGCGGACCGTCGGGAATCATGGTCACATGCAGCGGACCGGCAGGCGCGGGTGCTTCGATCGTGGGCGCTGGCTGCGCTTCGCCGGCATCGACAAATCCTGAAGTGCGGTGCGTTCCATCGCAGAAGGGCTTCTTCGCCGAAGCGCCGCAGCGACAGAAAGATGCTTTGGGCTGGCTCAGCTTCTGCCCATCCAGCGTCTCAATATGCAGGTCGCCCGTAGTGATAAACGGACCGTTTGGCGCGGTGAATCCAACATTCGATGCAACTTCGTGCGTTTCGCTCATGAGTCATCTCCCATGCTCAGTGTAACGCGGCGGCGCACAAAAATAACGGCGACAATGAATCCACCGCCGCCGTCTGGAGATAACCAATACCCCCAACGTACTGCGCCGAACAAAGATTTTCTTGACCCATTTGAAGGAGAATCGTCTATATCGGTGGGTGGAGCCGTATTGGGCTCCATGTGGAAGCCGTGCGCCCGTGCAATAAGCCAGTCCCGTGCGTCCGTCCAATGCGCCGGTGCAACACACCGAAGCGATGCCGAAAGATGCGCGTCCCGGCTTCGCTCGCTTCGATTCCAGTTGCTTCCACTGGGGAACGCATGATCGACTGCTGTGGATGCCCGCAGAGTCCAAAACGCGTAGCAGGATGGGCCGAGTGTCTGGCTGGCCCCGCTTCTTGCGCTGCCTCTGGCTGACCGCGCTCGCGCTCAGCACGGCCTGTGGCGCATTGCAACCCGGCACGCCGCTCATCAATCTGGGCTGGCAGAACTGGACCATCGAAAACGGGTTGCCACAGAACACCATCACCGATCTATATCAGTCGCCCGAGGGTTATCTGTGGGCTGGAACCGAGCTTGGCCTGGCGCGTTTCGATGGCAACAGCTTCTTCCTACTCAATCACGCCACCACAGCGCAGTTTCCCGATGCAGAGATTCACGCTTTGCTTGCCTTTCCGCCGTCCGAGGACAACAGCGCCATGCGCGGCTTGTGGATCGGCACCAGCGACGGAGTTGTGCTTTGGAGTGAGGGCCGAGTCATACGCTTCGGCTTGGAGCAGGGGCTGCCCAGCCTACAGATTCGGGGCCTCGCGGCAACCGCGGACGGAACGCTCTGGGTCTGGACCGACAGCGGCCTGGCCAGCAGCCGCGATGGAAAGAGTTTCCTCAAGTCCTCCCCGCCCGACGCCGAAGACAGCATCACGTCCATACTCGCGAGCCGGGATGGCGGCGGCGATGCGCTCTGGTTGACGACAACCAAGGCTCTGTGGCGCTTTGAGCGCGGCGCATGGCAACGCGTCATGACCTCGTCCACACCGCCGATCCTGTCTGCCGACGTCCAATCTGCCGACGCCGTACTGGTGGCAACCACAAACTCCCTCCACCGTATTGAGCCGAACAAGATCACTGCGATCGCAACCGCCGCAGAGTTGCCTCACCAGGGCGTGCAGCGCATGACGATGCTGACCGATGGCACCATTGCCGTTACCGGCTCCGATGAGTTGGTACTGCTCAGCGGCAGCGCTCACGTGCTGGCACGGTATCGCTGCGGCGCAGAACTGCCGGGCACGCGCATTGCAACGCTCTTTGCCGATCGCTCCGGCGCGCTTTGGATCGGCACCAACCACGGACTGGCGCGCTGGTTTCGCGGCAATCTGGATCGCATGCCCGCCTCCAACCTGATTGCCAGCGAGGCCATTCGCAGCATTCTGGAGGATCGCGAAGGCTCGCTGTGGCTGGGCACTGAGACGGGCGGACTCTACATTCTGCGGGATGCTCGATTTCACTTTCTGGATGAAAGCAACGGCCTGAGCGCTGCCGACACCACGGCCATTGTGGAGGCCGCGGACCACTCGCTTTGGGTGGGCACGCGCGAGTCCGGACTGAACCATATTCTGGCGCTCATGCCGGAGTTGCAGCCCGGCGCGCAGGCGGAGCACAGTCTGGATCACAGCCTGGATCACAGCCACGTCCTGACCACAGCCAACGGCCTGCCCAGCAACGTCATTCTGGCTCTGGCCGCAGCGCGCGACGGATCGGTCTGGGTTGGCACGCCGGATGGGCTGAGCCATCTGCGCGGTCACACGCTCACGACCATTACGGCTGCAGACAATCTGCCGGATGACTTCATCCGCTCGCTTTACGTCAGCCACTCTCAGATGCTTTGGATTGGCACGCGCCACGGACTGTCCTGCCTGGACCCCTCGGAACGAAACGATCCCATCCAGACCTGGATTACCGTGAATGGCCTGGGCAGCGACCTGATCGGCGCCATGACGGAGACGACCAGTGGAACGCTGTGGGTGGCCACCTTGCATGGACTGGCCAAGGTGCGGACTGCGCCGGGCGGATGCAAGGTGGAGGGCGCCATTCACAGCTACACCACCGCCGACGGACTCTCCGGCGACGTGATTACGGCGCTTGCCGGCAATCACGAATGGCTTTGGATTGGCACGCAGGACCACGGTCTGAGCCTGTGGAATGGCAGTCGGTTCCTTGCCGTTCCCTCTGACATTGCGCGTCAACTGCCGGCCACGATTCACGGATTGACGGTCGACGAAACGGGCGCGCTGTGGATGACCGCCGAGGATGGCATCTATCGGCTGACGGCAGCCGCGCTGGCGGCCAGAATGACGAACAGCGCAGCCGACGATGCTCCGCTGGCCATCGATCACTTTACCCCCAGCGATGGCCTGCGCAGCCGCCAGACAAGCAGCGACAGCCATCCGACCATTCTGCGCAGCCATGATGGCCTCCTCTGGTTTACGACGCCGCGCGGCGTCGTCTATCTGGACCCGAACCACTTTGGCCCGCTGCCGCCACCGCCGCCGGTGGTCATTGAGCGCTTCACGGTCGATGATCGCTCACAGCAGATTCGCTCCGGTCGCCCGGACGTGATTACGGCAGGCCACCTGCGCTTTGAGTTTGACTACGCGGGGCTGAGCTTTGCCATGCCGCAGCGCGTGCAGTACGAGTATCGACTGGAGGGTTTTGACCGTGGCTGGACGGTGGCCGGAACGCGGCGCACAGCCTACTACACCAACATTCCGCAGGGCCGATATCTCTTCCAGGTGCGAGCCTATCTGGGCGAACCGGGCAACGGCCATCCCTGGACCGAGACGGAGATCGCCTTCGTTCTGCGTCCGCACTTCTATCAGACGATCTGGTTCTATCTGCTGCTGGCGGCGCTGGTGGGCGCTCTGGTGCTGCTGATGGTGCGCTGGAGGCTGTATCTGGCGCGGCGAAGATTCGATGTGGTGATGGCGGAGCGCAACCGCATTGCGCGCGAGATTCACGACACGCTGGCGCAGGGCTACGTCGGCGTCTCCGTGCAACTGGAGGTGTTGGGCGAGTTGCTGCGTCGCGAGCGGCTGGAGGCAGCCGGCAGCCAGTTGCAACGCTTGCAGCAGCTTGTGCGCGACGGACTGGAGGATGCGCGACGCTCCATCTGGGCACTGCGCTCCCACGACGCCAGAGAACAGACGCTGCCGGTGCGGCTGCGGCGGCTGGTGGAGACGACTGCCGGAGCCGAGCTGAACGCGACCGTCGATATCCACGGCGCCACGCGGCAACTGGAGGCGAAGACCGAAGAAGAGCTGTTGCGTGTGGCGCAGGAGGCAATTCAGAATGTGCAAAAACATGCTCGGGCCACGCGACTGGCGTTGCGGCTGGAGTACGATGATCGCACAGTTGTGCTGAGCGTCACCGATAATGGTGTCGGCTTTCCGGCTAAGCTGCAATCATTCGCTCCCGAGTCACCGGCCGGGCACTTTGGACTGACTGGGATGAGAGAACGCGCGGAGCTGGTAGGCGCGATCCTCGAGATCACAAGCCAGCCGGGAGCAGGAACAACGGTTCGGATGATCGTGCCGGAAGGCGACGACCAACGCGAGAAGGAATCCTGAGAGGAGATCGAGAGTGTCGCAGGCGATTCGTATTTTGATTGTGGAGGACCATCACGTGGTGCGGCAGGGGCTGGCCGCGCTGCTGAGCGTGGTGGACGGAATGCTGGTGATGGGCGAGGCGGCCGATGGCGAAGCGGCCGTGGCGCAGTGGAACAACTTGAAACCGGATATTACGCTGATCGATCTGCGGCTGCCCCGACGCAGCGGCGTGGAGGTGATTCAGACGATCCGGCGGCACAATCCCTATGCGCGGTTCATCGTGCTGACGACCTTTGACGGCGATGAGGATATCTATCGCGCCTTGCAGGCCGGGGCGCGCGCCTATCTGCTGAAAGGCATGACAGCCGAGGTGCTGGTTACGACGATTCGTCAGGTGCATGCGGGCAAATCCTGCATTCCGTCGGTGATTGCGCAGAAGCTGGCCGAACGCATGGGAGCCGAAGAGCTGACGCATCGCGAGCAGGACGTGCTGGAGCAGATTGTGCGCGGCAAAAGCAATAAGGAAATCGGCGTGGAGCTGGAGATTGGCGAAGCCACGGTGAAGACGCATATCAACAGCCTGCTGGGCAAGCTCGGAGTCTCCGATCGAACCCAGGCGGCGACGGCGGCGATCCAGCGCGGGCTGGTACAACTGGACACTACGGGAGATCTTCGCCGGTGAAACGACTGCTGTTGGCCATCCTGCTCGGCGTGCTGCCCCTGAACCTGTTGCCGCTGTGCGCCTCGGCGCATAGCCGCCCGGTGTGGCGCTCGGCGACAAGCGCGGAGTTGAGCGCGGTGCTGCCCCTGCGCGCGCCGGTAGAAAAGGAGCACATCGAAACGGAGATGCGCACGGCCAGCGGCATCACCGACGGCGCGGGACACTATTTTGCTGGCGTGGTGCTGATCACCGCCGGCTATTCGGCAGATGGCAAGTATTCGCACTACCTGCGCGTGCAGGCTCCGATCCGCATGGGCGAGATTGCGCTTGCGCCGGGACAATACATCTTTGGCTGGGAGCGTGACGGCGACAATCTGCAGATTCATCTGCACGAGGCGGTGACGGGCAAGCTGCTGGGCAATGTGGTGGCGCATCGAATGCCTCCGGGCACACGCGTGGAGTCGTTGCGGATCTGGGTGCCGGAGCACGGTGACAAGGCGTGGTTGCAGATTGGCCGATTTGCCGTGGAGTGCGCGCTGCCGACCGAGGAGTAAGACGCTGCTCCGGAGGCGATTCGGCGGCCAGGGAGATTGAACTGCCTCCATCGAAAGTTCGATACCGGTGGCCAGGTCGATCCGTATACTGAGCACCATGCGTTTCCAAGCCTTCGCTCCTGCTGCGCCTCCATCGATGGTCCTGCTGCTGCTTGCTGCCGTGTGCGCGCCCTGCGCCCTGGCGCAAAGCACCACTCGCGCTGACAAAAGCACGGCGGAGGCGACCGCCAGACAGCAGACAGGCCACGGCCAGCCCATCACCGCCAGCGGATTTGTGACCAGCGGGCCGGTGATCTTTGAGGATGACTCCGAAAAAGCCGGACTGACGCACTGGACCCACACGATGGGCACGCCGCAGAAAGCCTACATCATTGAAACCAAAGGCTCCGGCGTGGGCCTGATCGACTATGACAACGACGGATGGCTGGACATCTACATCGTGAATGGCTCTACCGAAGATGCGCTGACCGGCAAGACAACTCCGCCTCATGCTGCGCTCTTCCACAACAATCACGACGGCACCTTTACCGATGTGGCGGCGAAGGCCGGCGTGACCAACGACCGCTGGGGATTTGGCGTGGCCGTCGGGGACTATGACAACGACGGATGGCCCGATCTCTTCGTCACGAACTTTGGCAAGAACCGGCTCTACCACAACAACCACGACGGGACCTTCACCGACGTGGCCGAAAAAGCCGGCGTCACGCTTGGCAACTGGTCGTCTGGCGCGACCTGGGGCGACTATGACGGCGACGGCAGGCTGGACCTGTTTGTGGCCGGATATCTGCACTGGGACTGGAATCACCTGCCGCAAAGCTCCGACCAGAACGCCTTCTGCACCTTTCGCGGCGAGCAGGTGGCGTGCGGGCCGCGCGGCCTCGAGGGTGAATCGGATCACCTCTTCCACAACAACGGCGACGGCACCTTCACGGACGTGAGCGTGAAGGCGGGCGTGGCGGATGCTGCGAAGTACTACGGGCTGGGCGCGGTCTTTGCCGACATCAACAACGACGGCAAACCGGACCTGCTGGTGGGCAACGATTCGACGCCGAATTATCTCTACCTGAACAAGGGCGACGGAACGTTTGAGGATGTGAGCTACGCCTCCGGCTATGCGCTGGATCAGGCGGGGCACGAGACGGCTTCGATGGGAATCGCTGTGGGCGACTACCAGAACAACGGCCAGCTCGATGTCTTCAATACGACATTCTCCGACTCCTACAAGCCGCTCTATCACAACGAAGGCGACGCGAACCTGACCGACATCAGCGACCAGATGGGACTGGGCGAGATCACGGTGCCGTTCCTGAGCTGGGGCGATGCGTTCTTTGACTATGACAACGACGGCTGGAAAGACCTGCTGATGAGCGATGGCCACGTCTATCCGCAAGCCGACAAATACAACTGGGGCACAAGCTGGAAAGAACGCCCCATGCTCTTCCACAATATCGGCGGCAAGCGCTTCGAGCCGGTGCCGGCGGTGGCGGGAACCGGGCTGGCCGACGTGATTGCCGGACGCGGCATGGCGGTCGGCGACCTGTTCAACGACGGCAAACTGGACGCGGTGATCAACGTGATGGACGGGCATCCGGTGCTGCTGCGTAACGTCTCGGACGACCACAACCACTGGCTGGAGCTGAAACTGGTGGGCAAAACGCCACGCGATGCGGTGGGCGCAACGGTCTCTCTGACGGCAAATGGGATGCGGCAGCGCGAAGACGTACTGAGCGGCGGCAGCTATCTCTCGTCGAACGATCCGCGACCGCACTTTGGACTGGGAACGGCGACGACCGTGGAGAAGCTGGAAGTCCACTGGCCGGATGGAACGGTCGAAAGCTTTGCCGTGCCGGGCGTGGACCGCATCCTGACGCTGACCGAAGGGACGGGAATGGCTGAGGCCGGGAAAGCGGCTGCGCCGACGGAGTAAAACTATATTCTTAAACAATTTATGAGATGATTCCAGCCGCTCGCGGCGGAGGCTGTGGGACTTGATTGGCAGCTACCCCCTCGGGGAGCGTATCTTTTAAATTCAAGGAGATTTGCGCGGATTTCGCGGAATTTTATTTTGGGTATTCTTTTGATTGGAAACGGCTTACGAGAATTTCGCAAAAAACGCGTGGGCGGTGGTTGGGGCGTTTTGTGGTTCCCACATATGCCGCAAACTTCGCGGCATGGGTGGGGCACCCGGAGACGATCATCGAGGTTTTGAGGTGAGCAGTTTGCTTTCAAAAAAGTGCCACGAAAGGGCTGCGTATCCAACGGCCAGACACCCTGCCACGAACACGGCACCTAATCCATGCAACCAGTGGAACGCAATCTCAATCGCTCCCAAATGAACAAGATAGAAGGTATAGCTGATCTTGCCTAAATATCGGAGCGGGGCAAAAGTTAGAATACGCGCTTTGGGACTGAAAAGCGCAAACAGCATACATCCCGAACAAATCAAGAGGCTTGCCTCGTAAATGAGTACATTCCCGGTCCTCGAATTGCCGTATGTGGTGTATCCAAACTTCGACAGGGCAAGAATGAGTACAGCGCCGGACAGGCTTATCCACATCGCTAATTTCCCAGCTTTTTGCTGGAAGGCACTGCTGGATTCTTGCCGAACGATCTGCATCAAACCGCCTGCGGCGAGCAAATCCATCCGGAACGGTGTCAGCGCGTAGATGGGCCAATGCTGCTGAAAGTGAAGCAACGCGCGAAGCGTGGGGGCGAGCAGAATGAGAAACACGCATAGCCATTTGAGATGTTTTCGATTCAGAAAATAGACGGCAAACGGCCATAATACATAGAACTGTTCTTCGACAGCTAAGGACCACAACGGATCAAATGCCTGTGGATGCGGGATATGAAACGGTAAGAGGAAGTTTGTAAGCAGGATGTAAAAATACCAGTACCGTGCCCATCCAAACCCTAGAAAAAGTGTCGCAATCAGAAGAAACAAGAGGTAAGGAAAGAGTATCCGTCTAGCTCTTCGTTCATAAAACACGGAGAAGTAATCCTGAAGGCTGCGCTCTTTCATCGCAAGCAACACGCCTGTGATTAAGAATCCAGAAAGAACGAAAAACAAGTCGACACCCATCCACATGAGTTTCAAATGCAAGGAATGGTGGAAGAAAACAGCAAGAATTGCCAGACCGCGTACACCGTCAAGAGAAGAAATCCGTTTCATCATCATTCTTGAGCAGACACTTTCTGTTTGATCCCTCTTGTGGACTGTAGCGCTCCAGGAAATTTTGCCTTATTTTGACTCGTGCCCTGAAACTCTCTTTCAAAATTGAAAGATGTAGCTGGTTCTCGTCCGAGTGTAACGCATTCAAAGATGCGTATCGCCACCACCGCTCGCCCGCTGCCGTGTTTCCGCCGCGCAGATAGCCGTAACGTTGCCAGAATCGGATGCAAGCGACCGCCGCCGGTTGGGACGGATGCAGCCGCTTGCTATCTGGTTTGTCGGTTATGCGGAGACGGCGGTCTCCTCGGTGGTGCTTTCCGTTGCGGATTCTTCGAGCATGGGATAGTCCGTGTAGCCCTTTTCCGAGCCGCCGTAGAAGGTGGAGCGGTCGTAGCGGTTGAGCGTGGCGCCAAGCTGGAGGCGACGCGGGAGATCAGGGTTGGAGATGAACCATCGACCGAAGGCGATGGCGTCGGCGTGGCCGGAGGCGACAACTTGGCTGGCGGTTTCGCCAACAAAGCCGCCGGCAGCGATCAACGCTCCAGGGAAGGCTTTGCGGAAGCTGGCGGCGGCGTCCGGTGCGTTGGCGTCGAGGGAGCCATCGGAGCCTCCGTTGGCGCGAGGCTCGACGAGATGGGCGTAGGCGATGCCACGAGCGGCAAGCTGCTCAAGGACATAGGTGAAGAGCGCGAGCGGGTTGGAGTCGCTCATGGAGCTGAACTTGCCCCAGGGTGAGAGACGCACGCCGACGCGACCTGCACCCCAGACGGCGATGACGGCATCGACGACCTCGAGCAGCAGCCGCGCGCGGTTTTCAATGGAGCCGCCGTAGGCGTCCGTGCGGTGGTTGACGCCGTCTTCGAGGAACTGGTCGAGGAGATAGCCGTTGGCCGAGTGCAGCTCGACGCCGTCGAAGCCGGCCTGCTGCGCGCAGCGAGCGGCATGGACATAGTCGGCGACGATGCGCGGCAGCTCTTCGATGGCAAGTGCGCGAGGCGTCTCAAAGTCGACCATCTGAAAGGCTGCGTTGAAGGTTTTGCCCTCTGAGGGCACAACGGCGGAGGCGGAAACGGGCAGGCCCTGCTGCGGGTGAAGTGAGCTGTGGCTGATGCGTCCGACGTGCCAAAGCTGGGCGAAGAGGAATCCACCTTTGGCGTGGACGGCGTCGGTGACGGTGCGCCAGCCAGCAACCTGTTCAGCGGAGTAGATGCCGGGCGTGGCGGGATAGCCTTTGCCTTCAAGCGAGATCTGCGTGGCTTCAGTGATGAGCAGGCCACCGGGAGTGGTGCGCTGAGCATAATAGAGCGCATTGAGCGCGTTGGGCACATCGCCGGGCTGTGTGGAGCGCATGCGGGTGAGCGGCGCAAGGACGACACGATGAGCAAGCGTGAGGTCGCCGACTGTGAGCGGCTGAAAGAGCGGTGCATTGGGCGAGGTTACGTGGTTCAAATCAGTCATGTGTATGAGATGAACGAAAGACACCGAAGGTCGCAAGGCATTGCATGCAGCAGCTGCGCGTTCGCGCTCCCGTTGGTCGCGGGCCGGCCTGAGTGGTGGTTGACGGGGAGTGGAGGTTACAGCGGTTGGGGTCTCCCACCCAGATCCCAAACGGCGCGGCATGGCAATGCATACAGTGGCCGCACGTTCGCGCGGAGTCAAGGAGTTCTGCCGCGCTCCCGTTGGTCGCTGTGGGATCTGAGTAGTGGTTGGCGGTGGGTAGAGATTGGTGAGTTCACTTTTGTCATCGAACTGGGATTAAGCCTCAACCGGTTGTGATGTTTGTCGTCTGATGGTTTGAATGTCAATCCATTTTGAACAGGTGAACGGGGATGGTTCGTCGAAATTCCTGAAAGCAGCAGTGGGATTGGTGGACGGGATACGGAGCGCTGGGATGAATTTCCGGTGTATCGGGTGGTGTGTGGCTGCGCGCGAGTGGGTGAAGAACGGTGAGGAGGCGTGGGGAAATCGTGGAGAGAACCTTGCGGTGGGCTTTGGTGGCGGCGGCGGGAGCGGTGAGCCTGTGTGGGACGGGGTGCGGCGGCTCGGGCGCTCCGGCGGCGACTCCTCAGGCATCGAACTACATCAAGCATGTGGTGGTGATCGTGCAGGAGAACCGCAGCTTCGACAACCTGTTTTACGGTTTTCCGGGCGCAAATACGGCGACCGTGGCGCAGTTGTCGAATGGAAGCACCATGCCGCTCCAGCCGCTGCCGATCGAAGGCGCCTACGATCTTGGGCATGAGATGGGCGATTTCCAGACGGACTGGAATATGGGCCGGATGAATGGCTTCGATCAGGATGGGGGTGCGACTCCCGGGTGCTATTCGGCAGCGGATGGTGTGCCGTATCCGATGCAGATTCCCTCGAATCCGAACTTCAGCTATGTGGAGCACTCGGAGATTGTGCCTTACTTTACGATGGCGGGCGAGTATACGCTGGCGGACATTTTTTTACCTCGCAGATCGATTCCAGCTATGACGCGCATCTTTTTCTGGTGGCGGCCCGTTCCAGAATTGTGAATTTGCCGAACGCTTTACCGTGGGGATGCGATGCGCCGAGCGGGACGACCGTTCCACTGATGATGCCGAATCGCACACCGGGGTCAGGTATCTTTCCCTGCTACGACGATCCGACGCTGGGCAGCGAGCTGGACGCGAAGGGCATCGACTGGCGGTTTTATGCGCCGACGATCGGCGGGAACCTGGGCGAAATCTGGTCGTCGTATGACTCCTTCTCGCAGATTCGTTATGGGCCGGATTGGAAGACGAAAGTAGTCTCGCCGGAGACGACGGTGCTGACCGATATCCAAGGAGGGTATCTGGCTCCGGTGACGTGGGTGGTGCCGAAGTTCGAGAACTCCGATCACCCCGGTTCGGGAGTCGCGAACGGTCCGTCCTGGGTGGCGTCGATTGTAAATGTGATCGGCAGTAGCCAGTACTGGGATTCGACGGCGATCGTCGTCTACTGGGACGATTGGGGCGGATTTTACGATCATGTTCCGCCGCCGCAGCTCGACGTGTGGGGGTTGGGCGTGCGTGTGCCGATGATGGTGATCTCTCCGTATGCAAAACACGGCTATGTCTCGCATGTGCAGTATGAGAGCGCGAGCGTAGCGAAGTTCATCGAGGGCATCTTTGGCCTGTCGACGCTGGGAGCGGCCGACAGCCGCGCGAATGACCTGATGGACTGCTTCGATTTCAGCCAGTCGCCGAGGAGCTTCGTTTCGGTTCCTCAGCCTGTGCCGACGGCGCATTTCGTCTACGAAAAGTCTTCCAACATGGCTCCGGATAAGGACTGACGGAGGCGCGCCTCCTCGGGCGGCATGCGTGCTGCGCCAGCGGGACGGGAGCGAAGCAAGGCGAAGACGAAGAAGGAGCGAACTGCGGTGTGAGTGAATGGGGCGGTGCAGTTGCGCGGCTGAGAAGAGTGAGTGCGGCGGGCGTGGTGTGTTGCGCGATCCTGGCGGCTCATGCCCAGAGTGCGACGGGCGCGGTGAGCGCGGGGACAGAAGCGCTGCATCGGCTGGAGTTGCGCGCCGACGGGGGTTTGCTTTCGCCGGTGGGCGGCACGAGCGGCATTATGAATACCGGCTGGAATGTGGGCGGTTCCGTTGGATATCGTCTGACGCGAAGGCTGAGTCTGCGGGTCGATGGCCAATATGGGAAGGCCGGAATCGGAGACAGCGTTCTGCAATTTGAGCTTCTTCCGCATGGGAATTATCAGCTTTGGGTTTCTACGCTCAATATTGCCTACACCTACTGGAAGCATGGAAGGTACAGCGGATATGTGAGCGGAGGCAGTGGATATTCGCGGATTCTGACGACGTTTTCCGGCTCGGCCACGAGTGCCAACTGCTATCTGCTGTGCATCTGTCCGGAGGGTTGCATCTCGGCGACGGGATCGGGCACGGCGATCTACCACTACTCCAGCAATCAGCCGGCGATCGATGGCGCGATCGGATTTACGCGGCAGATCCGCTCCCGGAGCCGACTGTTTGTGGAAGCACGCTTTGAAAAGCTAAATGAAAATTCGCACCTGGCTCCGTACAAAAACGTGGAAACGATGCCGGTGGTAGTGGGACTGGAGTGGTGAGTTTGGAGTGGTGAGCTGAAGCAGCGCAGCTATTCGCCTTCGGGATCTTCGCTTGCGGCTAGGGTGAGCTGTGAATCGGGTTCGGCGGGCGTGTGGTCGGATTCGCGAGCGCGGGCGACGAGTTGGGGTGGGAGCGTTCTGGAGGGTTTGACGCCGAGCTGCTGGAGTTTTTCCACCTGCCGGATCAGGTTGCCGGGGCCGGAGCTGAGTTTGCCAAAGGCCGCGTCATAGCTGGTGCGCGCCTGCGTCAATTGTTTGTCGAGCGCCTGCATATCCTGAACGAAGCCGACGAATTTTTCGTAGAGTCTGGCGCCGCGGTCGGCGATCTCGCGGACGTTCTTCGCCTGCTGCTCCTGTTGCCAGAGGTTGTCGACGATGCGGATGACGAAGAGCAGGGTGGTGGGTCCGGCGATGAGGATGTTGGAGCGGTAGGCGTCCTGCCAGAGGTCGGGATCAGATTGCAAAGCGAGGAGCGCGGCCGGCTCAATGGGAATGAAGAGGACTACAAAATCCGGCGAGGCGAGGCCGGGCAGGTTGTGGTACTGCTTGCCGGCCAGACCTTTGACATGGGCGCGAACGCTGGCGAGATGGGCTTTGAGAGCGGTGGCGCGTGCCGGGTCGTCGGCGGCGCTGGAGTAGTCGGTCCAGGCGACGAGGGAGACTTTGGAGTCGATGACGAGGTGGCGGCCGCCGGGCAGGTGGAGGATGACGTCGGTGCGGGATTTGTCGTTGGAGTGGGACTCGGCGAAGGTTTGCTGGTAGGTGAACTGGTGTCCCTGGCGGAGGCCGGCTTTTTCGAGCAGATCGAGGAGGATGAACTCGCCCCAGTCGCCCTGAGTTTTGGCCGAGCCGCGCAGGGCTTCGCTGAGGGCGCTGGCTTCGCTGACGAGTTGCTGGTTCATGGTAGTGAGTGAGCCGATGAGTTCGCGCAGTCCGGCGACGCTTTGCGCGGAGTGCATCTGCGACTCCTCGACTTTTGCGCGGAAGCCGGTGAGTTGTTCGCGCAGGGGCTGGAGCAGGTCAGCGAGTTCCTTGCGACTGGACTCGGAGTAAGACTTGGCGCGGGCATCGAGGACTTTGCCGGCGAGGGACTCAAATTGTGCGGTGAGCGCTAGCTGGGCGTTCTGGAGCAGCTGGAGGTTTTCGGCGGTTTTGGCGCGCTCGGAGTCGAGGGCCTGGCGAAGGCGGCTGATCTCGGCGGCTTGCGTGGTTTCGCTGGAGGATTTTTCGGCCAGAGTAGTAGAGAGCGCGGCGTTGAGGCGGTCGCGCTCGGCCTGCACGGATTCCAGAGCGCGAGTGCGTTCTTCGGCGAGGGTTTTGGAGGCTGCGTTTTGGGTTTCGGCGGCGGATTTTTCGGCCAGGGCTGTGGAGAGCGCGGCGTTGAGGCGGGAGAGTTCGGCATCCAAGGCGGCTTTGGCGGCGGCCTGTGTGGCGTCGAGCGCGGCCGTGCTGGCGCTATTGCGGGCGCGCTGTCCGAGCGCGTAGCCAAGCAAAAGGGCAAGCATCGAGCAGACGATGCCGACGATGAGAGTGAGCATGCATGCCTCCGGCGCGAATGCACCCGATGAATGAACCCGATGGATGAACCTTGCGGCTGGGTCCGATCGATGGACCCATTCTAAGCCATGCGGAAAGCGTGTGGCAGGCGTGTGGCACGGCAGGAAAATGGCGGAAACGAGGCGCGTGCGGTCGCTTTACAGAGCGCGGTAAGGACCGATAGACTCGAAGACGGTTCCGTGTGTCAAAAGCTTGTTTTTTTTGACACACGACCTTTGTGCAGGCACCACGCGAAGCGGCGCGGATATGGTAGGCTGCGATTCGAGTCTGTGCCTGATGCGGAATGCGTTCCGTGGCAAAGGGCAAAACGCTGGCAAGGAAGCGCACGAAGGACGGAAACGGAAAAACAGGATATTCGGTTTCAATATTCAGGCTGAAATACAAGGAGACGCCAAATGGCAGTGGAAGAAAAAGTGAAGCAGATTATTGTGGAACAGCTTCAGGTGGACGAAGCGGAAGTGACGCCGGGCGCAAGCTTCCAGGAAGACCTGGGCGCGGATTCGCTGGACGTGGTGGAACTGGTGATGCAGTTTGAAGAGGCGTTTGATCTGGAGATTCCGGATGAGGACGCTGAGAAGATCAAGACCGTGAAGGACGCGGTCGAGTATATCGACAAGAACGCAAAGGCAGGCAAGTAGCGCGTGAAGCGACGGGTCGTCATCACCGGAGTGGGACTGATCTGCGGCGTCGGCAATACGACGGACGCGGTCTGGGAGCAGCTTGTGGCTGGAACGAGCGGCGTGGAGACGATTGCCTCCTTTGACGCGAGCGAGTTTCCAGTGACATTTGCCGCCGAGGTGAAGAACTTTGACCCGCTGGCCTTTGTGGACAAGAAGGAATCGCGAAAGATGGGGCGGTTTATCCATCTGGCGATTGCGGCGACCGAAGAGGCGATGAAGCAGTCGGGTCTGGTGGTGACGCCGGAGATTGAAGAGCGCGTGGGCGTCTTCATCGGCTCGGGGATCGGCGGCTTTGAGGTGATCGAGCGGGAGCATGCCACGCTGCTGGCGAACGGGCCGCGCAAGATCTCGCCGTTCTTTATTCCTGCGGCGATTGTGAACATGGCCGCCGGTCATGTCAGCATCCGATACAACGCCAAAGGCCCGATCTCGGCGACCGCGACGGCGTGCGCAACGTCAGCCAACTCGATTGGCGACTCGTTCCACATGATCCAGCACGGCGAGGCGGATGTGATGATTGCCGGAGGCTCAGAGGCCGCGGTGACGCCGCTTTCGCTGGGCGGATTTGCCGCGATGCGCGCGCTGTCCACACGGAACGACGATCCGAAGACGGCAAGCAGGCCGTTTGACAAGGATCGTGACGGCTTTGTGCTGGGCGAGGGCGCGGGCATCCTGATTCTGGAAGAGCTGGAGTTTGCGCGGACGCGCGGAGCGAAGATTCTAGGCGAGATTATCGGCTATGGGATGAGCGCGGATGCGTATCACATGACCGGGATCGCTCCGGAGGGCGCCGGCGCGCAGCGCAGTATGCGGGCGGCGCTGAAGGATGCCGGCATTGCTCCGCACGAGGTGGGCTATGTGAATGCCCATGCGACCTCGACGCCGGCTGGCGATGGCAATGAGTCCCGCGCAATTGAGCTGGTCTTTGGCGAGCATGCGACAAGCCATCGGCTGAAGGTCAGCAGCACGAAGTCGATGACCGGACACCTGCTGGGCGCCGCAGGCGGGCTGGAAGCTGGAATTACCGCAATGGCGCTGGTGAAGCAGAAGCTGCCGCCGACAATCAACCTGGGAACCCCGGGCGAGGATTGCGTGCTGGATTACGTGGCGAACCGGGCGATCGAGGCGAAGGTAGACGTGGCGCTCTCGAATTCGTTTGGCTTTGGCGGGATCAACGCCTCGCTGGTGATGCGCCGCTGGACCGACTAAGCATTGGCATTGCATGCAGTCACTGCGCGTTCGCGGGGTGACCGCTCCCGTTGGTCGCGGGGGGATTCGAGTTGTGGTTGGCGCGGAGTGAGGACTGCGGGGACTGCAAAAGCAGATTCCCTGCGGGCATGACAGCCAGAAAAGCAAAAGGAACGGCAAGAGCATTAATAGGGATCAGGAAGCAGGGCCGGAGGGAACTCAGGCCCTGCTTCTTGCGCAGTGTGCTTGTCCTACAACGCAACCACCGCCATGCTGACCAGCATGAAGAGCATCAGGATCACAATCCAGCGGGCAATCCACCAGAGAAGCGCTGCAATCACGCCGTGGATGCGTTTTGTATGTGCAACGAGGACAAGACCGATGGCGAGTAGGAGTATCGACCATACGGTACAGAGATTGATGGAACTGACGACGGCGTAGAGCGCTCTGGGAGTGGTGGCTGGATTGAAGTAATAACCGAGATCGGCGTAGCCAAGGTTCTTGAACTGGACCGAGTCCAGAGCGTGACCGAAAAACGGTTTCACGGCCAGGGGAAGAAAGGAAATCAGGCCGGGCAGGCTGGAGTGCCCAGACGACGGCATTCACCCGGCGGAAATTGACATCGGCGTGAAAGACCAGGCGGAAGATGCTGAGCAGGAGCGCGGCTTCGATGGCGCGATAGAGCAGGATGAGCAGCGGCCCGCCGATCCACGAATAGCGAACGATACGCTGGATGGTCGTTTCTAGCTTTGCGCGCTGCCCTGGCGGCATGCTGGTGAACTGCCAGGCCTGCGGATTCGGATGTTGAAGGGCTTTTTGAAAGGCTTGATGCGTGTCGAAGTGAGCGAGCGAGCCGAAGTAAAAGAGAAAAAAGACCGCCATGGTGAGCAGAAACGGCAGCCACCAGGTGGGGCGGCGCGCGAGGGAACGGAAGACGCGCGTGGGGCGAAAGAAAACTCCCGCGAGACAGGCAAGAGGAGAGATGGGCGGAGATGAGGCCGCGCTGTCTGATGGAGAATGCGTGGCTGGATCGGGTGATGCGGCTGGTTGGGCATAGTCGGCGGATTCGGTCACGTCGTGTCTCCTGTTCGAGTTCAAGAGCGTTCCGCGGGAAGAGCTGTGGTGGCGGCTGAGGCGAACTGCAGATTCGGTGCGGGAAAGACAACAAGAAAAGCAAGGGCAACAGCAACGGCAACAGAAGAAGCAGATTCCCTTCGGGAATGACAACCAAAGAAGCAAGAGCAAACGCAACAGCTACAGCAAGGGCAAAGCCAAAAGCAACAATAGCGTTGCCTTTTGGCTCAGGAGAAGGCTACGCTGGCTGCGACGCTGATGAGCACGATGACAATCCACCAGGCGAAGACAGCGAGCAGGCCGCTGCTGCGTTTGGTGCGAGCGACGACGGCGAGGCCGATGCCCATGAGGACGATCGTCCAGAGCGTGAGGAGATCGACCTGCGAGGCGAGCGTGTAGAAGGCTTTGGGCGTGTCGGTGGGGCTGAGGTAGTAGCCGAGGTTGGTGCCTGCGGGATTGTTGATCTGGAAACTCTCCGGATCGAGGCCGACAAAAAGAGCGACGACAGCAAGCAGGAATTTGAGGAGTCCGGGCAATCCTGCGTACCAGGTGACGGCGTAGACCTGCCAGAAGGTAGCGCGACCGCCAAAGACGAAGTTGATGGTGCCGAGCAGAATGGCGGCCTCGATGGCGGCGAAGAGCAGGGTGAGCAGGGGCATGCCGAGCCAGATGCCCTGGGTGAAGCTGACAGCGACTTTTTCAGAGCTGGCGCGCTGCTCGGGCGTCAGGCTCTCCATTTGCTGCGCCTGTTTCGGCACAAGGCGCAGGCTATTTTCGTAGACCTGATTCCAGCCGACTTTGGCTGTGACAGCGAAGTAGAAGAGGCCGATGACGACCATGGTGACGAGGAATGGCATCCACCAGGAGGGTCGGCGGGCGATGGACTCAAAGGTCTTTGTCGGTTTGTGGAAGACTCCTGTGACAGAGGCGATGGGTGAGAGTGTTGCTTCCGGTACGATGGGTTCAGTCAAGTCGGATCTCCTGAGCGTGGCAGCGCTGAGCGCAACAGAGCAGAGCGCACCTTGGAATAGGGAGGAATGAACATGAGAATAGTAGCGCGAAATCAGGCGGCTGCGGCTTCGTTTTTGGATGGATGGGCGATTACCATCAAAGGATGTCCTTGATGCGCTGAGAACCGCGGCTGAGAGGGGGAAATGGACTGGAAGCTGGGCAAAAAGAGATGGACGGGAAGCGATGGATATGAACGAAGGGATTGGCGCGGCGCGGTTGAAGCAGGTGGAGTTTTCGGAGTCCCTCCGGCCGGGCGCGCGGCAGGCCGTGGAGACATGTCTGCGCGTGGAGGCTGCGGAAAAGGTGACGCTGATCTACGATCGCGTCTCGGAGGAGATTGCGGCAGCGCTGGCGGCGGCGCTGAACGACGTGGGCTGCCGCTGGAATGGCTTTCTGCTGGAGGATCTCGCGCCGCGTCCGCTGGACGGGATGCCGGCGGAGGTGCTCGCGGATATGGAAAGCTCGGACGTATCGATCTTTGCCGTGACGGCGCAGCGAAACGAGCTGAAGAGCCGGATGCAGATGACCGACGTGGTGAACCATCGCCGGATGCGCCACGCACACATGGTGAACATTACGCCGGAGATCATGTGCCAGGGGATGCGGGCCGATTACGCGCGTGTGGACCGGCTGTCGCAGCGAGTGATGGAGTGCGTGACGCGAGCGAGACGGATTCGCGCGACGACAGCGGCGGGGACGGCGATTACCGCCGAGCTGAATCCTGAGTACAAGTGGCTGAAGACGAGCGGGATCATCAGTCGGGAGAAGTGGGGGAATCTGCCGGGAGGAGAATGCTTCACAACGCCGGGCGAGGTGAATGGACGGTTTGTGGTGGATGGGGTGGTGGGCGACTGGCTATGCGCCCGCTATGGGCTGCTGACAGATGCGCCGCTGACGATCGAGATTGCCGGGAACCGCGTGGTGAGCTGCGCGAGCGCCAATCAGGCTCTGGAGGCGGATTTCCGCGCGTATATCGCGACAGATGAAAACTCCAATCGCGTTGGCGAGTTTGCCATTGGAACCAATCTGGGCGTGGAGCGGGTAATCGGCAATATTTTGCAGGATGAGAAGTTTCCCGGCATACACATTGCGTTTGGCAATCCGTATGGGGAGCACACCGGTGCGAAGTGGAGCAGCGGGACGCATATTGACGTGGTGGGGCTGGGATTCAATATCTGGGTGGAGTCCGAGGCGGGCGAAGAGCAGATTATGCGCGAAGGGCGCTTTCTAATTGAAGAGTAGCGCGCGGAGATGGATTTTTCGGGAGAATCTTCTGCGGAATCTGCAACAAATTGGAACAAGGAGCATCCAACTGGTATGACCACAAAGGACACTTTTGCGAAGAAACGGCTGGGCAACTCGGACCTGGAGTTGACCTCGATTGGCTTTGGCGCCTGGGCGATTGGCGGCGGGAACTGGGAGTTTGCCTGGGGACCGCAGGACGATGAGGCTTCGATTGCCGCGATTCATGCGGCGCTGGACACGGGGATCAACTGGATCGACACGGCGGCGGTGTATGGGTTGGGCCACTCGGAGACGATTGTGGGCCGAGCGGTAAAAGGGCTGAGCGAGAAGCCGCTGATCTTTACCAAGTGCTCGATGCGCTGGGATGCGGATCGGAAGATTTATCGCTCGCTGAAGGCGGCGAGCGTGGCCGAGGAACTGGACCAGTCGCTGCGGCGGCTGGGCGTGGAGGCGATCGACCTCTACCAGATTCACTGGCCGAATCCGGAGGTGGAGATTGAAGAGGGCTGGGCAGAGCTGGCTCGGCAGCAGAAGGCGGGCAAGATTCGTTGGATTGGCGTCTCCAACTTCAACGTGGAGCAGTTGAAGCGCGTTCAGGCGGTAGCGCCGGTGACGAGCCTGCAACCACCGTATTCGATGCTGCGTCCGGCCGTGGGTGAGGCGATTCTGCCCTACTGCCTGGAGCAGGGGATCGGCGTGATCAACTATTCGCCGATGGTGAGCGGGCTGCTGACGGGGCGGATGACGGCCGAGCGCGTGGCGCAGATGCCGGCCGACGACTGGCGGCGCAAGGCAGTCGAGTTCAACGAGCCGCGGCTGAGCCGCAACCTGCGGCTGGTGGAGCTGCTGCGGGAGATTGGCAAACCGCACGGAGTTGAGCCGGGCGTGGTGGCCGTGGCCTGGACGCTGCACAATCCGGCGATTACGGCGGCGATTGTGGGCGGACGCAGCCCGGAGCAGGTGAAAGGGATAGCACCGGCGCTGAGCTTCCGGCTGGAGAACGAAGAGTATACGCGGATTCAGACCTTTCTGGCGGAGAATCCGGTGACGTAGTGACCACGAGAGAGAACAAAAAGCCCCGGCACTGGCCGGGGCTTTTTGTGTGTTGGGAGGAGGACGGCTTACATGGCAGAGACAAAAGTGGGAAGTTGAAGCGCGGCATGCTCCTGAAGGATGCGCGTAATTCGTGCGGTCATCTTGACATAGGTTTCAGCAGCGCGCCAGGCGTTGATGCGAGCGCCGGCGGAGACGGACTGAAGGCCGTATTGCATGATGGCCATAAGTACACACAAGCGAATCTGCATGGCGTCGGTGCGGATGGACTCGATGAGAAGCGGATCAACGGGGTTGTCCGGCGAGGCGTTGCGGGCGGCGAAATCGGCCATCTCAAGAAGGACGCCTGCGTTCTTGAACATGACCCAGAGGCCGAAAGGTCCGTTGACCTTTCCCCAGATGTCGCTGTGATCCGCGCTGACATTCTCTTTCAAGAGAAGCTGGTCGCAGACGGCGTGTGCGCTCCAGTCGGTGCGAAGCTGGCTGAAGAGCTGATCCCAGCTCTTGATGTTGCGGCGGCGCATGCTGCCTCGCCACTTGGCGAGATAAAGCAGGAAGGCACCAAGGAAGATGACCTGGAGTAACGGCAGAATCATTACTGTTTCCCTCTACAAATGAGAGTGACCGCCTGGTTTTTTCTTCAAAACGGTTTCAAGCGCGAGTTGTTCGGCTTGAACCGTTCCACCTATTGATACCAGAAAACGCACCATCTGTGGGCTTATTTTTCGGGTTTCAGGTTCTTTTTGCATAAAACAGACCACCCAATAGGCCAATGTACCAAGGTAACCAAAGGAGGTGACCAGATCGAGCCAGTGGTACTGTGGTCCGACCGCCTGATGGGTGTGGAGGACGGAAACGACGAGGGAAAGAATGGAGTAGAAGCCAAGTCCGGAGGCGATCTGCAACTCGCGGTCACGCCAGCCGATGGAGAGAAACTGGCTGAAGGCAACGAGGACGAGGAAAAATGTGACGCGCAGAAGGGAGATGGTTTGCTGAAGCAAGATCATTGCATTGCTTGCCGGGGTAAGGTTTGGCGGAATCGCAAATCCAGCAAGTGGCCAGAATCCGCAAGCAAGCAAAACGAAGCCAGCAACTGCTACCCAGTACCAGTGCCGTGGAAGCGAAGTTCGGACAGGGCGCAACGTTGTCCACACAATTTCGCCAATCACTAAAACCTGAAAAACTGCATCGATTGCCAGTTCAGCTACGTAGAGCTTCAGCGCGTATCTGGGCACACTCCTGACAAATAACTCGTAAGCTAAATCGCTTACAACCGTCCAAAAAATATAAAAAACAAAGATTGGATGTTTCCGATGTTCTTTACACAAGAATGAAATACCAAGAAATAGAATTTCAAGGGTGACTGAAAGCGCGGCAATGAGAACATCGGTATTCACAACCGTACGCTTCGCCTTTCGATCTTCGGAAATAATGTCTCAGGGTGGAATGCACTTAGATTATTTCCACCGTTAACAGTATTGTATCGGCAGGTCCGCTTTTATTCTTAAGCTCGACTATCCTTTGGATTGCGGCAGCGGTGCGGGAATTCCAGGGCCAAAGCCAGTCGTTGCATATCCTTTGGATTGCGGCAGCGGTGCGGGAATTCCAGGGCCAAAGCCAGTCGTTGCATATCCTTTGGATTGCGGCAGCGGTGCGGGAATTCCGGGGCCAAAGCCAGTCGTTGCATATCCTTTGGATTGCGGCAGCGGTGCGGGAATTCCGGGGCCAAAGCCAGTCGTTGCATATCCTTTGGATTGCGGCAGCGGTGCGGGAATTCCAGGGCCGAAGGCGGGGCTGGCGAAGGCGGCGGAGGCGGAGACGGTGAGGGCGGCAAGGGCGGCGATGCGAACGAGAGTGAGTTTCATGGGGATTCTCCTATATCAGAAAAATTGTGTAAATGTTTAGCAAGTGAGCCAAACTAAGGCAAGAGTAACCCAAAAGTGGTAACCAAGATACTGCTTTTGGGTAATTTTTTCCCGAAAAGGCAAACGCAAAAGCCGCTTTGTGGGAAAATAAGAGCGTCTTCGGGGATTTTGCTCGGTAAAGCCATTCAAGTGTGTGGTTTGCGCGATCATTCACCCTTGCCCGCGTCTGACTCGTGGCTGACGCGACGAGAAGGCTGAACGGACAGGAGGGTGCGTGATCGAGCGGCTGCGGCGGGAGTTCCAAGCGCGGTATACGGCGGCTGGGTATGCGCGGCTGCTGGCGGGGCTGGAGGCGCGCTGCGGGACGCCGATTCCCTTTCGCGTGGCGGAGACGCCGGTCTTTCTGCCTGCCGGGATGCTGGACGGACTGGCGCGGATGGGCGCGGAGCTGACGGAGCGTCTGCTGGGCGATGCTGCGTATCTGGCCGCGGCGGAGCGGTCGATTCCGGCTGGGTATCGAGTGGCCGGGGCGAGCGGGCATCCGCATTTCCTGACGGCGGATTTTGCGCTGGTGCGCGGAGCGGATGGAACTCTGGAGCCGAAGCTGGTGGAGTTGCAGGCGTTTCCGTCGGTCTTTGGCTATCAGGCGGTGCTGGCGGAGGAGTACGTTCGAGCGTATGGGCTGGACGCGATGGCGGGAGGGAAGCTGGAGATTTTCCTGAGCGGGCTGACGGAGGACGGCTACTGGAAGCTGCTGCGGGAGACGATTGTGGGCGTGGACGATCCGCGGCAGGTGGTGCTGGCGGAGGTTGACCCGGCGCGGCAGAAGACGCTGCCGGATTTTCTGGTGACGGCCGAGCGGCTGGGGGTTCGCGTGGTGGACATTGCCGCGATTGAGCCGATGGGGCGGAAGCTGGGCTATCGGGATGAGCAGGGCCGCTGGGTGGAGATTCGACGCATCTATAACCGCGCGATCGCCGACGAGATGATGGCGAAGCGCGTGCGATTGCAGTTTGACCTGGAGGCGGAGTGGGATGTTCAGTGGGCCGGGCATCCAAACTGGTACTTTCGCGTGAGCAAGTTTGCGCTGCCGTGGCTAAGCGGTACGGTTGTGGGAAGCAGCATCGAGGCGCACGCCTGCGTTCCTCCGGCGGCGTTTCTGGAGGATTTTCTGGCCGGTCAGGGCTACGCGGCCTTGCAGCGGGCGGGTGTGCCGCTGCCGGAGCAGCGAAGCGGGGGCGCGGTCTATGACGAGCTGCTGCTGAAGCCTCTGTTTTCGTTTGCCGGCAAGGGGATTGTATTTGCGCCCAGCGATGCGGAGTTGGAGGCGATTCCGGCAGGCGAGCGCGGGCACTATCTGGTGCAGCAGCGGATGCGCTTTGAGCCGACGATTGCGACACCGCATGGAATGACGCAGGCGGAGATTCGCATCCTGTACGCGTGGCCGGATGGAGGCGCGATGACGCCTGCGATCAGCCTGGTGCGGCTGGGGCGAAGCGCGATGATGGGCGTGGATCATAATCGTGATCTGGAGTGGGTGGGCGCTTCGGCGGCGTTTAGCGTGCTGGGGGGATGAGACAAGGGGGGATTCTGCATCCTTTTGGTGAGTGGGTGGCACAAAAGCAGGATTGTATTGGGTACCTTGGATACAGTACTTTTGGATTTGCTGACGAAACTTTGGTTTCAGCGAGCCAGGAAGGCAGTTCGATACAGTGTTTCCAGAATCGGATGTTCCAGCATTGGATGTTCGGGATAGGATGGAGGCGCTGAAGCTCGACAATGAACGAAATGAAGCCTTGGTTCAAGGACGTGTTGAAGATTGCACAAGCGGACAGTGCAACAGGAGTCCGCGCGGCGGTGCGCTTTCCGCTGAGCATGCCGGTGACGGTGCATTGGGATGAGACGACCGTGGAAGCGAAGACGGAGAATGTGTCGGCAAGCGGAATTTCGCTGCTGACGACCCAGGCGATGAAGCCGGGCCAGCCGATCCGGTTTCAACTGAATATGCCGGGGCAAGCGATGGGAGTTGCCAAGGATGTGCACATATCGTGCCAGGGGCGCGTGGTGCGATGTCAGGCGCGGAAAGATGCTTTTCTGGTTGCAGCGACGATCGATAATTACAGGTTTTCAGATCAGTAGATGGAGAGTAATGTGACGGGGCGAAAGATGACAGTCAACAAATCGCATGACGCCGCAGAGTTAGAAGCGGAGGAGTCTGTCGCCAACCCGAATGCGATTCGCATTATCCTGGCTGACTCGCAGGCGATCTATCGGGTGGGAATCCGGAAGATCTTTGCGCTGGAAGACGATTTGCGTGTGGTGGCGCAAGCCGACACGATGGAGAATCTGTTTGCGGCGGTAGAGCGATATCCGAGCGATGTGCTGCTGATGGAAGCCGGGCTGCTGGCGGGGACGGTGGACGCGATTCCGAATCTGCTGAAGACTGCGCCGGAGATCAAGATTATTGTGCAGGCTTCGCAATCGGATGATCAGGGTACGGTGGAGATGTATCGGAAGGGTGTGCGCGGGGTGATCTCACGCTCGATTTCGCCGGACCTGCTGGTGAAGTGCGTGAGGAAGATTGCACACGGCGAGACGTGGATCGACAATCAGTCGGTGAATCTGGTGATTGAAGCGTATCGGTCGCAGGCGCAATCGCTGATCCATCCCAAATCGCAGGCCAAGCTGACGGCCAAAGAGATGGTGATTATTACAGGGATCACGCAGGGCAAGCGGAACAAGGAGATTGCCTACCAGCTTGGAACTTCCGACCAGGTGGTGAAGAATTATCTGCGGAAGATCTATGACAAGCTGGGTGTTTCAGACCGGCTGGAGCTGGCACTGTATTGCCTGCACAACAAGATCATTACCGAGGAGCCCGCGGCACAGTCACGCGTGGACCGGAGCGTCTGAGGACGCCGGAGTTGGGAGCCGCGTCCGGATGGGCGAGGCTGGCAGCGGGACAGGATTTGGCGAGGCTGGCGGCTGCCAGAGGCGACGATGCGCTGGCTGAGCCAGGACACAGCGGCGGATGGTCTGGCTGGGAGCCGCTGCCCAGCAACTGCAACAGAGCATTGAGTTGATGAACCTGATCGGCAGTGAGCGCGCGAAGGATTTGCTGCGGCTCGAGTTCGACGATGGGGTCGAGTTCCTTGAGGAGCGCGAGTCCGCGTGAGGTGATGCGCGTCCAGACGACGCGGCGGTCTGCGGGATCGCGACGCTGCGCGACGAGTTTGCGCAGGCGCAGGCGAGCCAGCAGGCGGGTGATATCCGGCTCAGCGGTGATCATGCTGTGGCCAATGGACGAGCAGGTGAGACCTGAAGCAGGCGCGCCGCGAAGGATGCGCAGGACGTTGTACTGCGGATGGGTGAGCTGAAATGGGCGGAGACGAAGCTGGAAGGCTCGATTGAGCTGGTCAGAAACGCGCAGCAGACGCAGGAACAACTCGGCCTGGGGGCTGGAGAATGCGGATTGGCTGGGCTGCGGGGTCATGCGTGCCGGAGATGCGCGGGAACGAAGCGAAATCGCTCCCGCGCGAGCTGCGATTACTGCTGTGCGGCGTCAAGTTCGATGTCGATCTTGACGTCGTCGCCGAGAACGGCCGAGGGAAAGCTGGTGCCGATGCCCCAGTCCTGACGGTGGAGCGTGGTGGTAGCGGAGAAGCCGACGTGCTGCTTCTTGTCCATGCCTGTGACGGGCGCTGTGGGACCATCGACATCGAGGACGACGGGCTTGGTGATGCCTTTGATGGTGAGGTTTCCGGTGACCTTGAGGCCGTTGGGCTGCTTGACGACGCTGGTGCTTTGGAAGGTAGCGGTGGCGTATTTGGCAACGTCAAAGAAGGCGTCGGTCTTGAGATGATTGTCGCGCGCCGCTTCGCCGGTATCGACGCCGGCGACGCTGATGGTGGCGACGACGGAGGATTTGGCGATGTTGGCCGAATCGTAGGTGATGGTGGCGTCGACTGCGCCGAAGCGTCCGTGGACGTTAGTGAGCGACATGTGCTTGATGGCGAAATCGACTTCGGAGTGTGCGGGGTCAGACTTCCAGGTGGTGGTTTGAGCGAAGGCTACGGGAGCCGCCAGGGCAAGAACAAAAGCAGCGATCTTGAACTTCATGCGTTGAGATTCCTTTCAAAAATCAGTGAAGACAGTGTGGGTAAGCAGCAGCCGCTCAAAAAGCGAGCGGCGCGGCAAGAACAAAACGGGACGCGACCATGGTCACAACCAAAGCCTGGTGAGAACCAGCGCAAAGATAGGATGCAGCAGGGAGAGTAGTCGTTGCAACAAATAATTTGCGCAATGCAGACTCGGGCGAGACCGGGCGAGCTGGGTCAGACCTGGGGAATGCGAACAAGAGGCAACCGCCCCGACGCGATGGCGGGGCGGTTGCAGGTGATTTCCCGATTGTTAGCTGCCCACGAAACTGCGCTATCAACGCGGTTGGAGCACGTGCAGGAGATGGGCGCTCGCGTTGCCGGATGGCCTTGCCGAGACAACCTGAGTTCCAGGCGGCATGGCGGACGGCATGGCTTGCGAATGGGCAGAGCGGCTGGATTGCCTGGCGTGGCGTGGCTGATAGGTGCAGCACGGCTCCGCGGCGAGATAGTCGCCTGTGACGGCGTAGGCCCGGGCGCGCGAACCGCCGCAAATCTGGCGAAACTCACAGTCGCCGCATTTGCCGCGGAGTTGATCGGTGTCACGCAGAGCGCGAAAGACAGGCGCGTCGCGATAGATCTCTGCGAGCGGCTTGTCAAGAATGCTACCGGCGTGGATAGGCAGAAATCCGCTGGGAAAGACCTCGCCTTTGTGGGAGATGAAAACGAATCCGCGGCCATCGTTGACGCGCCGCGTGGCCCAACCCATGTTGCGCGCCGCGGTGGAAGCTGTGGGCGCGCCAGGCTCATAGGCGTGCGCCGGGTGGGCATGGGGCGCTACGTGACGCTCCTCCAGATTGTGTTGGAGGAGATAGCGGCGGTAGTGCATGGCCTCGGTGGTCTTGATCTGAAACGGCGCACGCTGAGAAAGCTGAAAGAGGCGGTCGAAGATAGATTCAAACTCCTCGCCGCTGAGCATATCTGCAAGCTGTCCGCGCCCAACGGGAACGAGGAAAAAGAGATTCCACATGACGACCTGTAGCCGTTCCAACAGCTCGGTCATGGCGTCCATATCATGGGCGTTGTGGCGGCTTAGAGTGGTGTGGACCTGAATGGGAATGCCGGCTTCGGCAGCCCAGCCAATCGCATCGATGGTGCGCTGCCAGGCTCCGGGAAGCCCGCGAAAGACATCGTGAATCTCGGGCGAGGAGCCGTCGAGGGAGATGCCGAGCCGAACCAATCCCGCATCGCGCAGGCGGAAGATGGCCTCGCGCGTGAGCAGCGGTGTGGCGCTGGGCGTGAGCGCGATGCGGACACCGCGCTGGGCGGCGTGACGGACCAGTTCAAAAATGTCGGCGCGCTTGAGCGGATCGCCGCCGGTGAGCACAAACACCGGCACATGCATGGCGGCAATCTGATCGATCAATTCCTTGCCCTGAGCGGTGGTCAACTGCTCTGGATGCGCATCAGGCTGAGCTGCGGCGCGGCAGTGCTTACAGGCCAGATCGCAGGATTGCGTGACTTCCCAGATGGCTAGAAATGGCGTTTCGTCGTAGTTGAGCGCACCGCGAGCGGGTAGCTCAACCATTGGCTTCATGGCAATCGGTTCGAACGGCATCGGTTCCATTGTGATGACCCCCACGCCCTTAGGAAACTCCTGTTTGGGATGAATCACTGTGATCGTCGTCACCGATGCCTGCCCGATGATCGGCGACATTGAAACAGGAAGTATTGGAACAGGAAGTGGCGGGCAATGGACACGCCCCGGAAACAGGAACAGAATGAAAACAGGGAGCCAGAGCGGGACTGGTGGTCGACCCCTGCCGCGGCAGCCATGAGGAACCCAGCATGAACGCGGAAGTGATGCACCGAATTCAGTTTGCCTTTACCGTAACGTTCCACTATCTGTTTCCTCAGCTCACCATGGGCCTGGCGCTGCTGATTGTGGTGATGAAAACGGTTGCGCTGCGGACTGGCGATGAGCACTGGAATCAGGCGGCGCGATTCTGGGCACGCATCTTTGGCATCAATTTTGTGTTTGGCGTGGTAACTGGAATTCCCATGGAGTTTGAGTTTGGCACAAATTGGGCGCAGTTTTCACGCATGACCGGCGGCGTGATCGGCCAGCCGCTGGCGATGGAAGGCACGTTTTCGTTCTTTCTGGAATCGGCGTTTCTGGGCTTGTTTTTATATGGAGAGAAGCGGCTTTCGCGTGTGTGGCACTGGCTTTCTGCCGTGCTGGTGTTTCTTGGCTCGTGGCTTTCGGGCTATTTCATCATTGTGACCGACGCGTGGATGCAGCATCCGGTTGCCTACCAGATCAATGCGCGGGGACAGTTTGAGATCACCAGCTTTGTAGGGCTGCTGACGAATCCCTGGGCGATTTTGCAGTACATGCACAACATGTGCGGGGCGGTGATTACCGGCGCTTTTGTGATGGCGGCAACGGGCGCGCTCTATCTGCTGGAAGACCGCTGGCACCGCTTTGCGCGGATCTATCTTCGGGTGGGAGTTATTGCTGGCGTGCTGGCCTCGATTGCGATTATCTTTCCGACCGGCGATCTGCATGGGAAATACCTGGCCAGGCATCAGCCGGCTTCGATTGCCGCGATGGAAGGGCTGTTTCACTCCGAAAAAGGTGCTGGTCTGGTGCTGATGGGGCAGCCGGACGAGAATACCGGTCAGATTGACAATCCGATTGTGGTCAACAGCGTGCTGAGCTTTCTGATCTATGGGACGACCAAGGCGGAAGTAACGGGGCTGGATGCTTTTCCGCGCGACCAGTGGCCGACCACGCTGCCGCTGCTGTTCTATGCCTATCACATCATGGCCGGCCTGGGGACCTACTTCGCAGCGGTGATGATGGTGGCTGCATTTCTGCTGTGGCGAGACAAGCTGTGGACGTCGCGGTGGATGCTGTGGGCGCTGCTGCTGAGTTTTCCGCTGCCGTATATTGCGAATACTGCCGGCTGGATGACGGCGGAGATCGGTCGGCAACCGTGGCTGGTGTATGGGCTGATGCGCACGGGACTGGGCTTTTCCGCGACCGTCTCGGCCAGCAATACGCTGTTCACGCTGCTTGGATTCATGGGCATGTACGCGCTGCTGGCGATCCTGTTTGTGGTGCTGATCTATCGCGAGATCAGCATGGGCCCAACGCCCGTATCGTCCACACAGAATGCGCTGGCGCACTGAGTCGCAACGGAAGCTGAAGAAACGAAGGGGGCGACGATGGGTGTTCTCTGGTTCTGGCTGGTGGGCTGCATGATTGTTGCGTATGTGGTGCTGGACGGCTTTGATCTGGGCACGGGAATCCTGCATCTGTATGTGGCGCGGAATGAAGGCGAGCGGCGCATGGTGGTGCAGTCGATCGGGCCTGTGTGGGACGGGAACGAGGTCTGGCTTCTGGCCGGCGGCGGCACGCTCTACTTTGCGTTTCCCTGGCTCTATGCCTCGGCGTTCAGCGGATTTTATCTTCCGCTGATGATGGTGCTGTGGCTGCTGATGGTGCGCGGCATCACGCTGGAGTTGCGCAACCATATTGAACTGGGGGTGTGGCGGGCGCTGCTGGATGGCCTCTTTGGACTGTCGAGCACGCTGCTGACGATCTTTCTGGGAGCGGCGCTGGCCAATGTGATTCGCGGGGTGCCGCTGCAGGCGGATGGGTACTTTTTTCTGCCGTTGTGGACCAACTGGCAGCCGGGAATGCATCCCGGAGTGCTGGACTGGTACACCGTGCTGGGTGGGCTGCTGGCCTGCGCAGCGCTTGCGATGCATGGCGCACTGTGGCTGAGCGTGAAGACGACCGGCGCTGTGGAGTCGCGCGCGATCCGGAGCGTGCCGGTGCTGTGGGGCGCTGTGGTGGCGCTGACGCTGCTGAGTGTGCCGGCGACGATGATGGTGCAGCCGGCAACCCTCGTGAATTACAACCGCTTTCCGATCACCTACATCATCCCGTTTGGCGTGGCGCTGTGCCTGGGCGGAGCCTTGATCTTCCACCGGAAAGGGCGCGTTCTAAAAGCGTTTGGGTGCTCGAGCGGCTATCTGGCGCTGATGCTGGTGGGGGCCTGCTGGGGATTGTTTCCGACGCTGCTGCCGGCGACGACGGGAGCGGACCGGAGCATTCGGCTGGAGGATGCGATCTCCAGCCCGTACACGCTGCACGTTGGCCTGCTGTGGTGGATCTTTGGAATCGGACTGGCGGCGCTCTATTTCTCGATCTCCTATTGGATGTTTCGCGGCAAGGTCCGAAGCGACTCGATGCATGGCTGAGCGGGGCGGGGCTGGCTGGGGGGCTGCCTGGGAAAGGTCTGCCAGATGAACATCTGCGAGTTGAAAGTCCACGGACAGAAAAATCGCCTGACGTAAATTCTCCAGACGGAAACATCTCCACCTTGGGTTGGATTTTCCGAGGGGCGGCGATGTTTTTTTGTATTCCTGTGCTCTCTGTCACACACAGCAGGCCGGATCGGGAGCACAATAGCTGTATCGACGGAAAGCGTCCGCTTGCCGCCTGCAAAAGGAGGCTGCCATGCCTGCTTCGGAACGAACCGTTTCCATTCCAGCGAACTGGGTCCGCCCTGCCCGTATTCTGTTTGCCGCCGCGTCTCATGCGGATGAGCGCGCCTTTGCCTGCGCTTTGAGCGAAGCGCAGGAGTACCGCTCGAAGCTCATTCTCTTCCACGTCTTTGATGTGCTGGCGACCGCGACCGAGGATTCTGCGGGCCTGCGTTCAGTCGACTATGAACGAGCTACGCTCTATGCCACGGCCGCACTGGAACCGCTGCGTCAGCGCGCTGCCGCGCTGGGCGTGGACAGCGAGATTGTGGTGAAGACCGGCATTGCCGCGGAGGAGATTCTTACCTATGCCCGGAGACACTCGATCGACCGCATTGTGATGGCCTCTCGCGTGCCGGGACGGGTGGGCAAGTTCTTCCTTGGCTCGGTAGCCGAAGAGGTGCTGCGCTCGGCGCCGGTGCCGGTGATAACGGTGGGGCCGAATGCGCTGGATCCCAAAGTGCATGGGCACAGGTTGCGCAGGATTCTGTGCACGGTGTCACACTTGAACTGCGAGTTGCAGCCTGTGATGCTGGCCGCTCAAGTTGCCCGGACGCTGGATGCGCAACTGACGATCCTGCACCTGATTCCGCCACGCGCCGAGTCGCCGCTGGACCCGGGCTGCTCGACAGTAACGCTGGAGGCCGAGTTGGAGAAGCTGCTGCCGAAATCGGTGCCGCGCGAAGTTCAGGTTCGCGCTCTTTCTGCCGAAGGCAGCGTTGCGGGCGAGATTCTCTATCAGGCGCGGCAGCGACAAAGCGATCTGATTGTGCTGGGCGCGCACCCAGCTTCGATGCTGTCGACGCTGACGCGTCAGGGCATGGTGAATCAGGTGCTGGCGGAGTCGCTATGCCCGGTGATGACGCTGAAGCACGTGGTTCCCGCGGAGTCGCTGGCGGAGGATGAGTCGGCGCTGAAGAACGTGGACTTTCTGGCAGAATCTACGTGGCTGGCGGGGATCTTCTGAAGGCAGCGGACTGGATGGACCGGACTGGATGGACCGGGAGCGAGGATTTTTTGTAGCGCCCGGTCCGCTGGGCAAATCACCAGCCTACTGGCTCAGCGAATGCGGCAGCGCTTGCCTTTGCACAGTGCGCCGGTGATGCCTTTGCCTTCCGTGATGGTAAAGATGCGATCGACGGCGGGAATTTTTACCGTCTCTTTGATGCCGGAGGGCCAGTCAATCTCCGCCGTGCCTGCGTCCTTTGCATCGCCGAGGCCAAAGTGCGCGCGCTGATCGTTGGAGGAGATGAAGCTGCCGCCGCTCAAGATATCTTCGCGCTGGCGCATTCCATTTGCGGTGAGATAAACCGTGGCTCCAACGGCGTCGCGCGGACTTTTTGCGCCGCCGACCAGCTTTAGCTCGACCCAGTGATGGTAGTCGTTGTTGACATTGCGCAGCAGGACGGCCGGGCCGTCGACCGGATTGATGACGACATCGATCTTGCCGTCGTTGAAAAGGTCGCCAAAGGCCGCGCCGCGACCCGGCGCGACCACAGCCAGTCCGCTGCCCTTCACCGGAGGAATGTACTCGAATTTCTCCCCTTGCAGATTGCGAAAAAGCAGGGTGCGCTGGGCGTAGCTGGTGCCCCAGTCATGCTGATCCACCTGTGGATAGACGTGGCCGTTGACCATAAAAATGTCTTTCCATCCGTCATTGTCATAGTCGACAAGACCCGTGCCCCAGCCCAGAAAGGGGATGGGCAGGCTGGCGATGCCGACCTCGTCGCTGACATCGCTGAAGTTCAGGTCGCCGTCGTTGCGATAGAGGACTTTGTAATCATCGGAGAAGTCTGTGACGAGAATATCGAGCAGCCCGTTGTTGCGATAGTCGCCGACGGCCAGGCCCATCGAAGCAATCTCGCGCCCGTCGCGGTTCACAGCAAAACCGGAGATGTAGCTGTCGTCTTCAAACGTCCCATCGCCTTTGTTGTGATAGAGATAGTTGGGCGTCGAATCGTCGGCCACAAGCAGATCCTGCTTGCCGTTGTTTTCCATATCCGCAAAGATCGCCGTAAATCCGTAGTACCCGCCTGGATCGCTGACACCCGCCTTGACGCTGACGTCGGTGAATGTGCCGTCGCCGTTATTGTGGAAGAGATGATCCGGTTCGCCTTTCAGTCCGCGCGGGCCGCACATCACAGCCATGCCACGCAACTGGCAGAAGGCATCCGGCACTTTGGGATCGCCAAACGAGGGTTGATTGTGCGCGTCGTAGTGCAGATAGCCCGTCACAAATACATCCAGCTTCCCATCTCCATCGTAGTCGCCCCACGTCACGCCATCCGACCAGTTGCCGAGCGTGATGCCCGCTTTTTCGCCCACATCCGTAAAAGTGCCGTTGTGATTGTTGTGATAGAGCCGGTTCTTGCCGTAGTTGGCGACGAAGATATCGGGCCAGCCGTCGTTGTCGTAATCGGCGATGGCCACGCCAAATCCCCACCGATCGTTGGTGACGCCGGCTTTGGCCGCGACGTCGGTGAAGGTGCCGTCGTGGTTGTTGTGAAAGAGTGCGGCGTGCGGCGGCGTGGTCTTGCCGTCAAGCGCGTCATACGTCGAGCCGTTGACCATGTAAATGTCGAGCCAGCCGTCGTTGTCGTAGTCGATCAGGCCAACACCCGAGCCATCCGTCTCCAGAATGTACTTCTTTGCGGGCGTGCCCATGACGTGCTTCCATTTCGCCAGTCCCGAGGATTTGGAGTCGTCCTCGAAGACGATGGGGCCGGAATCGACGAAGCCGCCAGCGGTGATGGGCCGGTTCTCGGCATCGTGGACTGGCTTCGCTGGCGCACCGCTCGCCGCTCCTCCCATCGCACTCGGTTGCTGCGCCCATACGCCGCACCCCATCGCCAGGCAAAGCACTGCCACCATCCCTACTCGCATTCCATGCCGCTCCATCCACCTGTCTGCGCTCAAAGACCCGCTCCCGAACCAACTGAATTATGCCGCGACACGCGATGAGACAAAGTCGAGCACGGCTTCCCGCTGCACAAGGATCCGGTGATCCCGCGACCTTCGGTAATGGTGTAAATGCGATCGACAGCGGGCAGACGGACGAATTGCACGCGGCCTGAGGGCCAGTGAATCTCGGCTGTGCCCACCGCGGTTGCGTCGCCCAGACCAAAGTGAAGCCGCGGGTCATTGGACGAGATGTAGCTGCCGCCGCTCATGACATCCCCACGCTGCCGCATTCCGTTGGCACGGAGAAACACTTTCGCCCCGATTGCATCTCGTGGACTTTTTGCGCCGCCGATCAGCTTCATCTCAACCCAGTGATGATGGTCCGGATTGACGTTGCGCAGCAGCACCGCAGGACCGTCGATCGGATTAATGACCACGTCGATCTTGCCGTCGTTGAAAAGATCGCCAAAGGCCGCGCCGCGACCGGGAATGACGTCGGCCAGGCCGGTGCCTTCGACGGCGGGAACCAGCGCGAATTTTCCGTTGCGCTGATTGTGAAAAAGCAGCGGTCGCTCGGCATAGGTGGTGCCCCAGCCGCGCTCGCCGGCATCGGGATAGACGTGGCCGTTGACCATGAAGATATCTTTCCAGCCGTCGTTGTCATAGTCGAGGAAGCCATCGCCCCAGCCCAGAAAAGGTCGTGTAGGCAGGGCGATGCCAGCAGCATAGCTGACATCCGTAAACTCGGCATGGCCATCGTTGTGATAAAGCACCTTGTAGTCGTCGGAGAAATCCGTGTCGAGGATATCGAGCCGGCCATCGTTGTCGTAGTCGCCGACGGCAAGACCCATCGAGGCAACCTCGCGGCCATCCTTGTTGACGGCAAAGCCGGCCGAGTAGCTGTCCTCTTCGAATTTGCCGTGACCCTGGTTGATGTAGAGATAGCTTGGCGTGGAATCGTTGGCAACGAGCAGATCCGGCTTGCCATCGTCGTTCAGGTCGACAAAGACGGAGGTGAAGCCGTAGTAACGGGGCGGATCGCTGACGCCCGCCTGGACGCTGACATCGGTAAATGTGCCGTCGCCGTTGTTGTGGAAGAGATGATCCGGCTCGCCTTTCAGCCCGCGCGGACCGCACATGCCCACCTCGCCGCGGAAGAGGCACTGCGCATAACCCACCTCGGCATTGCCGCTGTAAGGCAGATGCGCGCGGTCAAAGTGGATGTAGCCGGAGATGAAGAGATCGAGCTTGCCGTCGCCGTCGTAATCGCCCCAGGTGACGCCCGAGGACCAGTTGCCCAGTTGGATGCCGGCTTTTTCGGCGACGTCGGTGAAGGTGCCGTTGTGATTGTTGTGGTAAAGGCGGTTTTTGCCCCAGTTGGTGACAGCGATATCCGGCCAGCCATCGTTGTCAAAGTCGCCGATGGCGACGCCGTAACCCCAGCGGTCGTTGGTGACGCCGGCCTGGGCTGCGACATCGGTGAAAGTGCCGTCGTGATTGTTGTGAAACAGCGCGGCGTGCGGTGGAGTGCTCTTGCCGTCCATCGCGTCAAAGGTGGAACCGTTGACCATGTAGATGTCGAGCCAGCCGTCGTTGTCGTAGTCGATCAGCCCGACGCCGGAGCCATCGGCGTCGATGATGAGCTGCTTGTCGGCGTTACCCATGACGTGCTTCCAGTTTGCCAGGCCGGATGATTGCGAGATGTCCTGAAAGATGATGGGGCCGGATTGGACGAAGCCGCCGGCGGTGATGGGCCGATGCTGGTCATCGAGAATGACCGGAGCTGCTTCGCCGGTTGAGTTGCCCATGGAGTTGCTGGTCTGGTTGCTCGTCTGAACTCCCGCGCCGCTTGACGGCTGCTGAGACAAGCCGCTCAGCCACCACCCCGCAGCCCAAAGTGCCATCAGGCCAAGCGCAACGCTTCGACCGGAAATCCTCAACTCTACCCTCCGGCCAAAGTCTATCGCAGACGGCCTGGTAAAGTGTGGCCGCCAGAGATTCTGCTTGCCGAATTGCGAACAACTCGGATACGGTGAAGAGCACATCGCATATCCCGTCCGTAAAGGAGCGCAATCATGACCGAGACGCACCACGCGCCCGCCGCAGTTCTGCCCGCCGCGCCTCACCGGCTGCTTTCGCTCGACGTGCTGCGCGGCATCACCATCGCGTTCATGATTATGGTGAACAACAACGGAGATGGACATTTCGCCTGGAGCTTCATGAAGCATGCCGACTGGAACGGCATGACCGCCACTGATCTGGTTTTTCCGACGTTTCTGTTTGTGGTGGGAGCGTCGATTGTCTTTGCGTTTGAGGCGCGACTGGCGCGCGGGGCGACGCGCTCCCAACTGGCCGTGCAGGTGCTGCGGCGCGCGGTGATTCTGTTTCTGCTGGGGCTGGTGGTCAACGGATTTCCACACTTCCCACTGGCCACGCTGCGTATCTATGGCGTGTTGCAGCGGATCGCGATCTGCTATCTGCTCGTCGGGCTTTTCTATCTTTGGGATCGACGGCCGCTCACCAAGTTGCTGGCGGCTGTGGTTGCGCTGCTTGGCTACTGGATGCTTATGACGCACGTTCCTGTGCCTGGCTTTGGCATGCCCGGCCGCGATTTTCCCATTCTCGACAAGAACATCAATCTGGTTGCCTGGCTGGATCGGCATATCTTCCCGGGACGGCTATATGAAGGGGTTCGCGACCCGGAGGGACTGCTGAGCGACCTGCCCGCGCTGGCGACGACGCTGCTGGGCGTGCTGGCCGGACAGTGGCTGCGGACGGTTCACACCAAGGCGCAGAAGGCTGAAGGACTGCTGGGCGCTGCGGTGCTTAGCTTTGCGCTGGGCATGCTGTGGGCGGTATGGTTTCCGCTGAACAAGAAGCTGTGGACCAGCTCCTATGTGCTGGCTGCGGCGGGCATTTCGGCTGGGGTGTGGGCGCTGCTCTACTGGATGATCGAGTGCAAGGGATGGCGCGGAAGATGGACCTGGGCCTGGATTGTGCTTGGCTCGAACGCCATTGCCGCCTATATGATCTCGGAACTACTGCCGGGCGCGGTGGGACTGATTCCGGTAACCGTGGCCGACAAGCGCTCGGATGCGCTGCGCTGGGCTTTTGTGCACCTTTTCAGCAGGATTCCTCCGCCTGGACTTGGCTGTTTCGCCTACTCGACGGCGTTTCTGGTGGTCTGCTTCCTGCCGGTCTGGTGGATGTATCGTCGGCGGATCTTCCTGAAGGTCTGAGCTGTGGCTGCGGCCGGATCAGCGGCGGTTGAAGCCGCCGCCGGAACGACCATCCCGGCTGCCGCGCCCACCGCGGTCGCCACGCCCGTTGCGATCACCGCGCGTATCGCGATCACCACCCCGACGCGGCATGGCCGGAATCGGAGCTGGCAGGTGGGTTTTGCCTTCAGGATAGACGACCAGATAGCGCTCGCTGCCCTCGCCCAGTGAAGCCGTCTCCACACCTTCGATCTCGCGGAAGATCATGTGCAGCCTGCGGCGTTCGCGGGAGTGCGTGGGAGAAAAACTGTAAGGCATTCCGGTCTCCAGCACACGCGCGGCGGCGGTCTCCGCAGCCAGGCGAAGCTCCTGCTCTTCCATGGCCTTGAAGTTGAGGGCGTCGAAGCTCAGCAAAAACTGCTCCTGCGGCTCCAGGCGCAGCGCCTGCGTGCCTAGGTGCTCCAGGGCGCGCAGCAGTTCCCCTCGACGCTGGGTCAACAGCGGAGCATCCGGTCCGGCAAACTCGACGACCAGTCGTGGGGTCTCCGGCAAGGCCGACTCGCCGGCCATGGCGCGAAACTTCAGTCGGAAGTCGCCCTTCTGGATAATTCCGTTGAGCAGGCTGGCGATCTTCTGTGCGGATTCTTGCAGATTCTCAATTGGCATGACAATTCAGTATCGCAAACCACGCAGCGGTGACCCAAGCTGCGCAGTGCGGCTCCCTTGATGCAACGGAAAACGCATCGGGAGACTGGTTGGTTCCCCGATGCGTGGGTTTTACGTTCAAAAGTTTGGTCGAGACGGCTGCACTGCCCCTAGAAATGGAACTGGAGTGTGCCGTAGACAGCCACGGGCGCGCCCGGATAGGCAAGGATGTAGCCTGCCTGCTGCGCATTGGCGGAAGGGCCAAAGATGCCGGCCGAGTTTGTGCCGTAGTAGCCGCCCGAGGAGATGAATTCGTAGATGTTGTAGCGGGAATTCGCCACATTCTGCGCGTTGATATCAAACTCCATAAAGCGTTTGTAGGGAGCTTTGATGCCCAGGTTCAGCGTGCCGTAGCTGGACATCTGCTGGCTGCTGGGCTGTGGGAACTGGTTGCCGGCCGCGTCCACGCCGTTGTTGTTGAAGATGTACTGCGATCCGATGAACTGGAAGGCGATCATCGGCTCGACGTGGAGATCCTGGCTGATCTTCTTGTCATAGAAGAATCCTGCATTGAGAGACGCGCTCGGCACGTAGGGCACGTGGAGGCCGTTGAAGTCCTGCTGAGGCGTGGAGGAGTTGATGGGCACGACGGTGGTGTAGTTGGTGTAGATTGAGGTCTCTACGTTGAAGTTGGCAAAGACGTGCATGTGCGCGATGGGATCGTCGTCAAAGGAGGCGTTGAAACCCTTGTAAGCCGAAGTTCCGTTGGCCGAGACGGTGTTGCCGTTGGCGAGCGTGGTGTCGATCTCCTGATTGGCCCAGCGCTGGTGATAGAAGGTGCCGGTGATGAGCATGGAGTTGAGCACGCCGGTTCCTTCATGGTGAATCTTGAAGCCGGCCTGCCAGTACTCCTGACGCGAGAGATGATAGCTGGCCGGATCGACGCTTTGGAAGAGACCGCCGCCGCCGCCCAACTGAGGCCCGCGCAAGGCTTCCATGAAGCCGCCATAGACTTGCAGCCACGGCAGCGCGCGCACGGTGGCATTGACTGCCGGCTCGGCGCCGCTGCGATTCTCGAGGCCGCCGCACTCCGAGCTTTGGACCTTGACGTTGCCCGGCGTGGAAGCACCCGTGGCGGCGCAATGCGAGGCAAGGACGGCGTTGGGCGCAAGCTGGAAGTCCTCGGGAACCGCGGACGAATAGCCCGTACGGAAGCCCACGTAACGCAGGCTCGGAATCAGGCTGACGTAGGAGTTGAAGCGAATCTCATCCTGCGCGAGGACGGCAAAATCATCCTGATTGAAGTAGGAGGAGCGAATCTTGCCGCCGATGTTGGCGATGCGCTTGGCGCCGCCGTCGGCTGTGTTGAAGAAGTTGTTGCGGCTGTTGTAGAGAGCGCTGATGTAGTAGCCGCCAACGGTGATGAAGTTGTAGGGCAGCCGCTTGGTGACGAGCAGCTTGTCGCCTACCGTGTCCGTGTACGGGCTGTTCCACTCCTCCTGCTGCGGACCCGCGTTGTAGAGATCGTTCTGGCGATAGTGCGAGCGCGCGATGTGCATATACCAGGAGAGGTTTTCGAGGTTAGTGGTCGGGTCAAGCTGGATGTGTTCGCGGCCGTAGAGCAGGCCCATCTCGTTGGTGTCGTACTTCTCATAGCTCAGGTATGGCAGCGTGCTGTAGTAGCCGGAGGTCTGCTGACTGTACTGCTGGCCGGTAGGCGTGCCATCGACGGTGATGAGGGGATTGGCTGCCGTGGGAATGACCTGAGAGCGATAACCGGCGCCGTGCGCGTAGTAACCGGCAATCTCGAAGCTGTTGGCCTGGTAGCTCTTGATGGCCTTGCCAAAGAAGGCCAGGTCTTTGCCGGGGTTCTGGAAGCCATCGGGCGCGCTGCGGAAGTCGTTGCCGTCGCCGACGCCGCCGCCAACAACCGCCGACCAGCCGTGAAAGATGCCGCTGGTGCCGACCACGGCAATATCCTTCTGGCTGAAGCTGCCGTAGGTCATGGAGGCGTTCAGGTGGGGCCTGGAAGTGGGCTGCACCGGCGTGAATTCGATCATGCCGCCGACGTTGTTGTACCAGCGCGTATCCGCATCGCCGGGGCCGTAGGTGACATTGGCGTTCTGGATGAGGAACTGCTCGGGAATGGTGGGAGACTGCCAGAGATCGGTGCCCGGATCAACGATAGGCACGCCATCGAAGGTGATGGCCAGCGCGCCGCCGCCGGTATAGCCGCCGTAGCCGCCCCAGCCCTGCGAGACGCCGTTGATGCCCACCGTATACTTGGTTGCGCCGGTGTCGCCATAGCCGGTCACATTCGCGCCCGGAGTCTCGGAGACGATCTGCGCCGCGCCGGCAAGCGGACCTACGGCTTCCATCTGCTTGCTGTCGAGAACACGAATCTGCTCATCGCTTTCAAAGATCTGCTGCTGCGAGGGCTGCTCGGTGACGCCGGGCATGGCCGCCGTGACGTTGACCGTTTCACCGACCGCGGCCACCTTCAACGCGACGGTTTCCGTGAGCGCGTGGCCTGCCGTCAGCGAGAGTGCATCCATCGTGGTGGTTTGAAAGCCCTGACGATTGACCACAATCTTATAGCGACCCGGTCTGAGGCCCATGACGCTGAAGCTGCCGCTTGCATCAGAAGCGGCGTGCATCTCGGTGCCGGATCCGAGATTGGTCACCGTCACGTCAGCCCCTGCGACGACTGCGCCGGAGTTGTCAGTGACGGTTCCGTTGATGCTGCCGGTGGCCTGGGCGCGGGCCACCAGGGTGGTCAGCGCGAAGTAGGCAAGAAGCAGAAAAATCGTGTGTAAACAATTGCGTCTCAACTCTCAAGTCCTCCAAAGAAAATCGCCCTGCGGGGCGGAAGTGCAGAACGGCGTGGCTCGGCTACAGCAGCCTTGCCGCTTCCTGAAGCGCACACCTGTTCCCAATTTGGCGGAGAGAGATTACGCCGCGATGACAAAAACGTGAACACAGCACGAATCGAATGAAGATTGTGTAAATCGCTGGCGATGTAGTGGGCAGACGAGTGTCTGCGCGTGCAACGAAAGAAGCGCATCGCCGGGTGGCGATGCGCTTTGGTCTTTATGCTGGTTTTGAGGGGTATACGCCCGGGTGATGCGAGTCGGTTTATGCCGTTCGATGCGCGGCGGCATCGTGAGCCATCCAGCGCCGCACGGCAGCCGGAACCGCAAAGGCGATGACCAGTACCAAGGCGGTTGAAACAATATCACGACCGTAAAACGGCAACCCGGCGACGTAGCAGGCGACCAGTCCTTCGACAGTTTTTGGATAGAGCGTCTCTGCCCCAAGCCAGACGGCGAAGTTGGACAGCAGGAAGAAGGAAGTCGGCCCCAGCAGCGCCGCGGCCACTCCGCGACCGAGGGTGACGCGCTCGCGAAGGAGCGCAAAGCCAAGCGCCATTGCGCCCAGATACCACGCCCAGGTGACGACATAGGCCTGCCACACAAAGGGATAGCCATAGACGTGCGCTGTTAGATAGTAGTCGGTGGCGGCGAGCAGCGCGAGAGGCGCGGCCATCTCCAGCCAGTTGCGGCGAGCGCCAAAGTAGAGCAGCGATCCACCGACCGCAGTGAATCCATACCAGCCCGCGTGGGGCAGCAGATGGCTGAGAACAGCGGCCAGCAAAAGCAGATAAGCGAACATGCGCACCTCAGACGAAACGATCGTGTATTCCCTATTCTCCGGCCCGCCTGCGCTTCGGTCAACTCAACCGCTGTTGGCGAGATCAACAGGCTTGTCGCGAGGCCAACAATTCCCTGCCCGATCTGAGCTGCCCTGCTGACTTCGCGCTGTTCTGCCGGTTCAGCGCTGCTCGCGCCCATCAAGAATCATGGCCGCCGGTTGATTGCCCTCGACGACATAGACCCAGCCGCTCAGAGGCGAGTCGGCAAGTTGCTCGCTGAGCCGGCCTTCGGTGCTGCCGGCCATCCGCATTTCTTTGTAGGAGTAAGCAAAGCGCAGGTCGCTGAACTCGACCGTTGTCCATCTTTGACCGGCGGGCAATTGCGCTCCACCTGCTCCGCTGACCGGCACACCGGCGATCTGCACTGGCCCCAGATCGCGCACCACGGGCCACTGCGACCAGTCCAGATAGACCTTGCCAAGCCGGGTCTGCCTGGCCGCTTCGATGGCCGGCGTCATGGGAGGCTTGAAGAGCGCGTTGGTTCGGGGATCGCTGTCCACGGCTCCGGTTCGTGTATCGATCTCTGCCGTCTGCCACGTTGTGTCCGTCTCCAGAATCGCGTGCCAGCGAAAGGGATTCCAAGGATACGGCTCGAGCGCGACGCGCAAGGACGGCGTGGGTGTGACATCGGCGGCGATCAGACGGTTGCGCGCGTCGGCCTGCTCTGCCCATCGCCAGCAGCCTAGCAGCACCACTCCACACAAGGCTGCGATCGCCAGTGCCCGACCGCGAAAGTGCTCGCGCCTGGCTCCAATCTCGCGATCGGCGATCCCGAGCATGGCTGGAATGAGCAGGGCCAATCCGAGCATCAGCCACAGGGCCGGCTCCACGATGAAGATCAGGCTTCCTGCGTACCAATGTCGATTGAAAGGGAAAAACGGACGGACGCCGTAGTTGTTTGCCCAGTCGAGCGCGAGATGGCTGAGATCGGCGACAAAGGCCGTGAGCCATACCCAGGCCCAGCGCACAGGTTGCACCGCGGCGCTCTGCCGACGACGCGCAGCGCGCAGGCGATGCCACAGCCAAAGCGCGCCGGTCACTACCGCCGCCATGACAGGCGCTGCAATCAGCGTGTGGGTGATGCCGCGATGGTGAGCCAGTTCCTCGACTGGACCACGCCATCCCCAGAGGACGTCGAGATCGGGCGCTTCCGCAGCGAGGGTTGCAGCCAGCGTGGCATGCGCTGTCCTGCGATTCCAGCCTGCGCGTCCGATGCAGGCACCCGTCAGCAAATGTGTTACCGGTTCCATCGTGGTCCCATAGTGGACCCATTCTAAAGCGTCTTGACAGGATGCGGAGTGAGCACAATCGCTCGAACGGCTCTGGGCTTCGCTACGATGGAGAGATGACGACTGTGGATGCGAAATCCGCGCACTGTGCCTCATCCGATCCCTGTGCCGGATCACGGCTGGCTCTGTTTGGCGGAAGTTTTGACCCTCCGCACAACGGCCATCTGGCCATTGCGCGCGCCGCGCTGGAGACTCTGCATCTGGACTCAGTCCTGTTTGCACCTGTCGCGCGACAGCCGCTGAAATCGGAAGCGGCCACGGACTTTGAGCATCGGGCCGCCATGACGGCGCTGGCCATCGCCGACGAACCGCGATTTACACTGAGTCGGCTGGATGCTCCGCGTGAAGATGGTCAGCCCAACTTTACGGTGGACGCGCTGCTTCGCCTGCGTGCTCATTGCGCTTCCGCCACGCAGTTCTTTTTTCTGCTGGGCGCGGATGCTCTGGAGCAATTTGCAGGCTGGCATCGCGCAGCAGAGATTCCTTTTCTGGCCACGCTCATCGTGGCATCGCGCCCGGGAGCCGGTCATGCCGCCGATGCTCCTTGCTGGCTGCCTGCTTCGCTGCGTGCTCACCGGCTGGTGAGCAATTCCGAAAACGTCAGAACCATCTGCGTGGAGGACTCGGAAAACCGCACGGCGGAGATTATTTTTCTGGAAGGACTCCACTTTGACATCAGCGCCTCAGACCTTCGCGCGAGGCTGGCTGGCGCGGGCCGGGACGAGAACGAAACCAAGCTTCACGCTCTTTTGCCGGTGTCGGTTTGGGACTACATTCGCGCGCACCATCTCTACGGCTTCGGCATTTGAATGGACGCGGTTCTGCGCGGCTGCGGCCAGCTCGCTTCCTGCTACCATGAATCGTGCACCGCTTGCGCGCCGCACAGGAGAAGCAAATACCTATGTCCAACACGGAAACTCTTCAGCAACTGCTGGTCGCCGTCGCCGCCTGCGAAGACAAAAAAGGGGAAGATACACGCGTGCTTGCGCTGGATGCGATGGACTCTGGCCTCGCCGACTTTTTTCTCATCACCTCCGGCTCCAATGATCGCCAGGTGCTAGCGATTGCCGACGAGATTGAGCTGCAACTGAAACGCAAATTCGGTCTCTATCCGCGTTCGGTGGAAGGACGTCAAAAATCGGAGTGGATTCTGCTCGATTATGTGGATATAGTGGTTCACGTCTTCCTTTCTGAGAAGCGTGCGTTCTATGACATTGAGCGGCTCCGGAAAAGTGCTCAGGCACTGACTGGAAATGATGTGGAAAGCCTGCTGAAGAAACAAGCTCGCACTCGCTCGGAAAAGAAGACAAAGACAAGCGGTGCCAGATCAAATTCCGTGAAGGGAGAAACATCGATGAGTCCATCGCCCAAGAAACCGGCTGCGAAAAAGGCAGCCGCCAAGCCTGCGGCCAAGAAGGCCGCGCCAGCCAAAAAAGTCGCAGCCAAAAAGGCGGCTCCGGCCAAGAAGGCAGTTGCCAAAAAGGCGGCTCCGAAAGCCACGGCAAAAAAAGCTGTAGCCAAGAAGCCCGCTGCGAAGAAGGCGGCTCCGGCCAAGAAGGCTGTCGCGAAGAAGGCGGCTCCGGCCAAGAAGGCTGTCGCCAAGAAAGCCCCAGCCAAGAAGGTGGCCGCGAAGAAGGCTGCGCCAGTCAAGAAAGCTCCGGCGAAGAAGGTTGTGGCCAAGAAAGCTGCGCCAGTGAAGAAAGCTGCGCCGGCCAAGAAGGTTGTGGCTCCCAAGCCCGCTGCGCCCAAGGTTGCCATTGCAGCCACGGCCATCGAACCTCAGTATCTCGTCAAGCCGCGTTCGGAGGCCGAGATGCCTGCGTCGATGGCAAGCAGCGAGGACAAGAAACCAACCCCCTGAAGCGGGGCTTCACAGGCAAAGCAGAAGGGCGGACCAGGCAACTGGCTCCGCCCTTCTGCTTTGCGCACCGCGACCACTTGACCCCTCGGTTGCAGAAAAGTTCTTTCTATCTGGGTACGAACGAGCGACAATAGCGCATGTTCGCTCGAACTCTGCACTTCTCGCGTATCTGTTGGGTGGCGCTGCTTACCGTTGCGCCGGTTTGCTTTGCGGCGAGCGCGCCGCCTCCAACCTCGCCAGCCACGCTCGACAGCAAACTCTTCGAGGTCACTGTCCCGCAACTGGAGAGCCTGTACACCGCTCACGCGGTCACCGTGACGCAGGTGGTTCAGTGGCATCTGGCGCGGATCGAGCAGTACAACCCGATCTATCGCGCCGTGCAGACTGTTGAGCGCAAAGAGGCGCTGGAACAGGCTGCCGCGCTCGACCAGCAGCTTGCTTCCGGTCATCTTCCTGCCTGGCCGCAGCGGGGACTGCTGTGGGGCGTGCCGATTGTGACCAAGGCCAACACCAGCATCGCCGGGCAGGTCACCACCGACGGCTGGCATGGCTACATGCTGGCTGGCCACGAACTCCTCGCTCCGCGCGACTCCACCATCGTCGCTCGTCTTCGCGCCGCAGGAGCAGTCTTTCTTGGCATCACGAACATGCCTGACTTTGCCGCCAGCGACACCAACCGCAGCACTGCTTATGGACGCACCGGCAACGCCTACGATGTGCGCTTCAGCCCCGGTGGCTCCTCGGGCGGCACGGTGACGGCGGTGACCAGCAACTATGCCGTACTTGGCAACGGGACGGACACGGGCAACTCGATCCGCATGCCCGCGGCGACCAGCGCGGTGGTCGGATACTTCCCCACGCGCGGCTTGGTCAGCATCGCCGGCATCGCGCCTCTGGACTGGCTGCTGGACAACACCGGACCCATCGCCCGCACCGTCACCGATGCGGCGATTGCGCTGACGGTGATGGCCGGGGCTGATCCAACGCCCAAGCCCGATCCTCTCGATCCGCGCACCACCGAGGCGCCGGGCAAAGCTCAACCCGGCCCGTACACGCGCTATCTGAAGTCGGGAGCCTTGCGCGGCAAACGATTTGGCGTGCCCGCATTCATCCTGCAAGGCTCGGGCATTCCCTTTCAGGGGATTCCTGCTGTGGTTCCAAACGACGTGGCCGCGGCGGAGGAGCAGGACTCCGTGCTGCCGCTGCGCGCCTCCACGCGCAAAGCCTTCCTGGCCGCGCTGGATGGCCTGCGCGCTGCCGGTGCCACCATCGTATTCGACGACGCCATTCTGCCGCCTTCGTTTGCGCAGACAGTCAGCCGCACCGGCACCATGCCCTACGTGGAAGAAGGGACCAATCTTTTCCTGAAGAACTTTGGCCCGGCGCAATTCCACTCGGTTGCCGAATATGAGCAGGCGACCGGACACAAGATCCCCGACACCATCGTCAATCCCACGCGTCTGCGGAAGGACGAGCCGCAGCAAAGCCAGATGCGCGTGGAGACCGACCCCGCCGCTCAGGCCAACTACTTCCGTCCACGCCAGCAATCGCTCGACGAGTACAATCAGACGCTCGACCTCTTTCATCTTGACGGCTACGTCTATCCCGCGACACAGATGCCGCCACCGGACGAAACCATGCCGCAAAGCTACGCCCACACCGGCGGCATCTCCGGCACCATCAGCGAGGGTCCGCACAGTGATACAAGCTGGGTCAACATCCTCGGCGTCCCGGCCATCGTCCTTCCCGGCGGCTTCTATCCCAACGGATTGCCGTTTGGCCTGGAGATCTCCACGCGCCGCTGGCATGACGGCGACCTGCTCGGCTGGGCCTTTGCCTATGAGCAGATCACGCACCACCGCCATCCGCCGACGCTGGTCGAGCAGGGATTGCTGCCCAACATGCCCTGAGGTGAAGACGCACGGCCAAGACCGCAGGACCGATCGGACTCGGAGACAAAGTGAATCGCAACACTGAATCGCAAACAGGGGAGAGAAACAGAATGAGAAGCAACCGGCAGTGGCAACCGTTCGCTGGACCACGAGGGTCCGCGTGGAAACAATGGCTGATCGTGACCGCTGTGAGCGCGGCTTTGTCCGGAGGCGCACAGGCGCAGAGCGGCGCAGCGAAGACGCTTCTGGCGACGCCGCAGACCGTCGCCTGGGGCTACTACTGGGCGCACGCGAAGCCGGTGATGACCGTACACTCCGGCGATACGGTTACGATTCAGACGCTGTCGACCTGCGGCTCCGACGAACGGCTGGAAAAGGAAGGCGTCGCGGCCAAGGATATTCCGCCTTACAACGAAGCGATCTATAAAGAAGTGAAGGATCGCGGCCCCGGCGGACATATCCTGACCGGCCCGCTGGCCATTGCCGAGGCCGAGCCTGGCGACGTGCTCGAAGTGGACATTCTGAAGATCAACATCGATGCGCCCTTTGCCTGTAACGGATTTGGTCCGGGACGAGGATTTCTTCCCAACGATTTTCCCTACGGGCGCATGAAGATCATTCCGCTGGACCGCCAGCGCATGATCGCCCACTTTGCTCCGGGAATCGAGATTCCGCTACACCCGTTCTTTGGCAGCATGGGCGACGCGCCGCCAGAGTCTGCCGGGCGCATCGACAGCGCCCCGCCGTGGATGCACGGTGGCAACATGGACAATCGCGAGCTGGTGGCCGGAACAACGCTCTATCTGCCCGTCCATGCTCCCGGAGCGCTTTTTGAAGCAGGCGACGGCCACGCCGGACAGGGCAACGGCGAGGTGGACATCACGGCGATGGAGACGTTTCTGACCGGAACGTTCCGCTTTGTCGTGCATAAACGCCAGCATCTGCTGTGGCCGCGCGCCGAGACGCCGACCAGCTTCATCACGATGGGCTTCAGCCCGGACCTGACGACTGCAACCAAACTCGCAGTGCGCGAAATGATCGACTTTCTGGTAACGCAGAAGCACCTGAGCCGCGATGACGCCTACATGCTGACCAGCGTGGCCGTGGATGTGGACATAACGCAGCTTGTGGATGGCAGCGTGGGCGTGCACGCCATCTGCCCGAAGAATATCTTTCGGTGATCGGGCACAGGACGCGGCGGGCGGGCTGCGAGTGCTACGCATCGTCTGACGATGCGTAGCAAAAGTTGTAGCGGAGCGTGGGCTGGTCGGCTTTACAATCATGCTTGCCACTCATGCTGCATTCCGCCCAACTGCTGTCGAAAAAAACCATGCGTCAAGTGCGCCGCTGGAGTGTGTCTGTGCTGCTTGGAACAAGCCTTTGCATGGCTGTGGGCAGCGGGCCGATGATGGCCGAAGGGCGACTGTCAGGCGCGGCGGCTGAAGCTGTTCCGCAGCTTGACGGGCAGTATGCTACTCGGCAAGCCTCGCAAGCGGCATCGCAACCGGTGCAGCGGGTTCTGTTGTTGCTGCAAGGCTCAGCAGCGCAGCGCATGGCGCTGGACGCGCTGCTCGACGCGCAGCAAACGCCGGGCAGCGCGGAGTTTCATCAATGGCTGACGCCTGCAGAGTTTGCCGCACGCTTTGCCCCAACGCCAGCGCAGACGGCGGCTGTGAAGTCCTGGCTTCTCGCACAGGGATTTACCGTCGAGCCGATGCCCGCCAGCCGCCTTTGGATCGTCTTCAGCGGCAGCCGCTCGCAGGTGGAGGCCGCTTTTCAGATGCGCTTGATCGCCTCAGGATCGGACGCCAGCGGTCTTCCGATCCTGCGCTTTGCCGGGCATCCGATAATTCCCTCTTCCCTGGCTGCTCAGGTGGAAGGAGTGGTTTCGCTGGACGGGACGCGCGCTGTGGCAGCGGTGACTTCGCCATCCGATGCCGGAGTGAGCGCGCAGGCGCTGGCATCCACCGCAGCATCCGGGATCGCCGATGCCTCGGCGCCGCTGACACCGGCATGGCTGGCGCAGGCAGGCACGCTGATGGCGACGGCAGGCATGGGAACCGCAACGCAGGGCAGCGCCAGACCGCAGTCCGGAGCAGGCGCAACGATTCTGATTCCCGCGCGCAGCGCGATGCGGCTGGAGGATGGATCTGCTTTTCGCGCTGCATCGGGTCTGGGTGATGGAACCGGTCTGCTGGTCGTGCAGCCGGATGGCGACGATCCTGGCCGCACTTCCGACGAATTTGCAACTGCTGCAATGGCGCAGTGGACGATGGCAGCCGCGCCCGCGGCTCAGATTGAGGTGATACCGGCTGCTGGAACCAACGCAACCGATGGCATCGACCTGGCATTTGCAGCAGCGGTCAACCGCGCTACGGGCCACACGATCCTGCTTGGCTACGAATCCTGTGAGACGGCAATGAGCGCGGCTCATGCGGCTTTCTATGCGGCGCTCGACAAACTTGCCACTGCGGAAGGTATCGCCGTGCTTGCCGCAACCGGCGACCACGGTGCGATGAGCTGCGAGGGAACCGGCGCAGCCACAGGGAATGGGTCTCTGCAGAGTGGGCTGGCGGTGAATGGACTTGCTTCAACGCCGTGGAACCTGGCCGTCGGCGCGGCGATGCGGACCGCGGGCCAGACGGCGAGCTTCTCGGGTTGGGAGCCGTCTTCAGCGACGGTTGCGGCTGTGGCTGGCGGCGGCGGTGTGAGCGCACTCTATGCCACGCCGCAGTGGCAAAGCGCACAGGGAATGCCGACGAGCGATCCAAATCCGGCTGCAAGCAATGCAGGCGGAAGTAGCGCAGGTGGAAGCAGCGCGGCCATCGCTGGCGCCGCAGCCGGGCCAATCACCGCTGGCCATCATCGCTATCTGCCGGATATTGTGCTGCCCTCGACGACTGCGGCATTCTGCTTGAGCGGGACGGACCTGACATCGACCTGCCATGCAGTCGAATCCAGCGGAAGCGCCATTGCGGCAGCGGAGATGGCCGGGCTGTCCGCGCAACTTGACGTCAGGTACGGGGCGCAGGGGAACCTGGCACCAAACCTGTATCGGCTGGCGCGGCTGGGAGCGCCTAGCGGCAACACTGTTTCGACCGTTTCTCCGGCAGCCACCGGCGCAGAGAACGCGGCGATTGTAGATGTAACGTCCGGCGGCAACCGCCTATTTTGCGCGCAGCCCTCCTGCGCGGCAGTGGCGGATGCGATGGACGGGCGAATTGGCTTTGCAGCAGCCTCCGGGTACGATCTGGCCACCGGCCTGGGCACGGTGCATGCCGCAGCGCTGCTGGCACAGTGGACGCGACCGGATGCCACCGGGACCGAGCAGGCTCAGGTGCTGATGACCAATCAGAACGGGCTGACCTATAACCCGTCGACGGATATCGACCTGACGGCCAAAGTCACCTCACTCTCCGGCGGTTCCGTGCCGACGGGAACCGTCCAGTTCTATGACCAGACCAGCCAGCAGAATGCGGGTACGCCGGTGACGCTGGCTGCCGACGGCACCGCGTCCTATGTGGAGCCGGCGCAGTTCACCATTGGCGGTCATAACATCGAAGCGATTTATAGCGGGGACTCGACCTATGCCGGCGGAACCTCGCTTCCGGTGACCTTCAATATTCAGCCCAGCTCGACGACGCTGGTCATTGCGCCCTCCACCACGACGCCGGCGGCGGGAGCGAGCATTACAGTGACCGGCACCGTGACCTCGGCAAACCTTGGCAACTCACCACCGACCGGAATCCTGACGGTGAATCTGGACGGGGTGCCGAACGGGACCACGAAGTTTTCGACGACCAGCGGCGTGACCACGGCAAGCTATAACCTGACGGCGCCAACTTCCGGGTCGCACACGTTGCAGGGAATTTACTCGGGCGATATCAACTATAACCAGTCGACCTCCCCCTCGGTGACGATCTCGATCGCCAAGCTGGCGACAACGGTCTCGATCAGCGCGACGCCCAGCAAGCTATCGCAGGGCACGCCGGAGAGCTTTACAGCGACGATTGCGCCGGCTGCGGCCACAACGACCAGCTACACCATTACCGGGACGGTTTCGTTTTACGATGGCGGCGCGACGCTGCTGGGAACGGCCCCGGTGAGCAGCAACAGCGCGACGCTTTCGGACATTGCCATCTCCGCAGCCGTGGCGCACTCGATCACAGCCGTTTACTCCGGCGATACGACCTGGGCCTCGAGCACAAGCAGCCCGGTGGTGCTGGAGCCGGTGTTGCAACCGGTCACCGTGACGCTCACCAGCTCGTCCGCAGTGCTGTCGCCCGGGCAGGCGGCGAATCTGACGGCCACGGTGACTCCTGTGACCGCGCCGGCATCCGGTATTGAGCAGAATCCGACCGGCAATGTCTTTTTCTACGCGGGGACGCAACTGATCGGCGAAAGCAAGCTGACACTCGGCATCGCCGATACGGCAGTGGCGACGCTGAATGTTCCGACGCTTCCGGGCGGAAGTTATGAGCTGACCGCGATCTACTCCGGCGACACGGTCTATGGCCAGGCGACCTCGAACGCACTGGGCTTTTCGGTGGAAAGCTTCACGATTTCTTCGACCAGCACTTCGATCACAATCGTGCAGGGACAATCGGCAACCGTTCCCTACACCATCACCGCAACGGGCGGACTGGTGGGGCCGATTCAGATTCTTTGCGGGGAACAGAATCCCCCGACGGCCGGAGCGATCACCTGTACCTTTAACCCGAGCATCGTGAACGGGAGTGGAACGACGACTCTGACCATCACGACGTATCCGGGAACAATTCAGGCGGCGAATCACGTGCCGACGCAGCCAGGCGGCAAAACCCCGTCCCAGGCTACGAAGACTGGCGGATTGCTGCTACTGGCAGGACTGATGCTGGCGCCGCTGGGCCGCCGCCGCAAGCGCTGGCTGCGCAAGACGTGGATGGCTCAAGCGCGCCTGATGGCTTTGCTGCTGGTGATTGGCCTTGCCTTCACCGGATTGGGATGCAGCAGCACAACCCCGTCGTCGAACGGCACCAATTCCAGCGGCACTCCGCTGGGTACGGCAACCCTGCAGATTACCGGCGCAGCCTATGTGAACAACGTGACGGTCAGCAACCACAGCTACCTCACGGTCAACGTCATTCCGTAAGTTCCTGACAGCCGAACCCAGGCGCTGTTGCCGAGATGCGTCGCGATTGGGGCAGTGATCAGCCCGGAATTTCGTGAGATACGCTTCGTCTGCAAGGCAGATGGAACACGCTCTACAATGAAGCTGCCCGATTACTTCACGCAAAGAGATGCGTTCGGGCTTGCTTTGGATGGGAGCGTTCACGGTGGTTCCATTTGCATTGACTGAGGCACCTCTGCAATCCGTTCCACGGGTAGAGCTGGCCCGGTATATCGGGCGCTGGTTTGAAATTGCCAGGTACCCAAACCGGTTTGAACGCAAGTGTGACCGCAATGTTACTGCGACGTATACTCTGCGTTCGGATGGTGCGATTCGCGTGGTCAATGCCTGTGTGACGCGCGAAGGGAAACAGAAGCAAGCCAAAGGCTGGGCGAAAGTGGTTGACCCGGAGAGCGGCTCAAAACTCAAGGTGACATTCTTCTGGCCGTTCTTTGGCGATTATTGGATTATCGACCTGTGCCCAAACTACGAGTACGCAGTGGTGGGCGAACCAGGGCGCAAGTACCTATGGATTTTGAGCCGAACGGCAAAGATGAACGACGAAATCTATGCCGAGATCACCGGCCGTCTGGCAGCCAAGGGCTATGATGCGGGGAAACTCGAGCAGGTACAACAGACGGATTGACGGAGTCAGTGCTGCGCGATAGCGGAAATGGGAGCCGTTGGATGGAGTTATCGTGAGCGCAGGCGGACGAGGTCGCGCCGATCTTTTTTGGTGGGCCTGCCGTGTTGAGTGTTGTCGATCATCGGCTCAAGGCGGCGTTGTTGGGCGAGAAACGCACGACGCTCACAGCTTTCAGGCGTTTCCTGATAGAGCGTCTGAGCGACTGAGGCTGGTCCTCGCATCTCGCTGAGCGCCAGGACTTTGACCTCGAATTCGCCGCCCTCGGTGCGAATGCGGAGCATGTCGCCAACCTTGATCTCGCGGGCTGGCTTTGCAGCTTGCGCAGCGATCTCGATGCGTCCAAGCTCACAGTTTTTGGCAGCCAGCGGTCGGGTTTTGAAGAAGCGGGCAGCCCACAGCCATTTGTCGATTCTCATCCGTTCCATCGTTCTGTTTTGCGGCCTCTCATAGAGAGAGATTATCCTCTGACGCAGGCGCTTTGCCGCTTTCCTGCGGCCCGTTCATAAGGATGGATGGGCGTTGCATGCAAGATCGGCCCGGCAGATTCACTCGGGGGTGAAGTCAAAGCCGCGTTACAATCGAAAAGAGACGCGGAGAGGTGGCCGAGCGGTTGATGGCAGCGGTCTTGAAAACCGCCGAACCCGAAAGGGTTTCGTGAGTTCGAATCTCACCCTCTCCGCCAGAATTCGCGATAACTTAATCAAAATAATAAAGTTATTTACAGTCAATAACTTATCATTGTCGGCCATCCGACAAAATCCGTACGAATTTCGCAAAGGATGCATTGCTTCCGTCCTCTGCCCCCAATAAATCCGACAATCCGACAACGCAGCCGAGAAACAAGTAGGCGGCTTGGACGTATAAGCGCTGAAGAAGATTTGTACTCCGTTGCTCTTCTGCGTGCGAGAAGTAGCGTTGGTCGGTTGGTCTGCGCAAATGTTGGCAAATCCTGTTTCTGCGGGATCAGAGAGAAAATCCTGCGGGGACGCAATCTCAAGGTTGCGTGGACTTGAAGCGCATTTCTGCGGGGGCGAATTGTTAATGCCGTCTCTACGAATCGGACCTTCTGGAATTCTGCCGGACCTGATTGAAGACCGCCGCTTGTGTCAGTCAGGCAGACGCAATTGAGATTGAAGCCGAGCCGGAGCAGAAGCGCCAGCGGAAGCGATTCGGCAGGTGCGATCTGCTGCTCTCAGTCCTTCCCGTGATCCTTCCACAACAGAAATAGCGGAACTGGTCTGCGCGGTTCGGCACGATCCGTTGCGTCGAGATGCCTTTGTCCGGCCCAGTTCGGATTCTGGCGTCTCGGCCACGCCTGCAAGCACACCCACGAAAGGAGAAGAAATGTATCCATACAGCGACGAAGAAGACGATGACGACATCGAGTTCGAAGAAATCATCGAACTTGATACCTACGACAACGAATCAGAATCCTTCTGCGAAGACGAGGCCGCGATGGCGGACTTGGAAATCGACTGGTATCCAGCCGATTCCAGCGGCTGTCACCGCGCCTTTTGATAATCCTGCATCTCATCCGACGATCCCCTCCCAAACAATTCAGGAGCAATGCATGATCTACGCCCTATCTCTCTGCGAGGTGGGGGTCGAGCAGACCCCTGCCTTTCGATCCCTCTTCCTGGCCGACGGGCTGTGGCAGAGCTTTGCCAGCCGCCTCACTGGCCACATCCACACAACCGTGATGCGCGACGTCCGCAGTCCGCATATCTTCCTCATCCTCGAATTCTGGGCCACACAGTCCCACTACATCGCGGCACGCGAAGCTGCCGAAGTGCGTGCTTTTGATGTCTCGATCGAGGCGCTGACGAAGTCCCGTCGCAACCTTGGCCTGTTCGCGTTTGTGAACGCTGACAAGTAGAAACCTACCTGCTAGCGGAGATCGCCGAGCAGCACGAACAGGCGCAGCGATCCGCTCGGCAGCCGTCTCCAAAACGTTCGCGGAGTTTCCGGCAGCACGGGACTCTGCGAATCAATGACTTTTGAAAACAACATAACCACAAGGAGTAGCCAAATGGCCGACGTACTTACAATCTGCTTCGTTATCTTCGCGATTCTTCTCTTCAACATGCTGCTGGATCACTCCGACAAGAGCGAATTGCGCGGCATGATCCGGGATTTGCACACCGACATCAGAGATCTGCGCAACCAAATGGATACGCGCTTCGATTCCCTGCGCAGTGAAATGAGTACCCGGCATGACAGGGTTCATTCCGAGCTGTGCTCCCTGCACGGACCCATCGCAGAACTCAAGAGGCGAATCGACACCATCACCAAACGAGAACCGTGATTCCTTCTCCGCTCCTTCCCAGGCCTGCTTCGGCGGGCCTTTTCCTTCTGTGGTGAAAGAATGCAGGGGATCCCGCGGCAAGCCGACATCAAAACGACGCTCGGCCTCTACACGCAAGACGACAGCGATGAAAAGCAAGCCGCGCAAAGCGCATTCTTGGATGCGATGGGGCTTGCGAGTTCAATGGTTCAGTAGGAATTGTGGAATGGATTGTGGATTGTCACTATCGGTCCCATACGAAGCTAAGTCTTTGCTTTGTATCGCGAGGACGACGGGGCTCAAATCCGCGACCTCTGCCGTGACAGAAGTCGCATGTTATTGAATCTACAACACTTCATGAGTGCCGATGGCTAAATTGAGCACCCTAGAGCACGCATAAACACTGGAGAAATCGCACGACCCAAGTTTCGACTCCTCACAAAACACCCTCGCGAATCCTGCGCGAAAGGGCACCCTGACCTCTGCCTATTCGGGCTCGGCCCTCGCGCGGCAGAGGTGCCCAAATGGATGCGGGCGAGACACTTCGAAAACCCGGAACTCCTCAATACAAATTCGATCTCGATGAGCGCCTTGGCGGATAACGCGCTCAAAGAGATTCCAGGGATTCCGAATCTTAGTGTGGAAAACATAGAGTCGAAAAAGACATTGAATTAAAACGGGGGCAACACACAGACTTTGCGCGATTGATACTTGTATCGCGGAGCACCTTATGGGGGCACCAGTATGAACGATGGAGAACGTGGCGGAATATTGATCGGGATGGGAAGCGGGGCGATCGCCTGCTCGGTTTTCGGTGGTCTACCTAGCCTATTGTCTAACGACAGTTAAAGGACATGAACATGCAAACTCTTCTGACGGTCGTCATGCCAGTATTTGACGACATGACACATCTTGACTTCACCGCCCCACATCAGTTTCTCGTCCGCATGCCCGACACTCAAGTGCGCGTTGCTTCCATGGGCGGTGCTTCAGTGCATGCCGAGGGACTCCAATTCTGTGGCCTCGAACGACTCGAGGGCATCGATACTTGCGATGTGCTCTGTGTGCCAGGCGGAAAAGGGACGATGGCAGCAATAGAAGAAGATGCTTTTCTTGATCAAATTCAACGACTCGGCCGGTCTGCAAAATATATAACTTCGGTCTGTACTGGATCTTTAATTCTCGCAGCCGCCGGCCTCATCACAGGCAGACAGGCGGCCTGTCATTGGGCATCTAGGGATCTCCTGCTGGCCTTTGGAGTGATCCCCAACGACGGGCGCGTAGTAAAGGACGGCAATGTCTTAACGGGAGGAGGAGTGACCGCGGGCATCGATTTTGCTTTGACCTTGGTTGCCGAGCTTGCAGGTGAAGATTTGGCTCGCGAGTTGCAGCTTCGGATGGAGTATGCCCCAGCGCCTCCGTTCGAGGCGGGGCGCCCCGAGATCGCACCACCTCACATTCTTCGCTCAGTTCGAGCCAACCTGGCTGGGTTGAGTGCCGATCGGAAGGATAGAGTGACCGTGGTCGCCAGGAAGCGGGGTTTATACCCGTAGTTCCTCGGTCATCTCTCCGGCACGAAGCCCAGGTACGCCGACGCAGCTTTCCAACTTGTCACCTGTCACATAACCTCGCCCTGCTTCGTCATAGTGATGAAAGTCGAACCCCATTAGCGTCACAAACCACCGCTTAGCCGGGACCTGGCTAACTTCGGATCGTGACACCGTACCTGTCGCAACCTTGGGGCCCGCGCTGAACAAGGAGGATAACCGTTATGCACGCACATCTCGAAAACACTGTGCCCATCAAGCCCGAAGTAATAGGCACATTTCTCCCTCCCATCGAAAGGCCCAGGGGCCTGATGATGAAGCTGGTGTATGCCATGAGCCGACGCCAGTTTGGCAAAGTGCTGACACCACTCAAAGTGATCTCCGCCAGGATGCCGCTGGCGTTTGGGCGGTTCTATGGAAAGATCAGCGCCCTCGACAAGAAACTTCTCCTGCCCCCGGAACCCTGTCCACGTATCTCCGGCACGTCGAACCAAAGTCCTGCGATCCGCGGCGATTTGATCTCATCGTCAGCAGGAAACTTTTCTGGCGAGCAATGTCCAATTCTCGCACCTCCATTCGACAACTCCATAGAGCAGGCGTGACAACAGGCACGCAGACCACTGCAACGGGAGATCGTCCCTTTTGGAGATTCGAATACAAGTTACACGACACTCTTTTCATTTCGTATTAGCATTCCTATTGCTCTTATCGTTTCCCGTATGGGGGCAAGTGCAGAACAAGACCGACACATTTCACGTTGGACCTAACCCCAAAGGGTCGGAGCGCTCAATAGAAGACCTGAACCTTGTCGGTGCCGAAACAGAGATGCCGCCAATTTCCGACAGTCCGATCAGCGTCGACTCCGCATTTCGACAAAAGCTATGGGAAAAGGGGCTCTTCTTGCGAACCGTCGTGCAGTCGCAGTATGCGCAGAATCTGCTTCAGGCGTCTGTACCCGCCGATGACCAGACCTACGTCGGCGAGAGTCCGTTCGAGGGCGCGATGGCGAATGTGACTCTCACTTCCGATCTCCGCCAGTTTCATCTCACCCATGCTCAGTTAACGGCGTACGGATTCTGGAACTGGGTTAGCTGGAGGCCTGCCGGCCCAAAGACGTTTCAGATTGCTGGTCTCTACCTCTATAAAGAGTTTGGGGATGACCGTTTTGAGATCAAGGCCGGCTATATCAGCAACAATCTCGAAGTGATTGGCCTGGCGGTCGGAGGTTCGGCTGCGACCGCAGCGCAGGGGACGTACGCTGTTTTGCCTTTTGAGGTAGGTCTCTCTTATACCCCTTTGACCGCTCCATCGTTCAATCTTCGGATTCGTGGCCCCAGGGAGACCTATCTGAAAGCGGTGGCGCAACGCAGTCTTGACCCCGGCGGAGGGCCCGCGGAGGTCGCACGGAACAGTCTCGGACTTCGGTTTATCCCTCATGGAGACAAGCTGCTCCTCCTGGGCGAGGTTGGCTACCATCGGCCGGCCACCGCGACATCTCGCGAAACGTGGCTCCGAGCGGGCTACATGTACAACAGCACTCCCTATACCAATCTCGCCACTGGAAGGGCTGAGTCTGGAAATCATGCGGCCTATGTCCTGATGGACTATCAATTGCAGCGACCGGATTCCCTCCGGCCCAATCATGGACTGTACCTTGGCGCAACAGCTATGACCGCCGACTCTCGCTTTAACGCTTACGACAGTTACTATGAGATACGGCTCTACCAAAAGGCTCCGTTTCGCTCCCGACCGTACGATATGGTTTCATTCGTTGCTTACTACAGCGGGCATAGCAAGGATCTGACGGAATCGCTCCTGGCCTCCGGGCACACCGTTTGGGGCGCGTCGGTCTCGTTTACCGGGAGCTACGCGATGCGTGTCCATCCCGGACAATACTTGAGTATCGGCCTGAGCTATGAGCATGGGCCGGACATCAAGCCTCGGATCCATGATGCACTCGTTGCTTCGGCCAGCTATACAGTGTTCTTCTGAATCGAACGGGGGGGCGAACGCTTGTCCAGATTGGCGCGCCATAAACGACAAATCATGGGTTACGAAACCAAATGCGGTCGGAAGGAGCCACGATGAAGTATTTGTGCATGGTCATTGTTGACGAAAAGAAGCTCAACGCGATGTCGGATAGCGAGCGTCGAAAGCTGGACAGCGAGTCTCTGGCGTACGACGATACTTTGAGGAAAGCCGGCCACTTACTGGCAGCTCAGGCGTTACAGGGAATCGAGACAGCCACAACAATCCGCCACAATGGCGGCAAAATTTCTGTGACCGATGGCCCGTTCGCCGAGACCAATGAGCAAATTGGGGGCTTCGTGCTGATCGAGGCATGTGATCTGGACGAAGCCATCCGGCTGGCTTCGAATATCCCGCCAATGCGCCTTGGCTGTGTCGAGGTTCGACCGATTATGGAGTTGACGCCCAACGCAGATGCGCCCGCGTAGAGGAGGCGGAATCTCATCGAACTTTCGGCACAGTTCCCTGGCAAAGCAATGCGTCCAGGCGGCGCTCCAGAAAACGACGCATTGGCTCCTGGCGCGCAAGAGCCAATGCGCGCCGATAAGAACGGATCGCTTCCTCCCTATTTCCCAGCTTGCGGTGAAGGTCGGCACGAGAGGCGTGAGCAAGAAAATAGCTTTCAAGGTCGCCACGATTGAGAATTCGGTCGATGATTTCAAGAGCGGTAACCGGGCCGTCGCGCATTGCGATGGCGATGGCCCGATTGAGCTCAATGACTGGCGTTGGCGTGACCCGCAGCAGAACATCGTAGAGTCCGCAAATCTGATTCCAGTCGGTAGATTCGGCGGATGGCGCTTCCGCGTGTACGGCAGCAATGGCCGCCTGCAGGGAGTAGGGTCCAATGCGCCGGGAAGACAGCGCCAGTTCAACGAGTTGGAGGCCCTCATGGATATTGTCACGGTTCCATAACGCGCGGTCCTGATGATCGAGCAGGATCAGATCGCCTTGGACAGAAACACGAGCGGAACGGCGCGATTCCTGAAGAAGCATCAGTGCGAGCAGACCCAGTACTTCCGGCTCGGGCAGCAACTCCATCAGCAAACGCCCCAGTCGAATTGCCTCTGCAGACAAGTCAGCGCGCGTGAGCGAAGGGCCTGACGAAGCCGAATATCCTTCGTTGAAGATGAGATAGATGACCTGAAGAACAGAGTCTAGACGGCTGGGTAACTCATCTACCGCCGGCACTACATACGGAATGCGCGCGTCCCGAATCTTCGTCTGCGCACGAACAATCCGTTTGGCCACGGTGGCGGCGCCGGTCAGGAACGCGCGCGCGATCTCATCTGTCGTCAGACCGCAGACCGCCCGCAGTGTCAGGGCCGTCCGTGCTTCCGGTGGCAGAGCGGGGTGACAACAAGTAAAGATCAACCGTAGGCAGTCGTCCTCCAGATGCTGCTCATCCCATTGCAAAGGGTCGAGTGGTTCTTCCCGGAGGCGATCTTGCACCTCATCGAGCGAACCAACTATGCGAGCCCGGCGCCGCACTTGATCTATCGCCTTAAATCTTCCAGCGGAGATCAGCCATGCACGCGGGTTGGCAGGAATTCCGTCCCTTGGCCATTGCTGCATGGCCACCATAACAGCTTCGTGGAGGGCTTCCTCGGCCAGCTCAAAATCGCCCAACAGACGAATGAGCGTGGCCAACACTCGCCGCGATTCCGTCCGATAGATCGTATCAAGGGCATCGTGGACCTCATTGCTGTTGGCGGCACTCAAAACGTCTATCCTTTTACGCTGAGTGTACAGGGGAGAAGGTCGCAGGAACAGAGCGCGGATGATTCGCTTGCCCCACCCGGCGAAGATGGGCACTCTTCCCCAGGTATTTGTCGATTGACGCCTTCAGGGCAGACCACTCGTTCAGAGCCATTTCCCAACATTATCCGGATGACTTGACAACGCGCTCTGTTCTGGCAAAACGGTGGCCAGGATCACCGATCCTGTTGGCGGCCAGGGACCTCCTGATAAAAACTTGTGGCATGCGGAACGTAGGGTGCTTCAAGCTGAGCAGACTCCGCTCCTGTCAGCGTCAGATCGAGCGCTTGTACAGCATCTTCGATGTGTTCGACCTTGGTCACGCCGACAATGGGGCCGGTCACGCCGGGGCGAGAAAGCAGCCACGCCAGAGCGACCTTTGCTCTCGACAGCCCCAGAGCTTCTGCAACTTCGCCGAGAGCGGTAATCACCCGTTCATCAGCTGCCGCAGTGGGGACATAGAGCATTTCAGCGGTCCGATCATACCGTGGTCGATCTGAGGCCGATGGTGCCCGCCATGGGCGCGCCAGGAGGCCTCGTGCGAGGGGACTCCACGGCAGAACTCCGATCCCCTCGGAGCGGCACATTGGCAACATTTCGCGTTCTTCCTCTCGGTTAAGAAGGTTATAGTGAGGCTGCACCGATATAAACTTAGTCAGCCCGCGATGGATTGCCATGTGCTGGGCCTTGCACAATTGCCAGGCGAACATCGAAGAAGCGCCCAGGTAGCGGACTTTGCCCATCTTTACCACGTCGTGGAGAGCTTCCAGCGTCTCTTCGATTGGCGTGTCGGGGTCCCAGCGGTGAATCTGGTAAACATCTATGTACTCCGTGCCAAGTCGGCGAAGACTCGCGTCGACAGCCGCAAGTACAGCTTTGCGCGACAGACCGCGTCCATTAACGTCCGGCCTGACACGGTAGAACAGTTTGGTTGCGATGACGATCTCGTCGCGCCGTGTTAACTCCTTCACGGCCCGTCCAAGGACGATCTCGCTCTCGCCACCGCCGTACATGTCGGCCGTGTCGAAGAGGTTTATGCCAAGTTCCATTGCGCGCCTAATGATGGGGCGGCTCGCCTGTTCGTCCAGCCGCCATGCACGTGCTTCGACACCGAAGCTCATGCAGCCCAGAGCGATACGCGAGACTTTGAGGCCTGATCGGCCAAGATTGACATATTTCATGAACGTTCCATCTCCGTGTCGCATGATCCGAGACGCCCATGCAACGGTTGCAGGTTCTCGTCGTTCTCTCCTCGGGCTGGTCGATGCAGAGCCACACCAGCCATGACGAGCGCCAGTTCGAAAATGTCTCTTGAGGTTGGGATTTGCTTCACAACTACGGCTCCGATTACCACGCCATGCCAGGAACGCCCACGGTGGGAAACAAGAGAATTGCGAATGAAGACCCCGGCGAGTGAAACACGGCGCTTGCAACGAACCAGAGGTGCGGTGGCATGGCCGGTTTCAGTCCACGGGGTCTTGTGCCTTCGATCACCACCCTGACGACTCCCGCGCCCCGAAATCAAACGAGATACTTACGGGTTCCAGTGTGGCAATAGATAACCGACAAGTAAATCGCAAAAAGATGGTAAAACCGGGAAATGTGTTTCTATAATGGAGGAATTAATGAAGAAAGGCCTTCAATCATCGGAACTTGTACGTGATCGGCGGAATGTGGAGATTCTCACGCTGCTCCAGGAGGACCCACGCATGGGCATCTCGGAACTCGCACGTCGTATGGGCATGTCAGCTCCCGCAATCCGAGAGCGCCTCGCTCGACTGGAAGATGCACATGTAATCCAGGGTTATCGGCTTGAACTCAATGCTGCGGCCCTTGGATGGCCTTTGCAGGCATATGTACGAATTCGCCCCATGCCAGGACAATTGCCAAAGATCGCAAGGCTTGCAGCCTCGATGCCGCAGGTGGCCGAATGCCATCGCATCACTGGCGAGGACTGTTTCATCCTCCGTATCTATTTGGAATCGGTCGAAACCCTGGATCGAGTCCTCGATAGATTTCTGGCATTCGGGCAAACGACCACATCGCTGGTTCAATCTACGATTGTGCCCCCGAAAGCCCCGCCACTGCCACCGCGTGTCCCAACGCTGCAAACAACAAAACGTACCCCGCTCGTTTAGCGCCCGGGGCAGATCACTCGCGGATCAACGAATCTTCCGCCTTGACGGCTGAGTGCTCGTGATCAAAGGCCAAAGATCAACGCAAACTAGGGAGCCGACCACACAAAACACCCTCGCGAATCTTGCGCGAAAGGCGCCCTGACCTCTGCCTATTCGGACTCGGCCTTCCCGCGGCAGAGGTGTCCACATGGACGCGGGCGAGACACTTCGAAAACCCGGAACTCCGCCATACAATTCGATCTCAATGAGCGCCTTGGCGATTTAGCGCCAATGCAGAATCTCCGATTGTCGTCCTTGTATCTCTGAAACAGCGACAGACATGAAGGAAAATGTCGCGGTGGGGGAGCCGAGGCATCGGTTTCCCCGCGGGCGGACGGCTCCCGTTCATCCTGCGGTGTCTCCACCGCTTCTCAGCACAGGGACCGCTGCCCAGGTTGCGCACGACCGAACAGTCGCATGACTCCGATCGCACTTACAAGGCAAGTTACCGTGACCCGAATCATTTGTGGAGTGGATGTTGCTTCCCGCGCCCTCGCCGCCCGCATCGGCCGCGACGGCGCCCAGGCCGTTTTCCCCAACCACCCGGAAGGCATCGCCCAGCTGGCCGCCTTCTGCCGCGCCTATCACGCCGAGCTGGTCGCCATGGAAGCCACCGGCGGCTACGAGCAGCAGCTCTTCACCCTGCTGGCCCGGGCAGGCATCCCCGTCGCCATCGTCAACCCCCGCCAAATCCGCCGCTTCGCCGAAGGCATGGGCCTGATCGAAAAAACCGACGCCATCGACGCTGAGAACTAACGTGCTTTTGAATCTGCTGGGTGGGCAAGGCTGCTTGCTGCGCTGTACAAAACGAAGTAGACGATCTACCTCTATTGGGAGTAGAGTCTCTACATCTATGAGCGAAAAAGACCAGTATAAGAACCGGATTGAGCTGCTGCAGGGAACACTCGACATGCTCATTCTTCAGACCCTGCAATGGGGACCGCAGCATGGATATGGCATTGTCCAGGCCTTGCGTTTGCAATCCGGAAACGTGCTTCAGGTGGAGACCGGATCACTGTATCCGGCTCTGCATCGATTGGAGCGACAGGGCTGGGTGCAATCTGAGTGGAAGCAATCAGAGAGCAAGCAAAGAGCCCGTTACTACCGGATCACGGCCAGGGGGAAAAAGCAGTTGGCCTCCGATCTTGGCCGATGGGAGCGGATTGTCGAAGCGATTGGGTCGGTGATGTACGTCAAGCCGAAGGAGAGTGAGTCGTGAAGTGGCTTCCGAGCTTCGGTTTTCGGCGGCGCAAGCGCGAATTGCAGGAGGAGCTCGACGCTCACCTGCAGATGGCTATCGCAGATCGAGTTGCGCGAGGTGAGACGGCGGAGGCAGCGCGAACCGCGGCAACGCGGGAGTTCGGAAATATTCCTTTGGTGCAGGATGTGACGCGCCAGATGTGGGGCCAGGGATGGCTTGAACACTTGGGCCGGGATGTCCGTTATGCGCTGCGGCAACTGCGCAAGAGCCCCGGCTTTACAATCACCGCGACCGCGATGCTGGCCGTAGCTATATGCGCCAACAGCACCGTATTCAGTTGGATCGACGGCACCATGTTGCGTCCGATTCCTGGCGCGCGGGACATGGGCGATCTTGTTAGCCTGCAGCGGGGAGAACGGAACTTCTCTCCGACTCCGCCCTTCTCGTATCTCGACTATCGCGATCTGCGGGAGCAGAACCACTCCTTCGCCGGATTGCTTGCATATCACAACGATTGGATCGCGCTGACTGGCGGTGCGCAACCGGAGCCTGTCTATATTGCGAATGTGTCGGCGAACTATTTCGATGTGCTCGGCATCAAGCCGCTGCTGGGGCGCTTCTTTATGCCGGGAGAGGAGGCCCGTGCAATTCCCAACGTGGTACTGAGTTACTCGCTGTGGAAGACGCGCTACGGCAAAGACCCGGCAATTGTGGGCAAGTCGATCGAGGTCGCCCGGCATCCGGTGACGGTGATCGGTGTGGCGCCGGAGGGGTTTATCGGAGCAGCTCCCGGGCTGCGTGACGATCTGTGGGTAACACTCAATCCCCTCGGGACGGATGTGTGGCGAATGACCCATCGCAACGCGGACTGGCTGATCGTAATAGGAAGATTGCGGCCCGGCGTGAGCCGTGGCCAGGCAGCCCAGAATCTGAATACCCTGATGCATCACATTGTGGCGGCGTATCCGGACCAGCATTTGGGCGATAACCGCATCACGCTCGATCCCATGTCGCGTTCGCCATTCGGCGTCAACGGATACATGGCGGCCACACTGCCCATTCTACTGGCCTTCGCCGGCGTGGTGCTGTTGCTGACCAGCGCGAACGTGGCGACGCTCACGCTGGTGCGGTTTGTATCCCGGCGGCGTGAGCTTGCCATCCGGCAGTCGCTCGGGGCGAATCGTATTCAACTGGTGCGGCAGATGGTGATGGAGGGCGCTTTGCTTTCCATCGTCGCGGGAGCCGTGGCGCTTCTATTGACATCGTGGACTTCGAAGACTTTCGCGTGGTTCTTTCCGGCGAACTCGATACCCCTCATTCTCAACGGGAGCATGGACCTTAAGGTAGTGATCGGGATTGCGATAATTTCCATGTTAGCGGCGATGCTCTGTGGCGCTCTTCCCGCCTGGCGTTCGTCCCAGGCGCCGGCCGCTGAAGTACTCAAGGCGGAATCTGCAAGCATTTCGGGCGGCTCACGCAACCGGAAATTGCTCAGCGGGCTGGTGGTGGCGCAAATTGCGCTCTCCCTTCCACTGCTGATCTGCTCCGGGCTATTCCTGCGAACGCTGCGGAATCTCGCCACCGCGAATCCCGGATTTGACCAGAACCACATTCTCACTGCGTCCGTGGGGCTGAATATCGCCGGCTACAGCAACGGCGAGGCACAGTTGATCCGGCACAAGATACTTGATCGCGTGTCGGCATTGCCCGGCGTGAAGGTTGCGACTCTTACGGACTGGATTCCGATGACCCTGATCCAAAAAAGGTGCGATGCGTATCCGGAAGGGTATGTGCCGCACCCCCATGAATCTTTGCTGGTGGAGGATGCCGAGGTGGGCCCGCGGTATTTCGAATCCCTTCATATACCCATTCTGGAAGGACGCGAGTTTACTCTGAATGACAATGAAAAGGCCCCGAGAGTCATCATCGTGGATCAGACCGCGGCGAGGCGCTACTGGCCAGGGCAGGATCCGCTGGGAAAGAGACTCAGGGTGTCGGGCAGCCTTTTCACGGTTGTCGGCGTTGCGAGGAATTCAACACATACCTTCGTGAATGAGTCACCGGAGCCGATGGTCTATATGAGCATTTTCCAGCACCCGGGGAACGAGACCATAGTGCAAGTGAAAACAGACGGGAATCCAGTCGACCTGGCGCCGGCGGTGGAAAACGCCATCCACGAGATCGATCCACGGCTGCCGGTATTCGATGTGCGTCCGATGCGGGAGAGTACGCAGATGGCAAGCAGTTTCGCCGTCATCGAGAGCACCCTGGCGGGGATGTTCGCGCTGATCGGGCTGGTTCTTGCGGTGACCGGGATCTACGGAGTCGTGGCATACCGAACCCAGTTGCGGACCCACGAAATCGGAGTGCGAATGGCTCTGGGTGCTTCCCGCATCGACGTGTTCAGGCTCGTGCTCTCGCAGGGATTGTGGCTCACAGGCATTGGGCTGGCACTGGGATTGGCGGTTGCATTGGGACTGACGCGTTTCATCGATCGGCTGTTGTACGGAATCGGCGCCAACGATCCCATCACCATCGTTTCCGTCGTCATCCTCCTGGGAGCAATGTCGTTGCTGGCCTGCTATCTTCCCGCACATCGAGCGATGCGCCGAAACCCTGTGACTGCGATTCGCGAACTGTAAGCCGCAGCTCGGAATCAACGCGAATTGGACGGATTCGGGGTATGCGTGGCGCTCCACGTGGTTGGCGAGATGGGTAACCGCGTTCCACCGGTCACAAACAATCTCTGCAACGTAGACCTTCGTTGTGCGTTGAGGTGAACAGCCCGAGTCGCTCATCGACGACTAGCCAACGACTCACAAGGGAACTTGGTGCCCCTCTTGCCAAGTTCTCGCCCCAAAAGGGAGAAAATCGAAGGATCAAAGGTGATGTCACAACGCCATATTGACATCACCTTTGGTCAGGAGTACCGTTGGATTATGGCCCGAGTAGCATTCACGTTGAGGATTGACGAGGAAGAACGCGCCGCTCTTGAGAACCTCAGCAAGGTGGAGCGGCGCCCAGTCAATCAACTGCTCAACGAAGCAGTCAGGAACTTCCTGCTGCGCCGCAGGCCAAAGGAACGCAGCCTGGAAGCGAATCTTGAGCGGTTGCGAGCTTACCGGGAGCGCGATCCTCAGTTCCGCCGAGCCCGCAAGGCATTCCTCGAAGCTGAAGCGAGTGTGGACGATCCGCTCGAAGGTGAGCCGGTCGAGGGGCAGCTCGTAAATGGCAGGGTCGAACCCATCGGGCCTGCTCAGAGCAAGATCCGGGACATTTTAGGTGCCTAGCTGGGACGAGGACAGCCCCGCGCTTCGCCGGAACCTCAGCAAGGTCTTCGATGAAATTGTTCGCTCCGCGCAGCGGCGGGAATTCCCGACTCTCGCTTCGGCGAAGCACTGGCAATCTTTGCTCATGAAAGACCTCACAGTTCCCGACGGACGCTTTGTTGGCGCCTTCCGCGGTGAACCGGGCCTCGAAAAGACCCAGGTGCGCGTCGGCGTCCATTACGGAGTGGACGCGGCCGAGGTTGCTGAAGAGTTGGCGGGATTTGAAAGAAAGCTCCACGCGCTTCTCCGGGAATTGGACGCTATGCTGCCCATCGGTCAGGAACCAGATGCCGATCAGCTTGCCGCCGCCGTCGATCTTTGTGCCTGGGTTCATGCCGAGTGGGTACGCATCCATCCGTTTGCGAACGGGAATGGACGCACGGCGCGTCTATGGGCCAACTTCATCGCAATGCGCTACGGACTGCCGCCGTTCATCCGTTTGCGACCCCGCCCGAATTTCGGCTATGGAGAGGCCGGCGCCAAAGCGATGCACGGCGATTGGAAGCCAACCGCTGTCGTCTTCCGGCGATTGCTCGATACCTTCCTGGATGAAAGCTGAGCTTGCCAAGTATCGAGATCCTCCCACGGTCTCTCGATGCCTACAATTCAGGCATGGCGAAATTAGAAGACGTGGAGCCCCTGCTCAGAGCGTGCCTCGATAATGCGCATCGGCTGCTGGCGTCGGCGAAAGCGGTGGGCGGTGTGCCGGATATCTCTGCCCCAAAATGGAAGAGAGGGCTAAGCCTTCAGCGTCAGGCCCGGAACCGTCGGCATCAGGGTTTGCCCTCATAAGATCGCAGACTCGCGTCCTCAACAGCTTTGAGCCGAGGGCGGAAACCTGTTTATGCCGGCGCGAAATAGTGGTACACTTGTGTACGCAACAGTACGCAAGGAGTGAATATGGAAACCCAGAAGGTCGGCATGAGAGAGTTTCGCGACAAACTCGCCACCTACCTCCTCGAAGCGGAGGCGCCGGTGGCGATCACGCGCCACGGCGATACCGTGGGCTACTTCATTCCTGCGCGCCGCAGACGCAGCGATGCCGAACGAGAGGCACTGAAGGAAGCCTCGGCGCGCTGGCAGGAGATCCTCACCGCCGAGGGAATCTCGGAAGACGAAATCCTGGCAGACTTTAAGAAGTGGCGGGCAAAGCAGAAGCGATGACGGAACAGAAGCGCCTGGTGCTCGATGCGAATATTCTCCTTCGCGCCGTATTTGGCATTCGGGTGCGCAGTCTTCTTGAAGCCTACGAAGACTCCGTTCTGTTCTTTGCTCCGGATGTTTGCTTTGCCGACGCCCGGAAATACATCCCTTCCGTTGCTGCACAACGTGGCATCGATGCGGTGCCGGGGATCGCCGTTCTGGACCAATTGTCGCGCATCGTCGAGGTCGTCGACAGAAGCCTCTACGAGGAATATGAATCATCGGCCCGTGAGCGGATGCTTTCCCGGGACGTGGATGACTGGCCCATTGTGGCGGCTTCGCTGCTTCTGAGATGCCCCGTCTGGACTGAGGACCAGGACTTCTTCGGCAGTGGCGTCTCAACCTGGACGACAACTACCGTCGAACTCTATTTGCGCGACGCCTGATTACCAGCATTTCCCATTTAATCTCCAACATCCGCCGTTCGTAGATTCTCGTCAAACACTTCCATTTCCTGAGGTGCCGTGGCGAGGAGAACCCTAATGGCAAAGCGTAGTGCCTCCGGGATTGTCATCGGTGGTATCACTGTGGAGGTCGAACGCGACATTCGACATTCCAGTCGTGACGCATTCTGTCGTGATTCTCCCCCGGACGAATCAGGGAAAATCGACGAACAGCTCTTTTGGCGACACGGAGAGCGCCTTCGCCAGTTTGACGATGTTTTCCAAGGCCACGTTCCGTTCGCCGCGCTCGATGCCGCCGATGTAGTTGCGGTGCAGATCAGCTCGCTCCGCCAACTCTGATCGG
>JAJZEA010000011.1 GCA_021851335.1 Acidobacteriota bacterium | reverse complement strand
TGCAGTTGAAGATGGAGCGCAAGCAGGATGGGCTACAGGTGACGGCTGTGAGCGATGGGCCAGCCCCGACGCTGCGCAGCGATCTGGCAGGAGCGCGCCCGATGCGCAAGGAGGCACACGCAAGCTCGCTGTGGATTCCGCTGCCCGCGCTGGAGGTGGTGAGTCCGATCTTCCATCTTCCGGAGGCGGGTGCACACTCGGCGGCGCCGCGCATCCTGTCCGCTGATTATGCGGGAAGATCGCTGCGTCTGACGCTGGAGGCGCCGGCAGGGACTGAGGTCGATTACGAACTGGTTGCAGGGGGGAAGATTCATCCTGCCGTGGTGACGCAGAGCGGAGCCGGGGTGGCGACTCTGCTGACCGCGTCCAATGGGCCGTTGCGGCTGCATGCGGCGTTTCCGGCTGGGGCTGGATGGCAGAGGATGCAGGTGACCTTGGGCTGGTGATGGGCACCGCAGCAAGAAGCGATGCCCATCTCACTCGATGGGCATTGCTTCTTTGGGTCTTGCCCCAGGCTTTTTCATGAGATATGCGATGGGAATGAGGCATACGGTGAGGATGACGAGCATGTGTACCGTGTCGATGTAGGCGAGTATCTGCGCCTGCTGCATCATGGATTCGTAGAGCCGACCAGCGGCGTGCGAGGCCGCTCCTGCCGCCGAGTAGCCTCGGGTTTGCAACGTTCCAACCAGGCCGTTACGCATCGACTGATACTGCAAGGATGAGGCCGTCGCATGCGCAGCAAGAAATTGTTGATGCACCTGGGCGCGGCGCACAAGCATGGTGCTGATGAATGAGACACCGAGGCTGCCACCGATGTTGCGGGCCAGCGCGGTGAGGCCGGAGACCTCATTGTTCTTTTCGCGCGGGACGCCGACAAACGACATGACGCTGATGGGCACAAAGAGAAACGGCATGCCGAGGACCATGATGACGCGCCAACTGGCGGCCGTCCAGAAACCGATGCCGAGGTAAAGGTCGGAGATGCGATAGACGCCGTAGGAGACCAACGCGAATCCGAAGCAGATCATGGCGCGTGGATCAACCTTTTGCCCGATGAAGCCGACGATGGGCAGCAAGACGATCAGTACCAGTCCCCCCAGCGAAAGCACTGCGCCGGCCTGCGTGGCAGAGTAGCCCATCACCTCCTGCAAGAATTGCGGGATCATGACGGTCGTAGCGTAAAGCGTGGCGCCGATGACCAGCATGACGAACTGCGTCGTGGCAAAGGTTGTGTTTTTATACAGACGGAGATCGAGGATCGGATGCTCTGCGGTCAGTTCCCGCCAGACAAAGGCGATGAAGCCGACGGCGGCGATGGTGGCACAGGCGATGATGATGCCGGAGCTGAACCAGTCTTTTTCCTGGCCCTTGTCCAGCATGATCTGGAGCGCGCCGATGGTGAGGGCAAGCAGGCCAAGCCCGAAACCATCCACCGAGCCAACTTTTTGGCGCATCCGCTTCAGATATGGTGGATCTTCCACGATGCGGGCGCTCAAGAACAGCGAGATGATGCCCACCGGAATGTTGAGGAAAAATATCCAGCGCCAGGAGTAGTTATCGGTGATCCAGCCGCCGATAGTGGGGCCGATGGCAGGCGCGACGACAACAGCCATGCCGTAAAGCGCAAATGCCACACTGCGCTTTTCCGGTGGAAAGGTATCGGCCAAAATGGAGCGTTCGCTTGGTTGCAGTCCTCCTCCGGCTGCCCCTTGAAGGACACGAAAGACGACGAGCATGAAAAGCGAGTTGGCAAAGCCGCAGCAAAGCGAAAAAAAGGTAAAAAGCGCAACGCAAACCATGTAGAAACGCTTGCGTCCGTAACGATTGGCGATCCATCCGCTGATCGGCAGCACGATTGCGTTTGAGACCAGATACGAGGTGAGAATCCAGGTAGCTTCGTCATAGCTTGCCCCGAGCGCACCGGCGATGTGGGGCAAGGCAACGTTTGCGATGGAGGAATCCAACGCCTCCATGAACGTGGCCAAAGTAACCGTGAAGGCCACTACCCAGGGATTGAAACGAGGCTTCCAGTGGTCGTCGTGAATCTCGGCGTTCGTTTGCTGCATCGCTTCGTTGCCGGCTGCGGTCGACTCCGCCATGAACTCTCCTGTCGGCTGGTCTTGAAGACTGGAACAAGCTATTTTTGTTCGATGCGCCAGCGCGGCCTGAGGCGCAGAAATTCAGCGGAGCGCTTCATTCGGCTGTCGACTTGTTTGCATGAGCCTGAAGCATTTCCGTCATCTTGAGATACACCGCGTTGCTCCATCCAAAGCCAATCTGGTTTGCCTTGTAGCCAGTGAGCACGTGGACGGTGGAGTCACCTGCGGCGACATTGTATTTCTCGAGGATCGTTCCATCGTGCGCGTAACCGCGATCGATGGTGGTGGTGAAGTTGCGGGCAATGCGCAGTGCATCGGCGCGATATCCACTGGCATCGAGTCCGGCGACGGCGACCCAGTTGGTGGGCGCCCATCCGAATGGCTCATCCCACTGAAGGCCGGTGTTGGTATCGCTCATGGACAGGCCACCGGGGCGCTCGATGGCGGGAAGATGCTGGACGATGCTGGCTGCCTGGGAGCGGGTGGCGACTTCGGCCCAGAGCGGATAGAACCAGGAGATGTACGCGTAGCGGGAAGATCGCTGATGAATGAAATCGTAGTCCGCAAAGACCCCCTGATCGGCGCGCCAGAGGAAGCGATTCATGTCGACGCGACGACGGTTGGCGCGCTCGGTCCAGAGATGCGCGTCCTGAGGGCGACCGAGCAGATGGGCGAAGTGGGCAAGATCCATTTCGTATCGGAAGAGCAGGCTGTTGAGGCAGACGGGCGCATAGTGATGGGTGGCACCGGAAAAGGCTTCAAAGCGAAAGCTGGGATCAAAGCCAGACTCTCGCATGGCGCGGTCGCCTTCATAAAAATCGCGCGTAAGTCGGTAGCCATCGACGACCGCATTGGCACAGACGGCGGAGTGGGTGATGTCGCAACTGGTTTGGCGCAGGCGTTCGATTTCGGCCGCGTCCGGGTGTACGACCGACTTTTGTAAAAAGCCATGGTTCTGATCGGGATGAGCAAGCAGCCAGCGGATGACATCCGGATAATAGGTGCTGTCATCGGCCATCTCCGGCACGGGACCGCTGCCGTAGTCGTAGTAGCGCGCCAGACCTGTGTTCCCGGCCCGATGCTCGGGCCGCATCCAGGTGGAGTGATCCTTTTCAGCCATGGCATACGCATGCGCCAGCCACGCATCGGCCTCTGATTTGCTGGCGAAACTGGTCGGATCCTCATAGACGGCACGAATCATCGATGAAAGGAATGGTGCTTGTGATCGAGTCAGATAATAGGTGCGATTGGCATTGAGCGTGGCACCGTAATACTCGATCTCAAAAAAGAAGTTCTCCACCATGTTGCGAGCCATGGAGGCACGATGATCGGCGATGAGGCCGAGAATAATGAAGTAACTATCCCAGCCATACATCTCGTTGAATCGTCCACCGGGAACAATATAAGGATGAGGCAGATAAAGCAGCCCATTCTCGCCAATCTCTTCCGGCATCACATCGCCCAGCTTCTTAATCTTCCTTGGCAGATGGTGAATGGTGACGCCGCAGCGCTCGGCGGCCTGGAGGATGTCAGCGGGCGGCGTGAAATCGGCAGGGAGATAAAGCACTGGATGGGTGGTAACTTTGCTGTCAACGAGCGAGTGACAGTCGGTCATCGAACGCGTGAGGGTATCCCACGTGTGATGAATATAGGCCAGTGTCGCCGCCGAGTCCGGCTGCGGCGCGGGAGCGACCTGGGATTGGAGGAGGTTCGAGGACACCAGCATAACGATAGAAATCACCAGGGACGGTAAAGGTTGCAAGGGTTTCATAACACTGGGAGTGTATCGTAGACGAGGCTTGCCCTGCACCCGCGCCTTTTGCCAGACTCAATCCAACCGTAAGATGCAGGATTGTACAAAAAAGCAACGGGAGTCGTCGAGATACCTGTTCAACGGTAAAATCAGAACGCTGCTGCGTCAAAAACAAAACCGCCTGAGACTGGAACTGAGTCTTCCAGGCCCAAGCGGCAAGCCGTCCTGTGGCAGGGTATTGTTTTATTCCATCCAAGCGCTGGCATGATGCTCCTCAACATCGATGCCTGCGCACAAATCGGGCAAGGTGGAATCAGTCGGAGACCGCTCTGACTCAAAACCGCCGGAAGCCTGATTTGCTTGGGTCCGGATGGATGATCCTGCTCCCTTCACCGCGGAGGTCACAGTGAAGTACACCCTAATCCTATATTTTCCATGGGTTTAGGCAAGTTCTATCGGGTAAAAAGGTCAAGTATGATACTTGGCCGAAGGGGGCATCGACAGCGTAGGGTAGTCTATTCAAACCGCCTGATACGAGTGACTTCGATGGCCTCCGAAGTCAGGATGGAAAATCACAACAATTTGTCTAGACAGAGGCTGTTTCGAGACGTATCATACGTTGGCGAGGAAGGAATCTCATTGCCTACAGCTCTGAAAGCCATCAGCGGCAAGAAAGAAACCGACGAAATCGTGACGCGCAGTGCCGAGGAATTCTTCCTGTCTGAGGCAGACTGCAACGATGTGCGCGAACAGCTCGACAAGATTCTTTCTCACGCACTCTTTGCGCAAAGCAAACGCTATCCAGGTCTTTTGCGTTTTGTGGTGGAGCAGACTTTGGCTGGCAATGCCGACCTGCTCAAGGAGCGACTGATCGGAATTGAGGTCTTTGGGCGCGCGCCGGACTACGATGCCAATGCCGACCCGGTGGTGCGTGTGACGGCGGGAGAAATCCGCAAGCGACTGGCACAGTATTACTACAATCCGGAATGCGCCCAGGAGATACGAATCGAGCTTCCGACGGGTGGTTATATCCCGCATTTTGTTTGGCCTGTGGACTCAGCCAGCCAAGGTCAGGATGCAGCCGGGAATGCGCGCACGGAATTGGCACCCATCCTGGAGAAACCTGCTGACCCCACAATCGAACTACCCGTCTTTGAGCGCGGCACGCACCACGCTCGGCTGGGCCACCAATACTCCGGTACAACCGGTCATCTGGTGGCTACAGTGCTCATGGTCGTTGTCGCGTTGTCGGTTGGACTGTTAGCCGGATACCGCTTTCATTCACCGCGACCTCAGGCTGCGGTGGATCACACGGTTCAGGATTTCTGGCAGCCGATGACTGCGGGGGATTCGATCGTGACAATCTGCCTGGGCGAGCCGGCGCGAGACACGAGCGACGACAATGACTGGTCCAAGCCGATTCCGCATACTGTGGCTTCTGAGCCGCTGTATGTTCATCTTCACCTTTCGGGACTGTTTGCACTGGCCGATGTGGTCACGCTGACACGCGTCGAGGTGCCGCTCTTGGCCGAGCACAAGCCGTTTCGCGTGACTGCGGCATCGGAGGCGAGTTTTGGCGAGCTGCGGGAAGGTCCGGTGGTCCTGATTGGCGCATTCGATAACTTGTGGGTGATGCGCCTGACGCGCAACCTTCCCTTCGGTTTCGACTCCTCAAACGGCACCGCTTTGATTGTGGATCGAAGCAGCAAGACACATACAACCTGGGCAACGGACTGGGACCAGCCCTATGAGAAACTCGCTCACGACTATGCCATCATCGGACGCATTCGTGATCCGATCACCGGCCAGCCCGTGATACTTGCCTCAGGAATCTCTGAGGAAGGAACAGAGGCAGCGGGAGAGTTGATCTCAAACGCTGCGGACCTGAAAAATCTGCTGCAAAACGCACCCCCGAACTGGCGCGCGATGAACATGGAAGCGGTGGTGGAAACGCAGGTGATTGACGGTCACGCCGGGCCGCCTTCGGTGAGGGCAGTGAAGTTCTGGCCTTGAGGCTGCGTATAGCCGAAACGGTTCCAGAGGAGTGATTTTTCTCATTCCACGCTTGCGTTTGCCTTGTCTGCATGTTAACTCTTAATGCAACATCGGGGATTCGATATCTTTGTCCCACGCCTTGCATTCGAGGAGCATCATGCAGATTGGATCGGTTATCCGGGAGTTTCGCCAGCAAAAAGGCATGTCACAGGGCGATATTGAAAAGCGAACCGGACTGCTTCGCTGCTATCTGTCTCGCGTGGAGAATGGGCATACGGTACCTTCGCTGGATACGCTGGCGAAGATCGCCGATGCGATGGATATACCGGTTGCGCAGTTCTTCAGCGATGGTCAGATTGCGCGTGATTTATCCGCACCCAAGATGAGCGACGAAGAGTTGCGATTTATGGGCCAGATTCGTCGCTATTCCATGAATCTTACGGACAACGACCGCAAGCTGCTGCTGGCGATGGTCAAGAAATTCGCTTCGACGTCTTCTCGCTGAAGTGAACCGCCTCAGCGCAGGATGCCAACTGTGCTGAGATAAAAGCCGAAGAGCACCAACACTCCACTTACCATCGCGACAGCCATTCTGCGACGCACGAGGAACTGCGTACGGGGCGAGCCAAGTTGCGGCACCAGAGGCAACGCAAACAGGATGCCTCCCAGAAATCCTCCCAGGTGGGCCATGTTATCGATGCGAACGCCGACTGGCACGACCATGGTTCCGAAACCGATCACAAAGTTGATGGCTGCAAAGTAGATCACGTAGCGTCGTAGGCTCGCCAACTCTTTCGGCGGCATGGGCAGTCGAGGCGACTTGAGCAAAATGATGAGCGCGCCAGCCAACCCAAACACCGCACCAGAAGCGCCGACGCCCACTGCGTCCGTGCTGTGAAATGCCTGGCTGACTCCCATCGAAAGCAGGTTGCCTGCTGCGCCGGAGAGCAGATAGGCGCAAAAGACTCCCCAGGCTCCGAGCAGAGGCTCGCCGAGCAGGCCCAGATTCCACAAGCACCACATATTGGAAGCCAGATGCCAGATGCCGACATGGACAAACATCGCCGTAACGATGCGCCACCATTGACCATCGACGAGAATGGCCTGGGGATTGTTTGCGCCCCAGTGGAGAAGCTGCTCCGCAGTAGGGCTGACGAAGCTTACATGCGAGGCAAGCATGGCAAGAAAGACGATGCAGTTGATGCCGACCAGCAGATATGTGGCAGGCGCCCAGGCCCAGGAGCGAATCCCTCGAGGACGATTGCGGCCAAACTCCCGCGCACGCACGGCGCGCAACTGCTCCTGCTGCTGAGGGGGCAGTTGATCTTCCGAAGCAGGCACCAGCGGCGGAAGAATCTGAGGCGGCTGCTCCGGGAAAATACGTTCGCTGAAATCTGCGTCCATCTCTTCAATGTAGAGGGCAAGGCCGGAACTGGCAAAGCAGAGCTGCTGCGGGAGGTTGTAACCTGAGATGTTGGGTCCGATTGCTGTGCACTGCCGGGGTTGAATGGTTGCCGGAGTTGATGGTCGGAGATGGATGGTGCGGTGCAAGAGTGATTTGGATTCCGCGACCATTCGGGAAGAGATTGAACGCCACAGGAGGCAACGAAATTGCAGAAGGATGAACGAAAGATTCGCCGAGCACTGCTCAGCGTGACGGACAAGACCGGGCTGGTGGAATTTGCGAGCCTGCTGGCAGGACTTGGCGTGGAGCTGGTCTCGACGGGCGGAACAGCGCGCGCGCTTCGAGACGCCGGGATCGCGGTCCGGGACATCAGCGACCTGACGGGATTTCCTGAGATGCTCGATGGCCGCGTGAAGACGCTCCATCCTCGCGTGCACGGTGGGTTGCTGTATATCCGCGGCAATGCTGAACACGAGGCAGCGGTGGACGCGCACGGAATCCAGCCCATCGATATGGTGGTGGTGAATCTGTACGCATTTGAAAAAACAGCCCAGACGCCTGGGGTGCGCTTTGGTCATCTGATTGAAAACATCGATATTGGCGGGCCATCGATGGTGCGCTCAGCGGCGAAGAACTTCCGCGATGTGGCGATTGTGACGCGCGCTGCCGACTATGAGGCGCTGAGTGAAGAACTGCGACAGAGTGCAGGGAGCCTGAGCCTGGCTACGCGCTGGCGACTGGCGCGTGCGGCGTTCGCCACGACAGCCGCCTATGATGCGGCGATTGCATCGACGCTGGAGCGTATTCCGGAGGCCGAAGATGCGGAGTTGCCGATCGCAATGGAGGATGCCTTGCCGACGACGCTGCGCGTGAATATGCCGTTGGCGATGCCACTGCGCTATGGGGAGAATCCGCACCAGCGAGCGGCCCTGTATGCGGATGGGACAAAGTCTGGAATTGCGGGCGCGGAACAGCTTCAGGGCAAGGAGCTAAGCTTCAACAATCTGGTGGACCTGGACGCGTGCTGGGCGCTGGCGCAGGAGTTTCCGGAGCCAACCGTCGCCATCATCAAACACACCAATCCCTGTGGCGCTGCGACGGGAGCTACGATTCGCGAGGCGTACGAAAAAGCGCTGGCGGCTGACCCGGTGAGCGCTTTTGGAGGAGTGATTGGCATCAATCGCACCGTGGACGCCGAGGCTGCCGCGGAGATCTCCAAGCTTTTTGCAGAGGCGATTGCCGCACCCGGCTACACGCCGGAAGCGCTCTCCATCCTGGCTGCAAAGAAAAATCTGCGCTTGCTTCGCGTCACTCCCGCAGCCGATGATCTGACGATCAAGCAAATCTCCGGCGGCTTGCTGGTGCAGGACGCGGATAGCGCAAGGATCCAGGCAGACGACCTGAAGACGGTGACGAAACGCTCGCCTACGCGGGACGAGGTCGCGGCTCTGCTCTTTGCCTGGCGCGTCTGCAAACATGTGAAGTCGAATGCGATTGTCTATGCGCGGCAAGGGCAGACGCTGGGCGTCGGCGCCGGACAGATGAGCCGCGTGGATGCAGCGAAGTTTGGCGCAATGAAGGCTGTCTTGCCGATGCATGGCTGCGTTGCGGCTTCAGATGCCTTTTTCCCGTTCCCGGATGGTCTGGAGGTGGTCGTGCAAGCCGGAGCCACTGCGATCATCCAGCCCGGTGGATCGGTCCGGGATGGAGAAGTGATCGCCGCAGCCGACAAACTTGGCGTAGCGATGGTCTTCACGGGAATGCGACATTTTCGCCACTAAATACCCGGCTTTGGGGTTCGGATTGGAGACTCGGTAAGGATACAATCGTCCAATAAAGGATGGGGCGACGGTGTCCCGCACACGGCTGTCCGCAAGCTGGCAGTCGCAAACGCAGGAACAGAACGACCCGGGAGTGCTAATGAATCAAGCAATGATGAAAACCCAGCGCGGAGTGCTCGCCATGGCGCTGGGAATAGTGGCCATCGTGGGAGTGGATGCGGCAGCTCAAGCAACCGCATCCACAGCCTCCACTCCAGCCACCAAGCCAGCCAAGACGCCACCCCATCCCATGGAGCCAGCCTCTGACTCGGCCGCTGGACCGGTCTCCGCCGCACAAACGGCGACACCCCCTCTCTCCACGCCGGATCGCGCATCATCCTACTACCATGCAGCTCTGGCGCATACATACGAGGAGATGGCAACAGACTACGGTCGCCAAGATTATGTCACTCGCGCCGAGGAAGAATTCAAACTCGCCCTCAACGCCGACCCACAGTCGCCGGAGCTGGCAGCGCAGCTTGCCGAGTTGTACTTCCGCACGGGACGCATCCGTCAGGCGATTGAGACCGCACAGGCAATCGTGCAAAAAGACCCCAACAATCTGGATGCTCACAAGGTTCTGGGCAGCATCTATCTGCGATCGCTGGGCGAGCAGCAAAATGCAGCATCTCAGATTGCACCCGCAGCTCAGATGGTCGATCTGGCGATCGCCGAGTACAGCAAGATCACCGCGCTCGAACCCAACAACGTGGAAAATCATCTGATTCTGGGTCAGCTTTACACGGTGAAGCATGATGCGGCTAAGGCTGAAGCGGAGTTCCAGACGGCGCGTTCGCTGGAGCCATCGTCGGAAGATGTGGTCATGAGTCTTGCTCGCCTGTATGCGCAGGATGGAAATTTGCAGCGCTCAGCCGACCTGCTTGCCTCGGTACCGCAGGACCAGCGAACTCCGCAGATTGAGTTTGCCCTGGGAGCTACCTACGAACAGTTGAAAGAGCGCGAAAAGGCAATCGCAGCGTATCAGGGTGCCGCGAAGATGGACCCAGGCAATGTGAATGTGGAGCGCGCACTGGGACAGGCTTTGCTGGCAGACAACCAACTGGACGCCGCCCTGAAGCAGTACCAGGCTCTGGCAAAAGCGAATCCACAGGATTTGAATACGCTCAATCGCATCTGCGAGATTCAGCGGCGCATGGGCAATTACCAGGATGCCCTGGCAACCGCCCGTGCAGCACTGGCCAAGGATCCAAACTCACTCGAAGCGGGATATAACGAGGGCCTGCTGCTCGATGTTTTGGGGCGATACGATGAGGCCATTGCCGCATACAAACAGATGCTGGACACGACCAGCCATGCCAATGGCGCATATACACAGGAAGAGAAAGCTAATCGCAGCGTCTTTCTGGAGCGGCTTGGCGCTGTCTATCACGAAGACAACAAAACCGCAGATGCGATTGCCATCTATCAAAAACTGATTGCCATGGGCGGCGACGCGGCCAAGCGCGGCTATCAGGGCGAAGTGGATACGTATCGCGATGCGAAGATGTTCACCGAGGCGACGGCGGTCTGTCGCAAAGCGGTTGCGGAGAATCCGAATGATCGAGACCTGAAGCTGCTGCTGGCCTGGGAGCTGGGCGACACCGGGAAGCTGGATGAGGGAATCGCGATTGCGCACAGCCTGCTGAACGGCACGAGCGCTGATCTGGAAGTGTATCTGCAGATCTCGCAGATTGAAGCCCGGCAGCACCACTGGAAAGAAGCCGAACAGGCACTGGAAAAAGCCTCCACGCTGGCAACGAAAAAAGAGGACAAAGCCAACGTGCTCTTCCAGCAGGGGTCGCTTGCCGAGCAGCAAAAACATATCGATCAGGCCGAGCAGGACTTTCGTAAAGTGCTGACGCTGGACCCGGACAATGCGATCACGCTGAACAATCTGGGATTCATGCTGGCCGACAAGACCAATCGCTACACGGACGCGCTGAAATATATCCGCAAGGCCGTCGATCTGGAGCCGATGAACGGTGCGTATCTGGACTCGCTGGGGTGGGTCTACTTCAAGCTCGGAGACTATGAACCGGCCGAGGAATATCTGCGCAAAGCCGTCGAGCGCACGGGAACAGACCCCACCGTGCATGACCATCTGGGTGATCTCTACGAAAAGACCGGGCGGGTACGGCTGGCGGCTTCGCAGTGGGAGATTTCATTGCAGGAGTTCAGCAAGTCAGCGCCGGCCGACGTTGACTCCGGTGAAGTGGCCAAGGTGCAAAAGAAGTTGGAGAGTGCGCACTCTCGATTGGCCAAACAGGACAGCGTGCTCAATGGAGTGAATAAGCAACCGTGACCGGCGCGAGTCTCCAGCGAAATTTTCTGCTGCCGGAGACTCGCTGCATAGCCATGCACGCGGCTACTGGTGACTGGCTGCGTCCCGGGCATACATATCGGCATTCACTTTATCCACCAGCGCTGTGCCGGTATCGATAAATGTCGGATACTCGGCGAAGGCATCCACGCTGTAGTCCCGCGCAAATTGCCTTGGCAGGTCATGATGGATCAAGTCCAGTTCTCGTAGGCCCACAAACGCCATCGTATAGGGCTTTTGCGCGATCGTCGCTTCGATGACGCCATCCCGAATCTCACTCAAAGTATCCGGCTGAACATCCATCGCTATCACCACGCGATCTGTTGCGTGCTGACGACGCACGGCATCGGCAACCACTTTTCCCGATGAAGCCTCAAGACAGATGAACGCTGAAACTTTGGTGGGTCCGGTCTGGCTGAGATACTGCATTGCGTTATCGAAGGCGTTGCGCGAGTCTCCTTTTATATTCACCACATCCAGGATTTTGATCTCCGGGTGCTGGTCCAGGACATCCTTGTAACCCTGCAAACGATCATCCATATTGGGCTGCCCTGTGATGGTGAAAAAGACGACATTACCGCGTCCTCCCAGCCGCTCTACCACGCGCTCTGCACCCAGATGCCCCGCCGCTCGATTGTTGGTCCCGATAAAAAACAGCCGATGGCTGCTCGGCGCATCGGAGTCCATGGTGATGACGGGAATATTCTGCTCAATCGCACGATCAATCGCGGGCTTCAACAAGGCTTCGTCGGCGACCGAGACCAGGATGCCTGCGGGTTTGGCTGCAACAGCCTGTTGCAGCGCCTGCAACTCCTGTTGTGGATCGTAGCTGTCTGGCCCGACAACCCGAGCCGTCACGTGATAGCGAACGGCTGCCTGATCGAATCCCGCTGCCGCAGTCTTCCAATATGGCAAAGAAAGATTGGCGGAGACAAGATAGTAAACCTCTGAGGTGGAGTGGCGCGCAACCGGAGAGAATGAGGAGCGCCGAAGTTGCGGCCATGGCTGTGATTTTTCCTATCGATGGCATACGGATTCTCCTTCGTCGAGATGGTTCTTGCAGGAATCCCGCTTGATCCTGGGTGGAAGCAACCGACGGAGGAAACTGCGGGAATACTCAGCACGAGCGCCGAGGCTCCGCTCAGGAACGATGAAGCATACTCCGAAGCCAATCACATGTCCACCAGTTTGGCTGGGGTATTCGACAAACAGGATATTTTCTATCCAGCGAAAGCATTTACCCTCAAGGCAGGAGTGTGGCAAATTCGTGAATCGGCCTGGTGACCATCCAATGCCATGGACGCAGCTTGCGTCTGCCGTTGCCGTCAGTGACGCCGACAATGATCCCCTGGCGCGGCGCGATCAACCGGAGGCGTCCCATCCCTATCGCGCCCCTTTTGTTCGAGACTGCGGGCGCATACTCCACGCACGAGCCTTTCGCCGTCTCGCCGGCAAGACACAGGTTTTCACGCGCAGCGCGGCAGAGAGCGACCACACGCGCAGCCGCCTGACACACACACTTGAGGTTGCCCAGATCGCCCGCACGATAGCCGCCGCGCTTGGACTAAATGCTCATCTGGCGGAGACGCTGGCGCTGGTCCATGACATCGGACATCCGCCGTTTGGCCATGCCGGTGAACGGGCACTCGACGCAGCGTTGATCCAGCATGGAATGCGTTTTGACCACAACCTGCACGCGTTGCGCATCGTCACCAGTTTTGAAGAGCGCAATGCCGGTTTCCGGGGCCTGAACCTGACCCTGGGTGTTCGCGAAGGTATCATCAAACATTCTCGCGATTACAGCGCAGCTGAACACCCCGAGTTGGCCGCTTATTTCCTTGACCGCTTGCCGCCCATCGAGGCGCAGTTGATCGACCTGGCCGACGAAATCGCATACCTTACGGCTGACCTTGAAGATGGGCTGGAAGCAAGGATTCTGCGCCTAGAGATGGCGCGCGCGGAGGTGCCCTGTTTGGATCGAGCCTTTGAGCAGGCAGCGCAACGGCATCCTCATGCTGCTGAACGGCTGCTGCGTAATGACGCGCTCAAAATGATTCTGAATAGGCTGGTCACCGATTTGATGTGCGAGGTATCGCGACGTGTGAAAGCAAACGGAATCGAAACGCTCGCCGAGGTTCGCGCGGCACGGGAACGTCTGGCGGCCTTTAGCGAAGAGCGCCAGGTTGATCGCGACTCTTTGCGAAGATTTCTTTATCGCAATTTGTATGAGTCTGCCGAGCTGGAAGCCGAACATCAGCGCGCAGGGGAGATCATCTCCACGCTGTTTGCCTACTGGGTAGAGGATCCTCGGCGACTTCCCGCCGATCATGCCGCGCGAGCCGAAGATGAAGGCGCGGCGCGAGCGGTGACCGATTACATTGCAGGCATGACGGACAGCTACATCGAGCAGGCGTGGAGCCGGTTTCTCGAGACTGAGAGACACTGAAGCTGGTGGGAAGTCGAGTGCCGCTCAGAAAAAAACAGAGTATGCGTATCCGCAAAAGAGTCGCGAATGCGCATTTTTCCTGAGAAAAAATGTGGTCCGGCATCGCATCCGCTGAGTGCATCGGCTCTGGTTTTGCTTCAGTCCCCTGCGACCTGCTCCAGTTCCTCACCGATGCGGTGCAGCTTCATGAAGCGCCATTGCAGCTTATCAAAGAAAAGATAGACGACTGGCGTAGTAAACAGTGTCAGCATCTGCGACACAATGAGGCCGCCAACGATGGTTATTCCCAGTGGACGACGCAGTTCCGAACCCTGTCCAAGCCCGATGATCAAAGGCAATCCGCCGAAGAGCGCCGCCATCGTGGTCATCATGATGGGTCGGAAGCGCAGAATGCTCGCTTGATAGATTGCCTCAATCGGGGGCAAGCCCTGCTCGCGCTCAGCCTGCAACGCAAAGTCGATCATCATAATTGCGTTCTTCTTCACGATTCCAATCAACAGCAGAATTCCGATCAACGCGATGATGCTGAGATCCGTGCGCGTGAGCAGGAGCGCGAGAATCGCGCCAACACCCGCCGAGGGCAGCGTGGAAAGAATAGTGAGGGGATGAATCAGGCTTTCGTAGAGAATTCCCAGCACAATGTAGACCGCTACAATGGCCGCCAGAATCAGCCACGGCTCGGTGCGCAGGGATTCCTGAAATGCCTGAGCAGTGCCTTGAAAGGTTCCGTGGATGGCGGCTGGCATGCCAAGCTCGCGCTCGGCGCGCTGCACAGCACTGACCGCCTGTCCGAGCGCGACGTTCGGCGCCAGATTAAAGGTCTCGGTTACGGCGGGATACTGCCCCTGATGATTGACTTGCAGCGAGGAGTGCGCATCCTCAAAATGAGCGATGGCGGAGAGCGGTACCATTGCGCCGGTGCTGCTTTTGAGGAAGATGCCATTCAGCGATTCAGGACTCTTCTGATACTGCGGAGCAACCTCCATCACGACAAAGTACTGGTTCAGAGCGGTGTACATGGTGGAGACTTCGCGCTGTCCAAATGCATCGTAGAGCACCTGGTCGATGGTAGCCGTCGTCAACCCGAGCCTGGATGCAGTGTCGCGGTCGATGACCAGATTTTCTTCCAGCCCCTGATCCTGCTGGTCGGTGGAGACATCGCGCAGCTCCGGGAGCGTGCGCATTTTGGCCAGCAGTCGTGGCGCCCAGGAATTCAGCTCTTCCAGATTTTCATCCACCAGTGTGTACTGATACTCGGCATCGGCGCCACGCGCGCCGGTCTGGAACTCCTGCTGTACCTGAAGGAAGAGCGCCGCTCCGGGGACGCTCATCAGTTTGTTCCGCAGACGGTTCACCACCGCATCGGCAGAGACTTTGCGCACAGCGAGCGGCTTGAGCGAGATGAACATGCGTCCGACATTGTTGCTGCCGCCGCCAGGACCGGCGCCACCCGCAAAGGCGATGATCGTATCGACTGCCGGATCGTCGAGAACCATCTGCGCGAGACGGGTCTGCTTGATCTTCATGGCATCGAAGCTGATGTCCTGGGAAGCGCGCGCCGCTCCGGTCAGTCGGCCCGTGTCCTGCTCCGGGAAAAATCCCTTGGGCACAATGATGAACAGGTAGACATTGAGCAGGAAAGTTGCGATGGTCACCATCAGAATAAGCACCTGATGGCGCAACACCCAGCGCAGTCCGACTGCATATTCCTCGGCCATCCAGCGGAACACCCCTTCGCTGAACTTGTAGATGCTGCCATGACGCATTTCGCTTTCAGACCGCAGAAAACGCGAGCACATCATGGGTGTGGTGGTGAGCGAGACCAACAGTGAAACGGCAATTGCGACACTGAGCGTGACAGCAAATTCGCGAAAGAGAATGCCCACCACGCCGCCCATCAGCAGCAGAGGCAGAAAGACCGCAACCAGTGACGTGCTCATTGAGAGCACCGTGAAGCCGATCTCTCTGGAACCGCGCATCGCCGCATCGACCGGCGTCATGCCCTGCTCCAGATAGCGCGTAATGTTCTCAATTACCACAATCGCATCGTCGACAACAAATCCCGTGGAGATGGTGAGCGCCATCAGCGAAAGATTGTCCAGCGTATAGCCCAGCAGGTACATCACGCCAAAGGTACCCACCAGCGACAGCGGCACGGCGATCGACGGGATGATGGTAGCCCATACCTCGCGCAGAAAGAGAAAGACGACGAAGACGACCAGCAGAACACTGATGACCAGCGTCACCTCCACTTCCTTTACGCTTTCGCGAATGGTGGTGGTGCGATCCACGCCCACGCTCAGAAGCACCGTGGGTGGAATCTCCGCCTGTAGCCGCGGCAATTCGCGCAGCACGTTGTCAACAGACTGAATTACGTTTGCGCCGGGCACTTTGAAGACGACAAGCGCAATCGCCGGGAGAAGGCGCGACCCAGGGCCGGTATTGGTACCGGCCAGACCCGCAGACTCGATATTGGAGACGGAATTGACCACATCGCCCAGGTCAGAGAGTCGCACCGGCGCGCCGGTGGTTGCGTTGTAACCGACCACCAGAGGCGCATAATCGCTGGCCTTGAAAATCTGATCGTTGTCGGTAATCAGCCAGCGGTTCTGCTCGTCGCGCAGCGAACCTTTCGGGCTATTTGCGTTGGCGCTTCCAAGTGTCGTGCGAATACTTTCGAGGCCAATTCCAAATGCGCTGAGCTGCATCGGATTCAGCTCCGCGCGCACCGCCGGACTTGAGCTTCCACCCACGAAGACCTGTCCGATGCCGTTGATCTGTGAGATCTTCTGCGCCAGAATCGAGTCTGCCATGTCATACATCTGTGGCAACGGAACCACGTCTGAGGTCAGACGAAGAATCAAAATCGGCGCATCGGCGGGATTGGTCTTGCGATAGCTCGGGTTCTGCGGAAGATAGGCCGGCAACTGACTGCGGGCCGCATTGATGGCCGCCTGCACATCGCGAGCTGCCGCATCGATGTTGCGATTGATATCGAACTGAAGCGTGACCGAAGTGGCGCCGAGCGAACTCGACGAAGTCATCTGGGTAACGCCGGCGATGCGTCCAAACTGTTTCTCGAGCGGAGCCGCCACGTTGGACGCCATCGTCTCCGGGCTGCCGCCGGGCAAACCTGCACTGACGGAAATGGTCGGCAGATCGACCTCGGGAAGCGACGCCACCGGCAACAGGGAATAGGCCACTGAACCGGCCAGCAGCAGCGCCATGCTCAGCAGCGTGGTGGCGACCGGTCGGCGAATGAATGGCGCGGAGAGATGCATCGGATTCCTTGGTACCGCTGTCAGTCGGCAGAGATGGCTTGCAGATTTTTGTCAGCCAGCCCCGCACTTCCGCTGGATTTCCTGCGCTGTCTCCAATGAGCGAGCCGATCAAAGTAAAGGTAGACAACCGGGGTGGTGTAGAGGGTAAGCAACTGGGAAACCAGGAGTCCGCCCACAATCGTGATGCCCAGCGGCCGCCGCAGCTCCGATCCAACACCGGTTCCAAAAGCGAGAGGAACGCCGCCCAGCAACGCAGCCATTGTGGTCATCATGATGGGACGAAATCGCAGCAGACAAGCCTGAAAAATAGCCTCCTGCGCACTCTTGCCTTCGCCACGCTCGGCGGCCAACGCAAAGTCGATCATCATGATGGCATTCTTTTTCACGATGCCTATCAGCAGAATGACGCCGATAAGGGCGATGATGCTGAAATCCGTGTGCGTGAGCAACAGTGCAAGAATGGCTCCCACGCCAGCCGAGGGCAGTGTCGAGATGATGGTGATGGGATGAACGTAGCTCTCATACAGTACGCCCAATACAATGTAGACCGTGATCAGAGCCGCGAGAATCAGGATTGGCTCATTGCCAATCGCTGCGCGAAAAGCCGCCGCTGTGCCTTGAAATTCTCCATTGATGCTGGCCGGCAAGCCAATCTGTCGCTCGACCTTTTGTGTGGCCGCCACCGCGTCGCCCAGCGATTTTCCGGGTGCTACATTGAAGCTGATGACGGTTGCTGGAAATTGTCCCTGATGGCCGATGGATAGCTGGGCGCGCGTCTGCTGCCAGTGTGCCAGGTTGCTGAGCGGAACCTGCGTTCCGTTGGCGGATTTCACGTAAAGATCGGCCAAAACACCTGGGTCGGTCTGAAACTGTGGACTCACCTCCAGCACCACGTGATATTGATTGAGCTGCGTGAAGATGATGGAAATCTGTCGCTGGCCAAATGCGTCGTAGAGCGTGTTGTCAATGTCTGCGACGGCCACGCCCAGCCGAGATGCCGTATCGCGATCGATAACCAACTCAGCGCCCAGGCCCTGATCCTGCAGGTCACTGGCAACGTCGCGCAGCTCCGGCTGCTGCTGCATGGCGGCAACCATCCGATTGGTGTAAGTTGCCAGCTCATCCGGATTCGGGTCTTCAAGCGAATACTGGAACTCTGTGCGACTGACGCGGTCGGCCACCGTCAGGTCCTGCGACGGCTGCAGATAAAGCCGAATGCCTTTCACTCGATCCACCGCCGGCTGGAGTCGCGCAATTACCTGAGAGGCCGAAAGACCGCGCTCGCTGAGCGGCTTCAGGTTGATCTGCATTCGCCCGCTGTTCAGCGTCATATTTGTACCGTCCACGCCGATGAACGAAGAGATGCTCTCCACCGCCGGGTCTTGCAGCACAATCTCAGCCAACTCCTGCTGGCGTTTGGCCATATTTCCAAACGCGATCGACTGCGGCGCTTCCGAGATGCCCAGGATCACGCCCGTATCCTGCACGGGGAAAAATCCTTTGGGCACGATGACAAAGAGCGCAATCGTTGCGACCAGCGTGCCAATCGTGACGAGCAAGGTCACAAACTGGTGACGCAGAATCACCTTCAGCGTTCGCCCGTACCACTCGATGACCCACTCGAAGACGCGCTCGGAAGCACGATAGACTCTTCCCTGCTGATCTACAGGCTTGTGCCGTAAGATCCGCGCGCACATCATCGGCGTGAGGGTGAGTGAGACGACCGCCGAAACCAGAATGGTGATTGCAAGCGTGACGGCAAATTCGCGGAAAAGCCTGCCGACCACATCGCCCATGAAGAGCAGCGGAATCAGCACGGCAATCAGCGAAACGGTCAGCGAGACAATGGTAAAACCGATCTGCGCGCTGCCCTTGAGCGCGGCATGCATGGGAGTTTCACCTTCTTCGATGAATCGCGAGATGTTCTCAATCATCACGATGGCATCATCGACGACAAATCCGGTGGAGATGGTGAGCGCCATCAGCGTCAGATTGTTGAGGCTGTAGCCCAGCAAATACATCACGCCGAAGGTGCCCACCAGCGAAAGCGGTACTGCGATCGACGGGATAATGGTTGCCGAAAGGTTGCGCAGAAACAGGAAGATGACCATCACCACCAGAGCGATGGTCAGCAGGAGCGAAAACTGCACATCCTTGACGGAGGCTCGAATCACATTGGTTCGATCCGTGAGGATGCGGATGTGAATCGAGGCGGGCATGCTGAGCTTCAACTGTGGAAGCAGCGCCTGAATGCGATCAACCACAGCAATGATGTTGGCGCCGGGCTGACGCTGGATGTTCAGGATGACAGCAGGGCGGCTGCCCACCCCCGGCAAGCCCATCCATGCGGCCTGTTGCGAGTTCTCCGCCGCATCGACGACCGTCGACACATCGGAGGTGCGCACCGCAGCGCCGTTGCGATAGGCGATAATTACCGGGCGATATTCACTGCTGGAGAAAAGCTGGTCGTTTGCGCCGACGGTGTAGGACTGTCGAGAGCCGTTCAGCGTGCCCTTGGCCTGATCGACGTTGGCGTTGGCAAGCGCGGTGCGCAGGTCTTCCAGGCTCAGATTATAGGCAGCAAGCTGTGCGGGATTTGCCTGGACGCGAACCGAAGGCTTCTGTCCGCCGGCGATGGAGACAAGACCGACGCCGGAAACCTGAGATATCTTTTGCGCCAGATTGGTGTCTGCCGCATCCTCGACCTTATCCAGAGGCAGCGAATCCGAGGTGAGCGCGAGCGTCATCACGGGCGCGTCGGCGGGGTTCACTTTGCTGTAGATGGGCGGGTTGGGAAGGTCTGTCGGCAGGAAGTTGGTGGCCGCGTTAATCGCCGCCTGCACCTCCTGCTCGGCCACATCGATATTCTCCGAAAGATCGAATTCGAGTGTGATGATCGAGCCGCCGCCGGAGCTGACCGAGGTCATCTGCTTCAGTCCCGGCATCTGTCCAAATTGACGCTCAAGCGGCGCGGTCACGGACGACGACATCACCTGGGGTCCGGCTCCGGGATAGTACGTTTGCACCTCGATGATCGGGTAATCGACCTCTGGCAATGCGGAGACCGGTAACTGCTTGTAGCCCACCGCACCGGCAAGCACAATCGCCACCATCAGCAGCGAAGTGGCGACCGGGCGAACGATAAATGGGCGAGATGGATTCACGGATGCATCCTTTTGTGGCCTTCCCCATGACCGCCCGCTGCGCGCGTGGACTGCGCGCTATGCTCCAGCCCTTGCGCCACCGGACTGAGATCGGGATTACCCTCGGCTGACATGCTCTGAGACGGCGCCTGTGGACCACTGCTGACATCGACCAGTGCTCCTGGCCGCAGTCGATCCGTGCCATCGATGACAACAGGCTCACCTTCCTTGACACCGCTGTCGAGGATCGTGACCTGACCCTCGGCCAAAGCAATCTTGACCGGAGCAATCTGTGCGCGATCAGTTCCGGTGGCTGCGTCATGACGGATCGTCCAGACATATGCCCCCTGATTGCCTGTCTGAATGGCAGCCGAAGGCACCACCAGCGCATGCGGCCGCTGTTCCAGGATCAGGTGAATATTGACGAACTGATTCGGAAACAATTGCTCATCGGCGTTGCGAAAGACGGCCTTCAGGCGATCCGTGCCGGTGGTCGTGTCGATCTGGTTGTCGGCTGTAAGCAGCTCGCCGTCCGCCAGTCGCGTTGTGTCTCCGCGATCAAATGCCGCGGCAACCAGTTGCCGATGGTCACGCAGCATCGTCAGTACCTGAGGAAGTTGATTCTCCGGCAGAGTGAAATACACCGCGATGGGCTGAATCTGATTGATGATGACCAGATTCGTCGTGTTTGCGGTAATGATGTTTCCCGGATCGACGAGTCGAAGTCCGATTTTACCGGTGATCGGCGACTGCACCGTACACCAGTTCAACTGCAACTGCGCATTCTCCACGGCAGCCTTGTCCGATTCAATGGCACCCTCGTACTGGCCCTGTGTAGCCAGCTCCAGGTCGAGTTGCTCCTTGGAAACGACACCCGCCTCATAGAGCGCCTTGTAGCGGCGATATTCTGCCTGCGCATCCTTCAACAGCGCCTGGTCGTGGACAAGCGTACCTTTTGCCTGGTCCAGTGCCGCTTTGTAGGGGGCTGGATCGACGACAAGAATCGTATCGTTCTGGTGGACCGTCTGTCCTTCCGTAAAGTTGACATGGTCCAACTGACCGCTCACGCGCGCCTTCACCGTCACGCTGTAGTAGGGGGTGACGGTGCCGAGAGCCGTGAGATAGACCGGCATTGGCCGCTGCGCCACGGCGGCGACCTGCACCGGAACAGGCCGACTGAGCAGCGCATTCTCCTGTGCGACTCTCTGCTGCGCCGCCAGCTTCTGGTTCTTATAAACGCGCCAGGCTCCGCCTGCAATCAGGCCGATCAGGACCAGGTAAATCACCAGACGCAGCCATCCAGAGCGACCGCTTTCTGGTGCACCGTTTTCGTTCAACGACGTCGATTCAGACACAGATGCCTCGTTCATTCCGCACAAAATTAGTGTTTGAGCTACAAAAGGTTGCGGGCAGGGATGATCGCAACAAGCTCTGTTTAGAGTTACGCCTATGCCTATGGACGGTCAAGGTGGTTTTTTTGTTTCCACGCCTGCGTCCATTCAGTGGATGCCGTGCATTCTCGTGGGACTCACAAGATTGCGGTCTATACTTTGATGAGATACAGAATTCAACAGCTGCTCGCTCCTGATTCACTTTGCCTGACTGAGGCCGTCCATCCAGCACCCATGAATCGTTTCCATTCACTTCCGAATCCAATTCCTGAAGATCAGCCATAACTGAAGACTTCTTGGCCGAGGCTTGCGATTCTGAAGTCTTTAGAATAGATTCAGCGCATTCCTGTGTCACACACAGATCGGGAGAACCCTGAAACATGTGGATTGTCCGGCTTGCATTACGGCGACCGTATACATTCGTCGTCTTCTCGTTTCTTCTCCTGATTCTCGGCGTTGTCAGCATCCTGACCATGCCCACCGACATCTTTCCGAATATTGATGTGCCCGTGGTCAGCGTGGTCTGGCTTTATAACGGACTCTCCGCCGAGCAGATGGCCAACCGCATTGTCTATAACAACGAGCGCGGCATCACCACCACTGTCAACGATATCGACCATATTGAATCCCAGTCGCTGGATGGTATCGCTGTCATCAAAATCTTCTTTCATCCTCATGTGAATATCGGCGCAGCGGTGGGCGAAGTGACGGCTATCTGCCAGGCGCAATTGCGCGCTCTGCCTCCAGGCACAGTCCCGCCATTCATCATTCAATACAACGCTTCCACGGTTCCCGTGCTGCAGCTCGGTCTCTCTGGCCAGGGACTCACGGAACAACAGCTCTTCGACCTCGGCACCAACTTTATCCGCACCCAACTGGCTACCGTCGAAGGCGCTTCGATTCCCTACCCCTACGGCGGCAAGGAACGTCAGATTCAGGTTGACCTGGACACGCACGCGATGCAGGCTCGCGGCGTCTCGCCGGCCGAGGTGGTCAACGCGGTCAGCGCGCAGAATATCATCGCGCCTGCCGGCACCATCAAGATTCACAAGCTGGAGTATGCGGTTGAATCCAACGCCGCGCCGCTCACCATCCAGGAACTGAACGATCTTCCCATCAAATCCGTCAACGGCACCGTCGTCTATATGCATGACGTTGCGCACGTCCGCGATGGATTTCCGCCGCAGACCAACATTGTTCGCGTCGATGGCCAGCGCGCCTCGCTGATGCTTATCATGAAGACCGGCTCGGCCTCTACGCTCAAAATCATTCAGAGCGTGATGGACAAGCTGCCCATCATCAAGACCCAGCTCCCACGCCAGATGCGCATCACTCCGCTGTCCGATCAGTCGATATTCGTTCGCTCGGCGATCAGCGGGGTTGTCCGTGAGGCCGTGATCGCCGCCTGCCTGACGGCGATCATGATTCTGGTCTTTCTGGGTAGCTGGCGCTCGACCCTCATCATCGCTGTCTCCATTCCGCTTTCGATCCTCACCTCACTGATCGTGCTCTCAGCCCTGGGCGAGACGATCAACATCATGACGCTGGGAGGACTGGCGCTGGCCGTCGGCATCCTGGTTGATGACGCAACTGTAGAAATTGAAAATATCAATCGCAATCTGGAAGAAGGCAAAGAGATCGAGCAGGCGATTCTGGACGGCGCGGCGCAGATTGCCGTTCCCGCCTTTGTCTCCACGCTCTCCATCTGCATCGTCTTTGTCCCCATGTTTTTCCTCTCCGGAGTCTCGCGGTATCTCTTTGTTCCGCTGGCCGAGGCTGTGGTCTTCGCCATGCTGGCCAGCTACCTGCTCTCGCGCACCATTGTGCCGACCATGGCCAAGTATCTGCTCAAGGAGCACGATGACAGCTCCATCGCTCGGAAACAGGCCAGCCGCAATCCCTTTCTTGTCTTTCAGCGCATCTTCGAGTCTGGATTTGAGCGGCTGCGTCTTGGCTACCTCAGCATTCTCACCTTCTGCGTCGATCATGCCCGAGTCTTTCTGATCTGTTTCACCTCTCTGTGCGTCGCCTCACTGGCACTCATTCCCTGGCTTGGGCAGGACTTTTTCCCCACCAGCGACTCCGGAGCCATCAAGCTTCACGTGCGCGCCCACACCGGCCTTCGCATCGAGGAGACGGCTGCGCTCTGCGACCGCGTTGACCAGGCCATCCGCAGGGTGATTCCTCCCGATGAGATAAGCACCATCATTGACAACATCGGTCTGCCCTATTCCAGCTACGCACTCACCTACACCACTTCTGGACCCATCGGCACCGCTGACGCCGATATCTATGTCCAGCTCAAGCCGAAGCACCACTCCGCCAACGGGTACGTCGACATCCTGCGCCAGAAGCTGCGTCTGGAGTTTCCGGGGGTCACGTTTTATGCCCTTCCCACGGATATCGTCACGCAGATTCTCAACTTTGGCCTAGGCTCGCCCATCGATGTCCAGGTCATCGGGCCCAATCTTCATGGCAATCGAATTTTTGCGGATCATCTGCTCAGCGAGATTCAATATGTGCCCGGCACCGTGGACGCGCGCATCCAGCAGCCTTTCAACGAACCCGACCTGACGGTCAACGTGGACCGCACGCGCAGTTCGCTCGTGGGTCTCAACGAGCGCGATGTCATAGCCAGTGTGCTGGTCGCGCTCAGCGGAAGTTTCCAGACAACTCCCAACTTCTACCTCGACCCCAGTAACGGCGTCTCCTACAACATCGCCGTCCAATCGCCGCAGTACGATCTGGAGACGATCCCCGAGCTGCAAAGCATTCCGATCACGATTTCGCAAGGCGCAGCACCCCAACTGACGACCGGCACCAACTCGCCCGCCGGCGCTCCCGGCGTAACTGGCTTGAGCGCCGGAGCCGCTTCCACGGCAGCTCCGGGCAGTGCAGGTTCGACGCAGATTCTGGGAAATCTTGCTTCGATTGATCCTGGCAACGAGCTGGCAACTCAAAGTCACTATGACGTACAACCGGTGATCGACATCTACACCAACATTGAAGGAACCGATCTGGGCAGTGTCACGCGAAAAATCGAGCAGATTGTGGAAAGCGACCGCAAAATGGCGCCACGCGGAACACAAGTCATTCTCCGCGGCCAGAGCGAGACCATGCAGCAATCCTACTTTGGCCTGCTCTCCGGACTTGGTTTCTCCATCCTGCTTGTCTACCTGCTGATTGTGGTTAACTTCCAATCCTGGCTCGATCCGTTTCTCATCATCAGCGCGCTGCCTGCGGCCATTGCCGGCATCGTCTGGTTTCTCTTCCTCACGCACACTCACCTCAGCGTGCCTGCCTTGACCGGAACCATCATGTGCATGGGCGTCGCGACGGCCAACTCAATTCTCGTGGTCAGCTTTGCCCGCGAACAATTGGATGAACTGGTCGGCGATGCTCGCCGCGCCGCGCTCAATGCCGGCTTTGTCCGTTTCCGCCCTGTATTGATGACCGCTCTGGCCATGATTATTGGCATGGTGCCGATGGCGCTCGGTCTCGGAGATGGCGGCGAGCAGAATGCGCCGCTGGGCCGCGCCGTCATTGGCGGGCTGCTGCTTGCCACGGTTGCCACGCTTCTCTTTGTACCCACATTCTTTGCCGCGCTCCACGGCTGGCTTGAAGAAAGAAAACAGCGCAGCAGCCGATCGGCAAAACCAGCAATCCCCTACGAACAGTTTCCGGAGTCACTATGATGATGAATCCTGATCCAACACCCGCTGCAGGCACGGAACACACGGCCACACACGGCCAGACCAACCACGCGCCGGAACGCAAACCGATCAGCGTGGGACAAGCTGTGCTGGGGCTGCTCGTGATTGTGCTGACTATGGTTGTGCTGGCCACCGTCGGCATCCTGCCACGCATCCATGCCCGCTCCACCCTTGCCCAACAGACGATCGAGCTTGCCACGCCCACCGTGATCGCAAATCCGCCCATTCCCGGCAAGCCCGTCGAAGACCTTGTATTGCCTGGCAACGTCACAGCCTATACGGATTCACCCATCTATTCGCGCACACCGGGCTATCTGAAGCGCTGGTACTACGACATCGGCGCTCATGTGAAAAAGGGTGCTCTGCTGGCTGAAATTTCCACTCCGGAAGTGGACCAGCAGCTTGCCCAGGCCGAGGCTGATCTGAATACCGCGGAGGCTAATGCAAAAAATGCCAAAATCCAAAGCGACCGCTACAACAGCCTGATAGCCAGCCACGCCGTCTCCCAGCAAAATACGGATATCTTCACCTATCAGGCCCAGTCCACAGCCGCTCAGGTTGCTTCCGCACGGGCCAACGTGCAGCACTTCAAAGAGCTGACTTCATTTGAAAAAATCTACGCGCCCTTCAGCGGCGTGGTCACAGCCCGCAATGTGGATATCGGCCAGCTCATCAACGTTGGCGCAGGCAATGAACTCTTTCACATGCAGTCCGTCGATACGCTCCGCGTCTACTCCAGCGTTCCACAGGTCTACTCCGGCTCGGCCAGGATTGGTGAAATCGTCGGACTTACCTTTCCCGAACATCCCGGCGAAGTTTTTTCCGGCAAAGTCGTCCGTACCGCTCAGGCCATTGATCCGGCCACTCGCACGCTGCTGGTGGAGGTGGACGTAGCTAACCCCAAAGGCGAACTGTTCGCCGGAACGCTCGCCCAGGCGCACTTCAAAGTCGCTCCGGTCGGCGATGTCTTTGTACTGCCGGTTTCGGCACTGATCTTCCGCAGCGCAGGCTTGCAGGTGGCGACTGTACGCGACGGAATCGCCCATCTGGTGCTGGTGACTATGGGCCAGGATGATGGCAAAACGGTGCAGATCAACACTGGCCTGCACATGGACGATCTGGTCATTCAGGATCCTCCCGACTCTCTCGTCGATGGCGAAAAGGTGCGTGTGCTCACGCCCAGTGAAGTTGTCGCGGCACGAGGAGGACTCTGATGCGGAAGTCCGGCAGGCTAAAGCCACCCAAGGCTTCTGCAAAGATTGTTGCCGCTGCAGCGCTGCTTGCCGCGCTGGTCGGCTGCAAGCCGGTTGGCCCGGACTATCAGCGGCCATCCTATACGCCGACTCCGCTTTACAAGGAAACCGGCGCAGCGACCGTTGTCGCTCCGCCGCCCGCTCCTCAGGGAGGGTCCTGGATCCCGGCTGATCCTTCGGATGGAATGTTGCGCGGGAAATGGTGGCAGGTCTTTGGCGATCCGCAACTGAACCAGCTTGAAGAGCGCATCGCCACCAACAACCTGGCCGTACGCCAGGCGATGGACGTTTACATGGCCGCGCGAGAACAGGTTCGCGTAGCCCAATCGGCTTTTTCGCCCACAGTTGCCGCCGGGCCATCCTTCGCGCACAACCAGTTGTCGCTGCATCGGCCTTTTTTCAACGGATCAGGCGGCTCGTCCTCCTTTAACGATCTTCAGCTGGTAGGCCAGGCAAGCTGGGAGCCGGATTTCTGGGGACAGATTCGACGCAGCGTGGAAGCCGCCCGCGCGCAGGCTCAGGCAACCGCCGCGCAGGAAGCCAACATCGAGCTGAGCCTCGAAGCTCTGATGGCGTCTTCGTATCTTCAGATACGTGGCCTCGATCTCGAACAAAAGCTCCTCTCACAGGATGTTGAGGAACTGACCCGGCAGCTTGCTCTGACCCAGCAGCTTCTGGACAAAGGCATCGACACCGAAGCCGATATCGCGCTGGCTCAAACGCAGCTTGAAAGTACGCGCGCGCAAATGATTGACGTTGGCGTGGTGCGGGCACAGATGGAACACATCGTCGGAACCATTGCCGACTACAAGATTCCCAACTTCAGCCTGCCGCCGGCTCCGCTTGACCTGAAGCTGCCGCAGATTCCGACGGGACTGCCCTCGCAACTGCTGGAGCGCCGACCCGACATCGCCATCGCAGAACGTCAGGCAGCCGCTGCCAACGCGCAGATTGGCATCGCCATCAGCGCCTTCTATCCTTCGATCACGCTTGGAGCAACGGGCGGATTTGAGAGCACCCATGGCGGCAACTGGATACAAGGTCCAAGTTCGCTTTGGACTCTCGGCGCCTCGGCCGTCGAGCTGCTCGTGGATGGCGGTCGCCGCCACGCCTACACCGCTCAGGCGCGAGATAACTTTGAAGCCGCTGCCAACAACTACAAAGGCGCCGTCTTCCTGGCTTTCAACGAAGTGGAAGATGATCTCTCGAACCAGCGCATTCTGGAGCAGGAAGACAAAGCCCAGCGTGCTGCCGTCGCCAGCGCGGAAACGGCTCTGCGCATCACGCAACAGCAGTACGCCGGCGGCGTCGTCAGTGAGTTGCAGGTACTGTTCGCCGAAAACGCGCTCATTCAAAACCAGCGTACGCTCGCAACGTTAGAGACTGCCGAGTTCACGAACAGCGTTCAGTTGATCGCCGCGCTTGGCGGCGGCTGGGACGTCTCGCAGCTTCCCCGCTAGCAACAATCCGGAATACCCATTGAGGCAAGCAAGTATGCGCAGTACCTGAGGATGCAGGCACTGCGCACTGATCGATTGCCGCGCATTCACGCTTCGGCACACTTATGCAAAGCGAATGCACATCGGCCGCGGGCAGGCCACCGACTTCGCTTCGTTGGCCAGCTTACCCGTCTCCGGATCGCGCGCGATGACGCTTAGTTGGTCGGAGTCCTGATTGGCAACCAGAATCCAGTGTTCTGTGGGATCCAGACGGAAGTTGCGCGGGGTTTTGCCGCCCGTCGTTGTCCGTGGATCGCCGTCAAAGGGAGTGAGTTTGCCCGTAGCCGGATCAATATGACAACTGTAGAGGAAGTTGTTGCCTCGATTGGCGAAGTACGCAAAGCGACCATCGCGCGTCAGCACCGTATCGCAGCCGGTGGAGGTGAGCGGCTTGGAGCCATCCGGCAGCAGGCTGATCTGCTGGATCGGAGTGAGACTGCCCCACGCCGGATCGTACTTCATCACATCGACGGTCGAGTCGATCTCGTTCATGCAATAGGCAACCTTGTGATTCGGATGAAAATGCAGCGTGCGCGGACCCGCCCCGGGATGGACATTGGACTGGCCTGTCAAGACAAGCTGTGCATCCACAACATTGAGCTTGTAGGTGTGAATGCGATCCCATCCCAGATCGTTGACGAACGCATACTTGTTGTCCGGAGAAAACGAAGCAAAGTGGGCATGAGCCGTTTCCTGTCGGCTAGGCACCGGCGCTTTGCCTGCTGGATAGCCGTCGTAGTGTTCGCTCCATGTCGCAGGCGTCAGATGGCCGCTGTTGGAAGCGAAGCTGGCCACGCTGCCACCACCGTAATCAGCAGAAACAACCACGTGGCCGGTCTGATCGACTGCGCACTGGCAGGTTCCCACGCTGGCCGAGTTCACCTGAGAGAGCAGTTCGAGTTTCCCCCCGTGTTTGGCGTCCTGGATCTTGAAACTGGAAACTGCACCCGTCGGCTGCCCCTGAAATTCACTCAGTTCGCTCGCCACATAAAGAAATTTCCCGTCCGGCGAAGGTTCCAGCCATGTGGAATCGGGCAGCGGCGCAGCCACACTCTCAGGCGTAAGCGTACCCGTAGTCGCGTCCCAGTTGTAAATCAGAATTGACCCCGACGGTCCAAACTGCCCTGAAGTCCCTTTGCCGGTACCGACGAGAATGCGTTTTGCCTCTTTGGGTGCTTTGGAAAATGCTGCGGCATAACGAGCAAGCGGCGCGGCAGAGAGAGTGAAGGCTGCGGTGCGGGCAAGGAAAGCCCGGCGCGAGGAAGAACTGCGGGAAATGGTTTTCATCACGGTCAGAATTGTCGCCGATCAGGGCCAGTACGCGCTACAGGTATCTCTAAAAAAGCGATTAAGCCCGAATATCGTAATCGCTGAACACACCCCAACTTCAGGCGCGATCCGCAGAGAGGGTCGTCCATACGCGTCGCCTGTTGGCCAGCGCCTACAATGACTAGCAGGAGCTTGCAGCGTGGCAAAGCGATTCATCTGTATTCATGGACATTTTTATCAACCACCCAGAGAAAATCCCTGGCTGGAGACAGTGGAAACTCAGGAATCTGCCGCTCCCTATCACGACTGGAATGAGCGCATCACCGCCGAGTGCTACGCCACCAACGGGGCCTCGCGCATTGTGGACAAGCAGAACCGAATTACGCAAATCGTCAATAACTACGCGCGTATCAGCTTCAACTTTGGACCCACACTGCTCAGTTGGCTTGCAGAAAATGCATCCCGCGCCTATCGAGCTGTGCTGGATGGCGAACGCCGCAGCCGGGAGTTCTTCAAGGGCCATAGTTCAGCCCTGGCTCAGGTCTACAACCACATCATTCTGCCTCTTGCCAACGAACGTGATCGACGCACGCAGATTCGCTGGGGCATCGCCGATTACAAGGCTCGCTTTGGACAGATGCCGGAGGGCATGTGGCTGGCCGAAACCGCAGTCGACTCCCGCACACTGGAGATCATGGCCGAGGAAGGCATTCGCTTCACCGTCCTTGCCCCGCACCAGTGCCGCAGAATCCGCGCGATTCAGTACGAGCGCCGCGCATCCGAACGCACCGGCACAGAACGCACAGCCGATCACTCCGGCAAGCGTCCACACCCTCTTGACCCACTCACTCTGCCTCCATCCGCCATCACATCCGCTGGCGAATGGATCGAGACACCCAGCACCGCCACTGAAGCTACGGTCGATACCACTCGACCCTATCTTGTTCGGTTTCCTTCAGGCCGCTCGCTGGCTGTCTTTTTCTATAACGGACCGATCTCGCGCGCAGTCGCCTTTGAGGGGCTGCTCAACTCTGGCGAAGTCTTCGCAGCACGCCTCAAATCCGGATTTCGAGACGGACCTCAGCCTCAGCTTGTCCACATAGCTACCGATGGCGAAAGCTATGGCCACCACCACAAACATGGTGAAATGGCCCTCAGCTACGCCCTCAAGCTGCTGGAGCAGGACCCATCCGTCGAGTTGGCCAACTATGGCAGCTTTCTCGCCGCCTACCCGCCAACGATGGAAGCTGAGATCGTCGAAGAGACCTCATGGAGCTGCGCTCATGGCGTCGAGCGCTGGCGCTCCAACTGCGGCTGCAACGGCGGACATGCGGGATGGAACCAGAGTTGGCGCGGGCCTCTGCGTCAGGCGCTCGACCTGGTACGGGATGGCGTCGCAGTTCTTACCGAACGCATCGGAGCCAGACTTTTTCACGATGTCTGGGCTGCGCGGGACGCCTACATCGCGGTCATTCTGGATCGCAGCTCGGACACTCTGGAAAGTTTTCTCCATGCTCATGCTGCGCCCGAGCTAACGCACGAGCAGCGCGTTCAAGCCCTGGGACTGATGGAGATGCAACGCCACACACAGCTCATGTATACCAGTTGCGGTTGGTTCTTTGACGACATCTCCGGCATTGAGACCGTGCAGGTCATCGCCTACGCCGCACGCGTGCTGCAACTGGCTCGCGCGCTGAGCGGAGAGATGACGCTGGAGATGGAAACGGCGTTTCTCGAACACCTGGCAGAGGCTCGCTCCAACGTCGCCGCCGAAGGCGACGGCGCGCAGATCTACCGCGAACGCGTTCTTCCCATGGAGACGACACTGGAACAGGTCGCTGCGCATTTTGCCATCAGCGGCGTCTACTCCTCGTTTGCCGATGAAACCGAGCTTTTCTGCTATCGGATTCGGCGTCTTAGCGAAGAAGCGCTGGCCTCTGGCAACGGTCGGCTTGCTCTGGGGCATCTTCGTCTGGAATCGAGCATCACAGGACATGCCGAAGACTTTACCTACGCGGTCATGCACTTCGGAGACCAGAACATCTCCGCCGGCGTCAAGACATTCCGTGCGGGAGACGCCGAATCACTGCGTCAGTTGACAGAATCCTTGCGCGAAATCGTCAGTCGCGCAGATTTTGCCGAGGTCATTCGCCTGCTCGACAGAAACTACGACCTCAAATACTCTCTCCGTTCGCTCTTCCGGGACGAACAGCGGCGCATTGTGAAACTGATCCTGCGCTCGGCGCTACGCGACATTGAGGCGTCGATGACGAGCATCTACGAGAATCATTCAAGCCTGCTGCATTACCTCTCCCACGCCGGCCTGCCCAAGCCGCAGGGCCTTACGCTGGCGGCTGGATTTGCGATCAACGTTGGGCTGAAACGCGCTCTCGACGAGGATGCAGTCGATGGATCTCGTGTGCGAGAACTGCTGCGCATGGCCGCCGAAGACGGTATCGCTCTCGACGCTCCTGAACTGAGCTATCAGGCCGATCAGAAGATGAAGCGCACCATGGTCGAGTTGCAGATGACCTCTGGCGGCATGGAAGCACTGGAACGCGCGCTCACCCTGGCTCGACTCTTGCGCGAGATGCCCTTTGAACTCAATCTTTGGCAGGCACAAAATCTCTGGTACGAGATCTTTCGCAGCGCCGAGCATACTTTGACCGGTCACCCCACCGAACAGCACCCCGCGTGGAGACAGAGGTTCAACGAACTGGGAGAGTGCCTCGCGATCGCCTGCGATGCAATCGCCACGGACGACGCGATGACTGCGGCTGTCGGCGACTGAAGGCCGCAAAACGCCTCAGCTTCGCCAGTGCAGATCGACCGGTCCATCCAGCGGATTTGTTCTTGCGCCGTCCAGGCGCGCCTGCTTGAGCGCAAAGTACCACTTGGCCGGTCGGTCGGCGTCATCGATGAGCATGAGTGTTGGATTGTGGCGCAGACCCTGGGCCTGCTGGATCATCGTGACCTGGTCCTGACGCACAAAGCGCGCGCCGAAAAATTTTGCAATGGGCGTTACCAGCGGCACATGATAAAAAACATTCCACGCGGCCACCACATCAATCCGACAGGTGCTGGCCGTGACCGGCGTGACGGTGGTGAGGCTGCTGAACCACTTGTCGCCGCAGCGAATGATCTCTGTACGGCGATTGGGCAGCGTGAAGTCGATCGTGGTCTCTACCGGCTGGCCGTAGACGCCCAGCAGTTTGTATGGCGCAGAGTTGCCGCTGGGCGCGTGCGCAGCCATCCGAAAGCCGTCCGGTATCGGCTCGAAGCGCTTGGTCTTTTCACGAATCGAGGCGCGGCTGCGCCACCACCATGCCTGATGGACAAACGGGCCGTGCGCAGGATCCATCAGCCCGATAATGCCGTGATCCACATTGCAGGGAAGCTCGGCCGAGAGATGCGCCGTGCGATAGCGCTGCGAAAAAGTGGCCAGTGCTGGCACCGGCGGCAACGAAGCCGGGTCCAGACGACGGCCAGCGCCGGGGCGCGGAACGTAAACCCAGACCGTGCCATCGCGCTCCACAGCAGGATAGGTCTGAGCGAAGATGCGCGTTGGATCAAGCGGGTCGGCGGTAGTGAGCGACGGAATATGCTCACAACGACCGGAGCAAGGCTCGAAACGCCATCCGTGGTAGCGGCAGGTGAGGCTGTGGCCATCAAACCAGCCGACGCTGAGGGGAATGCCGCGGTGTGGGCAACTATCGCGCAAGGCAAAGACAGAGCCGTCATCGCGACGCCCGAGCACAAGCGGAATATCCAGCAGCATTGTAGTGCGCAGCTTGCGCCTGCCCAGCCGCGAAATGAGGCGTGAGGAACGCAGAGCCGGGTACCAGTCATCGTAAAGCAACGCCGTGGACGGGCCTGGCGCGGCGGAGGCGGAGACAATCTGGATGAGCGGGTTCATCGATATCCTCTTCGATTCCATATACGTATTCACTTCAAGTACGAACAGGAAAATTCATCACTCTATTGGAGTGAGAGTTCCATTCTTTAACAGGAAGCGGTGGCCGCGCCACTCGATCTGGTCGCTGGCGAAGCTGGCAACCCACAACGCAAAGGCCAGCAGGTCACGCAGTGGCAGCAGCCACAGGTCGCGAAAGACCTGCCTGTCACCCAGCGTTCCAACGCCCACCTGCAGCGCCAGGCTGAGACGCAGCAGGAGCGCGAGCACCAGCAGCCAGAGGCTCCAGAAACCGGCTCCGGAAGCGAGCACAGCAAGCACAGCGAGCGCGACCGGATGCGTAAAGATGAGGCCCAGATAACCCAGCCTGCGGCTGTCTCGGACGGTGCGCAGCCAGCGCAACTGGTGCGCGAGAAACGCGGGCCAGCGGTAATCGGGAACGGCGGTTTCCACAACGACGGGAGCAAGCGCAAGCCGGAATCCGGCGCGGTCAATGCGAGCACCCAGCTCATAGTCATCGGCGAGCAGATTCAAGAGCGATTCAAATCCGCCGATAGCTGTTAGCGCTGTGCGGCGAACGGCCAGCGTGGATCCAAGCGCAAAGTGCAGGCCACGCTCCAGAAAAATTGCGGTGAGAACGCCCGGCTGGAAATCGGTCGAGATGGTCATCGACTCGAGTCGCGACCAAAGCGCGCGCGCGGCGCGGCCACGGTACAGCGCGGTCACCAAGCCGACTGCGGAATCCGTGAAAGCGTTCATGACGCGCGCGAGATAACCGGGTGGAACGAGGATGTCGCCATCGCTGGCCAGCAGGAACTCATGACGCGCGTGGCGCGCAAGCTGGACGAGCGTGGAGACCTTGCCGCTTGCGCCGAGCTGCTCCGAGCACTCGACCAGATGGATGGGCAATACGGGGAACTCCGCCTGCAGCGCGCGGACAATGGATGCGGCGGGATCATCCAATGCGGCCACGCCGCACAGCAACTCAAAGCCGCCCGAGTAGCTTTGCTTACAGTGGCTGCGCAGCGCCTCAGCCAGCGCGGGATCCGCGCCCTTGAGAGGCTTGAGGATCGAAACCGGCGGAGCAAACGCAGGCGCGCGGCCCAGCTCGCCTCGACGCCGCAAACGATAGCGCAGCGCGGCAACCCAGGCCAGCATCGTGTACGCCAGCGAAGCCGCGGTGAACGCCATGACCAGCCGAGCCAGCCACATGGCGGCAAGCTCAACCGGCGTGCGGGCAACCGGCGCGAAGGATGGCGTGAGCCAGAGAATCGGATCAGTCATGGCGCGTCGTCGGCAGGCTCAGCGCTTGCCGGTCTCCGTCCACAGGAAGGCAAGCGAGTCGGCGTAATCTTCGATGAGCTGGCTGCTGGAGACGCCAGAGCTGTGTCCGCCCTTCAGTCCATAGTGCAGCAGGATGGGCCGGTCACCTCCGGAGGAAGCCTGCATCAACGCTGCCATCTTCCGCGCGTGCAGCGGATCGACGCGCGTGTCGCTGGCCCCGGTAAAGAACATGATCGACGGATAATGCGTTCCGGGATGCACGTTCTGATAGGGCGAGTAGCGGAGCAGCCAGGCAAAGTCAGGCTTCTGTTCGGAAGAACCGTACTCGGTCGTCCAGAATCGTCCGATCAGGAAGTTCTGGTAGCGCAGCATATCCAGCAGCGGATAACCACACCAGATGGCGGCGAACAGGTCCGGCCGCTGGGTCATTGCAGCGCCCATCAACAGGCCGCCGTTCGAGCGTCCGGAGATCGCAAAGTGCTCCGGCGAGGTGTACTTGTGCGCGATCAGATATTCCGCGGCGGCATAAAAATCATCGAAGACATTTTGCTTGCGCTGGAACATTCCCTGCTCATGCCAGCTTTCGCCGTATTCGCCGCCGCCGCGCAGGCTGGGAACCGCGAACCAGCCGCCAAGCTGCATCCACTCGGCCCACTGCGCGTTCCACTCCGGCGTTTCGCTGATGTTGAAGCCGCCATAGGCGGTCATCAGCAGGCGGCGCGAACCATCCATCGGCAGGTCTTTGCGCCCGGCGATGAACATGGGCACGCGCGTACCGTCCTTGGACGTGTAGAAGACCTGGCGAACCGTAAATTTGCTGGAGTCGAACGGCGTGTCCGGCTCGAAGAAGATGTCCTGCTTTCCGGTCTTCGCGTCGAAGCGATAGATGGTGGGCGGCTGGATCATCGACTGAAAACTGTAAAAGCCATAGCGCGCGCCGGCATTGCCAAAAAGGCCGGAGGAGGTTCCGATGCCGTTGTACTTCAACTCGCCGAGCGACTGCCCGGTGAGCGAATAGATGGCGGTACGCGGATTCACATCGTGGAGCGAGTGGACAAAAAGTCGATGATCAACGATCGATACATCATCCATCACATCCTGGCCTTCGGGGACAATCGTCTTCCACGCATCCGGCATGGTTCCGGCGCTCGCCTCCAGGATGCGCCCCTTCGGCGCTTTGTAATCGGTCTGCACATACCAGTGATCGCGGTCATACAGAACGCGGAAACGCGAGTCGATGCCCCATGCAAGCTGTACGAACGGTGAATTTTCTTTGCGCAGATCGCGGTAAAGGATATCCACCCGTCGCGCCGGAACACCACGCTCAATGGTGATCGTCAGGTAGTGGCCATCCTCTGTGACGCGTGCACTAATCAGATCAAGCTGACCCAGCGTTTCGCCGTGAAACTTCTGGCCAAACAATAACGTGTCCTGCACCGGAGCGACGCCTGTGGCCACTGCCTGAGTCGATGCCTGCTTCAGCAGCGAGTGCTCAAAAACCAGCGTTCCCGTTGGCGCATAGCGGGCATAGATTACCCGCGTATGATTCGCATTGAAGCCTACGGAAAAGTACCGCGCCGGCGGCAGATGGTCCGGTAAATCACGCTTGGCGTGTATGTCGAAGAAGTGAATCTCTTCCTCGTCCGCGCCGCCCTGGCGCACACCGTAGATCAGCAGTTTGCCGTCGCGGGAGACGTTGAGCAGGCTGACGGATGTGTTGGGGTCAGAGCTGATCTGGGACGGGCTGATCAGACGCTCCAGCTTGGGCAGCATATTCACCGGGGGCCAGCCATGCTGGACGAAGATCGAAGCCTGCTGCTCACGAGCAGTGCGGCGCATCAGATAGTATTCGTCTCCGCGTTGAATCGGGATCGTCCACTGCGTCATGCGAACCAGACCGTCGAGATCCTGCGCGATGCGCGGTCGTACGCGCGCCTGCCGCAGATACTCTGCGGTGTAGGCGATCTGGGTGTTCAGATACTCCTGGGTCGCCGCGCTGTGCGCGTCTTCCAGCCAGCGATAGCTGTCCACGATGGGAGTGCCAAAGTAATTGTCAGTGACAGGATGACGCGCGGTAACCGGAGGCGCAGGCAGTGTGATGCCATCACCGCCATGGATGGGGCGCGCAGTCGAAGCCTGTTGCGCGGAGGCCGGAAGGAATCGGGGAATCAAGACGGTGACAGCGAATGCGATGGTCAAAAAACGACTGGCAGAAAAGCGGCAGGCAAAAAAGCGGCTGATGGACACGTGCATAAAAAGTCTCCGATGGACAAACCATACACCACCATACACCCTGCCGTGGAGACTTCCCCGCTACTCATAGCGAAGCGCTTCGATGGGATCGAGATTGGCAGCTTTCCATGCCGGGTAGATGCCAAACACCAGGCCAATCGCACAGGCAACGATCAGGCCAATTGCAATCCACAAAAGCGAAACAGTCGCCGGCAATCCAATCGGCAGGAAGTACACGATGTAAGTGATGATGGTGCCGACGAGGACGCCCAGAACGCCTCCAACCGCGCATAGCGTGATGGCCTCCGTGGTGAACTGCACCAGGATCGTGCGCTTCGTCGCGCCCAATGCCTTACGGATGCCGATCTCGCGCGTGCGTTCCGTGACCGACACCAGCATGATGTTCATCACGCCGACCCCGCCCACCATCAACCCCACGCTGGAAACGGCAAGCATGAAGAGAAACAGTCCGCTCGAAAGCTGCCCCCACAGGCGCGCAAGCGAATCCGGGCCGAAGATTTCAAAATCGTCTTCTGAATCCACTTTGACGCGACGGCGCACGCGCAGCATCTCGCGAATCTCTTCGTGGACCAGCGGCTTGAACTTGGGATCGTCAAACTTCACGCTGACCCAGACATCCTTCACCTCGGGATGGATGTTCTCAAAGGTACCCAGCGGAAAGTAAACAATGTTGTCCTGCGGATTGCGTCCGCCGCCGAAGGGCTGCTTGCGCTTGGTGGCCACGCCGATCACCGTATACAGGCCGGTCTCCACATTGACCTCTTTGCCCACGGCGCTGGCGCCGTGAAAGAGATCGTTCCAGGTGTCATAGCCCAGCAGGCAGACCTTGGCATGTCGCTTATCCTCAGCGTCACTAAACCAGCGTCCTTCCACGAGATCGATATCGTCGGTGGTGGCAATCTGCGCGGTGCTTCCCTGCAGGATGGCACCGGCGACTTTTTCGCCCATGTATTTGACCGAAACATCTCCCACGCGAAACTGCGATTTGGTGTACTGCTTGGATGCGTCGGAGGCGATGACATGCGGCAGAGCGCGCAGCGCGTATGCATCTTCCACAGTAAGCTTCTTGCGCGCCAGCATCTCCGCGGTGGGCTGCACGCCGATGACCGGAAGATGAAAAATCCAATAGACATTGGTCCCGAGAGAATTCACAAAATCCGAGACGCGGTTGTTCAGCCCGTTGATGATCGATGAGATCGAGATGACGGAAGTGACGCCGATGACGATGCCCAGAATCGTCAACCCGGAGCGCAGCTTGTTGACGCGCAGTGTCTCGAGCGCCATGCGAATCGATTCGCGAGTTTGTCCCTGAGCCATACTTGCGTTCTCCCGGTTTCAGGCGTCGGCGCGGAGCGCGACGATAGGGTCAAGTTTAGCGGCTTTGCTGGCCGGATAAACGCCAAAGAAGATGCCGGTTCCCGCAGCCATGAACAGCCCCAGCACAATGGACCATACCGACAGCGAGACCGAGATGCCAAAGATGAGCGTGATGCCCTCGGCTGCGCCGACCCCGAGCAGGATGCCAATGACTCCGCCGAGCGTGGCCATCAACGCCGACTCGATCAGAAACTGGAGCAGCACATCACGCTGACGCGCGCCCAGCGCTTTGCGCACGCCGATCTCACGCGTGCGTTCCGTCACCGAAACAAGCATGATGTTCATGATGACCACGCCGCCGACAACCAGCGCGATCGAAGCCAGCCCGAGCACGATGAAAGCGAAAAGCTGGCTGATCTGTTTCCAGATTTGCAGAAAGGTGTCATTGGTTTCGAGCTGAAAGCTGTCATCGGCTCCTGGCAGATCATGCCGGCGCGTCCGCATCAGCACGCGCACCTGATCCTCAGCCCGGCTCATCACGTCAGCCCCGCCATCCACACGGCAGTAGATGACCAGCGAAGTACTGGTGCCATAGGTCTGCTGATAAGTACTGAGCGGAATCGACACCCAGTTATCCTGCGACTGGCCGAGCGTTTTGCCCTGTCGCTCACCCACGCCCACGATGGTGTAGGGCACGCCATCCACGCGCAGTTCCTTGCCAATGGGATCGCCATCGCCCAGAATGTTATCCACAATGTCATAGCCGACCACTGCGTTATGTGTCGCATGATCCATATCCGCATCCGTCAGCGCGCGTCCCTCGGCAATGTTCAGATTGTTCAAGGAAAACATTGTCGGCGTGTAGCCGCGAACGTCGGTATTGGTGCTTGATTTGCCATCATGAACAACATTGGTGCTGCGATCATCCTGTGTGCCCACCTCTTTACAAAGAGTGCAGGCCTGTTTCACGGCTAGGTAATCCTCATACCGGACGATCTTGCGTTTCTGAAATTTGAAGTATTCATCGGCGCTGAAGATGACGCTGGAGGAGCGCGCAACGGTGAAGACATCGGCGCCGTAGCCGGAGAGCTTCGTGCCAAAGTAGGCGTTGGCCGTGTTGGTGAGGGTGATGACCATGATGACCGAAGCGACGCCCATCACCACGCCAATGAGCGTGAGAATGGAACGCATCTTGTTGGCCCAAAGCGATTGCAGAGCCAGCATCAGTGCTTCACGAAAAGCCATGAGGGTCGCACCCCGAAGATTCTTCCTTCATGGTATCCGAGAGATCCCGCGCCTGAAAGACGAGCAGGACAGCCAGAGACGCGAAGGCTGCTAAGAGTTACGCAATCACTCTGGAGCCGGTTCCCGATGACCCGCTGCGAGCGCGGGAAAGATTTTCCTTGTCTCCCTCAAAGCCGGGATGTAGTCTGCATGGGCAAATCGAAAAAAGAACGAGTAACCGGAATGTTGAAGGAGGACAGACGATGCGGCAGGAAACAGACAAACCATGGATGAGCGGCTGGCGATGGAAGGTAGCGGCTCTGGCCGTGATGGGAGTGCTCGCCGGTGCGGCCGCCAGCGGCCAAAACAAGCCTCAGTCGACGACTACAGGCCCGGCACCGCTGCTGCTGCGCAACCCCTCCGTCAACCAATCCTCCATCGCCTTTCTCTATGCGGACGATGTGTGGACGGTGGCGCGCACCGGAGGGCGAGCCACGCGGCTGACGGCGACGGGAGCCGTCGAGGCCGGGCCGTTCTTTTCGCCGGACGGGACGCGAATCGCCTTCACCGAGCATCGCGCCGGTGGAAACGACGTGTATACCGTCTCTGCGACTGGCGGAATTCCGCGGCGAGTCACCTGGCATCCGGATGGCAGCCGCGTGGTGGGCTGGACGCCGGACGGAACCAGCGTACTGATCTCGACCAGCATCACCAGCCCCAGACACTTCAACCGGCTGTATACCGTCAAGGCCGACGGAAGCGGCATGCCGCAGCAGTTGCCGTTGCCTCAGGGTTTTGAAGGCGCGTACTCGCCCGACGGCCAGTCGATCGCCTATGAGCCGATCAGCCGCTGGGAAGATGCCTGGAAGGTTTACTACGGAGGGCAGAATTATCCGATCTGGGTGGTCAATCTAAAGACGCTGGATCTCGAAAAAATTCCCTCCGCGAACACCACCGACACGCATCCGGTCTGGGTGGGACACTCCATCTACTTCCTTTCCAATCGTGTGGCGGGTGGAACCGAGTTCGGCAGTCGCGGGCCGGTGAGCTTGTGGCGCTTTGACACGCGAACCAAGCAGATCGCGCAGGTTGAGCCAAATCATGGTTTGGACCTTAAGACAGTGCAGGCGGGCGCGGGCGCGCTGGTCTACGAGCAGTTTGGCTCGATTCACCTGATCGACCTCAGCGATCCGGACAAGCCCGGCGCTGACCATGGGGTATCCATCCGCATCGACGGCGACCTGGATGAACTGGAGCCGCATCCAGCCACAGTCGCAGCCCGTGAGATCGACAACTACGGCATCTCCCCCACAGGCAAGCGCGCCGTCTTCAGCGCCCATGGCGAGATATTCACCGTACCCGCAGAAAAAGGCGACACGCGCAATCTGACGGAAACGCCCGGCGTGGAAGAGCGCAGCCCGGCCTGGTCGCCGGACGGCACTCAGGTTGCATACTTCAGCGATGCTGGCGGGGAGTATGCGCTGTATCTGAAGGCGCAGGACGGGATGGGAGAGACGACCCGAATCGATCTCGGCGCGGACCCCAGCTTCTTCTACGGTCCTGCGTGGTCGCCGGACGGAAAACACATCCTCTATCGTGACAAGCATGAACGGCTCTGGTATGTCGATATTCCGGTAAAGGACCCAGGCGGAAAGATGAGCGCCGCGGCTGCGCCGGTGCTGGTGGACCAGAGCCACCGGGACAGCTTTGGGGGCAACTCGACCAGTCCTCACTGGTCGCCGGACTCGAAGTGGATCGTCTACACGCGCGAAGCGGCGAACGATCTGGAAGCCGTCTTTCTCTATTCGCTTGATCAGAAAAAATTCTTCCAGATCACCGACGCCATGAGCGACGCGGCCAGTCCGGTCTTCGATCCCTCAGGCAAGCAACTCTACTTTCTGGCCTCGACCGATGACGGCCCTTCCCGCGCCGGCATTGATCTTTCGTCACTCGATCGATCGCAGCAGTACGGAGTCTACACCATCGTTCTAACCCAAAACGGCGCTTCGCCCGTTCCTCCGGAGAGTGACGACGAAAAACCGAAGGATGCGGCCAAACCAGCCGAGGCGAAGGATGAAAAGTCGGCTTCCGGCGGCGAAAAAAAGTCGGAAACGAAAACGACGCCAGAGACAAAGATCGATCTGGACGGGATCGACAACCGCATCCTCGCCCTGCCCATCGAGCCGCGCAACTACAGCGAACTCTTCGCGCCCAAAGAAGGCGTGCTGCTGATGACCGCGGATACACCGGTCGGCCGCTCCTCGGATGAGGAAAACGGCGCTTTGCTGGGGCTGTGGCGCTTCACGACAAAGGAGCGCAAGACGGAACAGATCACCGGCCCTCTTGGCGAAGTCGTCGTCAGCGCCGACGGCAGTCACCTTCTGCTTGGCGGTCGCGGCCACTGGTCGATCGCCAAAGTGGACGAGCTGAAACCGGGCACCGGGATGCCTGGAAAGCCGCTGAACATGAGCCAGATGCGCATGACCATCGACCCGCGCGCCGAGTGGCGACAGATGTTTGAGGAGACGTGGCGCATCGAGCGCGACTTCCTCTATGACCCAAACATCCACGGCCTCTCGATTACGAAGGCTGAGACGATGTACCGCCCCTATCTTGTCGGCCTAGCCAGCCGCAGCGAGTTCACCTATCTCTGCACGGAGATGCTGGGGCAGATCAACATCGGGCATATGTTCATCCGCGGTCCTCGCAAGCCGGACTCGACGCCGCAGACCGGCCTGCTCGGCGCCGACTATGCCGTGAAGGACGGACGATACAGCTTCGCGCATATTCTGGGCGGAGAGAACTGGACGCCCGGACTGTCTTCACCGCTGACCGTTCCCGGCGTGGAGGTGAAGGAGGGCGAACTGCTGCTGGCCGTGAACGGTCAGCCACTGCACGCCGGCGACAATCTCTATCGCGCGTTTGCCGGAACGGCGGGGCAGCAGACTGTCCTGCGCGTGGGCGCAAAAGCCGACGGCAGCGGTTCACGCGATGTCACCGTTGTGCCGGTGAACAGCGAGGATGGCCTGCGCGAGCTGGACTGGATCCAGTCCAACCTGAAAAAAGTTGACGCTCTCTCCGACGGCAAAATCGCCTATGTCTATATGCCGAATACGGGCGGAGCCGGGTACACCAACTTCAACCGCTACTTCTACTCGCAGCTCAACAAGCAAGGGCTGGTGCTGGACGAACGCAACAACGAAGGGGGCTTCATCGCCGACTACATTGTGGACACGCTGCGCCGCACACCGCTCTCGATAGCTCTCGAGCGCGACGGCAAGCCGGAGCACGATCCGGTGGGCGCAATCTTCGGGCCTAAGGCGATGATTATCAACCAGAACTCCGGCTCCGGCGGCGACGCCATGCCGTGGTACTTCCGCAAGGCCAGACTGGGCAAACTCGTCGGCACGCGCACCTGGGGCGGACTGGTCGGCATCGGCGGTTATCCACGGCTGATGGACGGCGGCTCCGTGACGGCTCCACGCTATGCCATCTACGGACTCAACGGTCAGTGGGAGGTCGAAAATCACGGCATCGCGCCCGACATCGACGTGGACATCACGCCGAGGGACTTTGCCGCCGGACGCGATCCCCAACTGGAGACGGCGGTCAAGACGGTGATGGACGAACTGAAGGCACACCCGCTGCCCTCATATCCGCTGCCACCCTATCCCAACTACCACCGCAATGACAGCCTGAGCCGATAGCTCCGGAACGATGCGCTTCAGCCACTCTACATATTGGCGTGGCCGGAGCGCATCGCTTCATTGAAGCTGGGTTTGGTAATGGCCAGTGCCTCGTCAAGCCGGGTGCGGAACTCCTCGGCGCGCTTCATTAGCGCAGGCGTGGCGCTGGCATACTCGCCACCAAGAGCAAGCAGTCCCTGGCCTGCTTCATCGGCGGCCATGCGCAGCAGATCGGCCTCGGTCGTATTCAGATACTGAGCATCGCGCGGGTCGGCGATCCACACCGGCTCACCGTTGCCCAGAACACCGGAAAGCCAGAAGCATTTCAGCAGCAGATACTGAAGCCGCGCCGCATCATCGGTATCCGTAAAGAAAAACTTTCGCTGCCATGGGCTGAAGTACCGCGTGGTAATCGGCACCGGCTGACGGTTGCCGCTCTTGACCAACTCCAGTTGTCCCTGATCGAGTGTCTTGCGAACAGCGTTGTACAAAAACGCCTCAGCGTAGGGTTGCTCCGGCGCGGGAACAATGTCCGCGAAGGTAACGGTCATGGCCGCTGCGATCTTTGCGTGCAGCGGCGAGTTGGTACCGTCTTCCAGGTGGATTTCTCCGTGGACGATGAAGCTATCGGCACCGGATGTCGAGCGATGAAACGGCCAGCGAAAGTTGCGAAAGGCAACCGGAAGCCCGGCCAGCGTAACCGCTGCGTTGGGAACCGGATTGCGTAGCCGTTTGGCCTCTTCGGCCAGATGAGCCGTCATCGCGGGCAACAGCTCCGGTCGATCAAAATCAAACTGCTCGCTCAGCTCCAGATGGAGCGTGCGACCGGTCCCATCCCCCTTGCGCGCCAGTTCAAAGATGGTTGTCGGGTGGCCGTGAAAGTCCTTTCCCTCGGTTGTGGTCACCAGGACAAGCGAGGCGCGTTCGGCGGCCTGAGCCATCGACTGAATCAGCGAAGTTTTGAGCGTGGTCATGAAGGATTTCTTCGTGCGCAGAGGCGCTAAGATTGAGTATATTTCACCTGTGCTTGCAGCCGCGCAGCCCGATTCTGCCGGAAACGGTTCGCGCGAAGCCGCGCCGAGAGATTAGCATAGTGACAGGTACCCCACCCAGGGGTGCGCAACCGTTCCCAATCGCCGCTGGTTGGCGATCTCGCAGCAGAGAAGCCTGCACAAACGGCATTTGAAGTTCGAGCCGCGGTCTTCCCCGCACGACCAGCGAAAAAATCACCGATGAGCATGACCCGTGAGGGCAAGGAGCAAACAAGTATGGCAAGCAAAGCAAGCGCAGTCTGGACTGGCTCTCTGAAAGAGGGCAAAGGCACCATCAGCACCGCAACCGGCGTCCTGTCGAACGCAAATTACTCGTTCCAGACACGATTTGAAGGCGCGGAAACGGGTACCACTCCGGAAGAGATGATTGCGGCAGCCCACGCGAGCTGCTTCTCGATGGCGCTGGGCGCGCAACTGGGCGGTTCAGGACTGACGCCGACCAAGATCGAAACCCACGCCGCCGTCACGCTGGGCAAGGTCGATGGCGGATTCGCCATCACGCGCATCACGCTGACCACCACCGCCTCGGTTCCCGGCGCAACCAAGGAAGTGTTTGACACCGCAGCGGCCAATGCAAAAAGCGGCTGCCCCATCTCGAAGCTGTTCGCCAACAATACCGAGATTGTGCTCGACGCCAAGCTCGTTTAACCCCGCCTGCAAAAGCCGCGCCGCGCATTTGACACTCGGCGCGGCTTTTGCGAAACTCATACTTGCTGCCCAACTGAATTTCTTCAGTTCACTAGCACGTGCCGAAGTGGCGGAATTGGCAGACGCGCATGGTTCAGGTCCATGTACTCGCAAGGGTGTGGAGGTTCAAGTCCTCTCTTCGGCACCAGATTCACTTTCTATCCTGAACGTTCCCCAAACGAAGATGATCTGATTTTCCAGCGCATCCGATGCGTTTGATTTTGGTGTCACTCCGCGAGCGGCTTCGTTTCCAGCGTCGGCTCCTGCACTGCCCCACCACCAACACCGCGCCAGGAAAACGTCATCGTTCGCATCCTTGCCTCCGGCGTCCATCGCGCGCTCCAGACCACGCCAAACTCCAGCAGCAACAGCGCACTGAGCGCAAAGATAATCGCAAACGCCATCAGTCCTGCTCCATAGCTGCCAAAGATGTCTTTCATCTCTCCCAGCGCGGACGGCAGAAAGAATCCGCCCAAGCCGCCTGCTGCACCCACAATGCCCGTCATCAGCTCCATCTCGCGCGGAAATCGCTGCGGCGCGATCTGAAAGACCGCTCCATTGCCCATCCCCAGCAAACCCATCACCAGAAAGAGCGTTGGCAGCACAACTGGAATTGGCGGCAGTGTTCCCACCAGCCCCAGCCCCATCGCCACCAGGCCAAAGAACGTCAGCAGCAAACGGTAGCCGCCAAAGCGATCGCCCAGCCACCCGCCCACTGGACGTAAAAAGCTCCCCGCCAGCACAACCAGCGTCGTCGCATCTCCGGCCTGCACCTTAGTGAGGTGGTACTGGTCGTGAAAGAAGACGGAAAGAAAGCTGGCAAGGCCGACAAAGCCGCCAAAAGTGAGGCTGTAAAGGAAGCAGAGCCGCCACGTATCGGACTGGGCGAAGAGCCGTGCGTAGCTGGACCAGGGCTTGGGCGGAGCCGTCGACGGACAGTCGCGAGCCAGCCAGGCGAAGGCGACAAGGGTGAGCGTAATCGGTAACAGACAAAGGCCAAAAACGGCGTGCCAGCCAAGGTGCTGGGCCAGGCGCGGACCAAAAAATGTAATCAGCAGCGTGCCTGAGTTCCCTGCTCCCGCAATGCCCATGGCCAGCCCTTGATGCTCGGCAGGAAACCAGCGGCCCGCCAGTGGAAGCGCCACCGCGAAGCTGGCTCCTGCAATCCCCAGCAGAAATCCAATCAGATACAGCTCGCCCAGCGTATGCGCCGCTCGCCAGCCCAGCAGCAGCGGAAGCAGCGTCAACGCGAGGCCCGTCAGTCCCGCGCGTCGGCCGCCCACACGATCCGCCAGCAACCCCAGGATGGGTCGGAAGAACGATCCGCCCAGCAGCGGAATGGCTGTCAGCAAACCCTTTTGCGTCGCCGACAGGGTCATGTGGTCGGCGATAAACGGAGTCATCGGGCCAAACAACACCCACACCATAAAGCTCACATCAAAGTAGAGAAAGGCCGAAAACAGCGTGGGAAGATGGCCGCTCGCCAGAAATGATTTTTTGTGCATCCGTGTCCTCCTGGGTTCATTTATTCCTGCTTGAGATATTCCTGCTCCGTGAATTCAACGGCGCTTTCGCGCCCGCTCTCGCGCACTCATCGGACTTCGCTCCACACGAACCGCGCACTGCTTGAAGTTCGGCTCGCGTGAGATCGGATCAAAGGCGCTCTGGGTAATCTGATTGGCATTGCTTTCGGCAAAGTGAAACGGCAAAAAAACCTGTCCCGGCGCGACAATTTCCGTAATTCGCAACTCCACACGGCTCACCCGGCCGCGCGCTGAAATCACCTCCACCGGATCGTGAGGGCGCAGCTCCAGTCGCTGCGCATCGAGTGGATTCATCTCCAGCCAGGCCCGCGGAGCCATCCTCTGCAAAATCGAAATCGCGCCGGTCTTGGTCCGCGTGTGCCAGTGCTCGACCGTCCGTCCGGTATTCAGCACCAACGGATACTCCGGCGAAGGCTGCTCCGGAAACGGCGTCCACGCTGTCGCAATCAGCCGCGCTCGCCCATCGTCGGTCGCAAAGCGGCCATTGCCATAGAGTCGGCGCGTCGCCTCAGGCGACTCGATCGAATTCGCCGCCAAAGGCCACTGAATCCCGTGCACTCTCTCCAGCGCTTCGTAGCTGATTCCGGAGTAATCGCACAGCCGCCCAGCGGAAATTCGCCGCCACTCCTCAAACGCATCCGCAGGCGATTTCCAGGACGGAAAAATCGCCTCGCGGCACCCCAGACGCTCCGCCACCGCCAGAAAAATATCAAAGTCCGAGCGCGCTTCCCCGGGCGGGGCAACAGCAGCATTCACTTTGCTCACGCGGCGCTCAGAGTTGGTGTATGTACCCTCTTTTTCACCCCAGATCGCAGCGGGCAATACCAGGTCGGCCAACTCCGTTGTCGGCGTTGGATGAAAACCATCCTGCACGACCAGAAAATCCAGCCGATCCAGCGCCTGCCGAAGCACATCGACGTTGGGAAACGAAACCAGCGGATTCGTTCCCAGAATCCACAACGCCCTGATCCGCCCGGCAACCGCGGCTTCGATGATGTCCGGATACGCCAGCCCGCGCGCCGATGGAATACGCTCCAAGGGAAGGTTCCACAGTTTGGCCAGCTCTTCGCGGTCTGCCTCTGATTCAAACTTGCGATATCCTGGCAAACTACTCGCAAAGCCCGCCTCGCGCGTACCCATCGCATTGCACTGCCCGGTGATGGAAAACGGCGAAGCGCCCGGCTGGCCCACATGGCCAAACAGCAGCGCCAGATTGTTGATCGCATTCACCGTCTCCGTACCTTTGGTGCTGTGGTTCACGCCCATCGTCCAGGCCACCATCGGTCGCTTCGCCCGCGCATACAACAACGCAACCTGGCGAATGAGAGACTGGCTCAGCCCGGTGATCTCTGCCGCATCCTCCAGTGAAAACGCCGCCAGCGAAGCACGCAGTTCGTCCAGTCCGCGAGTGTGGCGAGCCACATACTCCGCGTTGTAAAGCTGCTCGTCCAGCACGATCCTCAACATGGCATTCAGCAGGGCCAGATCCGACCGAGGCTTCACCGGCAGATACAGGTCAGCCATCATCGCCGTCTTGGTCACGCGTGGATCAGCCACCACCAGCGTCCGCGCTTCGTTTGGCTCCAGGCGCGCACACAGAATCGGATGATTGTCCGCGATATTTGCCCCGATCAGCAAAATGAAGTCGGCCGCAGCGAAATCGTCGTAAGCGCCCGGCGGCCCATCGCTGCCAAAGGAACGCTTATAACCCGCCACCGCCGTCGACATACACAACGTCGTGTTGCCGTCATAATTCGCCGTGCCAAAGCCAAGCTGCACCAGCTTGCCCAGCGCATAGAATTCTTCGGTCACAAGCTGGCCCGTGCTGATTACACCCAGAGAGTCCGCGCCATACCGCTCCTGCACCTGCTGGAAGCGGGTAACCATGGTCTCGATCGCCTCTGTCCACGGGACGCGAACCAGCCTGCCATCCCGACGCAGCAGCGGTTCCCGGGCGCGGCCTTCGGCGGAGATCGCATGATGCTCGGCCAGTCCCTTCGGACACAAACGACCGCGATTCACCGGATGCTCCGGGTTGCCACGCACACTCACCGCGCGGCCCTCGCGCACACCGATCTGCATCCCGCAGCCCACCGAGCAGTACCCGCAGGTCGTATTCACCCAGCGCTCCGCCAGGCGCGCCGTCGCGGTGTGGCCCAGCACGGGATCGGCAGCAAAGGCGTATTCTTCGACGCGCGTATCCAGACCGGATTTACGGGCCAACCAGCGGCGTAGATTCATGCCGCCTCCGGAGCCAGATATTGTGCGGCAATGTTGGTGGGCACCACGCTCACAAAGAAGAGCCAGCGGCCAGCAAACTCTGCCGCCAGCGCCAGCGCAGAGGCCAGCAGCAGCAGGGGCATTGCGTCTGCATGCGCCAGCAACACGCCAGTGCAAAGCAGTAATGTCAGCCGTCCGGCGAAAGGCGTCTTCAGAACCGTCCGCAGCAGCGTAGCCGCACCGCGTAACTCATGGACAGAGGAACGCATCAGCCAGAGCAGCCGCGCCAATTCCACAGCCACAATCAACAGGCAGATACTGATGGCAATCCGACGCGCCAGCGCAGAGGAAGCATCAAGCAGCAGCGCGCTGATTGCACCCATCAGTGCAGTCGTCAGAAAAAAATGCGCGTACGTGAATGGCGAATTCCACGCCGGTCGGCCGGGCACACGATACAACCGCGCACTGGTCCCCACACCGGCAATCCCCAACAGCACCGTCACAGCCCCCAGCAGAAACGCAGCGCTCAAGCTCAGCCACAGCGCAAACGAGTAGAGCGTCGCCACCAGAACAAACAGCGTAAACAGCAGCACCTCTCGGCTCAGCCACGATCGCCGCCACATCCGCAACGCGCGCCAAGCGTGAATCGGCCGGCCCAGATGCAGCGTCGACGCAGCCAGCGCGATACCCGTCACCATCAGTGCCAGCGGAGCCGCGGCACGATGACGCGCCGACCCAACCAGCGCCAGCATCCAGATCGCCGCAAACGCTCCCACCGCAAGCTGCGTCAACACGGTCATGCAGATCAGCGGCGTATGCGGATGCTCTGGTCGCAGCCTGCCCAGATCGACACGACCCGTGTTGGCCGCCATACGCTTCGCTTGTGTAATCCGTGTCGTCGATAGGCTATCGTCCGCCGATGGCATCCCTGGCGAATCCGCCGCGTGATAATCTCGTCGCCACGCGTCGATGCGCACCGTTTCAATCTGAATCGCACCCTCCGGACAGGCCGCCACACAAGCCGGAAGCTGATCCTGCGTCAAACGGCTGTGACACATATCGCACTTGCCCACCACACCACGCGCCGGGTTGTACTGCGGCACGCCGTAGGAACAGTTCCAGGTGCAGTACTGGCACCCGATGCACGCATCAGCGCTGTGGAGCACGATGCCGGTGATTGGATCTTTGGTATACGCATTCACCGGACAGCCCGTCATGCACGATGGTTCCAGGCAGTGGTTGCAGCCCATCGACAGATGATGGCGCGTCGTATCCGGATAGACGCCGCCTTCGATCTCACCCACGCGCCGCCACAAAATCTCCGCGGGATTCGCATTCTGTTCATTGCAAGCGACCACGCAACACTTGCAGCCGATGCAGCGCGTCATATCGAAGTGAAATCGATACTGTTCGCCCGGCCCCGGCGGAGTGGGCAGCGTAACCGACGCGCCCACGCCGCACAGCGACACCAGCAGGTCGCGATCCGACGCAGCAGCCGCAGCCAGACTCTCAGTCGCAGCCAGACCTCCTTCGTCCGTGAGCCGGTACGTCTTGTCCATGCCGGATTGCGCTCGCGCAAGCAGAGGAAGTTCCACGGGTGACGGCTCCGAAAGGTGTTGCAGGATTGCGCCACCATGAGCGAAGCAATCCCATGCAAGGGTTGAGTACGAAGAGACTGCGAATGCAACGGAAACCGCGGCTTGCCAGCATAGCGGTGCGCGTTTGATGACCGTGCAAGATTGTCAGCGTGAGGCTCTTCGTGGAGCCGGAGGGTGATGCATCCCTGGGTCGAGAGCTGGCGACGGCGCACAGGGCCATGCAGCAAAGACGACGCGAAATAGACCGCTCGCCGTTCTGGGATTGCGTTGAGCATAGCGGCAAATGAAGCAAAGAGCAAGGAAAAATTGCAGAAAATCTGCGGCTGTGGCGAAACGCCGCTTGCAGAGCGGGTTTTTCATATATCGGGAGCAGCGCCTTCAACGCACTGCGACACAAGTCAGCTTGCAATGCGGCCGGGCGTGTGCTACTTGTAAAACACACCGGCGAGCTGTTTGTCCCCAGGCTGCGATCGACGGCGCGGTGTCCTGACGGGATTTTCGCAAACCATCTCGCTCTATGCCGAGCGCTCTGTGAACAAGGGAAACGAATTGGCGTCTCGCGCTCGTGGCGCGAGGCAGATGCGCACCTGCGCACTGAGCCAAAACTGCAATCCGTATTTCGATATCAGAACAACGAGGACAACCTGAATGATCCGAAAGAGCTGCCTGATAGCGCTGATGCTGTGTGTGTTGCCGGGGATGGCGAAGGCAACGGAGAAACCGAAGTCCGACGAAAAAGTGCAATGGACGGCCTATGACCGCACGCGCTTGGATGCGTGGCAGTGGTTTGCCGCGCCGGGAACAACCGAGACCTATGGGTATCTGGAGTCATTGCTGCGGCTGGGCGCTCGGCAGCAGACGCGGCACTGGAGCTGGCAGGCAGAGCTGACCCAGGCGGCGATTCTGGACGCACCGACGACGGCTGTGGCTCCGGTGCTGGCCGAGGGGCAGCTTGGACTGGGCGCGACCTACTATGCGTCGAACGGAAACAATGCATATCCGGCTGCGGCGTTTTTCAAGCAGGGGTGGCTGGGATATGCGTCGGATAAGCGCCGGTGGAGCGCTCGTCTGGGGCGATTCGAGTTCTTTGAAGGGCAGGAGATGCAGCAGTCCAACAGCGAGCTGGCGTGGCTGCAAACCAATCGCGTGGCGCAGCGGCTGATCGGCAACTTCGGCTTCTCCAACGCCCAGCGCAGCGTGGACGGCGTGGAAGCGCACGCCGACGGGCACGACTGGGACGTGACGGCGGCGGCGGCGCGCGTGGACCAGGGCGTCTTCAACATGAATGGCAATCCGGAGCTGAATGTGGACTTCCAGTATGCGGCGCTGACGCGGCGCGAGGCGCGTGGACATCTGCTATGGCGCACATTTGCCATTGGCTACCACGACGGCCGGACAGGGATTCTGAAGACGGACAATCGTCCTCTTCCGGTGAGGACGGTTGACCACGGCAACATCCGCATTGGCACTTATGGCGGCAACGTCGTGGCGGTGATTCCGGCTGGCTCGGGCACAGTCGACCTGATGGCGTGGGCGGCCGTGCAGAATGGCCAGTGGGGCGCGGAGACACATCGCGGCAACGGCGCGGCGGTGGAGGGCGGATATCACTTCGGGCCGGGTACAAAGCTGCCGTGGATGCGCGGTGGATGGTGGCGCGGAAGCGGAGACAGCAATCCGAACGACACAACGCACGGGACGTTTTTTCAGATTCTGCCCACGCCGCGCGTCTATGCCCGGCTGCCGTTCTATAACCTGATGAATTCGACTGACAGCTTTGCGCAGGTGATGGAAAAGCCAGTGTCGAAGCTGGCGCTGCGCGCCGATGTGCACTGGCTGCAACTGACCTCGGCGCAGGATCTCTGGTACCTGAGCGGTGGCGCATTTGACAACAAGGTCTTCGGCTACGTGGGCAGGCCGGCGAACGGGAAATCGTCGTTTGCCACGATGGCCGACGTCAGCGCCGACTGGCAGGCTACACGCTCGCTGGCGCTGAATTTCTATTATGCCAACGCAATGGGCAAAAGCGTGATTGGTTCCATTTATCCGACAGATAAAAATATGCAATTCGGATATGTGGAACTGGTGTACGCATGGGGCGGAGGAAAGCGCTGAACAGCAGCCATAGAAGAAAACTATGGGCGATGAGGAATGAATCGAAGACTGGCGCTGTGCTCGCTGCCGCGAGAATGACCTTCGGCACTCTGGTATCTTTACGAACAAGAGCGCCGGATCGGGCGCACGGAGAGCGAGACAAATGGCAAGCCTGGAAGGACTGCGCGTGCTGGCGCTGGAAAGTCGACGCGCGACGGAGGTGGCGAAGCTGATCCGGAACTGTGGCGGCGAGCCGCTGACGGCGCCGGCCATGCGCGAGATTGCGCTGGAGAATGACGCGCCGGTGATGGAGTTTGCTGAGGCTCTGATGCGTGGCGCTTTTGACCTGGTAATCTTCACCACCGGCGTAGGCGTGCGCACGCTGGTGAAGATCGTCCGCGAGCATGGCGAGGGAGAAGCTTTTCTGGCTGCGCTGCGCAGCGTGAAGATTGCCGCGCGTGGGCCAAAGTCTTCGACGGCCCTGCGTGAGCTTGAGATTCCGATTACGGTCGTCGCTCCGGAGCCTTTCACGTGGCGGTCGTTGATGGCAGCTCTCGAAGCGAAGCTGGGTGCGCGCCTCGAGGGCATGAACATCGCCGTGCAGGAGTACGGCACGTCGAATCCAGAGTTGCTGACCGCCCTGGCCGAGCGCGATGTGGCGATTACGCGGCTGCCGGTGTATCAGTGGGCGTTGCCGGAGGACGTGCAGCCGCTGCGTGAGGCGGTGATTGCGCTGGCGCATGGGCACATCGATCTAGTGCTGCTCATGAATGCCGGGCAGGTGGCGCATCTGTTTCTGGTCGCCGAGCAGATGGGCTATACCGAGGCGCTCTATGAGGGCTTGCGGACGACGGTGATTGGCTCGATCGGGCCGAGCACGACGGAGGGTCTGCACGCCTATGGACTCGAGCCGGACTACGAGCCGACGCAGTCCAAGATGGGCTTCCTGGTCAGCGAGATCGCACAGAAAGCCACTACGCTTCTTGCCAGAAAACGCGCACGCGCCAAGGTTCACCCGGAGCCGTCCTCGTCCGCGCAGAAAGCTGGCGAGCAGCCCGCACAGGACGCGCACAAGACCACCTCCGGATTGGAGATTCTGCACGAGATTGGCAGCCGCATGGCTGCCTCCGATCCGCTGCACGCCGTGTTGCACAGGATCGTCGATTTTGCCTGTGCCGTCATCCGCTGCGATGCTTGTTTTGTATATGTGCTGGAGGAGAGTCAGCTTGTACTGCGCGCCAGCAAGACACCGCATGACGACATCGTCGACCACCTCGGAATCCTGCTGGGTCAAGGCATTACTGGTTGGGTGGGCTGGCACCGGGAGCCGGTGGCGATTGCGGAAAAAGCACTGCTGGACCCGCGATTCAAGCGGTTTCCCAACCTGCCCGAAGACAGCTTCGAGGCCTTTCTGTCTGTGCCGATTCTCTGCCGCGGAAAGCTCGTCGGCGTCATCAATCTCCAGCATCGCAAGCCCTACGCGCACACTGAACAGGAGGTTCGTCTGCTGACGATGATCGGCTATCTGGTGGGCGCGGAGCTGGAGCGTGCAAGGCTGGAGACGGAGAACGCGCAGTTGTCGGATCGGCTGGAATCGCGCAAGCACATCGAGCGCGCCAAGGGAATTCTGCAGCGCGATTTCGGCATGGACGAAGAAGCCGCGTACAAAGCGATGCAGCGCGAAAGCCGACAGCGGCGCAAGACGATGCGCGAGATTGCCGAGGCAATCATCCTGAACGAAGACCTGCGGCGAAGCCGGCTGATGGAAACAGCGAAGACCACGGGGCAGGAGCTGCAAGAACAGCGGGAGAAGCCGTAGCAGCGCGGGAATACGCGCGCAGAAAACAGTTTTTTCCTTGTGAGGGCAGCAGAGTTGCGGTAAGATCAGCGCAAGGGCGTGACCGAGTGCGTTGTGCCCGACCCAGCAGTTCCCTCAGCCGCCCGACACCGTGCCGTGAATTGGGCCGCCGTAATCCAGACAAGACAAAGCAGTGTGCTCCGCGATGAGCGAAGGAAATTCTGCAAGGCTGCGCCCGTGTACAGGTGCCGGGAGCAGGCCTTGATCCTCATCGAAGATTTTCCGCGAATTCCTCCTGAACTTCGCCGGAAATCACAAGGGAGCAGGCGCATGGAATTGCAATTCGACAGCGTGACGAGCGGCGTGATCGGCGGCTTTACGCCGGTGCAGAAGGAGTATCTGCACGGGCTGCTGAACGGAGCCGCAACACGGATGCAGGCCGCGGGCGCGGCGACGACGGAAGCCGAGTCGCTGGATGCGGCGACTGTACATGGAACGCCGGTCGACGAACTCTGCCGCGAGGAACTCTGGAAGCACGAAGAAGACCCGCTGGAGATTTGGCAAAAGCTGGTGGCGTATGCGGCAGAGAATCGCGCACCAGAGGCTGCCGACCTCTTTCGATTTAAGTATCAAGGGCTTTTTTACGTGGCTCCGGCGCAGGACTCGTTCATGGTGCGGCTGCGCGTGCCAGGCGGCTTGATGACTGCGCACCAGATGCGCGGACTGGCGGAGATGGCCGAGGAATGGGGAGCGGGTCGCGCCGATCTGACGACGCGCGCCAACGTGCAGGTGCGGGAGCTGGAACCGAAGAATATTCTGCGCGTGCTGAAGAAACTGGAGCGGCTGGGACTGACCTCACGCGGGTCCGGCGCGGACAACATTCGCAACATTACGGCGACGCCGACCAGCGGACTGGATCCGAACGAACTGCTGGACGTGATGCCGCTCGCCGAGGCGCTGCAGGATGCGATTCTGCACACGCGTCAAATGTATGATCTGCCGCGGAAGTTCAATGTCGCGTTCGACTCCGGCGGACGGATCAGCGCCGTGGCCGACACCAATGACATCGGCTTTGTCGCCGTGCGCGTGACAGCGGGACGCAGCGTGCCGGAGGGTGTGTATTTTCGCCTTCTGCTGTGCGGAATCACCGGGCACCGGCAGTTTGCCGAAGACTGCGGCGTGCTGGTCAAGCCGGAGCAGGCTGTGGCCGTGGCGATGGCGATGATTCGCGTCTACAGCGAGCATGGCGACCGCACGGATCGTCGCAAGGCGCGGCTCAAATATCTGGTAGACAGATGGGGCACTGAGCGCTTTCTGGATGAGACAGAATCCCAGCTCGGCTGGCCACTGCTGCGCGCCGATCTCGCCGAGTGCACGCCGCGCGGAGCCATCGATCGCGCCGGACACCTCGGCGTCCACGCGCAGCGGCAGGCGGGATTGCACTACGTCGGCGTATGCGTACCCGTGGGGCGACTGCCTGTGGAGCAGATGCGCACCGTTGCCAACGTGGCCGAGCAGTATGGAAGCGGAGAGATTCGCCTGACCGTCTGGCAGAATCTGCTGATTCCCCATATCGCAACCGAGCGACTCGATGCCGCACTGGAAGCACTGCAGGACGCTGGCCTGAAGTGGCACGCCGGAGCCGTGATGCGCGGCACGGTGGCGTGCACGGGCAACCGCGGCTGCCGATATGCGGCGACAGATACCAAGGCGCATGCCGTCGCGCTGGCCACGCATCTGGACGAGCGCTTCCCGATGCTGCCGCCGGTGAATCTGCATGTGACCGGCTGCACGCACTCCTGCGCGCAACACTACGTGGGCGACATCGGGCTGCTCGGCGCAAAGGTGAATGGCGCGGAAGGGTATCAGGTGCTGATCGGCGGCGGCTCCGACGAGCAGCAGGGACTGGCCCGCGAGCTGATTCCGGCGATTGCCGTTGACGCGCTTCCGGCAGCGCTGGAGCGGCTGTTGGCAGCATATCTGGAGCGACGGCGCGAGGGTGAAGCGTTAGCGGAGTTCAGCCGACGCCACACAAGCGAAGAACTGAAGGCGCTCTGTGCACAGGAAGGATGTGAGACGCTATGACAAGAAGCCGCGTGTTTGTACCAGAGGATGCGCCATTCACCTCCGAGCAGCGGGCCTGGCTGAATGGATGGCTAGCGGGACTGTTGATTGATCCGACGGCGCAGGCCGGAGCCAAAATCGGGGTAGCCGCCGAACGCGTGGCCGTGCTCTACGCGTCGCAGTCCGGCACTGCTGAGGGACTTGCGCGCAGACTGGCGAAGACCCTGAAGGCGCAAGGGTACGCGCCTGCCGTGGCAACGCTGGCAGGCTATTCTCCTGCGGCGCTGGCTGCAGAAAAATATGCGCTGATCCTGGCCAGCACTTATGGCGACGGCGAAGCGCCGGACGGAGTGCAGCCTTTCTTCGAGGAGCTGTGCCTGGAGCATTTTCCGCGCTACGAGCGGCTGCACTACGCTGTGTTCGCGCTGGGCGACCGGCACTACGAGCACTTCTGCCAGTTTGGCCGTGAGCTGGATGTGAAACTGGCTGCGCTGGGCGCAGAGCGGCTGGTGGCTCGCGTGGACAGCGACGTGGAAGTGGATGAGCCGTTTGCCGCCTGGCAACAGACGGCGCTGGCGCGGCTGGCTGATCGCGTGCGCGGAGGCGAAAGCGCAGCTACCGGAGAACCGCTGAGCCAACCGACGCCAAAGCTCACAGGATCGCTGAGAGCTGGCACACTGACAGAGCCGCGCGAGGCATCCGCAACTCTTGCCACGCGCGACAATCCTGCGCTTGCCTCGCTGGTTGAAAAGAGACCGCTGACAGCGAAGCACGCGGCCAAGCTGACACTGCATCTGGCCTTTTCCACCGAAGACGCTGGACTGAAGTATGAAGCAGGCGATGCCTTTGGCGTGATTCCGCAGAACGATCCGGATCTGGTTGCCGAGATTCTGCAAGCGCTCAGGATGAACGGCAACGAGCAGGTTGCGAGTGCAAAATCCGGCACCGTCACGCTGCACCACGCACTGCTGCATGAGCGGCAGATTACGAGGCTGACTCGGAAGCTGATGCAGGATTATGCCTCGCTGGGCGAGTGCTCGAGGCTGGCGGCACTGCTGAAAGCAGACAATCAGCCAGAGCTGGAGCGGTATGTTTACGACCGGGGATTGATCGATCTGCTGGTGGAGTGCCCGGGAGTGATAGGCGACGCCGAGGATCTTGCGGGCATGTTACCCAAGCTGACGCCGCGGCTCTATTCCATCTCGTCCAGCCCGTTGGCGCACGCCGGGCAGGTACATGCGACGGTGGCTGTCGTCCGCTACGAGTCGCACAATCGCAGGCGCGGCGGCGTCTGCTCAACGTTGCTCTCCGATCGAGTCGAGTTGAACGACCGGCTTCCGGTCTACATCCAGCCGAACCGGAAGTTTCGCCTGCCGCAGGCGGATGTGTCGATGATCATGATCGGGCCGGGCACCGGGATTGCGCCGTTTCGCGCGTTTCTGCATGAGCGGCGCGCGCTGGGCGCAACAGGCCGCAACTGGCTCTTCTTCGGTGAGCAGAATCAGGAGACAAGTTTTCTCTATCGCGAAGAACTGGAACCGATGCTGCGAGATGGGCACCTGACGCGGCTCGACACAGCGTTTTCGCGCGATCAGGAGCAGAAGGTGTATGTGCAGGACCGGATGCTGGAGCAGGCGCAGTCGCTGTGGCAGTGGCTGGAGGACGGCGCAAGCGTCTATGTCTGCGGCGATGCAACAAGGATGGCCAAAGATGTGCACCGCGCTCTGGTGAAGGTGGTGGAAACAGCAGGCGGAAAAAGCGCCGAAGACGCTGAGGAATATCTTCACGCGCTCAAGGAATCACACCGCTATCACCGCGATGTCTACTGAGCCTGAGAGAAACGCGATTGGAAGCAGCGCAGTCGTGAACCGCTTCAGACGCGATCCCTCTCTGCCTCCTCGCCTCTGGTACACTGTCTCCTTGCTGCAATCCAGCCCAGATGAATTGCCGTTGCCGCCGACCGTCGATGTTGTCGGCTTCGGCCTTAATGCCATCGATACCGTGATTGCGCTTCCGCATCTTCCTGTCTCCGGATCCAAACTTGAGTTTTCCGGCCTTGCCACTCTTCCCGGAGGACAGGTAGCGTCGGCCATTGCCGCGTGCGCCACGTGGTCGCTGACCACGCGCTACATTGGCAAACTTGGCGATGACCCCGCTGCCGCTCTTCATCGGTCGGAATTTGCTCGCCTTGGCATCGAAGCCCATTGCCCCGCCGTGCCTGATTGCCACAGCCGGCAAAGCATTATCCTGCTGGACGAGCACGGTGAGCGCACCGTGCTGTGGCATCGCGATCCTCGCCAGAACCTTCATCCCGGTGAGCTGCGCCGCGAATGGATTACCCGCGGACGTCTTTTGCATCTGGATGGCTACGACACTGCCGCGGCCATTCAAGCCGCGCAATGGGCGCGCTCGGCAGGTGTCCCGGTCGTCGCCGACCTCGACGAGATTTACCCCGATCTCGACAATCTGCTTGCCTTCACCGATTACGCTATCGTCAGCCGCGATCTTCCCCAGCGCTTCACAGGAGCCGCCACGCTGGCTCAGGCGCTTCAAACCATGCAGCGCCGCTTTGGTCATCGACTTGCCGCCGCCACGCTCGGTCAGGATGGCGTTCTGGCCTGGGACGGCGTTCAACTCCACCACATACCCGCTTTTTGCGTCCCTGTCGTTGACACAACAGGCGCTGGAGATATCTTCCACGCCGGCTTCCTCTACGCGCTGCTTCAGGACTGGCCCCTCCCGCGCCAGCTTCGATTCGCCTGTGCCGCAGCCGCACTGAACTGTACCGCTCTGGGTGCTCGTGGTGGCATCCGGCCTGTGCAGGAGATCGAAGCGCTCATCCAGCGATCCACTTCTGATTCCACGTTGCCCGGTTGTTGGGAAGCAAGATAAAACAAGAGTGACCCTTCGGTACAATTCACGCCGGACCAATTCACGCCGGACCAATCCACGCCGGACCAATCCACGCCGGAATGTATCTGCCCAGGAATCGTCGAAGTCCTTTTCGAGAACTGAATCTGGCTTCAAAACCCAGTGATGTCATCGACGCTTCGCAGCAAGCCAAACTGAAAGTTCTTCCCCGTACGAATTCTGGATTCAGGCAGAAAGGCTCCCATGTCCCTCACGCTGGTTTGGCAAATTGTTCTCGGCGGCTGGACCGCTCTTGAGGTGCTGCTGGCTATCATGACCCGGACCAGCCGTGGACACGGCAAGGTCGCCGACCAAGGCTCGCTTCCACTGCTGTGGCTGGCGATCGGAACGTCCTTTACCGCCTCCCTGTGGATCGCCGGCGCAATGCCCAGGAATCTGTTGGTTCATGCATCCTGGTTAAGCCCGCTTTGTCTGGGGATTCTTGCTCTCGGCTTTGCTTTGCGCTTCACGGCAATCCGTATGCTGGGACGCGCCTTCAGCGTCAATGTCGCCATCCGTAAAGAACAGCATCTGAAGCAGAACGGACTGTACGCCTGGATGCGCCATCCATCTTACACCGGCCTGGTGCTGATGTTCTTTGCCGTTGGCCTGGCTCAGCGAAATTGGATTTCGTTGCTGATTCTTGTGGTCGTGCCCAACGCGGCACTCGTTTATCGAATCCATATTGAGGAAGCTGCGCTTCGGGCCGCCTTTGGCGATGAATACGTGGAGTATTGCCAGAGAGTGAAGCGTCTGTTGCCGGGGATCTTCTGACGCCGCAATTGCCGGAGTATGCCTGCTTTTCCCAAGATCCCCATGCAAGCCAACAGCAAAAAGCCTGCCGAGATCACTCGGCAGGCTTTTGATTCTCGATACTGTTTGGCGTCGTTACGCCTTGGCGGTCACCGCGCGTGGTGCTGCCTTCACCACTTTGCCGCTGCGAATGCAATTCGAGCACACGCGAATCCGTTTGGCCGCGCCATTCACATCCGCTTTCACCGACTGCAGGTTCACATTCCACCGCCGACGCGTCACATTGTGCGCGTGCGAGATATTGTTGCCAAACTGCGGCCCTTTGCCGCACATATTGCATACCTGTGCCATCGTCCTGCTCCACTCAAACCTGAAATTTCCCGCCAGAGTTGCTGTTTCGGGGTGGTTGCTGTCCAGCGTCGGAACGCTCCCGCGCTCTGAGGGTTCCCTTTGGAAAGCCCCACAACGCCTGTGACCGCTTTCAAAGTATACCCCAAAAGCCTCTCAGCGCCAAATTTCCATCACCCAATCACCTACACGCGCTCTGGCTCTTCCATATCCCCACCGTCGCTCATTCCGCCGCCAGGCTCCAAATTCGGCAACAATCCCGTCAGCAGACCCAGCGCGGGGAGCCACGCGCACACTTTGTAGACATAGATGATTCCGGTTGCGTCGGCCATCTTTCCAAGCACCGCCGCGCCAATTCCGCCCATACCAAAGGCAAACCCGAAAAATAGCCCCGAGATCATCCCGATGCGCGTCGGCACCAGTTCCTGCGCGTAGACCAGAATGGCTGCGAATGCCGAGGCCAGCACCACTCCGATAATCACGCTCAGCACACCGGTCCACAACAGATTCACATAGGGCATGGCCAGCGTGAACGGCAGCACTCCCAGAATCGATACCCAGATCACATATTTCCGTCCAATCCTGTCGCCCACCGGCCCGCCGATCAGCGTGCCCGCAGCAATCGCTCCGAAGAGCACAAACAGATGCAGCTGCGCGCTTGCCACCGAAACATGAAAGCGACGGATCAGATAAAACGTGTAGTAGTTCGTCAGGCTTGCAATGTAGAAATATTTGGAAAACACCAGCAACATCAGTACAAACAGCGCGCCGATCACCTTGGCTCTGGGCAGCTTGTGCTGAGCACGCTCCACCACTGCCTTCTGCGCGCGATGCCCCAGTTCCCGCCGATACCAGAAACTCACCCAAACCAGCAGCGGGATGCCCACCAGCGTTGCCAGCGTAAACCACAGCACACCCACCTGCCCGCGCGGCAGAATCAGCAGCGCCGCCAGCAATGGTCCAAAGGCTGATCCCGTATTCCCGCCAACCTGGAAAAACGACTGCGCAAACCCGTCCCTGCCGCCAGACGCCATCCGCGCCACGCGGGATGACTCCGGATGAAAGACGGCCGAGCCGACGCCGAAAAGCGCCGCCGCGACGAGCAGCATTCCAAACGTGGGCGCATAGGCCAGCATCACCAGTCCCACCAGCGTGCTGGTCATTCCCACCGGCAGAGAAAACGGCAACGGCTTCCGATCCGTAAAATGTCCAATCAAAGGCTGCAACAGCGACGCTGTCGTCTGAAACGTCAGCGCAATCAACCCAATCTGGCTAAAGTCCAAGTGAAAACTCGTCTTCAGAATGGGGAACATCGACGGCAGCAGCGACTGCACCATGTCGTTGATGAGATGACAGGCGCTGACCGCTGCCAGAATACGCAGCAGTTCGGCGTGCCGCGGTGCTTCCGGCATCGCCATTTCACCCGTGACGGCACTTGCTAGCCCTGCATCCTTGGTCGCCATCTTTCTGCATTTTCGCATGGTCCGACCACCTCCTGCATGCTTCACTCCTGTAAGCGCTTCTTACAATGCCCCATATCCTTTGCTTCGAGACAATTTCTCAGCCGACTTTCCGTGGATGAGCCAGCCCTGGCATCGCAAACCAACGGCTTGTCCGCGACGCAGACGAAGCTCCGTTACCGAGCTTCTGATGGGAGCCTTGAGTGCAGACAGGATATGCCGTGCAACCGCACTTAGAGCGTAGGACCGCCGACGGAAAAATATGCCACAGAAGGCCGCGTGAGCGGCTTTCTATGGCATCGTATTGTGCTGCTTTCAGAGGGAATCAGTGCCCGAAGGACTAGAAGTTGTACTAGGAACTCGTTGAAATTCGCCTGATTGCGGCGTCTTTGCGGGTGATTTTCATTTTGTCGCATTCGAAATCTGTTTGCATTGTGGTTCTATCCGGTGTTTCCAGGGGTCTGCGAGCCTTCGGGAACATCTCCGGAGACCTGCAACCGTGGTTCAGGCACACTTCTCTCTGAGCCTTGCAGGCGGTTGCGCCATCAGTCGTGGCAGCCGGATTAGGTTGTGGGCCGCGCAACTGAAGACGAACAGCCAGTCCACTTTTTCCAGACCTCGCAACTTGACCTGCCGCAGCGAGCCCGTCTGCTTCAGCCATCCGAAGCTCTTCTCCACCAGCCATTGCCGACTCAGGCTGATCGCATAGCCCGGATGCCGCGTGGTTCTGCGGTCCAGGTTGCTGCGCCGTCCCTTGTCGTTCTTCATAACGTGCGGCATCACGTTCAACTCCCGCACCGTGCCGACGAAATCCCTGGTGTCGTAGGCCTTGTCCGCGCCCACCGTGATGCGACGCTTACGCTTCTTCTGCTTCTCGTGAAGCATCAACAGCGCCGCGTCGCGCTCGGCGTAGCCATCGGCCTCTGTCACCATCGCGGCGGCTATCAGCCCGTTGCGGTTTTCCACCAAGGCATGGCCCAGGTAACTCAGCTTCGACTCGGTCCCGTAACTCTTCTTGTACAGCCGCGCATCGCCATCCGTGGTGGACTGGTGAGTGCTGTTCGAGCGCTTCTGCCCGCGGAAATCTGTGCCATCGCTGTCATCGGAGCCATCCTTCGCGCGAAAACTCTTCTGCGAGGCCCATGCCTGAATCAGCGTGCCGTCCACCGTGAAGTGTTCGTCACTCATGTACTTCTTTGCCTGCCGATTCACTTCGGCAAAGAATCGCTGCGCCACATCGCTGGTCAGCAGCCGGTCGCGGTTCTTCGAAAACACCGCGTGGTTCCACACCGCATCGTCCATGCCCAGGCCTACGAACCAGCGAAAAAGAAGGTTGTTGTAGATATGCTCGACCAGCAGCCGCTCCGAGCGCATCGAGTAGAACACCTGCAACAGCAGCGCACGTAGAATGTACTCCGGCGCGATCGAAGGACGGCCAGAGTCGGCATACAACGCATCGAACTCCGCGTCCAGCCTCCGCAACACCACGTCCGTCAACTCGCGAACCGCACGCAGTGGATGGCCCTGTGGCACCCGCTGCTCCAACGAAACATAACTGAACATCCCATCCGGTATCCGCTCGTCTCCACGCATACTCGTTAGACGCTCCATCCCTTGTGGATCACCGCAAAATCGATGCCTATTTCAACAAGTTCTTAGGGCTGGTGGAGAACCTGGCCGACTTTTTTTCCCGAGGCCAGGTGGCAGCGCTGCGTGGTGCATTTCTATCGCAACGTGTGGACCGCTGTGCCGACCGGCAAGGTGAAGGAAGTGGCTGCCATGCTGAAGGCCATCCACGCTCAGGAAGACGCCAAGGTCGCTAAGGAAAAAGCACTCCTGGTGGTGGAGAAGCTGCGCGCCATGCGGCTGACCAAGGCTGCGGAGATCGTAGAGAACGGGAACGACGAAACGTTGAGCTACTACGCCATGCCGCCGGAACACTGGCGCTGCATCAAGACGAACAATCCGCTGGAGCGGCTCAACCGGGAGATTCGCCGACGAACACGCGTCGTAGGGGCGTTTCCCGACGGTCAATTGGCGCTGATGCTGGTGGCCGCACGACTACGGCATGTTTGCGACTAAGTGGGGTACCAAGCGCTACGTGCAGATGGACCGGCTGGCCGAGATCGTGGCCATCGCCTGACCGCTTTGCTGCTGGCTCCCGAGGGGGTCAGCAGCAAAACAACCAAAAACCAACAACCTTCCTGAATAAAACGGAAGATCGAAAGTGCGAAAGATACTGGACACTACCGTGCAGAGATTTCTTAGCGAATCAGACCGTCTTTCATTCCACCCATAATGCCCGGCTTTTTAGTCACTTTATTCACATAGATTGACTTTTCGTCCGGACTGACTCGCGCTAGAATTTCAACGTTGTCGCCGTAATAGCCTTTGAGTGCAAGTGGGTTCTCGACGGCCCAGACTTTTTTCTGGGCATCGACAAGAACTGGCTGATTCCCATTCTCAATGCACTGTTTTACACAGCCAATGCCATTATCCATGTGCATTGCGCCACACTTCGAGTCACTGATGTAGCCCTTTAATGTGCGGGTTTTCTGGGCCTGAGCTTGAGCGACACCCGGCATGATCATACAGCTCATGAGCAGGATACAAGCTAGCTTCTTCATGACTTGATTCCCCCTTTCGCAACTTGATATTACATTGCAGAACCTATAACACTTATCCGACCCTGATGGCAAATGCCAGAACACTTATTCAGAATCACCTGCTGCCGTGTTCTGTGCGGATCGCAAGTATCAAGGACAATCTTGAACGATCCCCAACGCTACACATTGCTTTGCATTTTGTATTGTGTTGCACAAATCTGATGGTCGCGAATGCGCCAGTTCCAGAACAACACGGGTGCAGTCGATAATAGAGCGAATCCGATCCACGTGGAAAAGCAAGCAGCAACAGTTGTAGCTGTGATGGGATTGATGCCTGAGAGTGAACAAAGGACCGTTCCCGATGCTGAGAGCATGGCTCCAGAAGCAGCAATTGCAGCTGATGTCTTGCGAAATGAACTCACCTTGAATGCGAGTACGATATGGAGTACTCCCCAGAATAGGCCGAGCACTCCGATCGCTATGAGGATGGGCGAGGGATGAGGAGACTGAGCGTGTCTGGGGCGGAGCGCAATCATTCCGGCCAAAGCGAATATCCCGGTTGCGATCAGGATGCGAACATTTCTCTTCAGGTTGGAGCGTAGCCACTCTGCCTGCAGGCTATGAAATGCCAGCACGGAGATCGCTATGAAGATGGAAGTCAGGACTGAGCATAAGGCAACCTTATCGTAGGTATGACTGCATAGGCCTTCGGCAAGTAGACTTAATAAGGCTCCGAGAGATAGCATGATGGTTCCCTGAACGATGACAAAACGGACTCGAGCTGAATACTGACTTTTCATGAAGCAATCCACCTTTGACAGCATTTTTCTTTTGACTTATCCATAGACGTTCTTCCTTATGTATTACTCGACGAGCTGCAGGTTGACGCGAATACGCACTGAGTTCACTATCACTGCGCACTGGTTGATTAGATCCTGACTGCTGATCGTATTTCTTGCCAGTAACATTGCAGGATCTCGGGGACAGATATAGTCGATTGTTTTCTGTCGCTTCTCACTTGCCATATTCCCAGCCATAAGTGTGAAGTGGAGCAGGTCATATCGTACGCCTGATGGCACCAGCGCGAACACCTTTTTCAGTTCGGGCGCAATGACAAGGTCAAACCCTTCCGCAGACTGCTTGTAGATCGATGCCCCGCCGTTTCCATAAGAAAGCGGATTGAGTAAATTCATGTGAAGCGCGACTTGACCGTCTTCGTCTTCGAAGGAGGATGGGTTACTGGGAGCCAAATGAAGAGCAACTTGATTGGCTATCAGCGCACGATTGAGCGCCTTGTTGAACTGCGCCTGCTTGTCTTCGGCGGTTATCATTGAGGCCGGCTTCATGATTGCATTACCACCAGCGACTGCGGGGTATTCCGTCTTTGACGAGGAAGTGATTGAGTGCGCAGCCAAGGTCGTGGCGGGGAATGCACCGGAGGCGAGATCCTGCGAATGTCGCAGACGCCGGGGAACAGATCGTTCGAGCGTGTTTACCGGGAATGCATTTCTCTGCGACAAGGCGATGCCGTATGCCTCGCCGTTCACATAGATCTCTGATCGATTCAGAATATCCTGCCTAGCCAAGTCGCTTTGTGACTGCATGTAAGCGAATGCATCCGGCCAGCTGAAAATCGTCGCAATAACTTCCTTGCCTTCGAAGTCATAGGCGTGATTGTGATCTCTGGCGTTATACACGATTTCAACACCGACTCCATCGCCTGGCCTGTTTTTGGAAAACTGCTGCAGGGTCATCTTAAGAATCGGAACAACGACTTGCTGGAGTGTATGAGCCGCTCTCTCATTTTTTGACAGGAACTTTGTGCTGTATGACGCCTTATAGATTCCAGATATTTTCATCAACTCGCTGTCTTTGAAATAGACAAGCTCGATTCCGCGATCTTTGGCGTACGCTTTCTGCGCGTCTTTGGCTTCCGTACAACTGCATAACTGGAGTGGGTATGCGAATGGATACTCTTCGATGGATCGTTGCAATGACTCCATCTGAGGCAGAAATTCTGCTTCATCTGTCTTGAGTTTTGGGTTAGCAATCTCGTTGGGCTTGACCTGAGCAGGAACGGGAATGCGAACGATACTGAGAATGCAGCACCCTGCGATTACGCAACGTTTGAAAATCGACATAGCCACCTCATTTCTTATTGGCTTCCGGTGAACCAGTTGCGCTGCTGGCAGCAGTGGAATAAGGTGGCGAAGCAATGACTCGAATATAAGCAACGAGGCTTTGCATATCACCCTGACTCAGAGTTCCGCCGTAAGGAGGCATCATCGCAGAGCGTCCTACCTTGCGTCCTCCTTCGGCAATAATCCGGATGATTGCTTCATCTTTCATCTTGTTCAATGTTGCGCCGTCATCCATCAGAGATGGAGTGGGAGTTACATTGGATCGATTGGATGGGCCGGCGGGGGTTGTGTCCGCGTGACACCATACGCACTGCTGATAAAAGATTCGCTTGCCCTGCGTCTGTTCGTAATTCAAAGGCAATAGGTGACTGGAGTCATTCCAATCAGCCTCCGTTCCATAGGAACCGTAGGATTCATATTCTTTTGACGGAGGATGAGGGATTGGCCCTGCGACCATGCCCTGCCCCTGGGACCAGCACCAGCAGGCTTGACTGGCTTGCGTTTGTTTGAATCCAAACGCAAGCACAAGAACTCCGATGAGAAGCGAAAAGTATAGTACGGGTATTCTCACTGTGCACCTCCCGCACTTGCTGTGGTGACGTCTGGTGTCTGCTTCAAGGATGAGATATACGCGGTGATGCTGCGAATGTCGGCATCCGTAAAGTTATGCTTTGGTTCGATTGTTCCAGGAACCAATGCTTGCGGATTGCGCAACCATGCTTCGATCCATGCTGGCGTGAGCCAGTTGCCTGCATTGTTGAGGCTTGGTCCCACATATCCGCCAGAAGAGCCGATGGTATGGCACGATTGACACTTGTATTTCTCCATAAAGAGATGCTTGCCCTCAGCAACCAGGGCAGCCGATGGCACAGCGGAATCCGTTGCTGAACGCGGCACACCTGTAGTGGTAAGGTCATTCAGAATATAGTCAGCAATAACAGTCGCGTCCTGCTGGGACATATTGAATTCTGGCATTCGAACGGTCAACGTTGGACGTAGCGTTTGTGGTTTCATCAGGAACGAGATGAGCCATTCGCGCTGTGCGCGACTCCCTTCATAGGAGAGATCTGGCGCGAGCGTGCCACCATGTCCGCGGAAAGAGTGGCAATCTGAACATTTATATCGATCGTACAAAGTGAGGAACGGACCAGAGGGGTGAAAGTTGGCATTCACTGCAGGCACAACCACAGATATTCCTTTCGCCGGATTTGTCGGCGGACCGACCATACTGAGGAGCGCGGTGGTGATATCTTCGACATCCGACTTAGCGATTGGAAATGCCGGCATATGCGTATCCGGAGTCACAGAAGCTGGATTTGTGATCTTGGTCATGATGCGATCAATCATGAAATGCGGAATCCGTGACACCATTACATCGATCTTGTCGCCCGGATCATGCTTGAAATGAACAGGAAGACCCGTTGTGTGCTGGACGTTTGAGATGACTTCGCTTGGAAGCGGGGACATTCCGAGACGAGATAAATCGGGGCCGAAGTGATCGCGGGCGTTGCGACCTGACATCACATGGCACTGTACGCAGCCTTTGCTCACGAAGAGACTTTTTCCAAGTTCAACCTCGGCATCCGTGGGTGGCCCTAACTTCGGAACGTCCTGAAGTAACTGCGGATCAGTCAGTCGCTTCATGATGTACTGGGTAACGACGTAAATATCCCGATCTGACCACTGGAATCGTGGCATGCGAGTGTGGGCTAGATAGCCTTCCGGGTCTTCCAGCCACGCGGTGAGCCATTCCGGCTTAACCTTGCTTCCAACCTTGGTCAATTCCGGACCGATATCCCCACCGATCAGCGCGCTTTCGCCACCGCGATTCACAGAGAGTGCGTGACAGGTGACGCAGAACATCTGATTGAAACGAATTTCTCCCTGATCCGCAGCATCGCCGTTTTTCGCAACCATGGCGATAACGCTTCGATTGATTGCGTAGCGCTTCAAAGGCTTTTCCTGCTGCACACTCAAATAAGCAGAAAGGGCGCGAATCTCGGGATCGCTAAGCGTAAACTTTGGCATTCTTGGATTGGTTGCAACTCCATCAACGACAACATTACCGTCTGAGTCCGTGATGGTCCGAGGTTCCTTGAGCCACTTATAGATCCATTCACGACTCACTTTGGTACCGATACTGCTCAGATCTGGACCGAGCATGACTGGGCGCTGAATGTCCTGGAGCGTATGGCAACCCGCGCAGTTGTATTTTGCGATCAGTTCTCTTCCATGGGTAAGCCTGGGCGTCTCCGGCAGGTTATCGCGATGACAAGCGCCGCAACTGGACTGAACGAATTCAGCAGGAGCGAGCGGCTCTTTCCACGCATACCGGTGAGGGCGAGATCCGAATCGCACGGAATCATACAAGACCGCAAGCCCGATTCGATGATGGACATAGAGGAATGCAACAAGTATGGCCGCAAGAATGGCGATAACATACGACGTTTTTCTGATTGCACGATATGTTTCGCTGAAAGACATTCCTGCTCCTGGTTTTCTGTTTCGCCTGAAAAAATGATGGTGCTATCCGGAGAAGTGTCGGAGATACGGTTCTTCGCATCTCCGACCCGAGATACGATTCATTCCTGTGTTGTTTTCCTGCCGGAAGCGCGGCATAACAACGCTTGCGCGGCAGTATTCCGTCTCTGGCCGTGTTTATCTCTTTACGGTCAGATTTACGTTAGCTCCAGATGCGCTCACCGTGATTTGCTGAGTCAATGGTTTCGCGCTTTCACTCCAGGTTTTAAGTGTGTATTGACCGGCAGGAACATTCTTTATGTCAAAGGATCCTTCTTTATCGGTCAGAGCGAAATATGGAGTGGGGACTACAAGAATGTAGCCGGACATCTCAGGATGTACATTGCAAAGTAACGGTACATCGCCGAGATCATTGAAGGTGAATGGCTTCGATTGTCCCTGCGGCCAAGTTCCCATGTTATGGGCAAGTTTGCGATTGTGGTTTATGGCTGGCCAATAGACGTTGTGGCCTACGGCATCTTCGTTTTTGAAGTCGACTGTGCTGCCTTTGAGCACAATCATCACGTGCGGAACAAATGCAAGGTGCAACTGATCCATCGTGAGATGTTGAGTTGGGGGTGTGAAGGTTTTTCCGGGAATCGCGTCCACATATACTGCGATGTTTTCAGCCGATCGCAGCCCCTTGGCTGTGACTTTACCCTTGATATCAGCGGCCAGGCTGGAAATTGCCGATGCGCAGAGAGCCGTAGCGCAGATCAGTGAAAGAATCGTCTTTCGTGATGCAGTCATGTTTTTGTCCTCCTGAGTGATGTTGGTTGTGCGGGGAAGCCTTCAGCCCAAACAGGCACTAGAACGCGAAGTCAATCCCGGATTGAAGTTTGTTTGCACGATAGAAGTTGCCGCTGCCGGGTATGGGCTGCTGGTAGCTATGCGAATATTCGGTTTCGATCTTGATGTTCGGTCTCACCAGAATCTGCAATCCCGGGCTGTAGATGTTTCTTGTGTCCGATCGGGAGATTCCGTTGATTCTGTCTGTGGGCGAATTGACTGCGTCATAACGCATGAGACCGATCAGCCATGGATAGAACCAGTACTCTGCTTCGAGGAATCCTCCGGAGAAAGTCACCGGGTTTGCCCAGGCCAGCGCCGTGCCGGCTGGATTGACGGAACGATTGGAATCGTGTCCATGCTCCCAAAGACCCCAGAGTTCAAAGTCTCCACGGAAGCGGTAGTCGAATGCTCCGCCAGCCCGGTAGAAAGGCTCTTGAATGGTTTGGAGTTTTGGGTAAATTGTTCCGCCCTGATTCAGTTCATTCTTGCCAAAGTATCCGAAAGCATTCAGCCTGATCCAAGTGTGATCATGGATCCCTGTAGGCCCTGAAGCCTGAATTTGTTTGCGGACGGTACGATCCCGTTCAAGGTTGAACCCCTGCCATAGATTGATGTAGACATCTTTGGCATTTCGTCCTGCGAGCGGAGGTGTCGATCCATAATCCGAATTGGTTCCATCCAGCAGCGCCACAGACCACCAGGTATAGCCCTGGTGCGGAGTTCCACTGAGTTCGACGCCGCGTTGCGGGGCTGAAAATACGAGGGGATTGTTGGTTGTCCCAGCGAGTGGTCCGTTTCCGCTTGGGTTCACGACTGCGGTTTCATCATAGATGGCATAGTCACTTAGATTGATGGTTCGCGCCTGGGTAAAAGGAAGATCGATTTCGAATTGACCGTAGCGAATGTTGAGGTCATTCTGAGGGACGTGCAGGTAGTAGCCAATAAAGTTATTTGCCTTGATGTAGGCATCCCCCATGCCGCCATTTGCACCGGAGCCGGCAGTTGCCAAATCATCGTCGATCCAGAACTCCAGGGAAGGTCCGAGACTGCTTGTGGCGCTGA
>JAJZEA010000069.1 GCA_021851335.1 Acidobacteriota bacterium | reverse complement strand
GAGCAATCTGACGACGATTCACGCCGCGCTTGTAGGCGCGAACGACCTGACGACGACGTTCATGCTGTGCCTCTGGAGATAACTTGCGCGCATCCTCTCGGTTCATACTTCGTTAGACGAAGTTACCAGTATAATGTATCAGTATTTATTTGCCGAATCTATAGCCTCGCGCCACTGTGGGGACTCCGTTGAGAGTCACCACAAATTCCCCCACTGTTGAGGCTAATTCGCGAGTTTTGAATTTGTAAGTGATTAATTTGAATGGTCGGGACGGGCAGATTTGAACTGCCGACCCCTCGCACCCCAAGCGAGTGCTCTACCAGGCTGAGCCACGTCCCGACACGGTTGCGCCAACCGGTGCGGTCAGCGCTGGGGTTCTATGATGAGTGTACACGAATCTGTGCGTGGGCGAGCGCTGATAGCGCACGGTGCAGAGGCAGTAGTGCGGCAGACAGCGGCGCGGCAGGCGGTCAGTGCGAGGGTGGCACGTACTCGGCGGGCAGAGCCGCTCCGTCGCCGAAAAAGAACTCCTGCATCTGTTCGACCAGAAAGGTCTGTGCCTGCGGCGTCCAAGGTTGCAGGCGATACTCGTTGAGCAGCATCTTTTGTCGCTCGACCCACTCAACCCAGGCCTGTTTGGAGATGCTCTTGTAAATCTGCTGACCGAAGTCCGAGTCAAACGGAGGCTCGTCCAGGCCTTCCATTTCTTTTTTGTAGCGTGCGCAGAAAACCATATGTGCCATCGTGCAAAACTCCCAAGACGATTGTAAATGCACCGCGACGCTTTACGCGGAGCGTCGTACTACACTGAGTATCGATGTCAGTCACAGTCCGTTCGCACGCAAAAATCAATCTCGGTCTTGCGATTGGGCCGCCACGCTCGGATGGCTTTCACGGCCTAGTCACGGTGTATCAGACTCTGGCTCTCCACGATCGGGTCACGGTTGCGGCCACGGCCAGCGATGAAACCGCGATACATCTCACTTCGAATGATGCGCGTGTTCCCGCCGATGCCCGCAATACTGCATGGAAGATGGTGGAGCTTGCGCTCGAATCGCTTGGGCGGAGTGCAAACGTCTCGATCCATATCGACAAGCAGCTTCCGGTGCAGGGCGGACTAGGCGCAGGCTCAGCGAACGCAGCGGCGGCGCTGGTGGCTTTGGAGGCTGAGCTGGGGATTCCGGTTACTCCGGCCTGGCATGTGGAGCGGCAGCGGCTGGCAGCGGCAGTTGGCTCCGATGTGCCACTTTTCCTGGTGGGTGGAACTGTGCTGGGGTTGGATCGCGGACAGTCTGTCTTTCCGCTCCCGGATCAGCCGCGGCTGTGTTGCCTGGTGGCCACTCCTGCCGTTGGCGTCTCGACGCCGCAGGCATTTCGCGACTGGGATGCGCTGTGCAACGAAACGGACGGCCGCAGCGCTGAAAGCACACAAAATGCTGACGGCGCCCAAAAAGCTCAAAATGCTGCCAATCCATTGACCCGGCAGCCCGTGGGCGATACACTAGAAAGGTTGAGTCGTGTCTACGCAAGTGCCTGTGTTCAGGCAGACTTCCCGAGGGAAGCCGTTGCAAGGGCGGACTCTTCCGGTGTCTTGCCTTCGCGGCCAGACCTGGCCGGGCCGCTAGTGTCCGCGCTTGTCCGCACCGGGATTGGAAACGACTTCGAGCGTGTTGTTCTGGCTCGTCATCCCATCCTCAGCGAAATCAAGCGCATCCTTGCGGCTGTCGGCACGCCGGAGGAATCCCTTTACGCATCCTTGTCTGGGTCTGGTTCTTCGCTCTTTGGCCTTTACCGGGGTCAGGAGCAGGCGGAAGCAGTGCGTAACCGGCTGCGTGGAATGGGTGTGGATGCGTTGGTCACGCATACTCTTTCGCGCTCGGCATATTGGTCGGAAATGCTTCTTCCGTCAGGCGGTTGACATCCGCGCGCGAGCGATGAAAGACTCGCCGTCGGCTGTCTGGAGGAGTTGGGCGATCGACTAACGGTAGGTCAAGTGCCTTTGACGCACTTTGTCCAGGTTCGAATCCTGGTCGCCCAGCCAAGGTTTGCCGTAAGGGCTTTTATCTTTGCGGAGAGGTAGAACGCAGCAACCCATGCCAACCAGCAGAGGAGAAACTGCAAGGCCATGACCAGTAACGAGATTTCGAGTACGGAAGCAGCGGAAATGACGACCATCCCGGCAGAACCGACGGCGGAAACTCAGCCGAAAAATCGCGAAGTCAAGCTCGCCTCCGAGCGGAAGCGAAGTCGTGGACTGGGAGAGGACAAAAGCTTCAAGCTCTTCTCTGGAACGGCCAATCGTTCGCTTGCCGATGAGATTGCCGGCTTTGTCGGCGTCAAGGTCGGGGAGAGCAAGCTCCAGCGTTTTGCGGATGGCGAGGTGTACTTCCAGTTGCTGGAGAACGTTCGCGGAGCGGATGTTTTCCTGGTGCAGCCGACCTGCTTTCCGGTCGATCAGCATCTGCTGGAACTGCTGATCATGATCGATGCGCTGAAGCGCGCCTCGGCTGCACGCATCACCGCGGTGGTTCCGTACTTTGGCTATGCGCGGCAGGATCGGAAGGATCGTCCGCGGGTGGCGATCAGCGCCAAACTGATTGCCGATTTGCTGACCACGGCGGGCGCGAATCGCGCGTTGTTTGTCGATCTGCATGCGGCGCAGATACAGGGTTTTTTCAATATTCCTGTCGATCATCTTTTCGCCAGTCCTGTGCTTGTCTCCTATTTTCGCGAGATGAACCTGCCGAATTTGACGGTGGTTTCGCCTGATGCCGGGGGTGTGGAGCGCGCGCGCTTCTTTGCCACGCGCATGGGCGCTCCGCTGGCGATTGTGGACAAGCGTCGGACGGATATGAATGTGGCCGAGGTGATGAATGTGATTGGTGATGTGCGTGGCCGCACCTGTCTAGTGATTGACGACATCGTGGACACTGCCGGGACGCTGGTCAAAACGGTGGATGCGCTGCTGGCCAACGGCGCCGCTGCCGTGCATGCCTGCGCCAGCCATGCGGTGCTTTCCGGACCTGCGATTGAGCGCATCTCCGCTTCGCGCATGGAGCAGCTTGTTGTGACGAACACCATCCCACTGCGCGAAGCTGCGCTTCAGGTGCCCAAGATTAAAGTGCTTTCGATTGCCGGCCTACTGGGCGCGGCGATTGAAAGCATTCACATGGAGACGAGCGTCAGTTCGCTGTTTAACTGATGCTTTTCCGGGAACAAAAACCTCGGCGCCATGCAGTTGGCGTCGCGAACAAAGGGAGCGCAAGCTGCTGAATTCCGAGCCGCCCGTGCCCGACGAAGAAGAGAGCGAGTTTTATGCCAGAGATCGTTACAGCCCGACCCCGCGTCGGCAAATTCAACAAGAACGCAGCCCGCCGCGTCCGTGTGGCAGGCAAGATTCCGGCTATCCTGTATGGCGCGGGTCACGAGTCGATCGCCATTGAGGTGGATCCCAAACAGATTCTTCGCATTCTTCACTCGGAGAGCGGACACAACACGATCTTCGACGTTGCGATCGAGGGCCACGGCCCGGTGAAGAGCATGATTGTGGACTGGCAGTACGAGCCGATCAAGGATTCGCTGCTGCATATCGACCTGAAGCGCATTGCTCTGGACAAGACGATGCGCGTGCATGTTCCGGTTCGCTTGATGGGCACGGCTGTTGGCGTCAAGACGCAGGGCGGCATTCTCGATCAGGTTCTGCGCGAGGTCGAGATCGAGTGCCTTCCGGCTGCGATTCCACAGCACATCGATGTCGATATCACGGGCCTTGGCCTGCATCAGGCGGTGCGTGTTGCGGATTTGCCGCACACCGAGGGCCTGCGCTTCGTCACGGCTGAAGATGCCACGGTGGCTCACGTCATCTCCATTCGCGCTGAGGCCGAACCTGCCGCAGCCGAGGGAGCAGCCGCACCGGCAGCCACTGAGCCTGAGGTTGCAAAAAAAGGTAAGCCGGAGGCGAAGAAGTAGCCTTTGTCCGGGATACGTTCAGCTTCTGATTTCGATCAGCGCGGCCAACAGTCACCGCTGATCGTGGTCGGACTCGGCAACCCTGGCATGGAGTATGTGTGGACTCCGCATAACGTGGGATTCATGGCAATCGACCGCATCGCCAGCCAGACCGGCGCGGTGGTCGGCAACCGGCGCGGCAGGGCGCTCACCGGGGTTACGGAGATCGGTGGACGCGGCCTGCTGCTGGCCAAGCCGGAGACGTTTATGAACCTGAGCGGGGTGTCGGTGAAAGCCCTGCTTCAGGAGTTTTACCCGGAGGATCCTGAGTCCGGCCGTGCCCATCTCGTCGTGCTGTATGACGAACTGGACCTGCCGCTTGGGACGATCAAAATCCGGGAGCGAGGATCGGCTGCCGGCCATAATGGCGCTCGCAGCATTAGCTCCTCGCTGGGAACGGAAGAATGGTTGCGGGTCCGCATCGGCGTTGGGCAAAAGCTCTCTGCCGAGGCGCTCGCAGCCGGAGCCAAGCGACCGGGAGGCAGCAACTATCTGCTGTCGCCCATGCGTAAAGCTGATCTGGCGATTCTCGATGAGGCGCTGGATCGGGTGGCGCAAGCGGTCCGGCAGATTGCCCTGGAAGGCGCTGCCGCCGCCATGAACGAGTGGAACCGCAGGCCCTGAACAGCCCTGCGAAGACAATCAGGCAACTGCGGCGCGAACCGACCCGCAGTCGCCTGGAGATGGAACGATCATTCCGCCGCGATGGTCGGGCAGTCAAGACCAGCGGTTACGCCGGATCCCCTGAGGACCGGCAGAAAAGAGCAGAAGATGGATCGGCAATATGAAGTCATGTTTATCGTCCGGCCGGATGTTGAAGAAGAAGAGATGGAAAAGCTGATCTCCGGCTTTGAAGCAACCGTCACCACGGGTGGAGGCGAGGTCAAGTCCATCGAGCGGATGGGCCGCCGTCGTCTGGCCTACACCGTGCGCAAGTTCAACGATGGGGTCTATGTGCTGATGATTCTCGCGGCCAATGGACCTGTGGTCGCGGAGTTGGAACGCCGTTTGCGCGTTTCTGAGCCAGTCATCAAGTTCATCACCGTCCGCACCGATGAGGAAGAGAAGCGCGTCGCCAAGGTGAAGGCAGCTCGCGGTGTTCGCCGCAAGCCGACCGAAGAAGCCACAGCACCCGTTGCTGAGGCGGTCAGCGCCTGAGCCTTTGTTGGATTTGGCTGTGTGCAGGGGAATTCAGACGCGATCTGGCAACCACGGGCAGCCTCAGCAATTCAGAAGTTTCGTCGGCTGAGTCCGCACGAAACAGAAAATGAGAGAGATCATGGCAGAAGAAATTCAAAACAAAGCTCCGGAAGCTGCTGCACCGTCAGCGGCCGCTGCATCACCATCCTCCGGTCCTCGTTCCAGCGGTCCTCGCACCGGTGGACCGGGCGGGCGCGGAAAGTTTTTCCGACGCAAGAAGGTCTGCAAGTTCTGCACCGAGAAGATTGACTCGATTCCGTATCGGGATGTGCGTCTTCTGCAGGGCTTCATTGCGGAACGCGGCAAGATTGTGCCTCGCCGCCTGACCGGCGTCTGCACAACGCATCAGCGTCGTCTCACGCGCGCCATTAAGCAGGCGCGGAATATTGCGCTGCTGCCGTTCGCGTCGGGATTTTAAGCTGTCGCGTTTTTGTACTGCTGCGTATTCAGAGTCTTGTATGTCTCTGAACGGGTTGCAGAAGCAATCCGGCATTCTGTTTCCAGTTACGGTTCGGTCAGCGAAGTTTTTTTGACCGCCCGGTTGCCGGAGATAGACGTCGGAGGAATACAATCACTCGCGGCGCAACCTTTCCCCGTTGTCCGGTGTCCAACCACCAGGACGAAAATCATGCGGCGGAGAGACTCAGCGTCGTTAGCAAACTGGAGAGTTTCCGATGGAAGTCATTCTGAAAGAAGACGTAGCCAATCTCGGTCACCGTGGCGATGTGGTCAAGGTCGCCGACGGCTACGGCCGCAATTACCTCCTGCCGCGCAAGCTTGCTCTGCAGGCCACCGTTTCCAACAAGTCCGTCATCGAGCAGATGAAGGCTGCCGCAGCGCGTCGCTCCGCCACGGAGAAGGCTCAGGCTGAGGCGCTTGCCGTCCAGCTTGCCGCGCTCCACCTGGTCTTCACACGGAAGACCGGCGACAGCGGGCACCTTTTCGGTTCAGTGACATCTGCGGACATTGCTCACGAACTGGCAGCCAAGGGCTTTGAGATCGATCGTCGCAAGATCCAGCTAGTTGAGCCGCTCAAGTCGGTCGGCGATTTTACCGTTTCCGTGCGGCTTTACCGCGAAGTCCTCGCCCAGCTTTCCGTCCGTGTTCTCGCTGAGGCTGTCGCGGGCATCGAAGATCTAGCCAACGCCGCCGAGGCAGTAACGGTCTGATTGCACTGGGGCAGTGAATCAAGTAACCTTTGAATGCCGATCCTGATGTCTTTGCTTCGGATGCGGCGGCCGTTTACCGACCGCATCCAGAGTTATTACTTTGCTCAAGCTGACTGTCTCTGGGGCGAACTTGGAAATATTGCATGTCATCCGCAGTCTGAATTTAGAAGGCGGTGGGCCAAGTGAATCTGTTCGCATGTTTGCGTTGGCGCATCAGAAACTGGGATGGAATGTCGAGATCGTAACTCTCGATTCCCCAGACGACGGTCCGTCGAAGGATGGATATCGCAGTTCATTTCCATGCCCGGTACATCCCTGTGGTCCTGCTGTGGGGAAATACGGATATTCTCATCAACTTCAACCTTGGCTGCTCGCGAATCGCTCTCGTTTTGACGGAGTTATTGTCAACGGAGTATGGCAATATCACAGTCTGGCCGCACGGCGTGCCTTTGCGGGACGCGTACCGTATGCCATCTTCAGCCACGGCATGCTTGACCCTTACTTCAAAAAGCGTTTTCCGCTGAAGCACCTGAAAAAACTTGTTTACTGGACGCTTGAAGAGAGCCGTAATCTGAACCAGGCTCACGCCGTCTGTGTCACCAGCCAGGAAGAATTTCATACGGTAGCCGAAGGCTTCCCCTTTCGTCGCTTCCGTCGCCTGCTGGTGCCCTATGGCTCAGCCGGACCGGAGGGTGACCCTGCGGCGAACCGCGAAGCGTTTCTGGCCGACTGGCCGCATCTGGCAGACAAGCGCTTCCTGCTTTTTCTGGGACGCATTCACCCGAAAAAGGGCTGCGATCTGCTGATGGACGCATTGGCTCGCTCGGCGGAGCCGGATCTCCATCTGGTGATGGCCGGGCCTGACGAAGTGGGATGGACGGCGGAGCTGAAAGCACGCGCGGATGCGCTTGGAATCGGTGACCGCATTACATGGACGGGCATGTTGCGCGGAGCGCAGAAGTGGGGCGCATTGTATGCCGCAAGCGCCTTCATTCTGCCCTCGCATCAGGAGAACTTTGGCATCGCGGTGGCGGACGCTTTGGCCTGCGGACTGATTCCGCTCATCAGCGACAAGGTCAATATTGCTCCAGAAGTTGCAGCGGATCAAGCCGCTTTTGTCGATACTGATACAGTCGAGGGCACCTCACGCCTGATTGAGCGCTTCCAGAGGATGACCAGCAGTGAGCGCGAAGCGATGCAGGCGGCAGCTCGTGCCTGCTACGTTCGTCGCTATTCGCTGATCGACGCACCGCTGGTTATCTATCGCGCCCTGGGCTTGATTGCGGACGATCCCCAGGTCTCGTCTGCAACTCCGAAAGCCCCGGCTGCGCCTTAGTACACGCGATAGTCCACGGCTGTTTGCGCGCTCAATCCATCGCCTGCCGCCTGAATGGTCAGCGTACCTGTTGCCGGACGCACGGTGCCAGCAACCTTCAGTGTCAGCGTGGTGGTTCCACCGGCACCGGCAAGTGAATCCACGCTCCACGCCGCCATCACTCCGGCGGGCAGGTGGAAGATCGATAGTTGCACAGGCGCACTCAAGAGCAAGGATGACAAGACAGTGACGGGCACCTGCACCGTCGCACCCGGAACCAGCAACAGCGATCCCGCGCCTGTGGCGACGGTCAGCGTCGCCGCCGGGTGGATCTCCACCTGGATCGGCTCAACGGCATGGTATATCTGTCCGGTTGCAGTGTCAGTGATCTCGGCCAGAGCTTCTGCCTGCGTTGTGCCCAGCGCAGCCGAGGAAGCAGCCGTCACCTGACCTTGCGCGGTTAGAACGTTGGCGGTCTGCGTCCATGGACCCCAAGACACGGATACACCTGTCGGCAAACCCTGGAACCGCACGGCTGCATCGGTCAGGTTCGTCGCCAGCGTAAGCGGTCCAACGATCCGGACTGTCGCTGTCGTAGTCAAAGTCGCCCCCGGGGACAGACCAAGAGGATTTGCGCTGAGTGAGAGCACGAGTGCTGTCGGGAGCGTTACATTCAGTGTGGCGTCTCCAAAGGCTGTCTGTCCGTCTCCAAAGGCGGTGAGCGACAATGGAACGCTGACGGGAGTAGCCGTGGCCAGCGCGTGCAGGGTGAGCGTCAGATGCAGCGTTTGAGGTGCTTGCGCTTCAAACTGCGTTGCGCTCCACGCAGCCGTCACTCCAGTGGGCAGCCCGGCCACGCCCACCCGGACCAGCCCAGCAAAACCATTGGCTGCGGTGACGATGACGGGTACGGCGAGCGTGTTGCCAGCCACCAGCGTCAGAGTCTGCGCGGCGGATGCAATGGCAAGCTCGGTTTGCGCCGCCACAACCGTGACGGCGATGCGGGTCGATGTGGACAGTCCGTCGCCTGCGGCGGTGACGGTGACGGTTGCTCCGGTCACAGGCGGAGCATTGGCCGCCGCCACGAGGGTCAGATTGACAGCCGTGGTGGCCGTAGTATTCGCCGACGGAGTCAGGGTCGTCGTGCTCCATACGGCGGTGACGCCTGCGGGCAGCCCGCTCGTGGACAGCGTGACCGCGCCGCTGAAGGTTCCGCCTGTGGTCACCGTGACCGTGGTGCCGGCGTTGGCACCCTGCGTAATGGCCAGTGTGGATGGGGTTGCACTCACGCTCAAGGTCGGCAGCGGTTCCACGGTCAAGCCAATCTTCACCGTCTGCTGGGAGTTTCCGCTTGTTCCGGTGATGGCAATCGTCCCGCTTCCCGCTGGAGCGTCGGAAGCGGCTGTCACCGTGACCGTAGCGCTCTGCCCAGGCACAATCGAGGCCGGCGTGAAATTGACGGTGACACCCGGCGGTGCCGTTGCCGAGAGTGTGATGGATTGGGTGCTTCCGCTTGTGGTCGTCGCTGCAAGCATGAAGCTGGTGCTGCCGCCGTCGATCACGGTTGCCGCAGTCTCGGAAGGCGTAAGTGAGAAGCTTGCCGCCAGCCCTTCGGCATTGAACGCCCAGTTTTCAACCAGCGTGGTCGCATCCACGCTTCCCAGTCCAGTCGCCAGGTTGTAGACAGTTCCGCTGGCCGTGAATCCGGTCACGCCCGGTACGCTGTTGTTGCCGCTGAGCGTAGTGTGAAACGGCGATGTCGGCGCGTTCACCATCGCGTATAGCTCGGGATTGGCAGAGCCTTGACTGGCTCCATTCTGCTGCTGATCGACCAGCGCCATGATGCCGGCAAATGCGGGCGAAGCCACGGAAGTTCCGGAGAATACATACCAGTTTCCGCCGACGCAGCCCAGGTATCCATCATGCAATGCCGTAGAAAGGGCAACGTCGGGCACGGTCCGCATGCCATTTCCATTGGCTCCGACAATGCCCGCCTGCCACGGTGGTTGAACGTAGATGGTACTGACTCCGCCGCCGGAGGCCCACAATTGCGAACCTCCGTTGGTGCCGCTTTCGTTCCAGACCTCTTCCGGAATATATCCGAGGGCTGATTCGCTGCCTTGCCCGTTATAAGGATTCCAATAGGTGTAATTGCCTTCGTTGAATTCCGTTCCGCCGACACAGGTTGACCAGATCGGCGAGCACATGCCGTTGACCGCGCGCGCTGACCCTGACGAATCGCCGCCCGCGTTGCAGCCCGCAGCGCCGGCATCGCCAGCGGCCACAAAGACGCTGATCCCTTCGCTGGCCGCCTGCATCCATAGGTCGCTGTAAAACGCCAGCTCGGTGGTGCCCATCGCCGATTCGCAGCTTGCATAGCTGACGCTGATCACCGGCGCAATGCGATGGTTCACGGCATAGGCAGCAGCCAGGTCCACTCCGTCCGTGGTCGCCGTGGATGCGGCTTCCACATACTGGACCTGTGCCTGCGGAGCGACCGCGTTGGCCCACTCGATGTCAAACGTGGCTTCGTCCTGATCGCCCGGAACCACGCCCGGATCCGGTCCATCCAGCGTGACCGCGACCGTTGACCCGCCCGCGAGATTGGCGAAGCTGCGAAATTCGGAAAAATCCGATAAGCTCACATCGCTTCGGCCCACAATGGCAATGGAAGATCCGGCACCGGAGATTCCCTGCGCATAGACAGGATTGGCGTTGTAGATGGTCGCGAAATCCGCCGGGAAGAGATAGTGCGTCGTCCCTTGTGTATAAAGCGGATGCAGGTGTGGCGCTCGCGCTTTACCCGATCCGCCGGCGCCAGATCCTTCCATTCCAGGCAGAGTCACCGGCTTTTGCTGCGCGATCTGGGACTGGTGCTGAAAATCATTGAGGGATAGCACTCCAGTGACTACCGCGGCCAGTGCGCGGGGAATTTGCGGGTCTTCGCTGTTGGCCAGATGCTCGCCACTCTCCGTTTGATAGCGCCGCAGCGCCACGTGAAAAGCATCCTCGACAGCGCCTTCGGTTCCGGAAAAGACAATCATGCGTCGCCCGGAGTTCACCGGTTCCACGGTAAATCCATGCGCGCGCAGCCACGCCGTCACCTGAGCCAGTTGTGCGTCGGTTGCGCCATACCGTTGCCCGAACTGCTGTGGAGTCAGCCAGCGATGAAACTCCGGCGATCCCGGCTCGTGCTGCGCTTCCACCAGATGCTCCAGCGCCTGTTGCCGGGTGGAATCCGCTTTGAGCACCAGCACCATGCGTCGCAGTTGAATCTCCGCGGGCACAGTTCCCACGACGCGCCCCGGCTCAGCCCATCGTGGGATATTCCCGGTGAGCGTCACTACCTGCTGCTCGTCGATTCCACCCGCTGCCCCGCGCGCAATCTGTTGCGGCCTCAACTCTGCCGAAGCGGTTCGCTGTCCGGCAGCCACGCCGCAGAGCAGCGCCGCCAGCGCCAGCATCGCTGTGACGCGGCTCACACGCTGCCGCAACCGAACTCTGTTACAAACATCCATGCGGGAGAGACCCCTCAGTTTCCATCCTGAGCGGTTTTGCCCGTCGCGAGCGGAGCAAAGGAGACTCTGTTTTCTCGCCGAGTAGCGAAACGAAACTCCGACTCGCCGGTGTGCAGAATTGGAATTTCCCAATCTTCCCGCTTCCGCTGCACTTCCTCCCGCTTGTTGTCATTCCCCGAAAGGAATCTGCTTCTTCCTTCCGGTTGCGCTCCGGAGACAAGCCCATCCCGCTGCTGTATGGATTTCTGGTGCGCAAGGCGGAGAAAGCTCATGGCGCCGGTCGCCGCATCGGAGGCTTTTGCCAGCCCGGAGCAACTGTAACTTTGGTATGTATTCTTTCGTGCGGGCCGGGCAGATAATTTTTCTTGACTTCGGCCGCGCCTCGCGCTACGTTTCTCGCACTGCGTTTTTGTGCAGTCAGCCTCTCGTTGGCCTGCGGATGCAAGTCGTTCATTCCTTGGAAGTCTCGTCGGAAGGATACCCTCCCCATGAAAATCCGATGGATCCCACGCACAGCCGTGGCGATGTTTCGTCTTCCGCTCTGTTTGGTGGTCGTCGTGTGCTGCGCGCTGGCCACGCAAGCCCAGACGCAGAAATCCCCCCCCCCCCCGACCGCCGTCCGCGGA
>JAJZEA010000068.1 GCA_021851335.1 Acidobacteriota bacterium | reverse complement strand
CGCTTGCAGACGCGCTCATCGGTAGATCACTCGGCGATTGCCGCGGACGACGGTACCGATCTGGTGGTGCGGCTCGTGGAGGCGGTTGAGCAGCGCGGTGGCGCGGCGCAGCTTGTCGGCGGGGACGACGGCGATGAGTCCGATGCCCATGTTGAAGGTGCGCATCATCTCGTCCTGGGGAACGCTGCCCAGTTCGCGCAGATGCTCGAAGACGGGCAGGACGGGCCAGGAACCGAGTTGAATCTCCGCGGCTGTGCCCGCAGGCAGGATGCGTGGCAGGTTTTCCGTGATGCCGCCACCGGTGATGTGCGCCAGGCCGCTGACAAGACCCGAAGAGGTAAGCTTTTGCAGGGCGGGGAGATAGCTGCGGTGCGTGGCCAAGAGCACCTCCGCGGCGCGGCCGCCAATAGCCCGCACTTGCTGGCGCGGCGTGTAGCCGGCGACCTCAAAGAAGAGCTTGCGGGCGAGCGAGTAGCCGTTGGTGTGCAGGCCGGTCGAGGGCAGGCCGAGCAGCACGTCGCCGGGACGGATGCTGGCTCCGGTGACCATTTTAGAGCGCTCGACGACACCGACGATGAAGCCGGCGAGGTCATATTCACCGTCCTGATAGAAGCCGGGCATCTGAGCGGTTTCGCCGCCGATGAGGGCGCAGCCGTTGGCGCGGCAGGCGAGGGCCATGCCCTCGACGACCTGCTCCAGAATGGTCGGTTTGAGCTTGCCGCTGGCGAGATAGTCGAGGAAAAAGAGCGGCGTCGCGCCCTGCACCGCGATGTCGTTGACGCAGTGATTGACCAGATCAGCGCCTACGGTCGAGTGGATGCCAAGCTGGAATGCGAGCTTGAGCTTGGTGCCGACGCCGTCGGCGGAACTGACGAGGATGGGGTCTTTCCACTTGCGGCGGTCAAGCTGAAAGAGCGCGCCAAAGCCACCGACGCCAGCCAGGACATTGCGGTTGAGCGTGGAGGCGGCCAGGGCTTTGATGCGATCCTTGGCGCGGTCGCCAGAGGCAATGTCGACGCCCGCATCGGCGTAGCGGATGGGACGTTTGCGGGATGGCTTGGCAGTGGGGCGGGTTTCAGGCATGGAGTCTTTCCGGAAGTGGAGTGGCGCGAAAAACGCCGGAAAGGTTGATTTTAACAGGGTGCGGGGCATTGCATGCAGCAGCCGCGCGGTCGCGCGTTTGCGCTCCCTTGGGTCGCGGGTGGGGGGGGGTGGAGTTGACGAAGGAAAGCAGATTCCCTGCGGGAATGACAACAAAAAGGCACGGGCGATGGCACGGGCGGCGAAGTTTGGCTACGGGAATAACGGAAGGACAGGTTGGCGAGTGTTGAAGTTACAGGAAGTGAGGGATGTCCTCGGGGGTGGGCAGCGGGCAGGTGTCGAGGCGGCGGGCGAGGCGAAAGCGGAAGCGGGCGACAAGGCGATAGGCGGCGTCGCGCAGGGGGAGCGGAATCCGGCGCGCGAGGGCGGCAAGCTGCGGCCAGGGCGCGGGAAGCTGATCGAGGCAGGCAAGCACGGCAGCGCTGCGCGCAAGCAGGCGCGCCGGCGTGGCGATCTCCGAAGCAGACATGAGGACGAGGACGGATTCGGCAGGCGAGGGCAGGGCGCTGTCGGCTGAGGGCAGATGATCTTCGGCCAGCAGCACTCGGGCGGCGGCAGATTCCGCGGCTGCAAAGCGCAGGCGGTCGTGGCGGTCGTGGCGCAGCAGCCAGCGGACCGAGGCATGGCAGAGCGCGCAGTGACCGTCAAAAAGGACGAGGAGGCGGTTGCCGAGCTGATCTCGAAGCGGCGTGGCGCTGGAGAGCTGTTGGTTACTCACACCTATTGAGATGGTGCGCGGGGCGAAGTCGATGCAAAGCATCGGGAAGGCCGTGGGAGTTGAGTTTTCGCAGTGCGAAAAACCGGACAATCCACGCCCCTATACTGAAGAACGAAGCAGTGAGGTAAGTGATCGATGAGCATGAAGCATGAACAATCGGAGCGGCTGCGCGAGCGAGCGGAGCAACTGTTTCCGGGTGGGGTGAATTCGCCGGTGCGCGCGTTTCGCGCAGTGGGCGGACAGCCGCCGTTTGTGGCGCGTGCCGAGGGCGCGTATCTGTGGGATGCGGACGGAAATCGGTATATCGACTACTTCGGTTCGTGGGGTCCGATGATTCTGGGCCATGCGTTTCCGGCGGTGGTGGAGGCGATTGCGCGGGCAGCGCGGGATTCGTCGAGCTTTGGTGCTTCGACGGCGGCCGAGGGCGATCTGGCGGAGCGCGTGCGGGCGGTGTATCCGGGCATGGAGCGGATGCGCTTTGTCAGCTCCGGGACGGAGGCGACGATGTCGGCGATTCGGCTGGCGCGCGCAGCGACGGGACGCAAGCGAATCATCAAGTTTGAAGGCTGCTATCACGGACACGCCGACGGGCTGCTGGTGAAGGCTGGTTCGGGCGTGGCGACGCTGGGGATTCCGGGGTCGGCGGGCGTGCCGGAGGAGATTGCCAGCCTGACGCTGGCACTGCCCTACAACGATCCGGGCGCGGTGGAGGCGGCATTTGCGCAGTATCCGGGAGAGATTGCGGCGGTGATTCTGGAGCCGGTGGTGGGTAATGCGGGGTGCATTCCGCCGGGTGAGGGATATCTGGCGGGGTTGCGGCGCGTGACGGCCGAGCAGGGCGCGCTGCTGATTGTGGACGAGGTGATGACGGGCTTTCGGTTGGCTCCGGGTGGCGCGACGGAACTGTATGGGATCGACGCGGACCTGATTACGCTGGGCAAGATTCTGGGCGGCGGCCTGCCGTGCGGGGCCTTTGGCGGCAGGCAGAAGTGGATGGATATGCTGGCTCCGGTGGGACCGGTGTATCAGGCCGGGACGCTGAGCGGCAATCCACTGGCGATGGCCGCCGGTTGCGCGACGCTGGACGAGCTGGCGTCGCATCGGGACGCGATCTATCCGCGGCTGGAGGCAACCTCTCGCGCGGTGGCTGAAGGCGTAGCCCGTGCCGCGCAGGAGGCGGGAATTGCGGTGACTCTGAACCGCGTGGGGTCGATGTGGACATGGTTTTTTACCGGCGGCGCGGTGAGGGATTATGCCGAGGCGGCGGCGAGCGATACGGCGCGCTTTGGGCAGTTTCATCGGGCGATGCTGGAGCGCGGTGTGTGGCTGCCGCCGTCGCAGTTTGAGGCGATGTTCCTGAGCGCGGCGCATGGGCCGGCAGAGGTGGAAGCGACGGTGGAAGCGGCACGGGCGGCGCTGGCCGGAATGCGGCTCTAAAATAGCTGGATGCGAACTCTGGGAGTGATTCCGGCGCGGCTTGGCTCGACACGGCTGCCGCGCAAGGTGCTGCTCGACGTGGCGGGACGGCCGATGATCGAGTGGGTGTGGCGAGCCGCGAAGTCAAGCGGGCAGATGGACGACGTGGTGGTGGCGACCGATTCCGACGAGGTGCGGCAGGTTTGCGCGGAGCGGGGAATTCCGGCGGTGATGACCTCGGCGGAGTGCGCGAGCGGCAGCGATCGCGTGTGCGAAGTGGCGCGGCAGATACAGGCTGAGATTTATGTGAATATTCAGGGCGATGAGCCGCTGCTGACGCCGGAGCATTTTGCACCGCTGCTTGGGCTGTTTGCACGGAGCGAGGTGCGTGTGGGAACGGTGGCGGTTCCCTGCCCGGCGGAGGACGTGGCGAATCCCAACGCGGTGAAGGTGGTGTTTGCGCGGGATGGGCGGGCGTTGTACTTTTCGCGCTCGACGATTCCGTTTGACCGCGATGGAGCGGGCGGCGTGGCATGGCGGAAGCACCTGGGGCTGTATGCGTATCGGCGGGATGCTCTGGAGTCGTTTGCGCGGCTGGAACCCTCGCCGCTGGAGCTGGCGGAGCGACTGGAGCAGTTGCGGATGCTGGAAAACGGCATCGATCTCTATGTTGGCCTGGCGGAAGGCGACACGATCGGGGTGGATACGGAGGCGGATCGCAGGCGGGTGGAGGAGATTCTGCTGCGGCGCGTGTGAGGCAAACGGCGCGTGGCCGGCTTAGGGCTGCGCGGGAGTGAGACGAAGGCAGAAGGATCCGTCCTGCCAACGGACCTGAACGGATGTGAGGTCGTGGACGAGATGATGCGCGGCGTGCAGTTCCTGGGGTGAGTGGGAGAAGAGCGTGGCGACGACGGTGGCTCCCGCGGCGCGGCCGGCGATGGCGCCGGAGCCGGAATCCTCGAGGACGATGCAATCGGCGGGGTCGAGGCCAAGCAGGGCGGCACCGCGCAGATATGGCTCAGGATGGGGCTTGCCGTGTGTGACCTGATCGGCGCTGATGAAGCGCTGGGGTACGCGCAGCCCGGCAGCGGCCAGACGAACACGAGCCAGGCGCTCGGTGGCGGATGTGACGACGGTCCAGCGGTCTTCCGGCAGAGCACGGAGGAACTCAGGCACACCGGCGAGGACGGTGACGCCATCCTGATCGGCGACTTCCATGTCTTCAATGCGAAGCAGCTCGGCGCGATCGTCGAGGTCGGGGCGCAGTTTGCGGACTGTCTCGATAGCTCGACAGCCGTGGGCGGTGCGGATGGCGAGTTCCGGATCGATATCGTGATCGAGGGCCCAGGCGCGCCAGCAGCGCTCGACGGAGCCAAGCGAGGAGATGAGCACGCCGTCCATGTCGAAGAGGAATCCTTTGCAGTGCAGCTCCAGCATAGTGTTGTTGGCTCCTTGGGATACTTCGGGGATGAGTGGCGGATGAATTGTTGCGGCGGCGACGGCATGGCCGAGTCGATGCAGCGGAATCCATCTGATCAGGGCTTGCTGGCAGAGACGGAAAGCTGAAGCGGTCCGCCGAATGGAAGTGTTCCGGCAAGTGTTTCGGAGTGCCCGCGACGCGTGAGCGTGTTGGCGCCGAGGGTCAGGCGGCCGGCTTGGAGGGTAGCCTGGCCGGTCCAGCGGTTGAAAGCCCCGGCTGCCGTGCTGGCGATGGATGTGGATGAACTGAGATTGCCATGCGTCCAGTCAAAGCGAAGCGACCCGGCGGCGGAGGCGATCCATTGCTTTTCTGTGACGCCCTGCGTGGTGAGATCGGCTGTGCCGGAAAGTTTGCCGCCGGAGAAGCCGAAGCTGCCACTCTGGCTGGACGAAGCAGGCTGGTTTGCGGCGATCTGCCGGGTGGGGCGAGAAGCATTCCAAAGCGCGGATAGCGGGGCTGGTTGAAGGTCGCGGGCGTCGAGGTGAAGCTGGAAGCTTGGACCCGCATCGCTTTGAGCGAGGGTGCCTGTGGCAAGCAGTTGTCCGCCAAAGAGGGTTGCGTGGAGTGAGTCGAGCCGCAGAGAGCGCGCGGGATCGCTCGGGTTTCGATGCGCGGTGACGGTGAGATGAGCGAGCGTGAGGCGATCCATGTTGAAGGTGTTTGCCTGGAGGGTCAGCCGCATCGGCGGCCACGCGGGGGAAGACTCCGGATGGACGCGGCTGGCGATGGCGGCGAAGAGACCGGAGGTGTTGTTGGCGGGGAGCAGCGTGCGCTCGACTGCAGCTGCATCGAGATGGTCAAAATGGAGATCGACCGACGGCGGGATCGCTTCAACCGAAGACGATTGGGGGGATGGTATGGAGGACACGATGGGCTGCAGATAGGCGACGGAAGCGTGGAGCATGCCGCTGCTGACGGTGCCCTTGAGCGCAATCGAGGTTGGAGTGAGGGTGAGCGTGGCATCGGGGATGAGTACCGGGAGCGGCAGCGGCGCATGGCTCCAGCGCGCGCCATGGAGGTGAAGCGAGCCGCTGAGAGCGTTGGCCTCGGGCTGCGCAGCGGGACGAATCCACGAGCCGGCTGTTTGCAGGTGCATCTCGGCGGTCCCCTCGTCCAGGCCGTCGGGCAAAGCAGCGTCTGCGCCGAGTGCAGCGGCCCAGGAGCGCAGCCGCGGCAGCGAAGCGACGCCTGTAAGCTGCATCTGATAGCCGACAGGAGTGAGGTCAAGCATGGCGATGCAGTCAGAAGCCGGTTCCGCAGGAGGCTCAGTGGCCGCAGAGCGGGCGCAGACGGGCAACGGGAGCCTAGCGCTGAGCACACCGGAGGGATCGGGCTGAATCAGCAAGTGAGGCAGCGACCAGGGATTCGCAAATCCGCCGCCGCGCAGGGCCGCATTGTTGAGGCTGAGTGAGCCGGTCCAGATAGAAGCAGGCTCACCGGATGCCGACTTGTGCAGTGGATGTCGCGAAAAGATGGCTGCACTGTGTGACGCTGCGGGGGTGTGCGCGGGACGCGTGGCGACGTTGGGCGCGTAGCGAAGCTGCCCTTCCAGCGTTCCCTCGGCCGTGACGTCAGGGGCAAAGTCGCGGCGGATGGTGCGGATCAGATCCAGCGCGGCCTGAACGGGGACCTTCTGGAGCGTGAGGGTTTGCTGGCGCGGCAAATGCTCCTCGGGCGCGGGCATCTCGGCGGCGTAGAGCAGATGGCCGTTTGCGATGCTGGTGTCGCAGTGAAGCTGGTGGACAGCGCGTGTGGAGTGCAGGTAGGTGAGGCCGCAGTTGGAGTCGAAGTCGAGTGGTGTGGCTGGTGCAAACTCTTCCCGATGGACGCCGGTGGCTCGAAGACGGCCCTGAATGGCGGCGCTTTCAGCGGTTCCGCGCACATCGACATCGGCGGTGAGATTGCCGCGCCATCCGGCGTCATCGCCGAGCAGGAGCAGCGAAAGCTGGCCAAGCTGAGTATCGCGCCAGGCAAGCTGAAGGTGGACGGGCATCTGACGCAGCGAGCTGGCGGATTGGAGCGTGCCGTCCAGGCGGATTTCTCCGGCGTCCTGCGTATTGCTGCCGCGCAAAGCGATGTCGGTGCGGATTGGCTCTCCGCGCAGACGAATATGCCACTGTCCGGGCTGATCCTGCCAGAAGGAAAGATCGGAGTTGACCAGCGAATACGGGCTTTTTTCATGTCCGAACTTGAGGTTCAGGCGGGATTCTGTGGCTTCGAGATAGGGCAAGGGACGGCGACGCACCGCGGCGGAGACGGCAATCTGGTGCTGAGCCGGTCCATCGAGCAACGTCTCCAGATTCCACCGCCCGACATCGTTGCGCACGAGATTGAGGCTGGCCTGATCGACATGAATCCGGCTGAACTCAGGTCGTCCTCGCAAAAGCGAAAGCAGGTTGACCGAGGCCACGACGGTGCGCGCGGAGAGCAGCGGCTCGACGCCAAAGGAAGGATCTTCGCTGACGGTGAGATCGCTGAGGATGAATGCCGGGGTGGGCAACAGACGCCACTCGACGCCGGACAGATGCACGGGCCGGCCAAGCGACCGAGCCATGGCCGCGGTTACGGTGTGCTGATAGCGACTGACGCTGAGCTGCGACGGGAGCACCAGGGCAACCAGCAGTAACAGGACCACGGAACCGGGCGCCATCCACCACCGCAGCCTGCTGCGATTCGAGCGCCGGATGGAGTTGGCTGGCGCATCGTTCATGCTTTACCGCACCACATGAAAGGTTCGTTTCCAGCGCGTGTCAGAGACGAAGTGCGTGACGACGTGAGTCATCCAGGCGATGCGGTCGCCGATGCCGGTCTTGTCCATCTGATCGTCTGGCGTGGCAAAGGACCAGAAGTTGAACAACGGCCTGCCAACGATGTTTGCGCGCGGCACAAAGCCCCAGAAACGCGAGTCCAGGCTGTTGTGGCGATTGTCGCCCATCATGAAATACATGCCGGGCGGCACGACGAGATCGTTGCCCTGGACGTGATGGGCCAGATCGACGGCCCACTCGGTGGTGACATCGCCGGCTTCAAAGGGCGAAACCAAGGGAAAATCGTCGATGTACGGCGAGTACGTATCTTCCGGCCCGAGCCGGGCATAGGGTTCGTTCTGCGCGACGCCATTGAGAATGACCACGCCGTTACGCAGGTGAATGTGGTCGCCGGGAACGCCGATGAGGCGCTTGACGAGGAACATATCCGGGTTGCCTGGTTTGAGGAAGACGACGATGTCGCCTCGGCGCGGCTCGCGATAGTGGACAAGCGGCATCCAGTGGGTTGGCGGACTGAGCGTGATGCGATCCACCACGAGGTGGTCGCCGATCAGCAGGGTCTTCTGCATGGAGCCGGAGGGGATGACGAAGTTCTGCGCGATGAAGGTGAGCACAAAGAGGCCAACGACGAGGACGGAACACATGCCTGCGAGCGACTCCAGCGGAGTCTCCGGCGTTGGCGTGGCCGATGGGCTGGCCGGGGATGAGCCAGCCTGTGGCGGTGTAGGTTCGTCCGGCTGCTTCGAGGATCGTTTGGCAGGAGTCATGAATCGCTTTCCGGGGTTGATCTTTGCATCCATCCTGTATCGACCGAGAGGCTATCGCACGATGCGAAAAAGCCGGGACCAGCGAACGGCATCACGAATGCGAGCCGGAAAACTGGTATCGTGTCCGAGTCTATCATTTGGCGCGGCGATCATCCGGGGCAGATCGGTCGCCTGTCCCGAGGGATTTGCCTGCTCTGGAATCGAGGAACGGCGCAGCGAAAGGTAGATGAGGACGGGCGTGGCCACGATCTGATTTCGATCGACGAGGCCCCAGTAACGCGAATCGAGGCTGTGATTCCGGTTGTCGCCGAGGACAAAGTATTTTCCGGCAGGGAGGGTGAGTTCGCCGCCGTGAACCAGCGGCTGCATCGAGCGCCACCAGCTCACGTCCATGCGCGGATCGGAGTAAGTGGCTACGGGAAAGCTGGCCAGCTCGGACGGCGGCGGATTCAGCTCTGCTTTCAGATATGGCTCAGCGAGCGGGCGACCATCGATCCGGACGTGATTGGCGACGATGCGCAGCCGGTCGCCCGGCACGGCGACGATGCGCTTGATGAGGTATTCGCCGGGGTGCTGAGCGGAGCGAAAGGTGACGATTTGCTGGCGGGCAGGCTGCGAGCAGGCGACCACTCCGCAGCCAAAGCCCGCAGGAGCAAGGGCGATGCGATTGACCAGTAGAAAATCGCCCACCAGCAGCGTAGGCTCCATGCTCTCCGATGGAATGACGACCGGCTGGACGATGAAGGTGACGGCAAAGAGGGCGACCAGGGCGCTGCGCAAAAGCGAAAGCAGCGCTTCGATGGGTCCATGCGCCGGAGGATGGGCGAGTGTTGGCAGAGTTGTGGGCGACGTGGCGGTCACGATTCGGCCTCAACGCCGAGGAGGGTTTGAACTCCGGCGGCGGCGATGCGCTCAAGCGCAATCTGGGCTGCGTCCTGCTCGGCTTTCTTTTTGGTGCCGCCGACGCCGTGCGTAACGGCATCGGTGAGCGAACCGTCGGCGCGGCGAATGCGCAGCATGACCTGATAGTGTTTGCGGTGGTCGGGTCCGGTCTCCCGCTCGACGGTGTAGACGGGAGTGCCGCAATGGGCGGCTTGCAACTGCTCCTGAAGCGCGGATTTGGCGTCGCCGAGCGTGGCGTCGACTTGAATCTGTGCGGCGAGCTGGCGGGCGGTTTCGCCGAGGATCATGCGCTCGGCAAATCGGCGAACGGCATCGTAGCCGCCATCGAGATAGAGCGCGGCGAGGACAGCCTCCATGGCGTTGGCAAGCAGCGTGGTTTTGCGCCGACCGCCGGTGCGCTCTTCGCCTTTGCCGAGGAGCAGATACTGGCCGAGAGCGATGGATTCGGCGACCCGCGCCATGTGTTTGCGGCTGACCAGATGCGCTTTGACGCGCGTGAGTTCGCCCTCCTGCCAGTCCGGGTTGAGGGCAAAGATGGCCTCGGAGACGACCAGCCCGAGGACGGCGTCGCCGAGGAACTCCAGCCGCTCATTGTCATGGCCTGTGAGCGGAGTGGACTCGACCGCGCGCTCGTGGCCCAAAGAGCGATGGGTGAGCGCGAGCACGAGCAGATCGCGACGCTGGAACTGATGCTCCAGCGCGGACTCAAGCGGCGCAAAATCATGTTCGCGGGGCACAGGCAGCCTCATATTCCAGCCATTTGGACGACTCTCTAATATGGTAGCCGCTCGACTTGCGATCTGGCCCGTGGCGCCGGATTTTCCTCTGGAGATGGGAATCGGCGCCCCGGCGGCTCCGAAGCACCCGCGGTGAGCGATGGTGCAAGGCGCTGGCTGGAGAAAGTGATAGGATGGGCCGGTATATTTTCCGTAAAGGATCTCCGCGCCATGCGATTTTTGCACTCCCAAGCTTCCGTCCTGAGTGAACCGCATCCTAACAGCCGCACCGACATTCCCGTTGCCGGAAAGCGCGCCGGTGCCCGCATCCGGATTCGCATCGGGACCGCGCTGATGGTATCAGCCGCCATTCTGTCGTCTTTCGTCGGCGCATCGGCGCAAAGCGCAGACAAGACGTGGCTAGCAGCGCAGCCCGCCGCGACGCAGGCAGCGATGACCCGGCTTGCGTCACTGGCGCAGTTGCCGGACGGAACGTGGCGCATGCATCCTGGCGACCTGGCGCATGGCGAGGACGCGCAACTGAATGACGGCGACTGGCAGACGATTGCGCCCAAGACCAAAGCTCCGAAGGAAGCGTTGTGGTTTCGCGAGCGCATCACGGTGCCGAAGACGCTGAACGGCTATGACCTGACCGGGGCGCGGATCTGGTTTCAGTTTCACGCCTACGCCAATGGGCCGATGCCACAGATTCTCTACTTTGACGGAAGGCGCGTGGCGCTGGGCGATGACCTGGAGCCGGTGGTGCTTTTTGACCGGGCGCGTCCGGGCGATAGCGTGATGGTCGCCGTGAAGCTGCTGCATACGGTGGATGACAAGACGTTTCAGGGCGCGACGATGCGTGTGGATTTTCCGGAGTCGAGGCCGAATCCCGTGGACCTGGGCAAGGAGATCGAGGTGGCTGCGCTGCTGCTGCCCAGCCTGGCCCCGGGAGACAAGGCCAGCGAGCAGGAGTTGAGTGCAGCGGTCGCGAGCGTGGACCTGAAGGCGCTGGCAGCGGGCGACCAGCAGGAATTTGACGCCTCGCTGCTGAAGGCACAACGGGAGCTGGAGACGCTGAAGCCGATTCTGCAGCGGGCGACGTGGCACCTGACGGGCAATTCGCACATTGATGCGGCGTGGCTGTGGCCGTGGACCGAGACGGTGGACGTGGTGAAGCGCACCTTCGGGACGGCGCTGCAACTGATGTATGAGTATCCGCGCTACACCTATACACAGTCGGCGGCGGCGTACAACGAGTGGATCGCGCAGAAGTATCCGGAGATGAACGCCGAGATCAAGCAGCGGATCAACGAAGGCCGGTGGGAGGTGGTCGGCGGCATGTGGGTGGAGCCGGACCTGAATCTGCCGGATGGCGAGTCGCTGGTGAGGCAACTGCTGGTGGGCAAGCGATGGTATGAACATGCCTATGGCGTGGACGTGCGCGTGGGCTGGAATCCGGATTCGTTCGGGTATAACTGGCAGCTTCCGCAGATCTACAAGAAGAGCGGCGTGGATTATTTTGTGACCCAGAAGATGGCCTGGAACGACACGAACCAACTGCCGTTCAAGCTCTTCTGGTGGGAGTCGCCGGATGGGTCGAAGGTGCTGGCGTATTTTCCTCACGACTATGCAAATGACAACCTGAACCCGGTGCGTCTGGCGCAGGACCTGAAGACGGCGCGCGAGCGGGCGACGGGCATGGACGACATGATGGACCTGTACGGCATTGGCGACCACGGCGGCGGACCGACGCGGGCCATTCTGGACGAGGGATTCCATTGGTCGCCGGATGCGGCTCCGGCGGCAAACTCGACCGCGACCGTGGTGCCGAAGATCGAGTTTGGCACGGCGCTTCCCTACTTTGAGAAGGTGGAAAAGGAGATTGCGCCGGAGAGCCGGACGTGGGATTACACCTCGATCGCCAAGGGCTATGTCGCTCCGCCGGAGGTGCCGGGCAAGATCAGCATTCCGACGTGGAAGAGCGAGCTGTATTTTGAATATCACCG
>JAJZEA010000067.1 GCA_021851335.1 Acidobacteriota bacterium | reverse complement strand
CGCGGGCGAAGAGCAGCGCGGTGTTCATGCACTGCCTGCCGGCGCGGCGCGGAGCGGAGGTGACGGACGCGGTGCTGGATGGGCCGCAGTCGATCGTCTTTGACCAGGCGGAGAACCGGATGCATGCGCAGAAGGCGCTGCTGCTGTTGCTGCTGGGCGGGCTGGACAATTTGTCTGGCGCGCGGAGCTAGTCGTTGGTTGTGCCGGACTCGTCGGCGGAAGAGAGAGAAGCAGATTCCTTGCGGGGCATTGCATGCAGCCACTGCGAGCTTCGCTCGCCACGAACGATTCTGGCCGCTCCCGATGGTCGCGGATGGGGATGGACTGAGGACGAGGAGAAAAGCAAAGACAACGGCAGAAGCAGATTCCCTTCGGGGCATTGCATGCAGCCACTGCGAGCTTCGCTCGCCACGAACGATTCTGGCCGCTCCCGATGGTCACGGATGGGGATGGACTGAGGACGAGGAGAAAAGCAAAGGCAACGGCAACGGCAGAAGCAGATTCCCTGCGGGAATGACAACAAGAAAAGCAACGGCAAAAGCAACGACAACGGCAGAAGCAGATTCCGTTCGGGAATGACAACAAAAAAAGCAACGGCAAAAGCAAAGACAAAAGCAAAAGCAAAGGCAAACGCAAACGCAAAAGCAAAAGCAAAGGCAACTGCAACAATAAAAGCGACTGCAATTGAAGAAACGAAGTGGTTTTCAACGACCTGATCCAAGATGCTCATGAAAGGTTCCAGAGATGTCCGTCATACTTGAATCCCTGCCCGTTGGCCAGAAGGTTGGCATCGCATTTTCCGGCGGGCTTGACACTTCCGCCGCTCTGCACTGGATGCGGCTCAAGGGAGCCGTCCCGTACGCATATACGGCGAACCTGGGCCAGCCCGATGAAGCCGACTACGAGGAAATCCCGCGCAAGGCGCTGGAATATGGCGCGGAAAAGGCACGCCTGATCGATTGCCGCGGTCCGCTGGTTCGCGAAGGCATCGCTGCGCTCCAGTCCGGCGCGTTCCACATCACGACCGCAGGCGTCACCTACTTCAACACCACACCCATTGGACGCGCCGTGACAGGCACCATGCTGGTGGCGGCGATGAAGGAAGACGGCGTTGGAATCTGGGGCGACGGCTCGACCTTCAAAGGCAATGACATCGAGCGTTTCTACCGCTATGGCCTGCTGGTCAACCCCAGCCTGAAGGTCTACAAACCCTGGCTCGACGCCGCATTCATTGAGGAACTCGGCGGGCGCGCGGAGATGTCCGCCTTCATGCAGCGACAGGGCTTCGCATACAAGATGTCGGCGGAAAAAGCGTACTCCACCGACTCCAACATCCTGGGCGCAACGCACGAAGCGAAGGACCTTGAGCATCTGTCCACATCGGTGAAGATCGTTGCGCCGATCATGGGTGCGGCGTTCTGGCGCGAGGATGTGGAGATCAGGCCGGAACAGGTGGTGGTTCGCCTGGAACAGGGCTTTCCCGTGGCGCTCAACGGTCGCCACTTCGACGATCCGGTCGAGCTGCTTCTGGAAGCCAATCACATCGGAGGACGACACGGACTTGGGATGTCGGACCAGATTGAGAACCGGATCATCGAAGCGAAATCACGCGGCATCTATGAGGCGCCGGGGCTGGCGCTGCTTTTCATCGCGTATGAGCGGCTGATCACGGGCATTCACAATGAAGACACGATCGAGCAGTATCGTGAAAACGGACGCAAGCTCGGTCGTCTGCTTTACCAGGGCCGGTGGTTCGACTCTCAGGCGATCATGCTGCGCGAATCCGCGCAACGCTGGGTGGCCGGGCCGCTCACCGGCGAAGTGACGCTCGAACTGCGTCGTGGAAACGACTACTCCATCCTGAACACAGAGTCGCCGAACCTGACGTTTCATCCGGAGCGCCTGAGCATGGAGAAGACGGAATCGGCCTTTTCGCCGCGCGACCGCATTGGCCAGCTCACGATGCGCAATCTGGACATTGCCGACACGCGCGACAAGCTGCTGCAGTACGCCGCCGCCGGACTCATCACCCTCAGCGAAGGCAGCAAAATGCCGAAGCTGAACAGCTCGAACGAAAAAGATTAGCGCGAGGTTTCATCAAGGTTATGCCCAACGAACAACAATCCGCGAAGATGTGGTCCGGGCGATTCCGGGAGCCGCTGGACCCGGAGTTTGAAGCCTGGCAGCGGTCGATTCTATTTGACTTTCGGCTGCTGCCGCAGGAGGCGCGCGCCAGCAAGGCACACGCTTCGGTGCTGTGCGCGGCGGGGGTGTTGAGCGCGGCGGAGACGAAGACGATTCGCGACGGGCTGGATGCGGTGGCTGCGCGATTTGCGGGAGCGAGCGTGGAGGCGGCGCTGCGCGATTATCCATCTGCGGAAGATATTCATCATCTGGTGGAACTGGCGCTGACGGCGGAGATTGGCCCGCTGGCGCTGAAGCTGCACACTGGGCGCAGCCGCAATGAGCAGATTGCGACGGACCTGCGGCTGTATGTGCGGGAGGAGATTGCGCGCGCGCAGGAGGCGATGCTGGAGTGGGCGGATGCGCTGGTGGCGAAGGCGAACGAGGCGGGCGAAGCGGTGATGCCGTCGTATACGCATATGCAGCGGGCGGAGCCGGTGATGGTGGCGCATTGGCTGCTGGCGTATGCGGAGATGCTGCTGCGCGACGTGAGCCGGTTGGAGGATTGCGCGCGGCGGATGAATGTGTGTCCGCTGGGTTCCGGCGCAGTGGCCGGAGCGACGCTGGCGCTGGACCGGAAGATGGCGGCGCGTGAGCTTGGCTTTGACGCGCCGACGGCCAACAGCATGGACGCGACGAGCGACCGTGATTTTGCGCTGGAGTATGCGCAGGCGCTGACGTTTGTGGGTCTGCACGCGGCGCGGTTTGCCGAAGAGATGGCGTTGTTTTCCAGCGCTGAATATGGGTTTGTGGAGCTGCCGGAGCGGTATTCGACGGGATCGAGCGCGATGCCGCAGAAGAAGAATCCGGACCTGGTGGAGCTGGTGCGCGGGAAGGTGGGCAGAATCTTTGGCGCAGCCGCGGCGCTGGCGATGACGCTCAAGGGGCAGCCGCTTGCCTACAATAAAGACATGCAGGAGACGCAGGAGCCGTGTTTTGCGCTGAGCGGGACGAGCCGGATGATTGCGTTGCTGGCAGGATTCACGCGCGCGGTGAGCTTTCGGCTGGAGCGGATGTGCGCGGCGGCGGAGACGGGCTATCTGAATGCGATGGCGGCGGCGACATATCTTGTGAGCAAAGGCGTTGCGTTTCGCGTGGCACACGAGATGATTGGCAACGCGGTGCGGTTTGCGCTGGACAAGGGCGTGGAGTTGAATGCGCTGAGCCTGGAAGAGCTGCGGCAGTTCGGGCCGGAGTTTGAGGCGGATTTCTTTGACGCGGTGGAGCTGATGGCAACTGTGGATTGCCATGACGTGGTGGGCGGAACGGCGCGAGGCCGCGTGAAGGCGGCACTGGCGGCGACGCGGGCTGAGATTGTGCGGCTGCGGGGGCACGGTGCGAGAACAAATCACGCGGTGGAGATGAGCCATGCGGGTGCGTAAAGCGCGGCTGCAGGATGCGACGAACATCTTTGAACTGGTGAACAGCCTGAGCGGAGATGGGACGCTGCTGAAGCGGCAGTTTGCGGAGATTTGCGAGAACGTGCGCGACTTTACAGTAGCGGAGTCGGAGACGGGCGTGTTTCTGGGCTGCGGTGCGCTGCATCTGTATGGTCCGCATCTGGCCGAGGTGCGGTCGATTGTGATGACGCCGGGCGCGAAGGGCAAGGGCGCGGGTGGACGTGTGCTGAAGGCGCTGATTGAAGAAGCCGAAGAGCATGGCATCCAGTCGGTGTGCCTGTTTACGCGGATTCCGGATTTCTTTTTTCGGTTTGGTTTTCGCGTGGTGGAAGACAAGGCGGAGCTGCCGGACAAGATCTTCAAGGACTGCCAGAGCTGCCCGCGGCTGCATCGCTGCGATGAAGTGGCGATGGTGCGCGGACGGATTCCGCGCGTCTCGATTCTGGGGCCGAAGCACGAGGCGGAACAACTGGTGCGCATCGGCTGAGATGCGAACTGGATTCAGTTCTGCTGTGAAATTTCCTGAAAGAACTGGCCAGTGGCCGTGAGTACCTGTTGCTGTGAAAAATTCTGTGCGGCCCAGTCACGGGCAGCATTGCCCATTTGGCGGCAAAGCAGTGGCGAACGTAGAAGCTGGAGCGCGGCTGCGGCGAGCGCGGCGGAGTCTTCGACAGGGACGAGCATGCCTGTGACGCCAGGAAGAACGGCGTCGCGCGCGCCGGTGGCATTCGTGGTGATGACGGGAAGAGCGCTGGCGGCGGCTTCCAGAGCGGCGTTTGGAAAGCCTTCGCGATGGGTGGGGAAGATGAAAAGATTCATGGCTCGATAGCAGGCGGCGACATCCTGAACGAAGCCGGTGAGGACGATCTGCGGATGGCGATGGATGCGGGCGATGAGCTGCGCATCGAGGCGATCCTCGGAGCGATCGAGCCAGCCGACGAGCAGCAGCCAGGCATTGGGCGCTTCGGAGTGGATGCGATCAAAGGCGTCGAGGAGTTCGGGGATACCTTTGTGACGCGTAAGGCGCCCGACGAAACCAAGGACAAGCGCATCGGCGGGGATGGCGAAACGCGCGCGCAGATCGGTGGCGCCGGGATGGAAGCGGTCGAGATCGACGCCGTTGCTGCTGCCGTGTGCGAGCAGGCGGAGTTTGCAGCGAGGCGCGATGGCAAGCGCGGAAGCGGCCTCCAGCAGGCTGGGACTGTTGCAGAGAACGACGTGGGCGCAGGCGGCGGTGAGGCGCTCAGCGGCGAGCAGCAACAGACGCTGCGCGGGACGGGCGGACTCCAGACGCAGGCCGCGGAGCGTGTGAACGCGAACGGGAATGCGCAGCAAACAGGCCGCGACCAGGCCGAGCAGCGCGGCCTTGGGTGTGCTGAAATCGACAATATCGGGGCGGAGACGCGCGAGTCGTCTGGCGATGCGCGCGAAAGCCACGAGGTCGGCAAGCGGAGCGATGCCTCGGCGGATGGCGATGGGATGAATGGTCACGTCGCGCTCGGTGGCAAGGCGATCCAGATGAGGGCCAGGTGAGGAGAGGACGATGACGGCAAAACCGGCATCGCGCAGGGCGAGAATGCGCGCGCGCAGGACGAGCAGCGTCTGGTCGCTGGTGACGCCGAAGAGGATGGAGCGCTGTGCCGAGCGTGGCGTCATGGAGTCATCATAATTCTGCCACGTAGAATCGATGGCACAAGGGCGGCAAGCGGTGCGGAAGTATGCTGGGAAACAGTTGAGGGCGGCGTGAACGAGCGGGTGGAAAAGCGAAGACGAATTCTGCTGATGGTGCCGCACCTGGGTGGCGGCGGCGCGGAGCAGGTGATGGTGCGGGTGGCGGCGGGCGTGGATCCGGCGCGGTTTGAGGTGCATCTGGCGGTGGTGACGAACGACGAGCCGGGTGCTCCACAGTTGCCGGAGTGGGTGAGGGTGCATCGGTTGCAGGCGCGGCGTGTGCGGCGGGCTGCGCCGGGACTGGTTCGCCTGATTGGCGGCATCCGTCCGGAGGTGGTGGTGCCGGGGATGATGCATCTGAGTGCATTGGTGCTGGCGCTGAGGCCGCTGCTGCCGCGGGGAACGCGCATTGTTCCGAGGGTGAATACAACAGTTTCCCACACACTGACGAGTTGCACGGAGCGGCGGATGTATGCGTGGCTGATGCAGCGAGCCGATGGCGCGATCTGCCAGACGGAGGCAATGGCGGAGGATGTCTGTGAGCACCTGGGCGCGGCGCGGGCGAAGATGTTTGTGGCGGAAAATCCGGTGGACGTGGAAGGTATCCGTGCTGTAGTGTGGGCTGCGCGGCGGTGGAAACCGCATGAAGATCGCGTGAATGTTTTATGCGTGGGGCGGCTGGCACGGGAAAAAGGGATCGATATGCTACTGGAGGCGTGGGCGCGCGTGGTGGAGCGGGATGCACGGGTGCAGTTGACGGTGGTGGGCGAGGGAGCGGAGCGAGATCGGCTGGAGGCGATGCGCGGGCGACTGGGCCTGGAGGCGACGGTTGCGCTGGTGGGATTTCAGGCAGAGGTTGCGCGATGGCTGGGGTGGGCGGATGTGTATGTGCAGCCGTCGCGGTATGAGGGAATGCCGAATGCACTGCTGGAAGCTGCGGCGGCGGGATTGGCGCTGGTGACGACGCCATCGAGTGAAGGAGTGGTGCGGCTGCTGCGGAATTGCGCAGGAGCGTGGATCGCGCGGGAGACCAGCAGCGAGGCGCTGGCCGAGGTGTTGACGGCAGCGGTGAGAAAAGTTCGGGAACGCGCGGATGCAGAGGCTACGCCGTATGAGCATGCGTTTCTGGAGCCGTTTGCGCAGGCAGCGGCGCTGCGGCGATGGGAGCATTGCCTGTTGCGCGCGACGGGAGAATCGAAGTGAGACGACACGTTGCGCTGGTGATTCCGACAATTGCAGCGGTGGGCGGCGCGGAGCGCATGGTGCTGGAGATGGCGGCCGGACTCGCTGCTGGACGGACGCAGGAGGATTGGCGGGTGACCGTGGTGGCGCTGAGCGGGGAAGCTCCTGCGGAGCGACGAGCGTGGATGGCGGAGCGCGGGATCGGGTTTCTGTCGCTGGGCATGCGCAAGGCGTGGATCGATCCGCAGGGGTGGAGGGTGTTTCGCGCATGGCAGCGCGCAGAGCAGCCGGATGTGCTGCATGGACATCTGGCGCACGGAGCATGGTTTGTGCGCGCGGCGCGGCTGTTGAGCGTCGAAGCAGGCAGGCAGGGGATGAGTCGCCCGGCGATTGTGGATACACTGCACTCGACACGCGTGGGCGGACGATGGGCGGTGCGGCTGTATCGCGCGACGAACAGGCTGACGGATCAGGTGACGGCGGTGAGCGAAGCGGTGCGGAAGGCGGCGCTGGAAGCGGGAGTTGCAAACGAGATTGGCGTGGTGGAAAACGGAATCGCAACGGAACGATTGGAAGCTGCGGAAAAGACGCGCGGTGAGGAGTTTGTGTGGCTGGCGGTGGGACGGCTGGCGGCGGTGAAGGATTATCCGCGACTGCTGCGCGCGTTTGCGCGTGTGGTGCGCGAGGCGCAGCGCGGCGTGCGGCTGGAGATTGCCGGCGAGGGCGCGGAGCGCGCGCGATTGGAGGCGATGGCGCGGGAGTTGGGAGTTGCAGAGCGAGTGCGCTGGCAGGGATTCTGCGAGGATGTGCGCGGGTTGTATGCCGGTGCAGATGCGGTAGTGCTGGCGTCGCGGTGGGAGGGTTTGCCGGTGTGCGTGATGGAGGCTGGAGCAGCAGGATTGCCAGTGGTGACGACGGCGACGGCGGGTGCGCTGGAGGTGGTGATTCCGAAGGTGACGGGAGTGGTGGTTGCAGGCGAAGACGACGGGTCACTGGCTGAAGCGATGCAGCGCGTGATGGCGATGGAGGAGGATGAACGTCGGGGAATGGGCGCGGCGGCACGAGCGCATGTGATGGAGCGGTTTACGCGCGCACGGATGGTGACCGGATATGAGCGGGTGTATCGGGAAGCACTGGAGCGCGGCGGGCGAGCTTGAGACGAGACGTATCCCGGCGGACACATCAGAGGCGGCGAAGCGACTGACGGGCGTGATGGCGAGCATAGGCGCGCAGGGCGAAGAGGCGATCGGAGACGGACGGTGGAGCGATAGGCCACTCGCGAAGGACGCGCGGGACACTGGTGAAGTGAGCGTGGTTGTCGGCAAGGAATGATTCCAGACGGTGTAGCAACGCCGGCGTTGCCGTTTCTGGATGCAGACAGATGGTCCAAAGTCCGGGCGGCATGGCGCGCGGCTCCCAAAGCTGCTGCGGAATCCAGGCGCAGTGGAAGGTGAGATGCGGACGCGGGGCGAATCCGTCGGAGATGATGGTGATGCCGTGGTGTCGGAGGGCCAGAAGCGTCGCGTGATCGAAGCCATGACGTGGGGCTACCCAAAGGGTGGGTTGAAGCCCATGCGCGCGCAGGATGGCGATTCCCTGCCCGATCCATTCGCGCTGAAGAGGAGCGGGGACGCCGACAAATTCGCTGCGGTGATGAAGAGGGACAAGTCCCCAGCCGCGCGCGGCGCAGAGGTGACGGTAGCCGTGGAGAGCGATGGCGGCTCCGGCGGATTGCAGGGCTCGCATCTGCGGCCAGAAATCGGGATGAAGGGTGTCAGAGGTGAGTGCGGAGACCTGGCTAGGATGCGCGATGGCTGAGTGTGTGAGTGCTGCGTCCATCAGTGCGGGATCGCGGTTGTCGGGGACGATGGCGAGGATGGGTTGGAGATGATAGCGCTCGATGAGAGCCAGAAGCGCAGGCCAAACTCCGATGGGCATGGTTGGGGTGAGGTCGTCGATGCGCAACAGATACTGGGCCTCGGCAGGCGCTTGAACAAGCGAAGAGGGATGGATGGAATCGCTCATGCTGTGGCCTGAGAAGCGGCGGCCTGACGCAGGAGGCGACGCGCCCAGTAGGCGAGAAAGAAGAAGGTGGAGATCATCCAGAGCGAGGTGGCGAGGGCGATGCCGGCGACGCCCATCAGGCGCATGAGCAGCAGATTGAGCACAATGTCGAGCGCGAGATTGAGGACTCCGCAGGCGAGGACGAGCGAGCTGCGTCGCATGGCGAGCAGGAAGCGGTAAAAGACGCGGCTGACAACGAAGAAGGGGATTTGCAGGGCAAACATGGACTGAACGAAGGCGACGAGCGAGGTGTCCTGTTTGCGAAAGGCTCCGTGTTGAAAAGCGAGCGCGATGATGGGGCGTGAGGCGAAGACGAGAAGCGCGGCAAGCGGGAGCGAGATGGCGGCAGAGAGCGCGGTGTAACGACGGAGGATGCTGCGGCAGCCGGACCAGTCGTGAGCTGCGATGTGCTGAGCGAAGTAGGGGGTGATGGCGGTGCTGATGGCTCCGCCGAGGATGGCCATGAGAACGGCGGAGAAGCGGCTGGCCCAGGTGAGCGCGGCGACACTGCCGACGGGTAGCCAGGAGGCCATGACCTGATCGGCCAGAAGACCTCCGGTGGCGACGATGCAACTGAGCAGGATGGTGGCGTATTGGGTGAAAAGCTGGCGGAGTTCCGGAGTGAGGACGATGGGACCGAAGCGCTGGCCGCTGTGAAAGACCAGAACGAGGACGACGACCGCCCAGAGGCAGGCTCCGAGCAGGTTTCCGCTGACAAGCGACCAGACGCCCCAGGCGCGCGGAAAGAGCAAGAGCGCGGCGATGGTGAGAAGCGGCGTGAGGATGGGAGCAAGCGCGGGAGCGAGGAAGCGTTCGGAGGCATTGAGGATGGCTGCACCGTTGGAGGCGATGGCGCTGAGCAGCGCAAAGGGGAGCAGTGAACGAAAGAGTCGGATGGCAAGCGGAAGCGTGGCGGGCGGCAGGTGAAATAGAACGGGGAAAAAAGCCGGAGCCGCGATGGCGAGCAGTGCTGTGAGTACGGCGAGAAGCAGAAAGCTGAAGGCAAGCGCGGAGGAGAGCAGACGCTGCGCGGCGGGTTCGCCTTGCGCGGCGCGAAGATGGACAAGCGCGGGGACGAGCGCTTGATTCATGGATTCGGCGAAGAGATTGACGAGCAGGCCGGGGATGAGCACGGCGAGCATGAATGCGTCGATGAGTGCGCCGCGACCGAAGACGGCTGCGACGAGAAGTTCCTTGCCAGTGGCGACGAGTTTGACGAGGAGTGTGGCGAGCGTGATCCAGGAAGCAGCGCGAAGGATGCGCGCGTGCGCAGAGGGATGCGAGATGGCCACGCCGCTCAAGCGGACTCCGGAGCGGGCGACGCGAAGGGTTGAGAATGAGTGGCTGGAAGCGGCGCAGCGGAGGGTGACCGAGCGGAATCTGCGGCGAAGCGCGGGAGCAGCGCGAAGCAGGCAAAGAGCAGCCAGGTCATGCGATTCTCTTCGACGGAGCCGACGCTGGCGGTGACGATCCAGACGACGAGTACAGCGAGGAAAGCGATGCGGGTGAGACCGGAGGCGCGCAGAATGGAGCGCAGCGTGGCGATAAGGATGGCGAAAAGCAGCGTGGCGGCGACGAGGCCGCCCATGACAAGGAGAGCCATGAAGGTGTTGTGCGCGGTGTCTTCCGTGGCCAGGCCGGAGGCGAGCGAGTAGTTCCCTGCCCCGTAGCCGAGCCAGGGCGCGTGAGCGAATGCTTGCGCGCCGGAGGTCCAGATGCCGAAGCGATCGTTGAAATCCAAAGCCGCAAACTGAGCAGGGATGGTGGCAAGACGGGCAAAGGTTTCAGGCGGCACAAAGAAAGCGGCGACCGTGGAGAGCGCGGCAAGAGCGAAGGCGACTGTGGCGGCGGCAGTTGGTCGCCAGCGAGCAAGCAGGAAGAAGGCGGCGAGAAGCGCGACGATGGCGCCGAGGAAGCCTCCCCGCGAGGCGGTGAGCACGACGGCGAGGAGACCGAGCGGCAGATAGGCGGCTGCGAGCATACGGATCACGATGCTGTGGTCCTCGGCGAGCAGCAGCGCGGCGATGGGAAAGACGAGATCGAGAAAACGCGCGACGTCGTTGGGATCCTGTCCGGAGGCGGTGAAGCGCGACTGCTGGATGACGGCGGTTGTGGCGACGGAGGTGAAATTGAAAAGGGTGAGCAGAGCGAGGAGGATGGATCCCAGCAGGATGGCGCGCAGGAAATGACGAGCGTGCGCGGGCGTTTCCAGAAACTCCCAGCCGATCCAGACGACCATCATGACCTGAAAGTATGCGCGGATTTTATTGAGCGTGGTGAGCGGGTCAATGGACCAGAGATAGGTGGCGGAGAGATAGAGAAAAAACAGGAAGATGAGAGACGGCAGCAGCCCCGGAGGACGCCATGCGCGGCGCGCGAGAACGGCTGGAATGGCGACGAGCAGCAGCAGAACGCCGGCGATGCGCGCGACGTTGCCCAGCGGCTCGCCGAGGTCCAGCGCGTATTGCCAGGGAACGGCAAATGCGTAGAGGACGAGGAGTGCGACGGTGAGGCGGGCCATGGCTAGAACCTCTGCGAGTAAACGAGGCCGGCGTAAAGCGAGACGCCGATGACGGATTGAATGGCGGCTTCGAGGCTTTTGTTGATGAGGTTTTTGGCTGTGCTGTCGGGGACGAAGAGAATGTCGCGGTCACGAATCGGAACGTCCGGATCTTGCCCGTGGATCATGCGTTTGAGATTGAGCGTGGTGAGGGTGCGTCCGCCTTTCTGATTGCGGATGAGGATGGCCTTGGAGGCGACGGCGTTCGGGGTGGCTCCCCAGGCAAGCGAAAGCGCCTGAACGACGGTGAGTCCCTGCGTGGGATCGACGGCGAAACCGCCGGGGCGAACGACATCGCCGATGACATAGACGAGTCCTGCGCGGCTGACCTGCACGGTGTCACCTGGCTCCAGTTCCGGATTGTGATCGGTCTTGGCGTCGGTTCCGGATGGATCGAGGATGACGTTGTGTGGCGTCTGGGGTGCATCGCGATGATAGATGCTGACGAGGCGTCCTGCGGTGGGGGTGAGTCCGGAAGCGGCGGAGATGAGATCGAGCAGGCGATGGTGCGTGGCGTAAGGATAGACGCCGGGACGCGCAACTTCGCCGAGGACGCTGACATCCTGACCGGCGGCATTGGTGACGAGCACGATGGCCTGCGGATGGACGAGCATGCCGTCGGCGATGAGCGCTTTGTCGATGGCGTCGGCGGCCTGCGTTTCACTGAGTCCGGCAAGAGAAATGGAGCCGATGAGCGGAAGCGTGACGGAGCCATCGGCGACGACACGAACGACGGAGTGAAATTCAGGATCGTGAAATTCGCTGACGTCGAGGAAATCACCGGCGTGGATAGGCAGCGCGATGGGCATGCCGAGGACGGTGGTGG
>JAJZEA010000066.1 GCA_021851335.1 Acidobacteriota bacterium | reverse complement strand
ATGGCTCCGGCGGCGCAGAAGCGGCTGGTGTCTTTGTTTGCAGGCGCAGCGACAGAGGAAACTGAAGATTGCGGGGAGGGATCGAGTGGATGCGCGTGGGGGGTGAGCTTGACGGCGATCCAGCGCAAGGCTGGGAATGCGGCGATGAGCGCGCAGCCGAGTGTGGTCTTGCCGCAGTTACGCCCGCTGCCGGAGATTTGCAGGATTTTCATTCCTGCCCGCTGCGCTGCGGTCTGCGGGCCAGGCGCGCGAGGGTGGCGAGTTCGCGCAGATATTGGCGGAGCGGACGCGCGGGCGTGCCCCAGAGGACGGAGTCGGTAGTCGTGACGGTTTTGCCGGAGAGCACGCCGGCCTGTCCGCCGAGGATGACGCCGGGGCCGATGGTGACATGGTCTCCGATGCCGACCTGGCCGGCGAGCACGGCTCCGTCGCCGATCTCCGACGAGCCGGAGATGCCACAAAGCGATGCCATGACGACGTTCTGGCCGATGGTGCAGTTGTGTCCGATGTGGATGAGATTGTCGAGTTTGGTGCCGCTGCCGATGCGCGTGGCGGCGAGCGCTCCGCGGTCGATGGTGGAGTTGGCGCCGATCTCCACGTCGTCTTCGACGAGGAGCGTTCCCTGCTGGGGGAATTGGGTATAGCGTCCGGTGTTTCGGTCGCGAACGAAGCCGAAACCATCGGCGCCGAGAACGGCTCCGGCGTGGACTGTGACACGCTCGCCGAGCGTTGTTCCGGAGTAGACGACGACACGAGGCCAGAGATGGCAGTCTGCGCCGACGGTGACACCGGATTGGAGGACGACTCCGGCGTCGATGCGGGCGCGCGCGCCCACGCGAACTCCCTGGGCGAGGACGGCGCAGGGGCCGATGGTGGCGTCCGGAGCGATGACAGCATCCGAGGCGACGACGGCTGTGGGGTGGATGCCCTGAGCGGGCAGGGATGGACGAAGCAACTGCGCGGCGCGGGCAAACCAGAGTCGCGGCTGGTCGGTGAGGAGAACTGCGGTGGTAGGAATGTTGGTGGGATCAAGAGTGGAAGCGACGTGTCTGGGAGCGGTGACCACCAGTCCGGGTTGAGCGGCAAGCGCTTCGGCAAGCGCGGACTCAGACTCGGCAAAGAGCATGGAATGCGCGTCTGCCTTGTGGGGCAACGCTGGAGAATCGATCCGCGATGCTGGATCACCGGCGATTAGAGAGCCTCCAAGCTGGGCGATGAGTTCGGTGATCGTCCTGTGAGCGAGTTTCATAGGTTACTCCTGTGCGCGGGATGGCTCATCGTGCTGCTGAAGAGAAGGGCGCTCGGCTGGTGATCCCACGTGGTTGCCTCCCACAGGATTGCCATAGAGCGGCGGATCGCCGACCGGGCGCGTCTTCCACCGGCGATGAATCCACAGCCACTGGTCAGGATAACGGCGAATCCAGGACTCCAGGACTGCCGTGCATTGGGCGGTCAGCATGGCAATATCCTGCGCACGATTGTCTGTGACGACGGGATGGATGGGCGGAGCAAAGTGGAGGACGTAGCTGGATCTGGCCTGTTCCCAGAGCAGGAAGCCGGGAACGATGGCCGCGCCAGTGCGCAGGGCGATGCGCGCCAGGCCGCTGGCGGTGCAGGCTGGAATGCCGAAAAAAGGAACGAAGATGCCTTCGGGGGGCGTCATGTTCGTGTCCATGAGGATGCCGACGCTGCGCCCCTGATGCATGGCGTGCAGCAAGCCCCGGGCAAAGTCGTTGCGAGGAATGATCCAGTTGCCGTGGCGACAGCGGATGGAGCGGACAAAAGCGTCGAGGCGGGGATTGTCCAGTGGACGCGCGACCAGGCCCATGGGATGACCCTGGAGCGAGTGATAGAAGCTGGACAGCTCCCAGGCGCCGAAATGACCGGTGAGGATAAGAACGCCTTTGCCGCGGGCATGGGCCTGCTCAAAGTACTCCAGCCCTTCGTAGCGAACCCTGTCGGCGGTATTTTCCAGCGTGTAGTGAGACATCTTGCAGAATTCGGCGAAATGCCAGCCAATATGGGTATAAAGCTGGCGAAGGATGCGCTGGTGCTCGGTTGGGCCAAGCTCAGGCAGAGCCAGGGCCAGATTGCGAAGGCCGACCTGCCGCAGACGGGAGTGGAGACGGAAAAGCAACTGGCCAAAGGCTGCGCACAGGTGACGAGCCAGCCGACGAGGCATCAGGCCGACAAGGAAGACGAAGCAGCGGACCGGAAGATACTCGACGAGGCTGCGAATGGGCGATTGCGGCACAACAGATAGTGTAACCGTCGGCGAGTTTGTGCACGGAAACAAAGCATGGTGCGGGACAAGCCCGAAGGCAAAGTCCCGCACCATGCGGGGATGGATTGCTGATGGGGAAAGCGGCGCGAATCCGCGCTACTTGTGGTCCTTGGAGTCGACGAAATCTTTGGCTACGGTGCGCACAAACGGCACCGCTCCGGAGGGAACCGGAACCGAACCCTTGAGAATGGAGCCGAAGGTGTGGCTGGCTCCAAAGTAGGTGGTGGTGTCGGCGGTGTTCTGGCTGACGGAGGTACCGTCGAGATCGATGCCGGCAAAGAGGCCCTTGCTGCGGGAGTAGGTGAGCAGTTCGGCGTTCATCTTCCAGTCGGTGGCGGCCTGGGAGTCACGCCCAACGGGACCGGCAGCGGCGCTGGCGTCTCCGCCAATCTGGAACTTGCTCTTCAGCAGGTCCTGGAAGCCTTTGCTGTTGACGGCGACAAGGATGAGATCGGTGGACTGGCCGCCAATCTGGAATCCAAAGGAGCCACCCGCCATGCGGATGAAGACCGGCGCGCTCCAGCCGTGGCCGGTGCGGCAGGTGACCACTCCCTGGCCATATTGCGCGCCAAAGAGAAACGCAGCTTTTTTCATGCCGGGAACGACGCCGACGCAGGTGGCCATCTGAAGGATATTCATTGGGATGGTGCGGTCAGAGGTGCCCATGATCTGGTCAAGAACAACCTTGGCGGCGTCCACGCGCTGCTGCAGTTCGTCTTTGGACGACGCGGCCCGGGCGATGCCGGACGAAGCCAGCAGGACGACACAACACAGGATGGGAGTAATCAGTTTTTTCATTGCCTTGCTTCCCTTTCGAGCTTAGGTTTTATGGCGAAGAATCAGCGGGGTGATTTTTCGGCTGCAAGCGTTGACTCAAGGCAAAGAATCAATGAAGCCAGAAAACGCAAGGATACATACCGAACAAATCTCTGCAAATTCGGGATTCGCAGACTTATCTCATGTTTGAATTGGATGTTTGAGCGAGGGAAAGAGTTGTATGTAAGGGGAACGAGGCTGTCCGTCTTGCACTGGCAAAAAAAAGAGGACTTCCCGGGAAGCACAAAAACTGTGCGGCCAGAGAAGTCCTTCCCCAGATCTGCGTTGTTACTAAATCCATATTGCCAATCGGGAACAATGTTCGCAAGGTAACGAAAGGGCAGTGTCATTTAGTAACCCGATCAAGCCACAAACTGTTTGAGTTGTGTATTTTGCAATTCAGAATTCATGTAACCAAAAACATATGTCGGTAATTACTTCGATACATTTCTGGTGCAATTCACAGAGAGCGAAACTCCTGGCTTCGCGCCGTGGCATCGTGAACGGCAAGCATGGAGAGCGCGACGCGGTTTTGGACGCCGGTCTTGCGCATCAGACTCGAGACGTAAGCCTTGACGGTTCGCTCTTCAATGCCCAGATCTTCGGCAATCTCGCGATTGGAACGAGCTTCAAGGATGCGGTCAAGAACCTGACGTTCACGGCGACTGAGCTTTCCGAATTGATCCTTCCGATGCGTGGTGGAACCCACGAGCAGGCGATCAATCAGCTTGGAGAGTGTGCGGCGGGGTGCCCAGATGGAACCTTGAAGAACCGCCTCCAGAGCCATCATCACCTGCTCCGGCTCGCAGCAGACGTCAAGATAAGCACGACCGCCAGCGATGATCGAACGTTGGACGATCTCTTCGTCGGTCGAGGGACCGAGGACAATCTGGCGAATATCGGGACGAAGTCGGCGCACAAAAAAAAGCGTGTCGATCCATGTATCCGTTGTGGAGACGTCGAGGAGGATAAAGCGAAGCGTGTCACCCTCAAGAAGGGTACGTAACTCCGCGCTGTACGCTTGGATGTCCGGATGCCCGTCAAAGATGCTGAGCAGCCCCTCGGTGCGAATGGGATCGGTAGAGACGACACCAAGAGGGATACGTTTATCACCGGCTGGAGCGTTCACCCATAGACTCCTGAACCATTCGATTCCAGCCACACCGTTTGATGGAGGGCGAGGATACTTGCACTGTAGTGGAATCGCAGTCCGTAGCGCAATGGCTGCGGGCGAGAATATTCCGTTTGTTGTTCCTCTTGTTCAAAGGCGTGGGAGAACAATGCCCTGCTGCTTTTGATACTTCCCTTTGCGATCCGCGTAGCTGACTTCGCACGGTTCGTTGCCCTGAAAAAAGAGAATCTGGCAAAGACCCTCGTTGGCGTAGACGCGAGCGGGAAGTGGCGTGGTGTTCGAAATTTCAAGGGTAACGAACCCCTCCCACTCCGGCTCGAAAGGAGTGACGTTGACGATGATCCCGCAGCGGGCATAGGTGGATTTGCCGACGCAGATGGTGAGAACGTTGCGTGGAATACGAAAATACTCGACGGAACGGGCGAGCGCGAAACTGTTGGGCGGGACGATGACGGAATCGGCTTGGACAGTGACAAAGGATCGCTCGTCAAAATTTTTGGGGTCGATGACCGCGCTGTTCACATTGGTGAAGATTTTGAATTCGTCGGAGACCCTGAGATCATATCCATAGGAAGAAAGTCCGTAGGAGATGACCCCTTCGCGAACCTGTTTTTCGCAAAATGGCTCAATCATTCCCTGATTCAGGGCTTGTTCTCGAATCCAGCGATCACTGAGAATGGGCATGAGTCTCCGAAGCCTGGCGGACAGGCAGATGAATTATGGCGCGGCAGGTGCGCTTGATGCTTATCCTATGGGCTGATGGTCGCAATTGACAATGACGTTATGAATGAATATGCTCACGCCAGCGACGCAGACCATGCGACGCTGTAGAATCTGAAGAAAAGGACAGGAACGTTGATCAAACAGCACATCGTTCATCAAGTGATCGAGCGTACCGGATTGCCCCGCATCAAGGCAGAGGCGGCCGTGGATTGTGTCTTTGAAGGGCTGAAAAAGGCTCTGGCATCGGGCGATCGGATTGAGCTGCGTGGCTTCGGCGTTTTCAGCGTCCGACCCAGAAAGACCGGCATTGGCCGCAATCCGCGAACCGGCAGCGAAGTCAGCATCGCTCCGGGCAAAGCGATCCGCTTCAAGCCGGGAAAAGAACTGCATGAGATTGCGCCGAATCCGACGGCCACGAAGGAATAGCGGCTGGATTCGAGTTTCCCCGGGATTTGTGTTTCCCCCGGATTCGAGTTGCGCTGGATTTCAGTTTGCCCCGAATTGGCAGGAACAAGCATGCTGAATACAGCGCAAGTGGCCCAGTGACGGCGACCGACACTTATGCTCCCAGGCTCTTTTCCTTCCAGCCTTGAAGCCGGTCTGGCTACTTCAAATCAACCACCTGTCCCTTGGCCACAACCGGAGTTTCCATGCGCGCATCTTCTCGCGCTGAACTGATGGCAAGGGCATGTGCGTGCCTGATCAGAACCTTGTGCAGCGATCCGGCTGGAGTGAAGATCAGGGTCCACTGACGGGGTGTTGAGCCACCCGGCGGCAAGCCGACAAAAGTGATGGCGGGTGGCTGCTTCCAGGAAAGCGACAGCGAAGCCGTGGTGTAGGTGGGTTGTGGAATGCCGGTTGAGGGTGGTGAAGATGGCTGGTGCGTCGTCACAGCCTGTACCTGGTCGCCTGCCAGCGCTGCGTAGCAAAGACCCAGTCCCAGCCAATCAGAACGCACGGCGCGCGCATCGTCTTTCAGCAGGTCATTGAAGATGGCGATGGTGATACGATTGCGGCGGGATGGCGTGTACAACGTGAATCCTCGGCGCTCGACAGGAACGAGGTGGATGCGGCCGTTGCCGGTGCGCGGAATGGCGACGGTGAAACTGGCTTCGCTGTGAGTGCCTGCGGCTCGCTCATAACTGAAAAGCAAATGGCCCGGAAGAGCACTACAGTCCGCCTGACGCGCGATCCAGCCGGATGGCGCGCCACCCTGCTGGCCCTGAAAATCAAAGCCTTGCTCCTGAGCGAGCGTAACGATACGCGGCAGACTGCTCTGAAGCAGGGCGCGGTCACTCGCGCCTAGCTGATCAACCGATACATATTTAAGTGTGGTGGTTTCTGGTGATTGATTCTGCGTCAGGAACGGGCTGACAAGCGGCTTAGAAAGTGCAGGTGTAACCCGCAGACCACACGCTTTGCCGGTGCTGCTATCGAGCGAACAGGTAGGCGGCGCAGGCGGTTGTGCGAAAGAGGGCGTGGCGGCTGCAAGGAAGCCGACAACCAGGCACGCAAACGAAATCGTCCGGGGATTCTTCACGATATAGCCAGAGTATCATCCGCCGAATTGGCCCAGAAGCAGCAAGGGCGCTTCGCGATGAAAGCGCCCTTGCACAACAGAGGAACGGGAAATTTAGCTGTGGGTGTGATGACCCGCCGCTGGCTTGTGATGGCTCACCGGCTTCTTTTCAACCTGGATCTCACCGTCGCGCATGATGATCTGTGGCGGAGTCTGCGTATACGAATCATAGGTTCCGACAAGGTTTTTCATGTCGGTACCGGCTGCGGGGATATCCTTGTCCGCGAGCGGCTTCTTCATGTTGATGGTGAAGTCAGCCACCTTGTCCGCCTTGGCGTCGTCAGTGACCGCAAGCTTGATCTGATTGGCATCGGCGGAGACAACCGTGCCGGGAATGATGACGACCTTGTCCTTGAGGGTAGCAAAGAGCTTCTCGGCGTTCTCCGGGGAAGCATTGGCCAGGACGTACTCGCTGTCACCCATGGCATAGGTGGAGAAGTCCGGATTGTCGGCGACAAACTTGTCGGCGATCTCCTTGGGTGTGGGTGCTGGAGCGATCTTGAAGTCCTGTGGCGGGAAGACGCTCTTGGCTGACTCCGCCATCACCGCATCGTAGCCATCCGCACTGCCGTGGAAGCGCTTGTACCAGTACTTCGCCTGCTTGTCGATTGCGGGCTTGAACTGGGCTGGGGCAAAGTTTTCCGCGCGGCTCAGATACCAGATTCCATTGATCATGTCGGCCGGTTTGAGCTGCGTGTAGGTCTGGCCAAGAACCAGCGTGTCATTCAGTGCCGGAGCAACCTGTGTGGCTGCCGGATTGGAGGTGCTCAGCATCTCCAGTTCGGTACGAAACTCGGTAATCGCACCCTGTAGATCCTTCTTGGAATAGATGTCATCATAGGCGACGACCGAGTGAAAGAACGGATCGGTGGTTGACTTCTGCTTCTTGAATGCATCATCCGTAACGCCATCCGGCTTGGCGAGCGCGAGACCTTTCTGCGCAGCGGCGGCGGCATCGTCGAGAAGCTGTGCCTGCTGGGCAGGATTGGAAGCGGCGACCTGCGCGGCCTGCTGCTTTTTGATAAAGGCGATGAGATAAAGCGCCTTCAGATTGGAAGGATCGACCTGTAGAAGTCGATTCGCAGCATCCACTGCTTTGGAAGCGTCAAACTGCGTGTATGCGTCCAGCAGTTGATTCAGAATCGCCAGCTTGACCACACTTTGGGGATAGGACGAAAGGAAAGCTTCGCAAGCCGCGGCCTTGGCCTGCGGGGTCGTCTGCGACACAGCGTTCTGGTAGGAGTTGTACTCCGCAGGGTTCTTGATTGTGATCTGGCCGGAGGCATCCTGCGCTTGAGCGAGCGGCGCCGCGACCATGCAGAATCCGGCTAGAATCACCACGGATGTGAGGAGATACTTCTTCATTCAAGGCTCCTGAGAGTGCAAATTTCGATGATGTAATGACCTGTTGGTTGGCGCGCAGCCTGGAATGCCTGCATACGCTGAACAATTTCTTCCGCTTCCGGGGCGAGATGCGGTGTTGCTCGGATTATAGAAACTGAAGCCATCTCTGACAAGGGAAGATTTAGTCCAGCGAATGGAGCAGGCGAACCAGCTCAACCTGTTCCGCAAGAAAGGCGTCATGCCCATGTGCCGTGATCATCTCACGATAATCCGCATGGACGCCGACCGATTGCATGATTTCCGTCAGCTTTTGGACATCGCGAGCGGGAAAGAGCAGATCGGAGCTGATGCCCACCAGCAACAGACGCGCACGAATCGCTGCAAAAGCGGCTTCCGGAGTGCCAGCGTCGCGCAGTGGATCCCAGTTGTCCATCATGCGCAAAATCGCCAGATAGGAGTTGGCGTCGAAGCGGTCCGGGAATTTCGCACCCTGATAATCCAGATATCCGGCTATGTCATAGCGGCCTCCAAGCAGGCCGTTTGCGCCAGGCTGGTGAAGCCACGGCTGCTCGCCGTTGCGGTTCGGGCGGCGAGCAAATCGCTCCTCGAACAGCTCCGGCGATTTATAGCTGAAGGTCGCAATCTGACGCGCCAGGGAAAGTCCCCTGCGTGGCTGCCGGTGGGTCAGATAATTGCCGCCCTTCCAGTCAGGATCATTCACAATCGCCATGCGCTGGGTGTGGTTGAGAGCCAGGCCCATGGCGCCGAGCGGGGCCACGCCAATGACCACGGCTCGCTCCACGCGATCCGGGAAATCGATCGACCACTGAAGCGCCTGCATGCCGCCGATGGAGCCGCCGATGGCCAAGCGCAGGCGATGGATGCCCAGCGAATCAAGCAGGCGCACCTGAGCGCGGACGTTGTCCCGGATGGAGAGCAGCGGAAAGTCGGGACCGTAAACCCGGCCCGTGCGCGGATCGACGGACGACGGCCCGGTCGATCCGTAGCAGGAGCCGAGAAGGTTGATGCAGACGATGCAGTCGCGCCGCGTATCGACCAGGCGATCCTCGATCTCCGGCGCGAACAGCTCCGGCCACCAGGAGCCGACCAACGCCGAGCCTGAGAGCGCGTGGCAGACCAGCACGGCGTTGCTGCGCGCCGCGTCCAGACGCCCATAGACGGCGTAGTGCAGCGTCGGATTGGGAAGCGTCTGGCCGCAGTCCAGCGCCAGTGGTTCGCCGAGGACAAAATCTCCCTCATAGATCGGCTCTGGCGCGGGGCGAGGCGTGCGGACGGAAGCTGCTGGAGCCTGCGCGCGAGCGTCCTCCGCAGACCGGTTTTTTGAAGAAGCCATTCTGCTCATTGTGCGACAACAGCCGCCCGGCTGTCTGCCGTACAGGCGTGCGTGAGCGCCTGATCGATGTCTGCGAGAATGTCGCGGATGTCCTCGATGCCAATGGAAAGTCGCACCAACTCCGGGGTGACTCCGGTGGCGGCCTGCTCCTCGGCGGTGAGTTGCTGGTGCGTGGTCGAGGCCGGGTGAATGACGAGCGACTTGGCATCGCCGATGTTGGCCACGAGCGAGAACAGCTTCAGCGAGTCAATGAATGTCTTGCCCGCGTCGTATCCGCCACGAATGCCGAAGGTAAGCAAGGCGCTGCTGCCGGTGGGCATGTATTTCTGTGCGCGCGCGTGATATGGGCTGGAGCTGAGTCCGGGATAGTTGACCCACTCGACGTGCGGATGCTGCTCCAGATGCCGCGCGACGGCAAGAGCATTGGCAGAGTGTCGCTCCATGCGCAGAGCGAGGGTCTCAATGCCCTGAAGAATGAGAAACGCGTTGAAGGGCGCGAGCGCGGCACCCGTGTCGCGCAGCCCCTGGACACGCGCCTTCAGGATAAAGGCAAGCGGACCGAAGGCCAGTGCGAATGAAAGACCATGATAGGACGGGTCCGGCTCAGTGAATTCGGCAAATCGGCCGGAGGTCCAGTCAAAACGACCAGCATCGACGATGACGCCCCCGATGGAGGTTCCGTGGCCGCCCAGGAACTTGGTGGCCGAATGAATCACGATATCGGCACCCCATTCGATGGGACGCAGCAGAGCCGGCGAGGGGCAGGTATTGTCCACGATGAGCGGCAGGCTGTTGGCGTGGGCAATAGTGGCAATCGTCTCCAGATCGACGACATCGAGCTTGGGGTTGCCAAGCGTCTCGGTGTAGATGGCGCGCGTGCGCGGCGTGATGGCGGCGCGAAGCGCGTCGAAGTCGTCGGCATCGACGAACTTCACCGTGATGCCGAGGCGCGGCAGCGTGTGGTGAAAGAGATTGTAGGTGCCGCCGTAGAGCGAGGTGGACGAAATGATCTCATCGCCAGCGGCGGCAAGCGTGGTGATGGCCAGCGTGATTGCGGCCTGTCCGGAGGCCGTGGCCAGCGCCGCTGCGCCGCCTTCGAGCGCGGCGACACGCTTCTCAAAGACATCGGTCGTCGGGTTCATGATGCGCGTGTAGATGTTGCCGAACTCCTGCAGGCCGAAGAGACGTCCGGCGTGGTCGGCATCGTGGAAGACGTAGGAGGTGGTCTGGTAGATGGGCACGGCGCGCGAGCCGGTTGTGGGATCAGGCGACTGACCGGCGTGGACGGCGAGGGTGGCGAGATGGTGCTGCGGCGCTTGATTCTGACTCATGATGTGGCTCCAGTTCTGGTTGAGATTGGCCGGGAAATCCGCCGCAGCTCAGGCAAAAACAGATGGCCCGAACCGCTTCCGGGTCCGGGCCAATCGGGTGAGGCTGCTATGAGGAGGTTAGCAGCGTTCCGCCAGCGGCACGAACCTGACACACATGCACATGCACATGCAACAGAGAGTCGCGGACTGGCTCATCTTTTTCATCGCTATCAGTATTACGACTAGGAACGGTTTCCGTCAATCGACCCTGAAAATTTTTGGAGCGGGAGACCGGGATCGAACCGGCGACATTCAGCTTGGGAAGCTGACGTTCTGCCACTGAACTACTCCCGCTTTTCATTACCTGCAATGCACAAGATTCGATGCTCACGATCGTCCATGGAAGACGCTACTTCAGAGACAGGGCCGACCACCGATTGGGAGCCTGGACAGCACCGTCCAGAGAAAATCTTCTCTTAAGCAGCATCGCACACACGACGAACGCTGGCAATGATTCCCTGCTCTCGTTGTAAAAGTTGGAGTGCCGACCAATTCTAACCTGCATATCTCACACGCCGACTGTTCAATAGAGCAGGCCCGTAAATGCTGTGATTTTGAGTCTTTAAGGGCATCCAATCAGCATGGAGCAAGAGGATGCGCGTAAGTTGAGTTCGTCGGCGCAGCATGAGCGGCGGCGGCAAGTGATCCGCGCCTATACGCGCGGTGTCAATCGGCATCGGATCGCACAGGAGGTCGGCTAGCTGTGAAGTTGCAATAGGTTGTTGTCCATCTGATCGAGAACGGAGAAGCTGATTGTGTCGAGCAATCTGTTTTCTCTGGAGGTCAGATGGACTACCACCATCATGCCCGTTTGACGGTACATGGTCGAGAGGTTCTTTGCATATTTGTTGTGAAGGGCCGGCTGGGCCTGTGCGAGGCGGCAGCCGAGTACAGGCTTAGGGAACCTCTGCACAAGTCTGCCGCCTGCGTCATTCTTGAATAGACTATAAGCATGAAGCGAATGGCGCGTTTTCAGCAGACATTTGCATCGCAGTCCGGTTTTGCGAAGTATGGTCGCAAGAGCAAGCGTGAACTGTTTCTTGACCCGATGAACCAGGTGGTTCCGTGGTCTGAGTTGCTGGCGCTGGTTGAGCCCGTTTATCCCAAGGCAGGCAACGGCCGTCAGCCGGTGGGTCTCGGGATCATGCTGCGGACCTACTTTTTGTAACAGTGGTTTGGCTTGTCCGATCCGGGCATGGAAGAGGCATTCTATGAGTCGGCTGTGCTGCAGCGCTTTGCCGGAGTGGATCTGGGCGTGGCCGCCGCTCCAGATGAAACCACGATCCTCCGC
>JAJZEA010000065.1 GCA_021851335.1 Acidobacteriota bacterium | reverse complement strand
AAGTTGACCACATTCGGATTGTCATACCCCAGCCCAAATCCCGCTCGGATCACCGTCTTCCCGTCGCTGCCCGGTTGCCACGCCACGCCCACGCGCGGTCCAAATCCCAGATAGTACTGCTGGTACAGGTTCGCCACATCCACGCCCGCCACCGCCAGGCCATTCGGCGCACCCGGCAGAAACGTGCTCAGATCCTTGTTTCCATCATGAATCGGTCCGCCATATTCATACCGCAGACCATAGTTCAAGCTCACGTGCGAAGTCACCTGATACGTATCCTGCGCAAACAGTCCGTAGGAGTTCAAAAAGACCTGCCGCTTCGGATTCCCTTGCACAATCGACGTTCCGCCCGCGTTGTAGCAACCCGCCAGAAAATCCGCCAGTTGCAGAAAGCGCGGGTCCGACGTCTCCGACGAAGGCAATGTCACCGCACCGGCAGCCATTCCTGAGAGCATGTCGCAAGCCGTTCCCGCATTGCCCGACCATGGCCCCTGCGTGCCGTCAAAGACGAAGGTTCCCCGCTGGTCCGCCTGATAGAAATCATCCACCTGCGCCTGTCGAAACTCACCGCCAAAGCGGAACTCATGCTTGCCCACCGTCCACGAAAGCGACTCGTCCAGATGCCCCGTAATGTCGTTGCGACCCGAGTTCGGAATCCCGCCCACCGTGTCAAATCCATCCGACGACGATCCCAGTCCGCTACTCGAGGACGGCGCTGCAATCTGGATGCGCGGCGCGCCAGCCAACGCTGGCCCCGTCGCTCCCGTATCCAGTCCCAGCGCAATCGGATTATACGCCGTGCTGGAGTCGGAGAATGCCTGGTTGAAGTAGTTCACACCCATGAAAATCTGGTTGCTCAACTGCGGCGTCAGAACCGTGTTGTACGTCAGCGAATAGTTCTGCACATGAATCGGCGCCGCTTCATAGTAGGGCGTCAGCAGTGAAACCGTCGGCGCCACCTGCGTCCCCTGCCCCACATACCACTTGAACGACAGCTTGTTGTTGTCGTTGATCGAGTAATCCAGCTTCACCAACCCGTTGTGGCTGAAACCAAACTCATTCTCCGGATTCGTATAGTTGAACGGCGCCGCCGCTCCGGTCAGCGCATTCGCTGGCCACAATCCCTGATTGCTCCCCGACCCATGCAGCAGGTTCAGCGAAGCCTGATTCAACGGCACATTGTATGCATTCAGAATCGATGTCGCCGCCGCCTGGTACGCCGCCGAAGGCTCCGTCGAAGGCTGATTCACGCCAATCGTAAAACGCTGATCCTCATACGTCGTGAAGATGAAAAAGCGGTTCTTCAGAATCGGGCCGCCCGCCGAATAGCCGAACTGCTGGTTCCGCAGTTCCGGCTTCGTCAGCGCAAGCTGCGACTGCGCCGCCAGCGCCTCGTTCCGGTTGTAGTAGTAGGCCGTCCCGTGCATCTGATTCGTTCCCGACTTGATCGCCAGGTTCACCGTTGCACCCGGACTTCGGCCCACATCCGGCCCGGCCTCCGTCACCACCGACACCTGCTCGATCGCATCCAGCGGCAGCGTCACGCCTGCGATTCCCGAAACACCTCCCTGATTTGCCGCAGGAATATTCCACCAGACATCGTTGTTATCCGCGCCCTCAATCTGCCAACTCACCATATCCGGCCGCGTGCCATTCACCGATCCATATCCGCCGCCCGAATACCCCGCATAGCCCGGCGTCATCGCAATCATCTGCGTAAAATCCCGCCCATTCATCGGCGTATCCTGAATCACCTGATTCGGAATATCCGTCGTCTGCACCGTCGAAGTCGTATCCAGCGACACCGCTTCGGCTGAAACCTCGACCGTCTCACCCGACGACGCCACTCGCAGCTTCACCGGCAGCGTATAGACCGCGCCCGCCGACACCGGCACGCCTCTGATATCCTCCGCCTTGAATCCATTCGCCGTCACGCTCACGCGATACGTTCCAATTGGAATATCGCGGAATGCAAACTCGCCAGCGCTGGAGCTGACCGCCTTCAATGTCACGCCCGTCGCCACGTTCACCGCCGTCACCGCTGCGCCCGGCACAACCGCGCCGGTCGGATCCGTCACCATCCCGTTGATCGCGCCTCGAAATGTTTGTGCGCGTCCTGCCCCTGCCATTGCGCACCACATCCATGTCAAAACAAGAAATCCAAGAAGCCGCCAGGAATAACTCCGAGTAAGACTCATGCGAACTACCTCCAAAAAGAAAGTAAGAAAGGGCGTTCGCCTCACGAACCGCTGATCGGGAGACGCGGATAAGAAGAAAGTTAAAAAGACTGCGGATAAAAAACGAACTGCCGATAGAAGGAAGAATTCGAACTAACTCCGGAATCGTCTTCCGAAATCCGTTGCAACTCTGAAAAGATAGGTCAGAAAATTGAATAGATACGGCAATGCCACTGCGCAAACGCGCATTGACCTCAGACTGAGAAATTGTCACAGAGTGGTTTGCTACCCAAACAGGATTGTCTGGCTTCCATTCTTAAACATAGTTTTACTTTGAACATTTATGCAAGAAAAAAGTTATCCCAGAACTTTTACTTATACTCGCTCATCACTCTCTTCTATCAATCGCACGATTAACTCGCCCTGCTCATGACAAAATCGCGCGCTTCTTCCCATCGCTGCTCGCAACGTTTCCGCGCCACTCGCAGCCGACGCCTCCGGAACCGTCATCGAACACGGCCTCGGCAGCGTCGACTTGATCGTGCCTACAATCATGTTGGCAATTTCTTTCGTCGCATCCATCAGGTCCGCTTCCCGCACATGCTCCTCGGGCAGCGCCAGCATCATCGCCGTCGCCATCATCGCCAGCCCATGCGTCATCCGCACTTCAATCCGCCCGACCCATGCACCCGAAAGCAAGCACCAGCCGGCAACATGCGCATCCTCCATCCATTCGGAATGCACGGGCACAGCTCGACGCATCTCCACGCCAAGCATCTGGCTCCAGAAAAGCGAGTTCGCCTGTTCAATCTGTTCTTCGGTTACAGTTGCGCTCGTGGAGTCCATAGCAGCGAAGCAGCCTCAAGTCGGGATCGTGCGCCCAGAAGAGTGCGCCCATGCAGTTCATCGCCCGTTTTCGATCACTCTTGAACTGCCCCAACTCAGGGCATCCCCAAACGTTTCGCGCTCACGCCGTCATCCGGTCCAGCGCCTCCTCGTTCAAAATCGTCACGCGTGACCCATTCATCCGGATCCATTCATCCCGACGAAACTGGCTCAGCAGCCGAGTCACCGTCTCGCGCGACGTACCGGCCATACTTGCAAGCTCTTCATGCGTCAGCGCCATCGTAAACTTCATCTCTCCTTCACCACAGCTTGCCGACCTCGCCCACTCCAGCAGCAGTTGCGCCAGTCTTCCCCCAGCCGTCGTCGAAAGCGCCAGTCGACGCGCATCCCGAAAGACCGTCCAGTACTCGGTCGAAAGCGACTGCGCCGCATTCATGCTCGCTACCCCGTACTTGTGCAGAAACTCCACAAACTGCTCCCGCCGTGCCGTCTTGATCGTGCACGGCTCAATCGTCTCCGCCGTCAGCTCATGCGGAGCGTCCGCCAGCGCCGCATTCAACCCAAGCAGGTCGCCCGGCACCGCAATCTTCAGGATCATCGTCTTGCCATCCCGCGAGTTGGTCGACAGCTTCACCTGGCCGCTGCACAGCACAAACACATTCCGCGCAATATCCCCCTCACTGAACAGCTTTGCACCCCGCGCATGTCTCACCAGCACGCCAAGCCGATCAAACTCCTCCAGCGCTTCCTGCGGCAAGTTGCAGAAAAGCCTCTGATGTCGTTGCTCGCAGTGAACACAATCCACCGGGTGGGGAGAAATCTGCTTGAAGGGTGTCATCTTGTCCCGTTGACCTCAGATCGTTGATCGCTCAACGTCACTTCCAGAATCAAGTTATCGATCCATGTTGCGTGTTTCCACTGACTGCGCCAGTATACTGCTGCCGCGATTCCACAACATCTGAAATCCTCAGCGCATATTTCCAACCTTCCCGGCACTCGCCCTTTGCTCTTGAGGAATCGCCTTAACAATCGTTTGTTTTTGCTTGCCAAACGTCTCTTCCACCGTGTAGTCTTCCCCACGCTATGCAAATCCACCTCTTCGCTTCCCTTCGTCGTCTCCGCTCTTCTGCCTGGTTCATCGCGCTTGTCGCCATCATCGTCGGTCCGGCTGCCATCCATGCCCAAACGGATGCCCAGGCGCAGGCCCAGACGCAAGTCCAGACGCTCTTCGGTCCAGCTCCCGATTCTCCCGCCATCGAGCAACAGGCTCACGCCATGGTCGCCAAGCTCACGCTGGAGCAGAAGATTCATCTTCTCGGCGGCGTCGATGGCATGTTCACCCACGCCATGCCTTCCATCCAGCTCCCCCGGCTCAAAATGTCCGACGGTCCGCTCGGCGTCCGCTCCTGGGGACCGACCACCGCCTACGCCGGCGGCGCCGCGCTCGCCGCCACCTGGGATCCCACCGTCGCCCGCAAGGTCGGCGAAGGCCTGGGCCGTGACGCTCGCGCACGCGGCGTCGATTTCCTCCTCGCGCCCGGCGTCAACATCTCCCGCTCGCCGGTCAACGGTCGCAACTTTGAATATCTCTCCGAAGACCCTTACCTCAACGCCCAGCTTGCCGTGCAATACATCGAAGGCGTCCAGTCCGAAGGCGTCAGCGCCACCGTCAAGCACTTCGCCGGCAACAATCAGGAGTACGACCGCCACAACGTCAGCTCCGACATCGACGAGCGCACCTTCCGCGAACTCTATCTGCCCCCCTTTGAAGCCGCCGTCAAAACCGCTCACGTCACCGCCGTCATGGACTCCTACAACCTGCTGCACGGCGTCCACTCCACCCAGAACAACGACCTCAACGTCAAGCTGCTCAAGCAGGAGTGGGGCTTTGACGGATTGCTGATGTCGGACTGGGACGCCACCTATGACGGCGTTGCCGCGGCCAACAACGGCCTCGATCTCGAGATGCCTTCAGCAAAATTCATGAACGAGCAGACACTTCTGCCCGCCGTCCGCTCCGGCCAGGTCAGCGAGGCCACACTCGACGACAAGCTCATTCGGCTTTTCCGTGTCGCTCTGCGCTACGGATGGATTGGCCCCAACGCCCGCCCGCAGCAGGTTGACTCGCTGCCGCTTTACTCGGTCGCCGACCGCGCCATCGCCCTGCAGGGCGCGCGTGAGAGCCTCACCCTGCTCAAAAATGACCACCACTTCCTGCCCTTTACCCCGGCGCAGATCAAAACCATCGCCGTCATCGGCCCCGACGCCTATCCCGCCATTCCCGGCGGCGGAGGCTCCTCGCAGGCCACCGCATTCGATCCCGTCAGCCTGCTCACCGGCCTTGCCAACACGGCTAATTCCGCAGGCATCCATGTGCTTTACTCGCGCGGACTCCCGGCTCCTGGTGAAATCTTCAGATCCACCCGCTTCGACTCACCCGTCCGCGTCGAACACTTTGACAATCGTGACTTCACCGGAACCCCGGCCTCCACCACCACCCAGCGGCAGATCAACGACCTCAAACCCGCCATGTGGGATGTCGTCGATCCCCATCCCCGCGGCCTCCGCTACACCGCCACCTACACGCCCACCTCCACTGGCGACTATCTCCTGCTCTCCGCTGCCTCCGGTGAAGACGCCTACACCGTCCGCGTCGATGGCAAACAAATCCTCGACCAGCCCCATCGCGAAGGCCAGTTTCCGCTTTCCGCCACGCTTCACCTCACCGTCGGCACGCCCATCCACATCATCGCCGACTACATTCCGCAGGCGCCCGGCATCCGTCTCGCGCTCGGCCTTCGCGCAATCTCTGACCTGATCCCCGCCGACGCCCTGCGCACCGCCTCCAAAGCCGATGCCGTCGTCCTCTCCGTCGGATTCGATCCCGACACCGAAAGCGAAGGCTACGACCGCACCTTCACCCTGCCCTGGGGACAGGACGCGCTCATCCACGCCGTTGTGGCGGCCAATCCGAAGACCGCCGTCGTCCTCACCGCCGGTGGAGCCGTCGACACCACAAGCTGGCTCGACAAGGTTCCTGCATTCCTGCAAACCTACTACCCCGGCCAGGAGGGTGGAACCGCCATCGCCGAGGCGCTGCTGGGCAAGCTCAATCCCGAGGGCAAGCTGCCCGTCACCTTCGACCGCAGCTTCCAGGACGACCCCACCTACGCCAACTACTACTCCAAACAGGAAGCCGACGGCCTTCAGCACGTTCATTACAACGAGAAGCTCATGGTCGGCTACCGTTACTGGACCACCAACGGCAAGCACCCGCTCTATCCCTTCGGCTTTGGCCTCAGCTACACCACCTTTGCCTTCAGCCACCTCCAGGTGCAGCCCACCGTCCGCATCGGCCAGAACGTCGCCGTCTCCTTCGATGTCACCAACACCGGCCACCTCGCCGGAGCCGAAGTCGCCCAACTCTATGTCTCCGAGCCAGACGCCGCCGTCACCCGTCCCGAGCGCGAACTGAAAGGTTTCGCCAAAGTGCGCCTAGCTCCGGGAGCAACCCAGCACGTCACGCTCACGCTCAATCCGCGTTCCTTCTCCTACTGGGATGTCGCCACGCACAACTGGAAGATGGACACCGGCAAGTTCGTCCTCCGCGTAGGAGACTCCTCGGAGTCCACCCCGCTCACAGCCTCACTCACTTCCGTCCGCTGACGCGCAACCTTCGCTCGTCGCTTTCCGTGCCCGCAGGCCGCCCAATCCACCGGATGGCCTGCGGGCATTCCCGGTCTGACCCTCAGCTTTGTCCGCACTGCTGCGCCTGGTGCAACAGCGCCGCCACCGCGCACGAGGTCAGCCGCGTCGCCGCCGAATCCGCTCGGCTCGTCAGAATCACCGGCACCCGCGCTCCCAGCACAATCCCCGCCAGTTGCGCGCCTCCCAGATACTCCAGTTGCTTGGCCAGCATATTGCCCGACTCCAGATCCGGCACCACCAGAATGTCCGCCTTCCCTGTCACCGGCGAAACCAGACCCTTGATCGCCGCCGCCTTTTCGCTCACCGCCGTATCAAACGCCAGCGGCCCATCCAGAATTCCGCCCGTAATCTGCTTCCGATCCGCCATCTTGCACAGCGCCGCCGCATCCAGCGTCGAGGCAATCTTCGGATTCACCGTCTCCACCGCCGACAGCAGCGCCACCTTCGGCTCCGGAATTCCCAGCGCATGCGCCAGATCAATCGCATTCTGCACAATATGCACCTTGTCTTCCAGGTCAGGCTCAATATTGATCGCCGCATCCGTAATCAGCAGCGTTCGGTCATAGGCCGGCGTATCCATCACAAACACATGTGTAATCCGCTTGCTCGTCCGCAATCCCGTATCCCGCGCCATCGCCACACGCATCAGTTCATCCGTGTGCAGGCTGCCTTTCATCATCGCCTGCGCCTTGCCGCTCCGGCACAGATCCACGCTTGCCTGCGCCGCCGCGCTTTCGCTCGCTGCCTCCACCACCGGCAGACCCTCCACGCTCACGCCCATCTCCTGCGCCAGCTTGCGCATCGCCTCCCCATCGCCCACCAGCACCGGTTCAATCAGCCCTGCCTCTGCTGCTTCCAGCGCCCCTCGCAGCGCCACCTCCGACATCGGCCAGCACACCGCCGTCGTCAGTGCGGGCAGCTCGCTGCATCGCTCCAGAAACCGATGAAACACGTGATAGTCCTGCGGATGTCCCACCCATGGATCCACCGTCACCGACTCCGCCAACGCTGCCAGATCACTCATCTCAGCCCTCCGTCAATTGCCAAACTTCGCACCCCGGCACCGCACTTCCGACACCGCTGCTGCTGCTTCCATCCTCTTACATCTCGCCACTCCTCCGCTTGTGTCCTTCATCACACACCCCCCCCAATGTTTCCACCGCCCTTCCTGCCATCCAGCACTGAAGTTTTCAGTCCATGAAGACTATTTTCAAAAATTCGGGTTAAATCCTTTGCAGAACGCGTCTCATTGAGTGGACGCAGATGCAACCACCGGGCATAATGGGGTTCTGCTCTCCATCCCGGCGCTGCATCGCAGAAAGGAACCAGCAACCATGCAAGACAAACTTCTCTTCACTCTTTCGTTCGCGGCGGCCATCCTCGTCAGCGGACTTGCCGCCAGCGCTCAGGACACCAATCCCACACAGGGCCGCGCCATCATCACCGTGCTCGGCAAACGTGACAAAGACCCGGCGCCCGCCATCACCCCAGCCGACATCAAGCTCGCCGTCGATGGCAAACCCGCCACCATCACCAGCCTCGTTCCCTCGCAAGGCCCCAAATCCCACATCGAGTTCGTCATCCTCATCGACGACACCGCGCGCAGCAGCCTCAGCATCCAGTTCTCCGATATTCGCAACTTCATCCAGGCTCTGCCGCCCAACGCCCGCGTCTCACTCGGCTACATGCAGTACGGTGGCGTCCAGTTAGCCACTCCGCTCACCAACAACCGCGACGCTGTCCTCAAAAGCCTCCGACTCACCGCCGGCCCGTCCTACTCGAACGGCAGCCCCTACTTCTGCCTCTCTGACCTGGCCAAGCGCTGGCCCTCCGCCGATCCCACAGCCCAGCGTGAAGTCCTCATGATCACTGACGGCATCGACGACTACGAGCGCCGCTTCGATCCCGAAGACCCCTACGTCCAATCCGCCATTCAGGACGCCGCAAAAGCCCACCTCGTCGTCTTTACCCTCTATTGGCATGGCCGCGGCGACCCCGGCAGCAGCTCCTACGTCGGCAACGGCGGACAGAACCTCCTCGTCGAAGTCACCAGCGCCACCGGCGGCATCTCCTACTGGGAGGGTTTCGGCAACCCCGTCTCCTTCCAACCCTTCCTCGCCGATCTCAACCGCCGCCTGCGCAATCAGTATGAGATGACCTTCACCTCACCCTACAGCGGCAAGGACTCCATCGCCTCGGTCCGCTTCAAGCTCGACAAGGCCAACGCCAAATCCACCGCGCCCCAGCAGGTCTACCTCGTCCACCCCAACAGCGCGCCCACCGACTGACACCCTCCCCAACCAGACAACCTCCAACTCTTTCGGGTGCCTCATCCATGCCGCGCAGTTTGCGGCATGGATGAGGCACCACCATCCTGCTGTCACCCCCGCAGGGAATCTGCTTCTCCCCGGCAACCACCACCAACCGCGCTCCCCGTAGCCCGGTCATCACCCAAACCCAACCCGACTTCCAAAAACCAGCCCTATCGTTCATACTGTCAACGCGCTGCAAGGTGGCTAGGCGCGGCTTCCTGTATGGAGCATCTGAATTTCTGAGTGTCATCAAGAGGAACCGATGCGATCAAAGAATGACGGAAGAACTACACCGCAACGCCCCAAGCAGGCAGGCTTCACGGACGACGAGCGTCGCGCAATGAAGGAGCGAGCCAGGGAGCTGAAGGATGAGCAGCGGCAAAGCGCAAACGCGAAGGAAGCCGAAGATGAGGTGCTCAAGAAGATCGCCGAGATGCCTGACTCCGATCGAATGATCGCCGAACGTCTTCATGCATTGATCAAACAAGTCGCACCCATGCTCACGCCTCGCACCTGGTACGGAATGCCCGCCTACGCCAAAGATGGAAACGTCGTGTGTTTCTTTCAAGGCTCAAGTAAGTTCAAGATGAGATATTCGACTCTCGGATTCAGTGACAAAGCCAGACTGGACGAAGGTACGGTGTGGCCGACAGCTTTTGCGATTAGGCAGTTGAATGCACAGGACGAGAAAGTGATTGCTGCTTTAGTAAAAAAAACGATTGGCGAGTAGGCGGCTTCACTCAGATGGGTTCAAACATCGACCGATGACATCCTCGATTCAGTCATAACGCGCTTCGCGCCTGTGCGCCGCTCACTTTCTCAATTGGCGCGCTATCGCCCAAGCACTCATTGGCGCCCGATGACCGGCAAAAATCCTCTTCAATGAACCCTCCCAACCCAGCGTTGCCACTCCAACCCGGCGACCCGTCCCGGACACCCGCTTCGCATTCGCCCGCGCCGCCCGCACCAGCGGGAGCGTCACCACTCTCCGAGGCGCGGCCAGCGAATGCGCGTCCGCTGCCTGCAATGCTTTGCAGGCAATTCTTTCGGTTTGTGGCATACTGGTTCCGGTCTGAGTTCTGTCCTCACGCTTCGGCGACAAAACAAAGTCAGGACTAGTTGCAACTCAGTACACATTTCGCCCAATTTTCGTTGGCGAGAAAAATAATATACCCCCCTGGGGGGGTGGTAACAGAGGGAGTAGCATTCCAGTCAACACGAGTCCGACGCAGAATCGAAATCAAGCAATTCATTGTCAATAACATACGAAACCATAGCCACAGACATCCCGTTCCGAGTCCCAAGCAAGCAGCCGCCGGATTGCCCATTCTTCGGGCCATTTTCACTCTTTTGCGCTCGCCCGATCGACGCGTACAGCAGCATCGCTCGCCGCAGCCGATCTTGCCAACCGTCTCGAATCGAGCTGCCTGTTCGCTTCCCTGCTCCCGCCCGCGGCTGCTATCCTCACTCTGCATTGGCACTAGCTCCCGGAAAAGCGATTTATACCGGAGAAATTCTGTACTTGAAGAGGTAAGCGTATGTGGTTTCTTGGCATGGATATCGGCACCGGCGGCACGCGGGCCGTCCTCGTGAATGAGCAAGGCTCCATCGTCAGCTCCGCCTCCGCCGAGCACGCGCCCTTTCGCACGCCACATCCAGGCTGGGCCGAGCAGGACCCGGAAGACTGGTGGCGCGCCGCCGTCCAGGCCATCCGTGGCGCTCTGACCGCCGCGCCCCAGCCGCGCCAGCCCATCGCCGCCATCGGACTCACCGGCCAGATGCACGGCGCCGTCCTGCTCGACGCCGCCGGCCAGGTCCTCCGACCGTCCCTCATCTGGTGCGACACGCGCACCCAGCCGCAGTGCGACTGGCTCCACACGCACATCGGCTACGATCGCCTCATCGAGCTGACCTGCAACCCCGCTTTGCCCAACTTTACCCTCACCAAACTCCTCTGGGTCAAAGAACACGAGCCGGAGATCTTCGCCCGCACCGCGCATATCCTTTGCCCCAAGGATTACGTCCGCTTCCGTCTCTCCGGCGCGTACGCCATCGACGTCCAGGAGGCCAGCGGAACGCTCCTGCTCGACGTCACACATCGCCGCTGGTCCTCTCAAGTCGCCGCAGCCTCCGGCATTCCGGAGTCCTGGCTGCCTGAGCTTTTTGAATCCACCGACGTCTGCGCCGCCATCTCCGCCTCCGCAGCCGCGGAAACCGGCCTCGCCACGGGCACGCCCATCGTCGCCGGAGCAGGCGACCAGGGCGCGGGAGCCGTCGGCATGGGAATCCTCGCGCCCGGCTCCGTCTCCGCCACCATCGGAACCTCCGGCGTCGTCTTCGCCGCAACGGCAAGCCCCGTCCAAGACCCCAAAGGCCGCCTCCACACCTTCTGCCACGCCGTCCCCGGACGCTGGCACGTCATGGGCGTCACCCAATCCGCCGGCCTCAGCTTCCGCTGGCTCCGCGAAACCTTTTTCCCCGGCCAGGACTACGACGCGCTCACCGCCGCCGCCCAGGCCATCGCTCCCGGCAGTGACGGCCTGCTTTGGGCGCCTTACCTGCTCGGCGAGCGCTCACCGCACCTCGACCCGGAAGTCCGCGCCTCCTTCGCCGGAATTCACAGCAGCCACTCGTCGGCTCACTTCACACGCGCCGTCCTTGAGGGCGTCGCCTACTCACTCAACGACACCTTCACGCTCTTCGCCGAACTCGGCATTCCCGTCTCGGCCATTCGACTCGGCGGCGGCGGCGCGCGCGGCCCGCTCTGGCGCAGAATCCAGGCCGCCGTCTACGGTCAGCCCGTTGAAATTCTCACCGCCGAAGAAGGCGGAGCCTTCGGATCGGCTCTCATGGCCGGCGT